>JABMDL010000057.1 GCA_015903945.1 Nitrospira sp. | reverse complement strand
CTTCTTCCGCCGCTTTGCGCGCGTAGGGATGGATGGAATCGAGTGGAAAATCTCGAAAGACGTATCGAACCTTGCCCGTGTCGATGTAACTCGCCTTGAGCGCCGCAAGCGTGCTCGTGGAATGTCGCTTGCAAAATGGACACTGGTAATCTGAAAACTCGACGATCGTAATCGGCGCGTCGGTATGGCCGAGCGCCGGCCCATCGCCCACACTCATGGTCACAGGGCCGGCGGCCGGCGACGGAGCCTGACGCTGTGCAAGCTGATTTTGAATTTCGCCCAACTGCTTCTTGATCGCCTCCAGATCCGTCTTGACTGCATCCAGTTCCTGACGCAGAACTCCGGGGTCGTTTGTCCCCGTCTCCGCCAGCACAACCGCACCGGACAAGCATGCCGCAAAACAAACTACCATCATCAGCACACTGAACCGCCTATGTGATCTCATGATCCCCCTTGTGTTAGAGATCGAGGCCGATGGGGGCGGCTGAAGCCGCCCCCATCCAGGCCTGAACCAACCCCACCAGTTGCTATGACGGGCACCTTGCTCACAATGCAGGATCACGGGGTGACCGTAAAGGCTTGGCGCAACACCCCGCCAGAACCGACACGGACATCCCACACCGGTCTTCGGCCCAGCTGTTTCTTGTATGGCACGGTGACCGTCGCCGTGATCATGTCTTCCGACTCCGTGTTCGAGCTTAACACCACATTGCTGGCCACCGGACGCGGGCCAGTGCCGCCCTCGAAGGTGACGGTCATGCCCGGCGTGAACCCATAGCCCGTGATGGTCACCTGCACCGACGTGCCTCTCGACGCAGTATTGGGTGCAATCGACGCCACTGTGGAACAACTGCCGCTGCTATCCAGCACCCTCACCGTACTCGGCTTCCTGATGTCGAGCAACGCGCAGGACTCATTATCGTTCTCATCGCTCTCCACAATGACTTTGTTCGGATCGATGATGATCTTCAGTGAGTAGATCCCATCGGCATTGTCGGTAAAGTCGATCTCCTGGCCAGGGAGCGAGCTGCCATACGTATCGCCCCAGCCCACCGACATGCCCTGGATCGTATTGCCACAGGAGCTATACCCTGCTGAAGATGGCGCACCGGGCAACGACCCATCGATCTTCGTCGTATCCATGATGCAGAAGGTTGTCTTCTGGCCTGTACGCGCGGATCCGCCAGGCGCATCGACCGGTTGCAGCTCATAGATCGCATAATCGTCAAAGTGGAAATGATTGTGTCCGACGTGCCATTGAAACCATCCCGCAAAGAAGCGGGACGATGTGCCGTCAGCATTGAAGATGCGTTGGTATACCTGCTGTTTCCCCGAGCCCGTATCGACGGAACCGGCCTCGAGCTGCAACGGGCCGGTGCCCTTATTCCAGCTCGTCGTGCTAAAACGAAGGGTGCTATCACCCGTCGTGTCGGTGATCAGCGAAAAGTTGGAGGCCGGCAACGGCTTCAGATTCGGTGGGAGCGCCGTCTGGGCGGCGGCACCGGTGGCGAACAAGACGCCGCTCGCAATCACGGCGCCAAACACCATCGTGCGAACATGAGGGCATGTCTTACGCATAGGCGGGGTTCTCCTCGTTAGCATTACAGAGCTTGCCCTATCTGCAGGGCGCGCCCTAACTCAACAAACACTGAAACCGCGCGAGCCGCATTGGCGGCTCGCGCAGCATGGACGTGGCATTACTACGGCTTGCAGTCTTCGTCGATCTTGCCGTCACAGTCATTGTCGATCTTGTCGCCACAGATCTCACCTTTGGGATCCGGCGTACACTTGCTGGTTTCGCAGCTGAAATCGGACAACACTAGCTTGCCCGGAAGATTCGTAGACGCCCCTGTGAGCGCCCCAGACGCAGTGCAGTAGAAATGCTGGGTTGATTTGTTCACCGCCGAAGCCGTGGTTGTGCAGGTATCTCCCGAGGCCCACGTCGCGGTCAGGGTTCCTGCCGCCGCACCACCCGTTTGATTGTTGACAAAGTGCCAGGTGCCGTCGGCAGCACCACACGACTGGCCGCTGAGATTTGAAATCGAAGCAGCCATGGCGGGGCTGCTGGAGAGGACCAAACCCAAACCGAGTAGCATGACTAATTTCCGTGTCATATCTGTATCTCCTTTTACTATCGAGAAGTAGATCGTGTGTTGCTCAAGATGCACTCGTGGCAAGATAAGAACCCTCGGACTAGTGCCGTGTGCTCTGCCGAAACCTAAGCTGGATTTCTCAACGCTGCGTAGTCCTTTACCCAGATACCTCCTTTCTCCTGGGCTCCCGCTCGCATACCGGGAAGATACTAGGCTCCCCTGCGAACGACCGCCAACTCTACATTGGTAAAGAATCCCCCCCTAAAGAGGGGTGGCGCTTTGGCACAGAGTGACTGGGAATTGAGTACTACACGGAGGGACAACCGGGCAACACGCAGGATCCCTTGAAGTTGAGCGTGGCGGGAACAGGGCCAGGCAGGACAACCTTCGCGTAATGCCCGCGAGAAGGTCCGGACGTTTCTCCTGAAAGAACTGAGTGCGACTCGTCCAGAGAGCTAGCCTCGGCTCCGTGAGGCAGTCGGTTGGGGCAACCACGAACACTCATTGTTCGCTACAGGCAAGAGTCCAGAGATCTTTGGCAATCGTCCCCGACTCCGGTTGGCCAATAGGCGCCCATTCCTGATTGGAGGGTTTGCTCTCCAGGACCATTTTCCCGCTCTCCATCGCACCGGCATAATGCAAGATCGTGAGGAGCCTCGTGAGTCGTTTCCCACAATCGTATTCCCGTTGCATTTTGGCCGACTGGAACGAGACCCCTCCCTCCTTGCTCTGCGCTGTCTTGAAATCGTAGAGGACCCACAAGGCTCGTTGATCGCCGTTTCGGCTGATCGTCGAGGCATCGACATAGATCGTCATCCCGGCTTTTGGGTCTCCTCCAAGCGACACCCAGCCCCCGTAAGCGAGCCCACTCTGAAGGAGCGTCAGCAGTAGGACAATTGCGACATGCTTTCTCATGGCCATCCTTTCGTTCCGCGTCCCCCTGCCGGTCATCTTAGGATCAGAGCCGCCCATGAATCAACAGGCCATGACTGTCCCGACCCTCCACATCAGTCTGGCAGTCCGCAGCCTACCGGATTATCATATGGTGCCTGCCTGGAGGTCCTCATGAACTCCACGAATGCGGTTCGGTTCCTCATCCTCGTAATTCCTGTAGTTTGGCTCGTCATTCGTCTCACGCCTGCCGAACACTTCAGGACCAACCATCTTCAGATCATGGCGCAAGAAAGCTACAACCTGCCCTCGCACCGAGAGCCCGATAAATTTGCGAGCAACGAATCCCTCTTTAAAGCCCACTACCAATCGCACTACGCCGCATCAGGGTTCGAGTATCATCATTACCGGATGGCCTATAAATATGGATTTGACCTCGCCCTTGATCCCGACAACCAGAAAATGGGCTGGAAGAGCGTCGAACCTCAGGCACGCCACAACTGGAATGAGGGTGTCATGGGGCAGTGGAGCCAACACCAGCAAGCAATTCTCTCCGGGTGGGAACAGGGCCTCAAGATCACCGGTGGGTGAGTCGCAGGGGCCACGTTCGCCACGACACCCGGCTCTCGTTCCACGGCCCCTGCTACTCCGTTCCTTCCTGAACTCGACCGGCCGTGCGGGCCGCCGCATCTTGCAACGTTCCTTCCACCCCGCGGGCCTTGTCCATCGGCGTCTGGATGGCATCCACGGATTGGCGGACCGCTTGCTCAACGACGGATGGAGACGGCTGAGGGGCCTGCGACTTCTCGACTGGATTCTCGCGTTGACAACCAGCCACCCCACTTATGAGGACGACTATCGACAGCATACGCGTCCACCGATGTCCGATCGTCATACACACCTCCACCATAAGACGGCTCGTATCGCGCACCTGAGGCTTCTCAACATGTCCCGTTCACCCAGCGACCGCTGTTGCCATTGAGGAGGCGAGGCAGACAACGGCACACCTGTGACCGTATGCCGGAACAGCACGAAGCGCAAAACATTTCACAAATCTACTGCTCATGCGGTGCAAGCCCGACATCGAAGGTGGTGATCATCTGCGCTCACCGCCTCGTTTCCGTTACCCTCCGTCACGCCACCGCTCAAGCCCTCTCTCGAAACGACCGACATCATTACTGAAGAGGACCACTGACAGTCTTGCTCCAGGACCACAGCGCCGGAAAGGGGGCCATGGTGACCACCGCCCAACTCGATCAGACCTGTATCAACACGATCCGCACCCTGTCGATGGATGCCGTGCAACAGGCCAATTCAGGCCACCCGGGGACACCGATGGCTATGGCCCCGGTCGCCTACTGTCTCTGGCAGCGAATCCTCCGATTTGATCCGGAAGATCCGATTTGGCCGAATCGAGACCGGTTCGTCCTATCGATGGGACACGCCTCCATGCTCCTCTACTCCCTGCTGCATTTGACCGGGGTGAAGGCCGTAAATCCCCAGTATGAACGGCTGGGCGAACTCTCGGTGCAACTGGATGACCTCAAACACTTCCGCCAACTGAACAGCAAGTGCGCCGGACACCCGGAATACCGCTGGACGTCCGGCGTGGAGACGACGACGGGTCCGCTCGGACAAGGAATCGCCACCAGCGTCGGGATGGTGATCGCCGCCCAGTGGCAAGGCCACTACTTCAATCGCCCGGGGTTCGACCTGTTCGACTACGACGTCTATGCGTTGTGCGGCGACGGCTGCATGATGGAAGGCGTCTCAGCAGAAGCCGCATCCCTGGCGGCGCACTTGAAACTCTCCAACCTCTGCTGGATCTACGACAACAATAAAATCACCATCGAAGGGCACACAGACTGGGCCTTCAGCGAAGACGTGGCTACGCGGTTCATCGGATACGGATGGAACGTGACCCGAGTCGGCGACGCCAACGATCTCGACATGCTCGAACGGGCCTTGACCACATTCAAACGGGAAACGGGGCGACCGACGCTGATCATCGTCGATAGCCATATCGCGTATGGTTCTCCCAATAAGCAAGACACCCACGCCGCGCACGGCGAACCCCTGGGCGAGGAAGAGATCCGGTTGACGAAACGCAATTACGGTTGGCCCGAGCATGACAAGTTCCTGGTTCCGAACGGTGTCCGCGAGCATTTTCAGCAAGGCATGGGTAGACGCGGACGGGAGGCACGCGCAGCCTGGATGGCAAAGTTTGAGCACTACCAACGCCAATTCCCCCAGCTCGCCGATCATCTCTTGCAGATGCAGCAGCGCCAACTGCCTGAGGGGTGGGACAAGGATCTTCCCGTATTCCCTCCCGATACCAAGGGGGTGGCTGGTCGAGATGCCTCGGCCAAAGTCCTCAACGCTCTGGCAAAGAGCGTCCCCTGGCTGTTAGGAGGATCAGCAGACCTCGCTCCATCGACGAAGACCCGCTTGACCTTCGAGGGAGCCGGCGATTTCACTGCGAAGGATCGCGGCGGCCGCAACCTGCATTTCGGCGTCCGGGAACATGCGATGAGCTCCGTGTTGAACGGACTCTCCCTCTCTAAAGTGCGCCCCTACGGCTCCGGCTTCCTGATCTTCAGCGATTACAGCCGGGGTGCGATCCGATTGAGCGCGCTGATGGAAATTCCCGTCATCCACATCTTCACGCATGATTCGATCGGGGTCGGCGAGGATGGCCCCACACACCAGCCGATTGAACAGCTCGCCTCATTGCGGGCCATTCCCAATCTCATCGTCCTACGACCGGCGGATGCCAATGAAGTCACAGAAGCCTGGCGCGTCATCATGCAGTTGAAACATGAACCGGTGGCGTTGATCCTGACCAGACAGGCCCTTCCCACGATCGACCGGGCAAAATATGCAGCCGCATCCGGGCTGGCAAAAGGTGCGTACGTGTTGACCGATATGCCCGGAGGAAAACCGGAGTTGCTGTTACTCGCCAGTGGCAGTGAAGTCTCGCTCTGCCTTGAGGCAGCGGAGCAGTTGAAGACGGAAGGGATCACGGCCCGCGTGGTGAGCATGCCGTCATGGGAATTGTTCGAGCATCAGCCGCAAGCCTATCGCGACAGCGTGATTCCGCCGAACGTGACGGCCCGGGTCTGCGTGGAACAGGCGTCGACCTTTGGGTGGGCTCGCTATGCCGGGCTGACCGGCGAGGTCATCGGCATGACATCGTTTGGTGCCTCGGCTCCTCTCAAGGAACTTCAAAAGAAATTTGGGTTCACGGTAGCCAACGTCGTCGCGGCGGCGAAAGGGCAGCTCCAGAAACGCGCGAAAGCCGCCTGAGGTTTCTCATAGCCGACACCATGGTCAGTTGGGCAGGGGACGACTTCCCTTCGTCCCTTCTACATTGGACGGCATTCAACGGCGTTGCTGGCTCTCCGCGATTGCCTTTATGGCCTCTTGAGCGGCACCTTGAACAGGACTATCCATATCCTTAGCAATAGTTTCCAGCTCAGAGCTGATACGGCCGACCACTCCGATGCCAGCCAACGCTGCAGCTTTGTATCTGCTGAAGTACTGACCTGTCTCCCGCTGAACATATTGCTGTTCTGTTGTTTTCAGCAACTCCTGAAGTTGTTCCTTGTCAAAGAGCCGCTCACCAACCTCTTGAAGATAGCGTTGTCGGTCCACGTAGCGCATTCGGAATTCCACCTGCAGTTCTCTTACCTCTGTCTCGGCAGGTCCTAGTCGATAGGCCTCCCAAAATACAGGCTCCAACACAACGCCGAGTTCCCCTAGCTGAGTCGCAATTTTCTGCTGCTCCTTGACGCTGCAGGATTGGTTCAACCATATCGTGACCAGCATCTGCACATCGGGGCGAAGTTTCATGAATTCCCGACGTTCCTGCGCCGTTTGGGCCAGTACCGGTCCCGCGATAAGCAACGCACAGGCCACGATCGAGATCCCTTTCATAGTTCCCTACCTTTCCTCAATTTGCCGGGAAGCTCCCATCGGCCCAGATGCGTTTCTGGATGGCTGGGCACAGCGGTCCAATGTCTCCAAAACTACAGGTCCGCGTCATCTCACCTGGGCGTGCATTGTACAACGCATTCAAAACGGAGGTTGGGTTCAGATGCGAGCGAAAGAGTTGCCCCTCCGTCACGTACTGACGAGTGTTACTGGCGCTGGCCATAATGTTGGTCACGTCAAAGCTCACGTTTCCGTCCGTATGCGTCAGGCTAAATGCGTGCCCGATTTCATGAGAGAGGAGCTCATCCCCCGTATTTCGTCCCATCACGATTTGTGCGCCAAAATTCGACCAGCCTCTGCCCGTTCCACCGTTGACCGTATCGACCCAATAGATGTTCAACCTGCCAGCAATGAATCCAATATCGTCACGCAATGGTTTCCACACTGAGTCACCCACATCACCGTTCGGGAACGCATAGTGAGCCGGTGCTTCAGGATCCCCGGTTGCATCTCGCACTTCGAACGGTCCGAATTCCACACCCATTCGTTCGGCGCGCCAGATAGCCGAGGTTCGAATGCACGCCTCGATGGCATGGAGACGCTGCTGATCGTATGGCCCTTGCACAATCCACACCGTAACAGGTATCCGAATCAACGGCTGGAACGTGAGATCAAACGTGTCTCGCCTGGTTGTCCACGGGGTGGCGAGATACTTGGGTGGCCGATCATTGGTGAACCCGATCACTTCGTTGCTGTTGGGCGACGCGGTATAGTTGGAGAAACCAATCGATGTTGCTGTGGATATGACGGAATGGTCGTTCAACACCCCGCTTGATCCTTGTGCATCAACTAAGAGCCCAACAGCATTGCCTGAGCCGTTGTAAATGCGGATAGCATCGCACCCCGTCAAGAGTGCAACAACGGCCACAAGACCCACCGCCCAGGAGGCGAAACTAAGTCCCCGAAAGATGGCCCGGTCCTGCATTTCCCCCTCCTTGAACACCGCAAGTTCGGCGGATTAAATCTCTACACACACTGGCCCTTCGCGATTAACAGTCAAGAAACTTGCTTCCTGCCGTGCACCAACCAGCCTTACCCGAACATTCAACTGCCTAGAGGCCTTGGTGGTGCCTATTTGCAAACCTAGCAACATTCAGGTCCATGATACAAGACCGATTCAAGAAAGTTGCTCACTGCATACTGCCTATGCAGAAACTGAACTAGGGGCCCTCAGAGACGATCCAGTCGAGTCTAACGCAGCGAGCCCCTAGCTATTCCGGCTTGATGACTCATCTTTTGCTGAAGAAAAAAGAATTCTTGTTCCGTTCATACCGCCTCAGACGTCTTGACCATACGACGAAACAAGCGCTCTTTGTCGTCGCCTTAAGCTCCAAACATTGCTCATATTTCTTGGCGAGCGCCGATCTGACAATGGATCCCCGCACCGCCGTTGCCTCACCATGACCCACTCCCACCAAAGCTTAACTCAGCTCAACTCTCGCATAGCGCCTACTGCACTGCAATCCGGCCGATGAGTCAACGAATCTTCCCTTTCTGGCTTTCGCCGCCAGAGACTACCTTAACCTAGCTTTGATTCGTGCCCCCCAGATTGGCTTACCCTGCGCGGGCTGTTCAACGGCCGCAGCCCGCGCAGACTCGGCATGAGCGACAGAAGCGTTACGGCTATGCGGCCGCTTTGGTCGCCATCCGCTCGCAGGATTCTGCACACCGTCGACACATCTCGACGCACTGCTTGAGCAGCTGATCGTCTCCTGCGACTTGCAGGCAATCCTTACCGCACTGTTTACACAGCTCAGTACAAAGGCGGCAGACTCGATCGTGAAACGGTGACTCCCGCAGCATGTACTCGACCGTGGTCGCGCACATCTGTGCGCAGTCCACCAACAAGCGAATGTGCTCGGGAGCCGCGTGGCGCCCGCCCAGTTTCAAACAATGTGCGATGGTTTCCGTGCACATCTCATGGCAGTCTCTGCAGAGCTGGATGCACGCTCGCATCTCATCGTCCGCATGATGCCCTCCTTGCATGGGTACAGAGTGCCCATCTGGCCCGCCAACAAATTCAGCATGACTCTTCGGCAGAAACAAAAACGAAGCCCCGGTGGCCACCAGAGACATACCGGCAGAGAGCACTGTTCTTCTGTTGATCGTGTTGAGCGATGACATAAGTCCCCCTTTCGTGGCGTCCTGTTCGCATCTACGTTGCTATCGGCGCACAGAAATCCGAAGGAGGGTATCAAATCCTCAGCACAGTGGTGGGGATCGACCGATGAATGAGCGTGTCGGAACCGAGCGGTGGTGGTGTGAGCTCAAAACCAGGCACGAAGGTATCGGGCACTTGAATGGGCACCACGCATTCAAGATTGACGGTGCTCACAACCTGGTGGGGAGAGAACTGGGATTGGGGTCCTACCTCAAGAAAGACATCGCACGTCTGCCGGGCTTGGTCATCCGTCCCTGAGGAGCAATCCATCTGGGTGGCGGTTTGTATCGGCAGGACACAGGCGTACGCATTGAAGGTCAGGATGAGCAGCAAGAAGGCGAGGAGGGTGGCCATCCGGCGCATGCCAAATGCTAGCAAGGCCTATGGATCGAGTCAACCCATGTTTCAGAGATCTCCGAGAAGGCCAGCGAGTCACCACTCAGACCTGCCCTCGCGGGATCATGCCGGATAGCGTTCATGCCCTACGCTCCCGTCACACATCCCCCGATTGGCCGCCTAACTCCACGTGCGATGCATCTCGCTCACGTGCTCTACCCCGTCGCTCTTGACGATGACCCATTGCACATCGTCCGGAATCGACACGACTTTCAACTCGGCGGCATGCCCGTTGGCTTCTCTTCGCAGTTCTTCCACGACGCGCACGAGCTTCTCGTCGTCCCGTGGGATCAGCGCGCCACACCGATTCAACCTGGGCTCCTGAGGCAGCGCCGCCAGGGGCCAGTAGGCCCCCGGATCGCTTTCCTGCAGCGCGTCCGGCTGTCCGAGCTCACGCAGCCGAACGAAGGCCTTATGACTCACGTAGAACTCTTCATAGCTCTTATTGATGACGATCTTTTTCATTGCGGCTCTCCCCTTCTGCAACCGACGTCCTCACACGGCATGCCACGTGACGGTTATGACGCAGGCGCAGGATCCTGGTATCCGATGTAGTTGCCCGTCCAATGAGAATACCGGCGATTCGCCCAGGTATTCACCTGTTCCTTCTGCATCTCTCCATACCGTTTCTGCAGCACGCCGCCGAACTTCGCAAGATCGCCGTGAATCTCAACGAGGTCCTCCTCCGTGATCTTGTCCCATTTCGCTTTCAGCGGGGCCTTGAGTTGAGCCCAGAATTGTCCGAACTGCTCCTGATTCATCACGTGCTCCTTGGTCAGTGGGTGAAAGCCTCCGTTTCACGCCGACCGACGCCCACATATGGACGAGCGGTGAGGCGGACACCGACGAAGACTCAGCGTAGAAGCGGCGGAGACCGGGGAATCAGACGCGCGGGAAAGGAAGGGAGGCGCGAGAGAATAGGACAGTCGGCGTGGCTTAATACGTTATGTACACTCTACAGGACCCACGAGGCCCCTGTCAAGGGAGCGTCCCGATGAGGCCAGGGTCGGTGACGAGTGCCTCAGGATATCCAATTGCCTTCAAGATGACATCGACGTACGCCTCCAAAGTGTCCACCAACACCATGGACGCGAGCTCGACACGCCCCGCCTCCGCAGCTTGACGGATCTTGGCGACTTTGCTGCAGTCGGTGCAGTCGAACTCCGGGATGTCGTGTGCCGGACAAAAACGATCCATTGGCCCCACGGTCCTCACAGAAGCGCTTGAAGCTTACTCAGGGTCTCTGCAACAACATCGCTCGGCGCTGTCCCCTTCTTGACCGCCTTTCGAACTTTCCAATCGAGACTCTTCACCTGATCGGCAAGGACCACACTCTGATGGTTCGGCGCGTCAGTGACGACGACCTCGAATGGGTAGCCTTTCTTGTGGCTGGTCATGGGACAGCAAAGCATCAGCCCGCTAAGCCGATTGTAGCTGGCCGGAGACAAGACAAGGGCCGGACGATGTCCAGCCTGTTCGTGGCCTGCTTGGGGATTAAACTGAAGCCAAACAATATCGCCACGATCAGGCACATAAGTACGCCGGCTCACTACAACGCCTCTCGACCAACCGGCCCGCCGAAATCGACCCCCTCATGCACATTGCGGGACGTGATTCGTTTCAACAGATCTTCCAGTCGACAGACGCGCCGAAGATGCGGCCGTACGACCAGCGTCCCCCTTCGTACCTCGATCTCCACAGCATCCTTCTCCCGAAGGCCTGCCTCTTCGGCGACACGCTTGGGCACCCGAATCGCCAGGCTATTCCCCCACTTCTGCGCGGTCGTTTTCATCGCTCCTGCCCTCCATTTCTCACGTAGATACTGCGTAGATACTATATGACTAGATGATGGTGAGTCAAAAGGATAGATGCGCCATCCAGCCTCTGATAGCATAGCGCGCGTGTTTACTCATCGAGGAGAGGAGCTATGGCAGGCAACCTGACAGAAGCCCAGTGTTGGGCTCTGTTCGAGCATCTGTTTCCCAATGGCCTCGTCGATCGCACTTTCGTCGAAGAGCTGGCGCCCGAGGGGTGGGATCGGTCTCCTTTGCTGCTCGTATCTCATCCCACTGCGGAGCAGGTCAAAGCTATACCGCGTCCTATGAGTGACGCTCAGGCCGAAAAGATCAAGCGATATTTTGGTGTGATTGCTGAGGGTCTCCGTAGCGACCTCCGCCAACTCGCCGAAGGCCATTCAGGTATTCGCCGCGAGCTCCACGAGTTACACAAGGAATTGTTTGGTGAATTCAAGAAAATGCGCACCCTGATGTGTGTGAGGTGGCCCGGATTTGACAGACACCTTTGCCTGGGGACAGGATCCCCGAAGGAGGTGTCCGATGGGTACACGCAAACACTTTACGCCCGAATTCAAACGTGAAGCCGTCCAGCGAAGCCGTCCAGCTCTTAGAGAGCGGGAGCCGACCGGGCTCTGAGATTGCCCGTGAACTGGGCATCGCCCGCAATCAACTGTACAAATGGCAGACGGAACTCCGGGCACGCGGGAGTGGGGCCTTCCCCGGCTCGGGCATGCGCAAGGAACGGGCGACGGAGATCGCGCGACTGAAACGGGAGCTGGCACGCGTGACGGAGGAGCGCGACATCTTAAAAAAAGCGGCGGCGTACTTCGCCAGAGAATCCCAGTGAGGTACGCCTTTATCCAGGCTCACCAGCACGAGTTTCGGCTGACCCGCATGTGTCGGGTGCTCCAGGTGAGTCGCAGCGGATTCTATGGCTGGTGTCGGCGCGGGCCGAGTGCCCGACGGCAGGTCAATAGCCAGCTGGTCGAACGGATGCGCGTGCTGCATCAGCAGACCCGCGAAGCCTATGGGGCGCGGAAAATGTGGAAGTTGTTGAATCAGGAGGGCGTCCCTTGTGGGCGGCATCGCGTTGCCCGGCTGCGGCGAGAGGCCGGGATCGTCGCCTTACGCCGCCGGCGGTATGTCCGCACCGTCCAGGCCTGGCACCACGAGCCTGCCGCGATTCCCAATCGATTGAATCAGCAGTTTGCGGTGTCGGCGAAGAATCGGGTGTGGGCGGCTGATTATACCTTCGTCCCAACCCGCACCGGCTGGCTCTATGTCGCGGTTGTGCTGGATCTCTATTCGCGCCGGATTGTGGGATGGGCGATGAGTCCTCGCCAAACCCTCACCCTGGTGGCCGAAGCCTGGTGGATGGCGTGGCAGCGACGCCGCCCGGCGCCGGGCCTCATCCATCACAGCGATCAAGGCAATCAGTATCGCGCAGGACTCTATCAGCAACTCCTCGCACACCGCGGCGTGGTGTCGAGCATGAGCCGGAAAGGCAATTGTTATGACAATGCCCCGGTCGAGAGCTTCTTCAGTTCGTTGAAGAATGAATTGACGCGGCATCGACACTTCCAGCATCACGTGGAAGCCCGGTATGCGATTGCGGACTATATGGAGGTGTTCTATAACCGGCAGCGCCTCCATCAGGCGCTCGGCTATCGCAGTCCCGAAGAGTTCGAACGGCAG
>JABMDL010000021.1 GCA_015903945.1 Nitrospira sp. | reverse complement strand
CGGTGCAGAGCGTAATGGACCAGGCGGTGCAGCGAATCGCTCAGACACTTCACACGGAGTATTGCAAGGTCTTGGAGCTGCAGCCGGGCGGTACATCCTTCCTTCTAAGAGCAGGCGTAGGCTGGCACGACGGTCTGGTCGGACGGGCCACAGTGCATGCAGGCTCAGAGTCCCAAGCAGGCTACACCCTGAACTCCAACGAACCGGTCATCGTCGAGAATCTGGAGGCCGACCGCCGATTCAACGGCCCTCCATTCCTGTTTGACCACGGAGTGGTTAGTGGCCTCAGCGTGATCATCCGACGGGAACGCCAGCCGTGGGGAGTTCTGGGAATCCATACATCAGCGCGGCGGTCATTTACCCAGGACGATGTCAACTTCGTTCAGTCGATGGCGAATATCCTCGGCACGATCATTGAGCGGGACCTCGCGGAGCAGGCGGCGCGCCGGAACCACGTGTTGTTATCCGCCATCATGGATGCGTCGATCGACCATATCTCTGTGAAGGATCTCGATGGACGTTATATCCATATGAACCGGACCGGCGCGAACGCCTTGGGCATGCCGAGCGATGAGATTATCGGATGGGACGACGTCGCGTTATGGGGAAGCGCGTCAGCGGCCTGCCTCCGTGCCGGAGACCGCCGAGTCGTCGAGTCAGGTGAAACCATCACGGCCACGGCCGAAGAATCATTCACGGGCGAGGGCAAGGCCACCGTCTATCTCACGACCAAGGCGCCGTACCGGGACCCGGAAGGACGCATCATCGGGGTCATCAGCGTTGCGCGCGACATCACCGATCAGAAACGATTGGAACAGGAGCGGCAACAGGCCCTCACCCTGCTCACGAATGTCATCAATGCCGTGCCTGATCTGATCTTTGCGAAGGATCGGGAGCTGCGGACGATCCTATGCAACGACGCCTTCGCGAACGCCATCGGCAAGAGGCCCACAGAGATCATCGGCCACACCGACATTGAAAACGGCTGGGATCATGACTTGGTGCGCGGCAATCCTGACAAGGGCATTCGAGGATTCGATGCGGACGATCGGCAGGCCTTGGGCGGACAGATCGTCCACAATCCGGCGGATCCCGCCAACGTGAAGGGGGAGGTCCGGATATTCGACACCGTGAAGGTCCCGCTGCGCAACGAAATCAGGGAGGTCATAGGTGTGCTCGGCGTCTCCCGCGATATCACCGCCCGGGTCGAAACGGAACTAGCGCTCAAGCAAAGCGAAGCCCGGTTGAACGAAGCCCAACGTCTGGCGCACATCGGCAGTTGGGAATTAGATCTGAGGGTAAACCACTTCACCTGGTCCGACGAGATGTTTCGAATCTTCGAGATCAATCAGGACCGATTCGGCTCCTCATACGACGCGTTTTTGGCCCTCGTGCATCCGGACGACCGGTCTGCCGTTAATCGGGCCTATACCAACTCGGTAAGGAATCGCACACCGTACGAGATCACGTATCGCCTCCTCATGCCGGACGGGCGGGTGAAATATGTCCACGAACGGTGCGAAACTCTGTATGACGCCCAGGGGGCGCCCCGGCGATCTTTCGGCACCGTCCAGGATGTGACCGAGCGGATGCGGCTCGCCGACCGTGACGCCGCCCGGCTGGAGCAGTTGAAGAATCTGTCCGAACTCGGCCTGACCCTGTCCGGCGATCCCGCTGAGATCTTTGAGCGGATCGTTTGCATGATCGGGGACTTGTTCAAGGTCCGCGTGGTCTGCCTGTCTGAAATTGTCGGGCCGGAGCTTCATTTTAACGCCGTCTACGTGGACGGGCAGGTGGTGCGCGACGCGGGCTATTGTCCACTGACCGTCACCCCTTGCGCCACCGTGGAGTTGGACAAGGATATACGCTTGTTCGACCGCGTCAGACAGCGGTTCCCTCAGGCCTCGTTCCTTCGCGACCACAATGCCGAGTCTTATTGCGGATTCCCCGCACTCGACCGCCATGGCCAGGTCGTGGCGGTCACGTGTCTGTTGGATGACAAACCCCGGGAGTTTACGGTGGAAGAGCAAGCGCTCTTGCGCGTGTTCGGACAGCGCATCGCCCTGGAAATCGAACGCGCCCGCTACCTCGCCGACCAACGGAGCCAGGCGGAGGATTTGGCCAGGAGCCGCGCTCAGATCCAGGCAATTCTCGATAACAGCCCGGCCATGATTTTTGTGAAGGACCTCGAGGGCCGCTATCTATTGACCAATCGCCGGTTTGAAACAATCACCAATCGGACCGGCGAATCCACCTTGGGCAAGACGGACGAGGAACTCTTCCGGCCCGAACAGGCCGCCGCCTTTCGGGCCAATGACGGGAAGGTTCTGGACGCCGGCGCGCCCTTACAATTAGAGGAAGTCGCGTTTCACAATGACAGCCCACGCACCAGCCTTGTGTGCAAGTTTCCCCTGCGAAATTCTGATGGACACGTGTATGCGATCGGCGGCATTGTCACTGACATTACCGAGCGTAAACGCATGGAGGAAGAATTACGCGAGCGAGAGCGCGCCTTGCGCTCGGCTCTTGACGAGCGCGAACGGATCAGCGAGGACCTGCACGACGGCATTCTTCAATCCATTTACGCGATCGGACTCGGCCTGGAAGCCTGCAAACCGCTGATTTCGGATCAGCCCAAGAAATCCGCTACAAAATTGAAGGTGGAGCTTCAACGGACGATTGGGCAGCTCAACCATGTGCTGCAAGAAGTGCGGAATTTCATCGCCGGACTGGAGTCGCACATCTTGGATGGGCAAGAGTTCGACGTGGTGTTGCGGGCCATGGGGCATGCCCTGGCCGCATCGTATTCCATCCCCTGCCGGATTGCAGTTGAGAAAGCCGCCGCGCAGCATCTTTCAACCCAGCAGGCCTACCACGTCCTGAACCTTGTGCGCGAAGCGTTAAGCAACAGCTTCCGCCACAGCAGGGCTACCCGCATCACGGTGTCGCTCAAACGGCTCCGCCGCTCCGTCCGCCTGTCGGTGACGGATAACGGCGTGGGCTTCAATCCGGTTGGGGCTCGCGACGTCGGACACGGATTGGCGAATATGGCGGCGCGAGCACAGAAGATCGGAGGGAAACTCACCCTGCAGTCGAAACCCCGTCAAGGAGCAAAGGTCCTCGTGGACATACCCAGGAGGTTGACCGATGCCGACACATAGACCCGAGACGATTCGTGTGCTGCTCGTAGACGACCATGAGATTGTCCGCGTGGGACTCCGTTCGGTGCTTGGTCATAAACATGGTATCGCTGTCGTGGGGGAATCCGCCAGCATGGCCGAGGCAGTGGCGTTGGCAGGAAAATTGACGCCGGATGTGATTCTCATGGACATCCGCCTCCCCGACGGTTCTGGCATCGATGCCTGCCGGGAGATTCTCGCCGTCTTACCAGATACCCGAGTGCTCTTTCTGACCTCGTACGCGGATGACGATTCAGTCCTGGCCGCGGTCTTGGCCGGGGCGCGGGGGTACATATTGAAAGAAATCGATTCTTCTTCGTTGACGCGCGCGATTCATGCCGTTGCCGAAGGCCGTTCGATCCTTGATCCGGCCGTCACGGACCGGGCGCTTCGCTGGGTGCGGGGATTCGCCACTGGCAACGACCGCCCCGATGAAAAGCTGTCCGTGCAGGAGGAACGAGTATTGGCCCTCGTCGCGGACGGAAAGACGAATAAGGAGATCGCCGCGGAGATGGGCTTGAGCGACAAGACCGTCAAGAACTACCTCGCCACCGTGTTTCAGAAGCTCCGTATCACCCGTCGAGTTCAAGCGGCGGCATTCTTCGTCAAGCGGCAGGCGTGAATCGAGCCATCCGGCCCTAGTGCGCTAGGGATAAAGTTTTTCCTACTCCTCTCCATTTCCATCTACGCGATGGGCTCGCCGGTGTGTAGTATAAGTATAGTAGTGTCGTGACCATAGGGAGATGAATAATGTGGTCACGTCATCACGTTCAGGTGTGTGGCCGAGACTCCGCGGTTTTCAAAAAACATCCGCGCATGATTGTGAACAGGGTATTCGGCTGAATGCAACTGACTGCCGGTCTGTTTTTCATAGTTCTTGTGCTTCTTGGGGGAGTCGCGGTGCAGCGATTCCTGCGGCAGCGCCGTGATTGCCTGCTGCAATCGAAGATCATCGCCTCGGCCAATTGCTGTGTTGCGGTCACGGATGCCACGGCCCCGCGCCATCCGATCGTATACGTCAACCCCGCCTTCCGGCTGCTCACCGGCTATACCGAAAGTGACCTCCTGGGCCAGACCATGGCCATCCTGGCCGGACCCGAGACTGATCGTGCGTTGCTGGACAAGCTCGCAGTCGCCCTTCAGGACGGGAGGGCAGGCCGTATCTGCCTGCGCCATTATCGAAAGAACGGGACGCCGTTCTGGAACGAAATTACCCTGTCGCCGTTCAAAGACCGATCCGGGCGTGTGACATCAGTCGTCTGGCTGATGGTTGACGTCACCCAACGCCGGCAGGAAGAACGGGCAGTGCGGGAAAGTGAAGAGCGATTCGATCTCGCGGTGCAGGCGGCGCAAGCCGGCATTTTCGAGCACGATCATCACACCGACATTCTGTACTGGTCGCCGATTCTCAGAGACATCTATGGGGTCAGCCCCGATGAGCCCGCGTCCCTTCAACGCTATGTTGAGCTGATTCACCGCTCTGACCGCGATCGAATCCTCCGGGCCATTCATCAGGCCCACGACCCGTCCGGCGACGGGCGGGTTCATGTCGAACATCAGCTCGTCAGGCCTGACGGAAGCGTTCGGCATCTCAGCCTGCGCTCGCGGACTTGGTTTGATGAGGAGAGCGCCGCACGGCTGCCGAGCCGCACCCTCGGGATGATCATCGACGTCACAGACCGAAAAATCGCCGACACCAGCCGGCGTGACACCTCGAAGATGGAGGCGATCGGCACGCTGGCCGGAGCAATCGCGCATGAATTCAACAACAGCCTGACCGCGGTGCTCGGATTCAGCCAACTGGCGCTGCCGCTCGTACCCTCCGACAGTAAAGCTCATCGCCATATAGAGCAGGTCGTCGCGGCGGGAAAGAAATCCCGTGAATTGGTGCATCAGCTGCTTACGTTTAGCCAACAGAGCGGCCAGGTCCGCCGCCCCCTGTCGCTGCACTTGCTGGTGAGGGAGTCGTTGAAACTCCTGCGCCCCACGATCCCGTCGTGGATCGAGTTCAAGGCGCACATCGCTAAATCAGCCAGCCTGGTGTCGGCTGATGCCACCCAAATGCACCAGTTGATCCTGAACTTGGTGGAGAATGCCGTGCACGCGATGCACAGAACCGGAGGAACGCTCGACATTCACCTTGAAGACAAAGAATTCTCCAGCGACCACGTGACGTCCCACGGACGGATTGCCGCCGGCTGCTACACTTGCTTGAGCGTCCAGGATTCCGGCGAAGGCATGGACCCAGACGTGGCAGAGCGCGCCTTTGAGCCGTTCTTCACCACGAAACCCCTTGGTGAAGGACGAGGGATGGGCCTTCCCGTGGTGCACGGCATTGTCTCGGCCCACGGGGGGACGGTGTGGGTCAACAGCCACCCCAGCTTGGGCACGACTGTGTCGGTCTACCTTCCGGTACTCCCGGCTTCCAGCTCATCGGTTCCGCCAAAGGACGAACCGCCTCCGCACGGGCATGAGTGTATTCTCTTCGTCGATGATGAGGAATCGCTTGCCCGGTTTGGCGGGGAGATGCTAGAGTCACTCGGGTATTATCCGATTGTCCGAACGAGCGCGATGGCGGCGTGGGAGGCATTCCAAGCAGCTCCCCAACGGGTGGACCTCTTGATCGCCGATCAGTCGATGCCGGGCATGACCGGGGATCGGCTGATCCGACGATGCCTCCGGATCAGGCCCGATCTTCCTGTGATTCTCTGCAGCGGCTCAGAGCGGCAACTGTCTGAAGAAGAAGCCCGTTCACACGGCATCGCGGAATTCATCCTGAAGCCGCTCATATTGAACGACCTCGCGCACACGATCCGACGCATCTTGGATCGGCCCGTCCCGCCTGCGAACGTACCACCGAGCTTCGCCCAACCTGTCACCCAATCCGAAGTATCGAGCGAGGAGTTGAATGCCGTCGGTCCTCGTAGTTGACGATGAAGATCAGGTGCGCCAGCTTATCCGGGAATCATTGGAACAAGCGGGTTATACGGTACAGGAAGCCCGCGATGGGAAAGATGGGTTGGACCAGTACCGGAAGCAACCGGCCGACGTCATCATTATGGACATGATGATGCCCGATCAAGATGGTCTGGAGAGTATCTTGATCCTTCGCCGTGAATTTCCCGCCGCTCGTGTTATCGCCATCACCGGAGGCAGCGACATGATCGGCATTCTGAACTTCTTGGATGTGGCGAAGATGATGGGGGCCCGCAGGACCCTTTACAAACCGTTTGAACTCCACGCTCTGCTCGATGCTGTCTCCGCTGAGCTAGCCCCCTAGCCCAGTTGTGGGCTCGTCATTTGCGCGAGGCCCTCACCCCCCATTCTGGCACCGCCGCCTGATTCCGCATTGACATCGCGCCACGCCCCGGTCAGACTTGATACCGCCATGCCGCCAGTCAGCCCTGTATGATTCTCCTGAATCTGTTCCTCTGCGTCATCGTGACGACCATAGGGTTCTGGATTCTCTGGGGAGCTGCATGGCCCCTTGTCATCGCGGGGTGGGCGCTGGCTGCAGGCGGATTCCTCTGGTGGAGGGCTCGATCCGTTGCGGAACTGTGGGCCTGGGCGACCCTGGGATTGGGCCTGGAAAGCTTTATCTGGCCGATCCTCTTGATGACCCAGCTCAAGCGCGCGTCCGAACCCCCCTCTGACGAGGAACTGGGGACGATTCTGTCGGCCGTGGTGCTGGGTCTGTTCTCTTCTGTCTTCTGGATCTCTTTTTCCTATGGCCTGTTCAAGCGGGCATGGAGATCCACATCCGACTCGGTCAGCATGACCGCAGCTGATGGGAAGCCCTCACGCCCTGCCAAACGAACCAAGGCTGGCTAGCTCAACTCGACCGGGTCGATATCGACGACGAACTTGACTCGTTTCTTGCGGTGTTCCTGCTCCATCGTGTCAACTGACTTCTGGATCAGGCGACAGAGGCCGGCCTGATCGGCCCCTTTTACAAGGGTCTGAAACCGATGATGGCCCTTCGGTCGCTTCCCCATTGCCGGCACAGGTCCTAACAGGGACGGTAGGGCCTCTCCGCCGACCGATTGTTCGAGGCACATCCTCCACCGCATGGCGGCCGCTTCAACCTCCTGCTGATCTTTCCCCGATACAGACAGGGCAGCGAGATAACAGGCCGGCGGGTAGTTCAGCAACCGACGCGCCGCGAGTTCTTCATTGTAAAACCGATGTGGGTCAGCCGAGAGCACAGCTTGCACGGCATGGTGTGCGGGAAGCCGTGTCTGCACAATGACCCGCCCGCCTTCCGAATCCGGTCGGGCAACACTCACGGCCTCGTCCAACAACTGATAGGTGCGCTCGGCAGCGCGAAAGTCCGGTATGTGCAATCCTGAGTCGGCCTGCATGATACCGACCAACCCCCTCCGTGGGAGCTGCTCCCGCTGGAATACCGCTTGTGTCCCGATCAGAATATCCCATGCGCCTGACATGATTCCCTCCCAGGTCTGTCGAACGGTGCCCGGCCGATGCAGGGTGCCCCGATCAACGCGGGCAACCGTGGCGTGAGGAAACAGACGTCGCGCTTCGACTTCTGCCCGTTCGGTCCCCTCTCCAACCGTCGTCAGGCGAGTGGAGTGGCAGACCGGGCAGGACTGCGGCAACACGTCCGCCCCGCCACAGTACCGGCAGGCTAACGTGGCCGCTTCACGACCGTAGGCTAGGGCCACGGCACACGAAGGGCACCGCGGCACCCAGCCACAGTCTCGACAGACCAGTGTTCGCGCGTATCCCTTTCGGTTCAAAAAGAGCAGCACGCCGGTCTTGTTCTCCAACGCCTCCTGCATGGCCGCCACAAGCGTCCGGCTGAACAACGTTCCCGCCGGCTCGTGACGGAGATCCACAAGCTCAACCTTCGGTCGCCGAGCCGGCTCCGGTTGAACCACATAGGGTTCGGCGTCCCGGTCAAAGACCGATTCAAGAGAAGGGTGAGCGGACGCAAGCACGACCAGGGCGCCCTCTTCCCTCGCTCGCATCCAAGCCACGTCACGAGCGTGATACCGGGGCTCCTGAGGTTCCTTGAGAGCCGGATCCTCTTCTCCCTCGATCCAAATCAGACCGAGCGATGGAAGCGGGGCGAACACGGCGGACCTGGTGCCCAGCACAATGGACGGGGTTCCCTCTCGGGCTCGCCTCCATTGCTCAGACCCGGACGTCACATGCGCCAGGGCGATCGGGAGTTTGGTCAAGCTGGACATATGCTGTGCCAGCCGTTCTGCTTTCGCGAGCTCGCCGGAGAGGATCAGCATGGATTTGCCCATCGCGTGCGCCTGACGGATTGCCTCAGCAAGTCGGACCACTCGTTGTTCCCACGGGGCATAGAGGACGACTTTCCTTGCCTGATTGGCACGAAGATGCGCGGCCACATGCCCCGCCCAGAGAGGATCCGGCTCCACGTGAAGGAGGGACTCGCCGAGGCCCTCCCCGTCAGAACCAGTGGCAATGAGTTTCGTGCTCTGCCGTCGTGAGGATGTGCGGGCCGGCTTCTTGGGTAGCACCAGCCGAAGACACTGGCCCCAGGGGGCAACATAGTGTTCCGCGATTCTGCGAGATAATTCGAAGAGCACGGGCGGGAGCTGGACATTTCCCGATCCGTCAGCCACTGACCGGATTTCCTTGAGGGCGGCGGCCCGTATCCCACTCGGGAGACGGTTACTCAAGGAAATCACCACTCCTTCCAATATCGTTCGTCCGAATGGCACGAGGACCTGCCGGCCGATGGCGAGCGTCTGTGTCAATGCTACGGGGACCAGATAGGTAAAAGCCTTGGCTATATGACGAGGTACGATCACATCCGCATACAGAGGCTCGTGCCGAATATGAGGAACAGGCTGTTCCTGGTGAACCATGCGCCATTGTAGCAGTGCGGAAAAAGCGAGGACAACGAGGCGGATGATACCCGGCGGTATGTCGTGGGATAAGAGAATGCTACGACTTGGGAGGTATGCTGGCGGAGAGATTCCTGTCGAACCTCTCCGCTCAAGCTGAGATCGTTAGAAGCCCGGGACGTTGGCCTGTGGCGACGGATCTTGCTTGGCAGGATCCGACGAACCTGTAGTGCCTGTGGAGGGATTATTCGCAGGAGTGGCCCCCTCTCCTCCACTTGTAGATGCCTGTGACCGCGATTCATTGCCAGATGCCACCGAGCCGCTTGCGTCATACGCGTCCGATCTCGCCGTCCCGTCTCTCGGAGACGCCTGCCGTTGTTCTCCGACGGAGAACGTGCCCGACTCTGAAGGAGAGGAGGCGTTGGGAGGAGCCGCCAGTTGGTTGTTGCTTCTTCGCGCGCTCAGGTCTGACGGGTCGCCTTTGGTCTGCTCTGCCTGATTGTTTCCATCGAGTTTCGGCTCCGCGGATTCGGCCTCCGGGTTGTAGAGCAAAATTTCCACGCGGCGGTTTTTCGTGCGACCCTCCTCACTGGTGTTGGCTACGGCAGGCTTGCTGTCGCCAAACCCCACCGCGCTCAGTCGGGCAGAATCTAATCCACCCTTCTCGACCAGATAGCGGACGACTCCATTCGCGCGGGCTTTCGCCAATTCCCAATTACTGGGATATCGGGACTTCAGCGACGGTCCAATCTCCACATTGTCCGTATGCCCCTCGACTCGGATCAGTCGTGTATCGGCGCTGGTGCGCAGATATTCAATCAGCTGGTCCAGGACTTTGTAGCCTTCCGACTTGATCGCGGCTTCGCCGGACTCATACCGAAGGGAATTGGCCAAATCCCCCAGGTTGATACGGGTTTGTCCGGACTCGTCCTGAGTTTTCAGTTTGCTCGCCACGAGATCGGGTGAGACAGCGGCCTCTTCGGTCTTGATTGGAGTCAATTCAACTGGCTGTACGACCGGCATGGACTGGCCGATGGCCTTGAAGCGGTCCCCTTTGAATACACGGGTAATTGCTTTGGTGACCCGAGCCGTCGCGGTATGCTCTTCGGTCGACAACACCTTGAGTTGGCCGATCTTCCTCACTGGAAGTCCGGCACTATGGCGATGGATGTCCAGCAAGTCCCCGGCCCTGAGGCCATCCGCACTTCCATGATCGACATACACCACGTTGGATTGTGCCACCATGGTCATCGTCCTATCGGCTTGGACCTCCACAATCATGCCGTTTAGATCGGCGTTTGCTACGGGGCTGGCGCCATCAGGCGATGACGGGGGCACGAAACGCATGACAAGATCGCCAGGGGAAACTTGTGCGTAGCTCGTCAGGGATTCTACTGTCGTCAGGGCATGGCTCGTATCAGTCACCCGTACGACCGCCAGACGAATCATCACGAAACCCAAATATTCTTTCGTCACGGGATGAAAGACCTTGCGGGCCCGCTTATACACGGTAAAAAGGTCCCCGACCGCGACGTCGGTCGGATTATCGAGCTTGAGATAGAAGACGTCATGCCTTCCTACCAGCATTCGATTGCCCGATAACTGGTTATCTCCGGTGATCAGATTGACAATGCCGTCACGTGGAGTGGTTTTCTGGATGGCCCCGCTTGAGAACACAATGGCGGCTTCCCCATACCGCACAGCCTCGGCATTTTGGGTTTGTGCCGATACACCATCCGGCAGTGCGCCGATACCGAATGAGAGGACAAAGATCAGCGGCATCAACGTTTTCATAGGTCTGTTCCTTTGCGGGTTCAGTTCGGACCAATGCTCCTTGGCAAACCATAGCAAAACATGCTGTGCTGTCAAGAATTTGAGCCGATCTCGCCGGGTTTGACCCGGGCGCTTATCCAGTGTTATGGTCCCGGTGTCTTCGGTATCATTCGCAGAAAATCGGCACCATCCACGCCATGAACGATCAGCCGCCCGCACCGTTATCGAGCTCTCCGAAGAAGGAACGGATCGAAACCCAGATCCACCGTCGTCGGAAGATCCAAGCTCGCTCCCCATTGGAGTCGGAGTGGGAGATTTCGCCGTCACCTCGTCGCGATGAACAACCTCAGCCGCCAAAGCCATGCCCCGGGGGCTAATCCGACCGTTCTGGGGTTCCCACCGGCGATGTGATCGGTTCTTCGCGACTGACAGTCAGACTCAGGCTAGGGCTTTCGGGTCTGACTCAATTAGGTCCTTTGTTCGCTTGCTATCCCCACGATTTAGCCTCTAAGATTTCAAAGTTCTTTCAAGGTCAACACCTTGTGAGGCGAGGGTGATGAGCGATCCCCATTTGCTCGACTATTTGACCAAGTTCTTTCCCATCCTGGTCTTTATCTTCGCCGCGCTTGCGTTCGGGGTGGGAACGCTGGTGGTCAGCCATTTCGCCCAGCCTAGGTATCCGGAGCCGGAGAAATTGTCGGTCTACGAGTGTGGCGCAGAACCGTTTTCCGATGCCCGCATGCCATTCCCCGTGCGGTACTACATTTTTGCCATGCTGTTCGTCATTTTCGACGTGGAAGTGATCTTTCTCTACCCCTGGGCGGTGGTCTTTACCAAGATCGGCGTGATTGGGTTGATTGAGATGCTCATTTTTATCGGTCTGTTTGTCCTCGCGTACGTGTACGCCTGGCGCAAGGGAGCACTCGAATGGGATTGATCCAGTTGGGGCGTCATGACAAAGACGGTGCTCCCGATGTCATTACCGGAAGCCTGGAAAAAGCGGTCAATTGGGCGCGCAAAGGCTCCCTATGGCCCATGACCTTCGGGCTGGCCTGCTGTGCCATTGAGATGATGGCCGCCGTTTCGTCTCGGTACGACATGGATCGGTTTGGCGCGGGAGTGTTTCGCGGCTCGCCGCGGCAATCGGACTTAATGATCGTGGCCGGAACCGTGTGCCGCCGGATGGCACCAGTGATCAGAAAAATCTACGACCAGATGCCGGAGCCCAAGTATGTGATCTCGATGGGATCCTGCGCCACATCCGGGAACATCTACGACAGTTACAGCGTGGTGCAAGGAGTCGATCGGTTCGTCCCTGTTGATATCTATGTGCCCGGGTGCCCGCCGACGCCCGAGGCGCTCCTCGACGGCATTTTGAAGTTGCAGGAGCGCATCATGCTGAAGCGGGTGTTTGTCGCGCAACCGGACGAAGTCAAAACACACTTCAAGGTATAACAGGCCTTCCATGCATC
Source organism: Nitrospira sp. (assembly GCA_015903945.1). Lineage (GTDB taxonomy): Bacteria > Nitrospirota > Nitrospiria > Nitrospirales > Nitrospiraceae > Nitrospira_D. The sequence goes on along the minus strand of JABMDL010000021.1, from coordinate 20,159 downwards.
AACTGGCGCAGCGGATTCAGGACGAGTTTCCCGTCGGCTTTGTCGGCGCGACGGAGTGGCGCGGCGACGTGGCGGTCACGGTCACACGGGACGCACTCCACAGCATCGCGGAATTTCTTCGTGATGAGCCGGGGATGGATTTCGACTACATCGTCCATGTGAGCTCCGTCGATTGGCCGGACGATGAGGAACGATTCGAGGTCGTGTGGGAGTTTTACTCCATCCGGAAGCGCCGCCGCATCCGGCTCAAGACAAGAGTGCCTGAGTCTGATTGTATCGTGGACTCCCTGTCGGATCTTTGGCGAGGGGCGGACTTCATGGAACGTGAAGTGTACGACATGATGGGCATCCGATTTCGGAACCACCCGGATTTGCGCAGGATCCTGATGCCGGACGACTATACCGAAGGCTATCCCTTGCGGAAAGATTTTCCCCTCCGCGGCAAAGGCTGGCGGGATACGTTTGAGTTTCTGGACGAAGTCCCGCAATAAGAGCACGGACCGACGATGGCATTCGAAGATCAGAGAACGACGGTCTATAAAGTCGATCCGGAGCATCCGGAGAGCAAAACGCTTCCGACCTTACGGACCGAAGAGCTTCTCCTCAATATGGGCCCTCAGCACCCCAGTACCCACGGAGTGCTCAAGGTTATTTTGGAGTTGGAGGGGGAGCGGCTGGTGAAATCCACGCCGGTCATGGGCTATCTCCATCGCGGAGTCGAAAAGCTGGCGGAGGACGGCACCTATCATCAGTTCATTCCTCACACGGACCGGCTCGATTACGTCTGCGCGATGTACAACAACTTCGCCTATTGCCGAGCCGTCGAAAAGCTACTGGACCTGAAGGTGCCGGACCGGGCTGAGTATCTCCGAACAATCGTTGCAGAGGTTCAGCGTATCATCGGTCACCAATTTTGGCTGAGCGCCCAGGCGCTGGACATCGGGGCGATGACCGTCTTTTTTTACTGCTTTCGCGATCGGGAGATTCTGCTCGATTGGTTCGACGAGCTGTGCGGAGCCCGCCTGACGACCAGCTGGTATCGCATCGGGGGGGTGGAGCGCGACCTCACGCCGTCGCTCATCGAGAAACTGAAGGCCTTTCTCGACTATTTCCCTCCGAAGATCGACGAATACCAGGTGTTTCTCGAAAAGAACCGCATCTGGTTGGGGCGCACGAAGGGCGTGGCCGTGATTTCGGCCGAGGACGCCATCAACTTCGGATTGAGCGGACCGACGCTGCGCGGCTCCGGTGTGGACTATGATCTGCGCAAGTATGAGCCCTACAGCGCCTATCCAAAGTGCGAGTTCAGTGTCCCGGTGGGAAAAAACGGCGACACGTACGACCGCTACTGGATTCGCGTGATGGAACTCTATGAGAGCGTGAAAATCATCAAGCAATGCCTTGCACAGATGGAAGACGGCCCCATTATGGCGGATGCCCCGAGCGTCACGCTGCCGCCCAAGCAGCGGGTCTTCACGAACCTGGAGGCGATGATCCAGCAGTTCAAGCTGTTCTCGGAAGGATTCAAGGCGCCCCCTGGAGAGATTTATTGCGGGACGGAAGCGCACAAGGGTGAGCTGGGGTTCTATATTGTCAGCACGGGCGGCAGCAAGCCGTATCGGCTCAAGATCCGCGCCCCGTCCTTCATCCACATGGGGGCGTTCGACCATATGGCCAGAGGGTACATGATTTCCGACGCCTGCACAATTTTTGGGACCTACGATATCGTGATGGGGGAATGCGATCGGTGATGGGGACGTCAATCGTCATCCGTCAAGCGATGAAGAGCGCAATCTTCTTCACGATTGTCGAGTGACGAATGACGAGTAACGGAGCGTTTGAATGGGTCTGAAGCCAGCCACCAATCCCGACGTCGAGGCCACGACGATCGAGCTGACCATTGACGGCAAGACCGTCACTGCCAAGGATGGCGTCTCTTTGTACGACGTCATTTCGATGACCGGCAAGATCATTCCGGCCATGTGCTATCACTACACGTTTGACCCATTCGGTTCCTGCGGGATGTGTTTGGTCATGCAGGAAGGGAAGAAAGCGCCGGTCCGCTCCTGCACGGCCAAAGCGGCAGCCGGGATGAATATTCGCACCGAAGGCGACGATCTCTTCCTCGCCCGCAAGAAAGCCGTTGAAAAACATCTCTCGGTGCATCCCCTGGACTGTCCGGTCTGCGATGCGGACGGGCACTGCGAGCTCCAGGACATGGCGTTCCAGCATGGCGTGACCAATCTGGCCAATGCCAAACAGAAGTTCATTCCGGAGGACACCCGGAGCCCGGTGTTGGACTTCAACATGAATCGCTGTATCGCTTGCGCCGAATGCATCAACGTCTGCAAAGATGTGCTGATGATCGACGCGCTCCAGTTCATGAAAAAGGGCGGATTCAATCAGGTCGTTCCGAAAGGCGATGTCGCGCTCGACTGCGAATTCTGCGGGGATTGCCTGGCGGTCTGCCCGGTGGGCGCCATTACCAATAAGTTTTCGAAGTATCTGTACAAGCCCTGGCAGATGAAGAAGACCGCCACCACCTGCAACTACTGTGGGGACGGCTGCCAGCTCTATCTGGAAACGAAGGACGAGGAAGTGATCCGCGTCACCTCCCCCTTGTCTTGGAAAAACAAATGGGGAGACCGGTCGGAGACGGCGAAGGGGCACGGCGGCCTGTGTGTGCGTGGACGGTTCGGGTTCGAGTATCTGGATGGCAAGACCCGACTGCGACAACCCTTGGTTCGTGAACAGAACCAGCTGGTGGAAAAACCCTGGATTGAAACCATGCAGGCGCTCGTGGACCGACTCACGGGGATCACGCAACAGTATGGGGCCGATGCCATTGCCGGGCTGATCACCGCGCGGTGCACGAACGAGGAGCTGTACCTGTTCCAAAAACTGATGCGGACCGTGTTCGGGACCAACCATCTCGACAGCAGCGCGCGCTACGGCCACATGAATTTCGTGCGTGCCTCGAAGCATGCGGTTGGGCTGGGACGGGCGCACAACGATTGGGAAGATCTCACCAAGGCCAAAGCCATTCTCGTGATCGGTTCGAACATCACGGAAACAAATCCGTTGACGGCCGTGCGAATCAAAGAAGCGATCCGTGTCTACAAGGCGCAAGTGGTGACGCTCGACTCTGCTGTGACGAATATGGCCAAACTGGCTTCTCATCCCCTGCTGATCACTCCTGGCACGGAAGGCGCCGTCATTGACGGATTGGTGAAGACGGCCATCGAGCAGGATTTAGTTGATGAAGAAGCGGTCACGAAACATCCGCAAGCCTTCGCCGCGCTCAAAGCAGCGGTCGGAGGCCTGTCGTTGGATCACATTTCGGCACACACCGGCCTATCCAGCGAGACCTTCAAGGAGATCATGACGATCTTCGCGGAATCGCCTCGGTCGATCATTCTCTGCGCGGAAGGCATCGTTAGACGGACACAGGGCTATCAGAACGTGTTGAAGCTCATCGACTTGGCCTGGATTACCGGTAAACTCGATCGCCCCGGCTGCGGTGTCAGCACGGTGACTGAGGAGCCGAACGAACAGGGCGCCGTGGATATGGGCGTCGCACCTGAGTTTTTGCCTGGGCAAGCCCGATTCGACGACGAGTCCGCGCGCGACCGGTTTGCCAAGGCATGGGACGCACCGCTCCCGTCGGCCGGTACCGGATCGCACCTCGCTGACATTCTCAACCGGTGCCGGAGCGGGCAGATCAAGGCCCTCTATATCTTAGGAGAAAATCCGCTGGGAACCTTGCCGGCTTCGATGGAGGTGCGGACTGCGTTGGAACGGTTGGAGCTTCTCGTGGTCCAAGATCCATTCTTGACCCAGACCGGACGGCACGCGCATTTCGTCCTGCCCGCGTGCACGTACGCGGAGAAAGACGGGACGTTCACGAATCTGGAGGGCCGCGTACTCCGGGTGCGTCAAGCCATGGACCCCATCGGGGACAGTTTACCGGACTGGCATATCATGACCGCCCTGGCCAATGCGATGGGGGGGCACTGGGAGTATCAATCGGTCAACGACATTCAAGCCGAGATCATGAAACTCTTGCCCGGGTACTACAACCTCGGCCAGCCTCGAAAAGTTGTTCCGGCACCTGACAAGTACTTGTCGAACGGCTACGCGGTTGAGGTAGTGTCTCGATATCGAGCCTCGGGGGCCCACGACCAGACGCGTCCTTTTTCATTGCAGATGGGCCAAGTGCTCATGCATTCGGGAAAAATGTCGACGGAAGCCCCGGGGCTCATCAAGATTGCGCCCAATACCGGCAAGCTTCATATGAACATCCGGGACATGGAACGGCTGGGCGTGCAGGAGGGTGTGAAAGTCTGTCTCGCCTCCGAACGGGGATCCTTGCAGCTTGGGGTCCAGCCCGACCAGTCTGTCGCGCCGGGCACCTGTTTCTTCCCCGAGCACTTCAACGAACCGCCGGTGAAGGACTTGATGACCGTGTCGGTCGACACGGTGACGGGTGTCCCGACCTTCAAACAGTGTTGGGTCAGCATTGAACGGGCATGAGCGGGTGTGTATGCTCTTCGGCCTGTACGTGAGGAGATGTCGATGAACGTGGGCGCCTTGACCAAGAAAGTGCTTCAGGCCGCGCTGTTCTATGAAATCTGGGACGCCATGAAGGTGACATTCCAGCACATGTTCCACCGGCCGATGACGCTTCAATATCCGAGGGAACAGCGGACGATTCCCGATACGCATCGGGGCGCTCTGGGGCTGCTTCGGTACGACGACGGCCACGAACGCTGTGTGGGGTGCGATCTCTGTGAAGCCGCCTGTCCTTCGCGCTGCATCAAGGTGATCAGCGCGGAAGACCCGTCCCGTCCCCTCCAGCGGTATGCCACCGAATTCTACATCGATATCACAAAATGCGTCTTCTGTGGCTATTGTGTCGAGGCCTGCCCGGTCAATGCGCTGGCCATGACGAAGATGTACGAATTTTCCACCCACGATAAGCGCGCCCTGCTCTTCGATAAAAAGAAGCTGTACGATGTCGGGGAACGCCACCTCGACGATGCGAAAAAATATCTGTACGCCCACAATCAGGAGAAGAATGTCGAGGAGAGCCGTGAGTATCGGTACTATTTCCCGCAGTCCGTACTCAAATCCACTCAATCGCCTCCCAAGCATCTGAGCTGAGTCACGATTATGGTCGGAGTATTTTTTGCGTATTTCGCATTGGTGAGTATTGTTGCCGCCGTCCTGACGGTGTCGCTCAGGCATCCCGTCCACTGCGGCCTGGCGCTGCTGACATTGCTGCTCCACGTGTCCGGTCTCTTCGTCCTCCTGAATGCCGAATTTATATGGGCCGTCCAGGTGATCGTCTATGCCGGTGCGATCCTGGTGCTGTATCTCTTTGTGCTGATGCTCCTCAATCTCAAGACGGACGAGCGCTATTTCCATTCGTCGTACCCGTATTTCATCGTCCCAGCCGCGCTGGGATCGGTCTATGTCCTGTTTCTATTGCTCCAGTCACCGTTTGATGGTGTGAAGGGAGATGCGCCCGTGACCGCTATCCTCGAAGGCGGGGACACGTATGCGGTGGGCATCAAGATGTTCAGCGATCATATTCTACAGTTCGAAATCGTCGGAATCTTTCTGCTGGGCGCCATCATCGGCGCGATCGTCTTGGCCAAAGCGCCAAGAACGATGGGAGACGTGGGCGGTAAACGATAAGAGGGGAGGGTGATGGTGCCTCTGAGTGCCTATGTAGCCGTCAGCGCGGTCCTGTTCATGACCGGATTGCTCGGTGTGTTGATCAGGCGCAACTTTATCATCGTGCTGATGTCGGTGGAAATCATGATGAACGCCGCCAATATCAATCTGGTGGCGTTTTCTCATTACCTGGAATCCATGTCCGGCCAGCTGGTTGCCTTGTTCAACATCGCCATTGCCGCCGGGGAAGCGGCCATTGGATTGGCCATCATCGTGGTCGTGTTCCGTGGAAAGATCTCCACAAACGTGGACGAAATGAACCTTTTGAAGTGGTAACGTGTCAGACACAACAGATCTCCTCATCAAGCTGATCCCGCTCCTCCCGCTCCTAGCCGTCATCGCAAACGGGCTTCTAGGAAGCCGCTACTCCCATGAGACCGCGCACCGATTGGCCTGGGGATCGGTCGGCCTGTCGTTCCTCTGTACCATCGGCGTCTTTGCTGACATGCTGCAGACCGGGACCGCTCGTGAAGTTATCGTCTATCAATGGATCTTCGGAGGGGATCTCTCCATCAACCTGGCCTACTTAGTCGACCCCCTGACCTGTGTGTGGCTGCTGGTCATCACGGGCGTCGGATTTCTGATCCACGTCTACTCGGTCGGATACATGCACGGCGAGATGGGCTTCACGCGCTTCTTCACCTACATGAACCTGTTCATGGTCTCCATGCTGTTGCTCGTCATGGGCAACAACTACGTGGTGCTGTTCATCGGCTGGGAAGGCGTCGGACTCTGCTCCTATCTCCTCATCGGCTATTACTACGATAAAGTTTCCGCCGCCAAGGCGGCGTCCAAGGCCTTTGTCGTCAACCGAATCGGCGACGCCGGATTCTTGCTGGCCATCTTCCTCGTGTTCATCAATTTCAAGAGCCTGGACTACACGAAGGTGTTTGCCCAAGTGGGCACACTCTCCCCGGAGATGGCCACCGCCATTGCCCTGTGTCTTCTCATTGGGGCTGTCGGGAAATCCGCGCAGCTGCCCCTCCACACCTGGTTGCCAGACGCGATGGAAGGCCCCACTCCGGTCAGTGCGCTCATCCATGCCGCGACCATGGTGACGGCCGGTGTCTACATGGTCGTCCGCAACCACTCCATTTTCGATGCGTCGCCCGTCGCCATGGAGGTGGTGGCCATTGTCGGCGGCGGCACCGCGCTCTTTGCGGCAACAATCGGGCTCGTGCAGACCGACATCAAACGGGTGCTGGCGTATTCGACGGTCAGCCAGCTGGGCTACATGTTTCTGGGCTGCGGCATCGGCGCGTATACAGCGGCTGTGTTTCACGTCGTGACCCATGCCTTTTTCAAGGCCCTCCTATTCCTGTCGGCTGGGTCTGTCATTCATGCGCTGTCCGGCGAGCAGGATATCCAAAAGATGGGCGGGCTCAGCCAGAAGATTCCGTGGACGTACCGGCTCTTCCTGATCGGCACGATCGCCATCGCGGGTATTCCCCCACTGGCTGGGTTCTGGAGCAAAGATGAGATCATGGGCCATGCCTTCGTCACCCATCGCTATCTCTATTATAGTGTGGCCGCCATTGGCGCGTTCCTGACGTCGTTCTATATGTTTCGTTTGACCTTTCTCACATTCTCCGGTCCGTCGCGGATGGACCACCACACAGAAGAACATGTCCATGAGTCGCCGACGGTGATGATCGGCCCGTTGATGGTGTTGGGCGGGTTGTCGGTATTGGGCGGGTTGGTCCTGGGGTTTCCACCGGAACACGGCTGGCTGCATCGCTTCCTGGGACCGGTGGTCGGAGCAGGTGGTGCACATGAAGTAAGCACCGGCTTGCTGGTGGCCCTCATGGGAGGAGCAACGGCCATTGCTTTGATGGGATGGGGGCTTGCTCACTTCCTTTACCGTGCGGATCCGTCGGCGGCCGAAACATGGGCGGCGAGATTTTCCGGGGTCTATAGGACCTTGCTCAACAAGTACTACGTCGATGAGCTGTACGATCTCCTCTTCGTGGAACCCTTGAAACGGTTGGGAGAACTGCTCGACTGGTTTGACCGCACGATCATCGACGGCATCGTCCGGGGAGTCGGTCGGCTGGCCGAGTGGAGCTCTGCCGCGTCAACGTGGATTGAAAAGCACATTATCTATGCCGGACTGAACGTCATCGGCTACAGCAATCATGTGGCGGCACGGGAAGGCCGGAAAGTACAGAGCGGAATGGTTCACCATTATGCCGGCCTCATCGTGGCAGGGATTTTTCTGTTGGCACTGGTCGTCCAATTCATCGTTCAAAGATAGGGGTATTCGCCACGCACGGCGATCATCATGTTGGAAGAACTCGCAGCCGGATTCCCCATCCTCTCATGCATCCTGTTTCTGCCCGTCCTCGGCGCCGTCACGCTGTGGCTGTTTGACGACACGGATCTGGTGCGGTCCTCGACCCTGACGATCACGTTGGTCGAGCTCGCCCTGTGTGTCTTCGTGCTCCTGCGATTCGTGCCGGAATCCGCCTCGATGCAGTTTACTGAACGGATCCAATGGATTCCGGCGCTGGGGATCAGTTATCACCTGGGTGTCGACGGGATCAGTGTGTTATTCGTTGGATTGACCGCCTTTCTCACTGTGCTGGTCGTGGTCTATTCCTGGGACACAATTCGCCAGCAAGTCAAGCTGTACATGATGTGTCTGTTGGCGCTGGAAACGACGACGATGGGCGTGTTCGTCTCGTTGGATCTGATCTTGTTCTTCGTCTTCTGGGAACTGATGCTCATTCCCAGCTACTTCCTGATCAAGCTCTGGGGAGGAGGCGCCGAGCGCCAATACGCGGCCCTGAAATTCGTTCTCTACACGCTGTTCGGCAGTGTGTTCATGCTCGTCGGCATCGCACTGCTGAATATCAATTTCAACCACTGGGCGTCCCTCCACCATGCCGACTACAGCTACTCGTTCGACTTGATCGAGTTGCTCGCGGTCCCCATTCCCCTCGACCAGCAACTCCTCATTTTCTGGCTGATGTTCATGGGATTCGCTTTCAAGGCCCCGGTATTTCCGTTCCACACCTGGCTACCGGACGCACTGTTGGAAGGCCCCATCGGCATGGCGGTGGTGCTGGCGGGCATCAAGCTCGGTACGTTCGGCCTGTTGCGCTTCAGTATTCCGCTCCTCCCCGATGCATCCAAGAGCGAAACCGTCGTGACCGTGGTCGTGATCCTCGGTCTCTGCGCCATCCTCTATGGAGCCTGGATGGCATTGGTGCAGCAAGACTTCCGGCGCTTGCTGGCCTACAGCAGCATCAGCCATTTGGGTTTTGTCGTGGTGGGACTCTTTGCGTTGAACTATCAGGGCCTGCAAGGCAGCCTGTTGACCATGATCAACCTGGGCTTCAGCACCGCCGGTCTTTTTTTCATTGCGGGGTTTCTCTATTCGCGCCAACAGACGACGCAGTTGTCGGCGTTCGGAGGGATGGCTAAACAGGTACCCGTACTGGCCACATTTTTTCTGCTGATCGGCTTGGCCTCGATTGGGTTGCCCGGAACCAACGGTTTCGTGGGAGAGTTCCTGATCCTCTTGGGCGCGTTCAAGGCCAAGTGGTGGTTCGGCGCAGTGGCGGTACTCGGTGTGATCTTCGGTGCAGCCTATTTTCTCTGGTATTACGAGCGGGCCATGCTCGGCCCGGTCGGTAAGGCAGTAAAACAGACGATGCTTGATTTGCAGCCGCGAGAAACCGTCATCGCGGTATCGCTTTCGATCATGATTCTCTGGATCGGACTCTATCCGTCCCCCTTCTTGCGGATCATGAACGGATCGGTTCAAGCGTTGGTCGATCGGCTGAATCATGGGACGGTCGCCGCCCTCCACGTTGGGCCGATGGAACGAGGACACTAGCCGTATGGGCGAATACGCACTCCTCTATATTCTCTTTGCTCCATTTGTGGGTGCATTGGCGTTGATTCTCGTGTCGAACCGCCAACCCTTGCTCGTGCGCGGCATTGCGGCTGGGTCAGCATTCGTGTCCCTGATCGCGTCGATCTATATCTTTTATGCTTACGACCTCGACAAGGGGGGATTTCAGTTCGTCCAGAAGTTCGAGTGGTCTCGGGAACTCGGCATCTCACTGCACCTCGGCGTCGACGGCATCGCGACTCCGCTCGTGCTGGCCTCGGCCATTTTGCTCTTCACCGGCGTGTTCGTCTCGTGGCACATCAAGGATCGCACAAAAGAGTTTTACATCTGGCTCCTGATCTTGGCTGCCGCCACCATCGGCGTGTTCATGTCGCTCGATCTATTCTTCCTGTATTTCTTCTATGAGATGTCCGTGATCCCCATGTATCTGCTGTTGGGCATGTGGGGCAGCCACACCAAGAAGTATTTGGAAATGACGGACCCCGAAGGGCTGAAACTGAGGGACTCCGTCGGCTTCATTTTTAATTTCGGATCGAACAGCAAAGAATACGCGGCCATGAAGCTGGTCCTGTTCCTGTCGGCTTTTGCCGTTGTCGCGTTGATGGGCATTCTCTTGATATACAAATACGCCGGCCTCAATACCTTCGACATCCTCGTGCTCCGCGAGCAGGCCAAACTGATGCATATCCCCGTGCTCGGCACGACTTTGGACAAGATCATTTGGGTCTTGATCTTTTTCGGTTTTGCGTCGATCGCACCCTTATGGCCGTTGCATTCCTGGTCTCCGGTCGGGCATGCCGCGGCTCCAGCCGCGACCAGTATGCTCCACGCCGGTGTCCTCATGAAGCTGGGGCATTTCTCGATCATCCGGGTGGCCTTTGAAATTCTTCCTGACACGACCAGAGAGATGATGCCGATTGCCGCCGTCCTGTGCATCTTCAGCATCATGTACGGCGGGTTCGTTGCGTTTTATGCCAAAGACACCAAGTATGTGATCGGCTATTCCAGCTCCAGCCACATGGGTTACGTGTTCCTGGGCATGGCGGCGCTGAACTACATCAGCTTGACCGGCGCGGTCATTTATATGTTCGCCCATGCCATGGCGACGGGCATGCTCTTCGCGATGGCCGGATGGGTCTACGATCAAACTCACACCCGCGATCTCCCTTCGCTGGGAGGTCTCTCGAACAAGATGCCGTTCATCTCCGCCTGTTTCATCGTCGGCTGCATGGCCTCCATCGGAATGCCCGGTACCGTGAATTTCATTGCGGAAATCATGATCATCGTCGGCAGCTGGAACAAGTACCCCCTCCAAGTCATTGTAGCCGTCCTGGGGATTGTGCTCACCATGGCCTATCTCTTCAAGATGATGCGGAGCATGTTTTATGGCCCGATGAGCCAGAAATACAGTCATGCGCACGATGCCGTCGGAGTGGTGGACCGGTTACCGCTGTTGGTCATGATCACCGTCACGGTGGGATTCGGATTGTTCCCCATGCATTTGTACGATGTCGTCCGGTCTGGGGTGAACCCCCTGATCGCCAGGATCACGCAAGTCGTGCCGGTCGCCTCACACGAGCAGGACCAGTTGAACGTGACGCGCGAGGCGCCGGAGAGCCCGTCGAAAGCTGACCTCACCGCAGTTCCCAGCCACCTTGCGCGTGTCACTCCGCACTCCATACGGGGGCTCGAATGACCTTTTCGCTGACCCTGTCGTTGGCCGATCTCCTGCTTCTCCTGCCGGAGATCTTCTTGACCTGCTGGCTTTGCCTGATTGTGATCGTCGACTTTGCCTTTCCCCGCATGTCTAAGGATCAGCTCGCATTCCTCAGTGTCGGCGGCCTTGTGGCCACCTTTGCGTGTCTCACGTGGTTCGATATGGCCCATATCTCGGGAACGTTGTTCGGCAACATGTTCGTATTGGACCGCATGGCCATCTTTTTCAAAATGTTCGTCGTCGCCACCACGGCCCTCGTGATCCTGGTATCGGTTCAATACGTCGATCGGTTCACGTTTTTCCGGGGCGAGTATTACGTGCTCGTCGTCATGTCATCGCTCGGGATGATGTTCATGTCCTCGGCCAACGATCTCCTGACGTTGTTCGTCAGCCTGGAGTTTTCAACGCTCGGATTCTATGTGTTGGTGGGCTATCTTCGGGAAGACTTGGCGTCCAATGAGGCGGGACTCAAGTTCTTTATCCTCGGCGTGTTCGCCGCCGCACTGCTCGCCTACGGCATCAGCCTCGTGTATGGCGAGACGGGCAAGCTCGTCTTTTCCGAGATGCACCTCACCGCCACATCCGGAACAATCATCGGCTTTCTCCTGATCTTCACGGCACTGGGATTCAAAATCGGCGCCGTGCCGTTCCACTCCTGGATTCCCGACACGTATCATGGCGCGCCAACCCCCGTGACGGCATTCTTATCCCTCGCGCCCAAGGGCGCCGCATTGGCCATCCTATTGCGGATTTTCTTCGTCGCGCTGGCATCCTTCAAGCCGGTGTGGATTGTCCTCTTGGTCGCCGTTTCTATCTTGTCGATGACCTATGCCAACATCGTGGCGATCGCGCAACGGAACATCAAACGTCTGCTGGCCTATTCCGGCATTGCGCAGATTGGAAACGTCCTGATTGGTCTTGCCGCCGGCACCAAGATGGGAAGCGACGCCATCTTGTTCTATCTGTTGGCATACTTGTTTGCGAATATCGGCGCGTTTGCTGTCGTGATCGCTGTCAGCCATGCCATCGGGAGTGAGGAAATCGACGACTACAGTGGCTTGAATCGGCGGTCGCCGTTCTTGGCATTTGCCATGCTGCTGTTCCTGTTGTCCTTAGCCGGTGTTCCCCCGCTGGCGGGCTTTATCGGCAAGCTCTATATTTTCGTGGCCGCAATCAAGGAAGGGCTCTATACGCTGATCACGGTGGCGCTGATCAATATCGTGATCTCGATGTACTACTATTTGGTCATCGTGAAGAAGATGTACATCAATGAGCCGATCGATCCCTCTCCGGTCTCAATTTCCGGTCCAATGAAGACAGTGGTCTATGTCGGCTTGGCTGGAACCTTGGTGATAGGGATCTATCCACAGCCGTTCATTGACTGGATCATCAACGCGACGTTGATGTTCTCGAATTTCGCAACCCAGTCGACCACCGTTATTCCTCCCACGCCACCGCTCGGCGGATAATTTCGGTTCCTGGCACAGGTTCTGCTACAATTACTCCACGAATGTACCGTGTGAGCAGCCCTTCATTATGACCCGCGATTTCCAATCTGAATCTTCCACACCCACGGCATCGGCAACGACCAGCCAGCCGCAGTTGCCTCATTCCCGGACGCGTGAGCCCGAACCCCTCCCCGTCACCACCTCCGCGCTGCGCCGAGAGCCATTTTGGCGCTCTCCCATCTTATGGTTTCGCACCCTCACAATTGAGCGCAGGATCTTGGCGGGTTTCGGTCTTGTGTTCGTGGGCATTCTCATTATCAGTACGGTGTCATACCGCAATACCAGTATCGTTGTCGCTAACAGCAAGCTCGACACACGCAGCCATGAGCTCGTCCGTCTCCTGGCCAGCATTGATGTAACCATGGACGAAGCAGAGAACAACCACAGACGGTACTTAGTGACCGGTGAATCGTTGTACCTGGATGCCTACTGGAACGTTGTGGAACAAAAGCCCAAGTTCTTGCAATACCTCGCCAACCTGACCGAAGGGTCGCCGGAGCAGCAGCAGCGCATCGATCGGCTGGAACACATGATAGACCGGCAACTTGCCGCCGAGGCGGGCGCCATTGACCAGCTGGTGAGCCACGGGTTCCAGGCCGTTAAGCAGTTGGCCCTCGAGGGGGCCGCCAAAGAGGAGCTTCGAGAAATTCACCGTCTCATCGCGGAGATGGAGATGTCTGAACAACAAGCGCTCCAGAGGCGGATCATGATATCTGCCTCCACCACGACGCGCACCATTATCCTTCTCGGTACCGGAGCCGTGCTCCAGCTGGTGCTGTTAGCCGCTGTGTACTACTTGATCCGCCACGACATTACGGAACGGCGGCGTGTCGCCGCCGAGCTCCAACGGCGCGGTGAGCTGCTTGAGGCGGCGAATAAAGAGCTGGAATCGTTCAGCTATTCGGTCTCGCACGACCTCAGGGCGCCGTTGCGACACATCGACGGCTATGCCTCGCTGTTGCGGAAAGCGGTCACGGACTCGCTGAACGAAAAAGCCGCTCGATACTTGCAGACGATCTCCGACTCCGCCAAACAGATGGGCCAGCTGATCGATGATCTGCTGGTCTTCTCCCGCATGGGCCGCCAGGAGATGCTTCGGACCACGGTCAACTTAGACCAGTTGGTGAAAACCGTCATTTACGATTTGCGACTTGACTTGCAAGGACGCGAGATATCTTGGACAATTGAACAACTGCCGGAGGTGCCGGGCGATCCGGCCATGCTGCGGCAAGTGTTCATGAATCTGATCGCCAATGCCGTCAAGTTTACGAGTACCAGGCCAATAGCCAAAATTGAGATCGGCATCGATCGTCGGCTGCCGAGAGAAATTGTGCTCTTCGTCAGGGACAACGGAGTGGGGTTTGACATGCAATATGCAGGCAAGCTGTTCGGCGTCTTCCAACGGCTCCACCGAGCGGACGAGTTTGAAGGCACCGGCATCGGGCTCGCAAATGTGCGCCGCATCGTGCATCGCCATGGAGGGCGCACGTGGGCGGAGGGGGAGCCGGACAAGGGAGCGACCTTCTATGTGGCGCTTCCAACCAGGAGGCCTCGAACATGACCGCCATAAAACCGATTCTACTCGCTGAAGATAATCCCCGCGATGCCGAACTCGCCATGGCTGCGATGGAGGAACAACAGATCGCCGATAAAGTCGTGCTCTGTCACGACGGCGCGGAGGTGCTGGACTATCTCTACTGCCGCGGGCAATTCACATCCCGCCTCAAAGGGAATCCAGCGGTGGTCTTTCTCGATCTCAAGATGCCGAAGGTCAACGGGCTGGAGGTCTTACGGGTTATCAAGTCCGACGCAACACTCCGACCGATTCCGGTCGTGATGTTGACGTCTTCCCGAGAAGAACGCGATCTCAGCGAGAGCTACTCATTGGGCGCCAATGCCTACGTGGTCAAACCGGTGGAATTTCACCAGTTCGTGTCCGCGGTCAAAGAACTGGGCATGTTCTGGGGCCTGATCAATGAGCCCCCGCCTGAAAGACCCGGCTCCGGACACTAGCCTTGATTGAGGTTCCGTGACAACTCCCCTACGAGTGCTCCACCTGGAAGATAACCCGACCGATGCCGACCTCATCGCCACGATGCTGACGGAGGGAGGAATTCCCTGCACCCCGCGCCGTGTCGACAGTCGTGAGGCGTTTGTCAAAGCCCTCAAGGAAGGCCAAACGGATCTGATCCTGGCCGACTATTCCCTTCCCGGATTTGACGGCATCGTCGCCCTTGAGCTGGCCAGAACTATTGCTCCTGACGTTCCGTTCTTGTTTGTGTCGGGAACGCTCGGCGAGGAACTCGCCATCGACACGATGCAACGGGGTGCTACGGACTACATATTGAAGCAACGGCTTGGGCGCCTGGTTCCGTCGGTTCAGCGGGCCCTCCGATCATTCCAGGATCACGTGGAGCGCACCCGAGCGGAGACAGCGCTCCGTCAAAGCGAGCTGCAACTTCGGCAGGCGCAAAAAATGGAGGCGGTCGGCCGATTAGCGGGCGGAGTGGCTCATGACTTTAATAACCTGCTGACCGTTATCATGGGCCATAGCCAGGTGTTACTGAACGAGATGAGCCCGGACAATCCGCAGAGAAGCAAGATCGAGGAGATGCAAAAGGCCGGTGAGCGGGCCGCGGCCCTGGTCAGGCAATTACTCGCGTTCAGCAGGAAACAACCGTCCGAGCCGAAAGTATTGAACGTGAACGCCGTTCTCGCCGACATCGAATCCATGATGCGCAGGCTGGTCGGGGCGGATGTCGACTTGGCCTTGAAGCTGAGCTCGGAGAATCTACGTGTGACGGTCGAGCCGTCGCAGCTTGAACAGATCATCATCAACCTGGTCGTCAATGCCCGAGATGCGATGCCCAATGGCGGGCAGCTGGTCATCGAAACGAGTGCCTCCCGTCTTACCGGGACGCCGGCCTATCATCTCAGACCCCTGCCTCCCGGTTCCTATGTCCGGCTGTCTGTCTCGGATACAGGCTGCGGAATGTTTCCGGAAGTGCAAGCTCACATCTTTGAGCCCTTCTTCACCACCAAGGAAGAGGGAAAGGGAACCGGACTCGGCCTCTCGACCGTCTTCGGAATCGTGACCCAGAACGGGGGAGGATTGGATGTGACCAGCGAGATCGGCCGAGGCACTCGATTCGACGTGTATCTTCCGAGTGCGGTCGTGGAACTTGACAAAGGTCCTCACCATGATCTGATCCGGCCCTCACCGGGCGGCCAGGAAACGATTCTGTTAGTTGAAGACGACGCCGGTGTTCGTGAGCTGCTTCGGGACGAGCTCCGCAAAATGGGGTACCGAGTGTTCGAGGCCAAGCACGGACTCGAGGCCTGCCTCGTGGGCACGCAACAGATGGGAGAGTTGCAACTTCTCCTGACGGATGTGGTGATGCCGGGGATGAGTGGGACGGAATTGGCCAAGCACCTTCGGGTGATCAAGCCGGGGCTGAAGCTCCTCTTCATCTCAGGCTACTCCGATGATGTGAATATCGGAGCCGGCGATCCGGCCAGCGCCTATCTGCAAAAACCGTTTACACTCGAAACGCTCGCACGAACAATTCGCGAGCTGCTGGACACAAACCAGACCGGATTCACACGACCGATACCGCAGCCCACCACGGCCCTCTGAACATTCCCGGTCGTGCGGCCATGATCATGCGTTGCCATCACACCCACACCGTGCATACGGTGGATTCGGACACCGCCATGATTCCAACCGTGTTGAGCAATGCCGGTCGGTATGTGCGTCGCATCTGCGGGATCGTGTTGGTGTTGCTGGCTCTGCCTCATGAGAGCATTGCCGAATCCATCCTGTGGGAACGTTTGGCGACTGGCCTTGCGGTATCGGTCTGGTCACCGGGAAAGTCGTGTCCGGCGGTGCCGGCCCTTTTAGCCATTGACATCGATCCCGAGCGTACGAGATTTGCGGTCCACCACTACGCACAAGAACATCTTTCACAACCCCCAACCATCGAGGAATGGCACAAGCGGACAGGTCACGCGGTCCTCTTCAATGCGGGACTCTTTCGAGAAAACTTCGCCTATCTAGGCTTGCTGTATAAGGATGGCCAGTCACTGGGGAGCCGCCGCCATGCAACATGGCAGGGATTATTCGTGGCGGAGCCATCGGTCTCCGGCTTGAAGAACGCTCGGGTGCTGGACTTGACCGTCGAGGGCTTTGATGAGCGACGGCCACCCTATCGAGAAGCCGCCCAGGCGCTGATGCTGTTGGACCATCGTGGAAACATTCGCGTGCGTCAGACGGGGAAGCGCGCCTACCAAACGATTGTCGCAGAAACCGGCAATGGGCATATTCTGATCCTCAAGAGCCGGGACCTCATGACCCTCTACGACATCGGTCAATGTCTTCGGGAGACAGTGCCGTCCGTACGACAGGCCATGGCTATGGACGGAGGTTCATCATCCGATGTGCTTGTGTCGGAGTCGCTGTGGCGGGAAGCGCAACACACCGAAGATCGTATGTCTTGGAAAACGTTATTCGGAGGAGGCAGTGTCGCGCACATCCCTCTCCCGACTGTGATTGGGGTGAGCCCGCGGTGACCGACCTGAGAATGTTGCGAAAGCCCGCCGCTTCATAGCTGTCAAGGTTGAGGCTAAGGTGAAGCAAATGGAACCTCCCCTCAGCCTTAACCTCGACCTCAGCCTATTTGGATTTGTTCGGGACGGGCTAGCGCCGTGGTCGTTCGACCGGGTATCCGGCTTCAAGCCACGCGTTCATGCTCCCGGACACGTTGTAGACATGGCGATAGCCGAGGTCCGCGAGCGTCTCCGCAGCAATGTTGCTTCGACGTCCCGATTGGCAATACACGACAATGTGCTCGTCGAGCTGTGCGCCGATCTCTCGATGCCTGGCTTGAATCTCGCGGAAATCGATATTGAGATCCGTGCCGGGGATCATACCGGCCTGATGCTCCTCTGGAGAGCGAACATCGACGAGGATGAATCCTTTCTTGCTGGTGGAGCCGGCCTTCGACAAATTCACCTGCAGCTGCTGCACCGTCAGCAAATAGGAGTGGTAGGATCCGGCCACATCGCACAGCACAAGACCGGCAAGCAGGCACCCCAGCGTCGCGATCATTGAGAGTTTCATGGTCTTGCTCCTTTGGAGTATTGCAGCCGGCACCATCTCTCTCCATAATAAAAGCATGCGGAAGAGCTGGTCAAGCGTGGTCGCCACGATCGCGGTGGTCGCTCTCGTCGGCTGTGCCGACGGAGTCAAGTTCGTGCAGGAGCATGAGAACGGGGGAGTTGTGGTGTATCCGTTCAGAGGCGACCAAGGCTCTCTGCTGTCGTCGTTCCGCACGGAGGCGCTTGCCCTCATACAAGAGAAATGTGGAGCCCGGTCCTACACGATTGTCCGTGAGGGGGAAGCCCAGGGGCGGTCTCGGGTCGTGAGTCCGATGGAAGGGCAGGAAGAGGTGATACAGGAACGGCGGTGGGGAATTCAGTTTCTCTGCGAGTAGGCGGCTCGCCTTCGCAAATAAAGCCGCTGAGACTGTTACGTCGACCGCTCTTTCATCAAGTCTTCGATGCTCAATAGGCTGAACAGCGTGAGGCCTTCTTCTTCAACCTTCTTCCTGCCGTCCTGCTCCATCCGATCCACAATGACTAACGCGTGCGTGACGGCAAGCCCTGCGCTACGGGCTGCCGCCACCGCCTTCAGCAACGAGCCCCCGCTCGTCAGAACATCGTCGACGATCACCGCCTGATCGCCCGAGCGAACTGCTCCTTCAATCACCTTGCCGAGGCCGTGATCTTTGGCCTGCTTCCTCACAACAAACGTCCGCCATTCCCTCCGTGGCTGTGCGGCAAATGCATAATCCGAGATGGATGTGGCAATAGCAATTGCCCCAATCTCAAGCCCGCCGAGACAATCAACATTCACAGGTCGTAAGACGTCATAGGACAACTGCGCCACCAACCGTCGGGCGCCAGGATGGGCCATCAAAGAGCGGCAATCGATGTAGAACGGGCTGGTCAGTCCGGAAGCCAGTTTAAATCCCTGGGGATTCCACTGAAATGACTGTGTGCGGTGAAATGCCTGTGCGAGTTCCGTGTGCAGAGTCGGCATGGCCAGATGCATCGTCCCGGATCACTAACGCGAGGGCATTCTACACTGTGCAGAGGCGTGTTGGTAGACGTTTTCTTGGACCTGATCGGCCGGCGCACTCAGCACCTGTACACATCTGCACCACGCGTCTAGTCGTCCATCTTCATTGGGCCACGGACGCACCAAACCGGGAACGTATAGATTCTGGTCAGGCTCAAGACATTGCCTAAAAATGCATCAAGGTACTTCGCATAAGAAGGCTGGTTCTCCTCGGGCACGACGGTCCAATAGGAAGTCGGCTGGATATTCAAGAAGGGGTGGCCCGGAGGAAGGTTTGGGCCTGGAGCATCAACGGCGGGCCCGACCAAACTGCGCATCTCGCTCGGCGCGGGTAGCCGCCAGCCTTTCTGTCCTCCCGTCCCCCTCGTGATACAAACGATACGGGCTTCGTTCCACGTGAGGGCCGCGGCCTGCGGGGCCAGCTCCCACACAAGCCCTGTCTCTTTATCCAACACCGCGTCGTTGTTGTACGTGGGCAGGATCACGAATCGCCGGGCCGCCGGGTGTGCGTCTTGCCAATTCCGAATAATCTCCGCGATAATTTCTTCTTTTCCCGCGGATTTACCGCCGGTTGAAGCCCGCCATTGTTCAGAGCCGAAAAAATAGAAGCCTCCCATGGCCACGAGAAATCCGGCTCCGATGATCCACTTGGCTTCCATACTGGACTGAGGGGATCAAGGCGATGTTCTGCCCATGCGGGGATTCTCTCTATATGTACAGTCAATGAACGAAGTGCCTGGAATGTGGGATTGCGAATGCATTGTAAGAGGGTCTTGGTGGGAGGCGCAAGAGTCATCACGGAACCTGCCGCGATCAACGGTGCGAGCGGAAATCATGGCATTTACTGAAGACTTTGATTTTCGTACAGGGCCAGCCCGCTCTCAATTGACATCCAGGATGGGGCCGGAACGGAGTCGATTGGTTTCAAAGAGCCCTATCCTTGCAAATCCCGGCTACCTGGAGTAACATTCACTTGTCTTATCAGGCGCTGAGTCAGTGTAAGATGAATCCGTTTTTTTGGGACAAGTGGTAGGTAACAAACCAATACCTTGGTAAGTCCTTATATAAGGAGGGTGTATCATGGCAGCGTCAGATCGAGGGTATGACATTTCGCAGTGGTATGACTCAAGGCCGGTGAAGATCGGGTGGTTGGCGATGCTGGGGATCGGGGTGTTCTGGGTGCTGTACCAGCGGGCG
>JABMDL010000056.1 GCA_015903945.1 Nitrospira sp. | reverse complement strand
GGAAGCTCGTAGTTGGCTTTTTCAATATAGGGATTTGTCCCGCCCATCCCGTTGTTCCTTTCTTCGCAACCTAACCCGACTCTATGTTGACAGGCTAGAAACCTGCGTGATATTGTTTATCCGACCTAAATGATCGGAGATCATTATAGTCTCCGATAGGATGGATCGGCAATAGACATGTTGAAGATCTCAAAAAAAGCCGACTATGCGCTCATGGCGCTCCAGCACATCGCGTCCGTTCAATTCGGCGATGTGACGCCGGGCCGCGTCGTCAATACGAAGGAGATCGCCGAGGAGTACCACATTCCCTTGGAACTGCTGGCCAAGGTACTCCAAGCCCTGTCTAAGAACGGCCTGATCGAAAGTCACAACGGGCCCAAGGGCGGATACCTGCTCGCCCGGAACGCGGGACAGATCACAATTGCGCAGATCCTTGAGAGCATCGAAGGCCCGTTGGGACTCACCGACTGCTCGCACGAAAAGGACGGTGAATTCTGCATGCAGCGGGAGCACTGCAATATCCGCACACCGTTGCTCAAAGTGCAAGACAGTATCTATCAACTGCTGAACAGCATGACCCTGCAAGATATGATGGGCGGCACGCCCTTGATCACCATTCAGTCGCCCTCAGCACAAGGAGTTGACCGATGAAGCTTCCGATTTTTCTCGACAACCATTCGACCACCCCGATGGATCCGCACGTGCTGGACGCCATGCTCCCCTATTTCGTCGAAAAATTCGGCAATGCCGCCAGCCGCAACCACGCCTTCGGCTGGGAGGCGGAAGAAGCCGTGGACCAGGCCCGTAAGCAGATCGCTAAACTGATCAACGCCGACTCGAAAGAGATCGTCTTCACCAGCGGGGCCACGGAATCGGACAACCTGGCCGTGAAGGGCGTGCTGGAGATGTACAAGGAGAAGGGGACACATATCATCACGTCGTCCACGGAACATCGCGCCGTGCTCGATACGGCTAAGTCGCTTGAGGCCAAGGGACTGGCAACGGTCACCTACTTACCGGTCGACAAATACGGTATGGTCAATCCCGACGACGTCCGCAGCGCGATCACGGACAAGACCATCTTGATTTCCGTGATGCTGGCCAACAACGAAATCGGCACGATCAATCCGGTCCAGGAGATCGGCAAAATCGCCAAAGCAAAAGGCATCCTGTTCCACTGCGATGCGACGCAAGGCGTCGGAAAGATTCCCGTTGACGTGCAAGCCATGGGCATCGACCTCATGTCGTTCACAGCCCATAAGATGTACGGTCCCAAGGGAGTCGGCGCGCTGTACGTGAGGAAGAAGAATCCTCGGGTCCGACTGGTCGCGCAAATAGACGGCGGCGGACACGAACGCGGTATGCGGTCCGGCACCTTACCGGTGCCGTTGATCGTCGGATTCGGCAAGGCCTGCGAGCTCTGTGAGCAGAACATGGCGGCGGAATCCGCTCGCCTCACAGCCATGCGCAACCGGCTCCAAGCCGCCATCATGGAAGGATTGGAAGAAAGCTACCTGAACGGCCATCCCACCAACCGGCTGCCGGGCAATCTGAACATCTCCTTCGCCTATGTCGAAGGTGAATCGCTGCTGATGGGCATGAAAGACATCGCACTTTCATCCGGCTCGGCCTGCACCTCGGCCACACTGGAGCCATCGTATGTGCTGCGTGCACTCGGGGTCGGCGTGGAACTTGCCCATTCGTCGATCCGCTTCGGCCTGGGCCGATTCAACACCGACGAAGAGATTGACTATACGATCAAGAAGGTTATTGAGATTGTGACCAAGCTGCGGGAAATGTCCCCGCTTTATGAAATGGCCAAAGAAGGCGTGGATTTGAAGTCGGTTCAATGGGCGGCACATTGAGTTACGCAAACAAACTGGCAGATTGCATATTTCAAAACGGCGGAGGCAGCCATGGCTTACAGCGATAAAGTGGTCGATCATTTCAACAACCCCCGCAACATGGGGAGTTTCAAAAAGGATGAAGAGGGCATCGGCACCGGCATGGTCGGCGCGCCGGAATGCGGCGACGTGATGAAGCTGCAAATCAAGGTGCAGAACGATACGATTGTGGACGCCAAGTTCAAAACCTTCGGCTGCGGATCGGCGATCGCCAGCTCCAGTCTGGCCACCGAATGGCTGAAGGGGAAAACGATCGAGGAAGCTCAGCAGATCAAGAACACGGACATCGTGCAGGAATTGAATCTCCCGCCGGTGAAAATACACTGTTCCGTGCTGGCGGAAGACGCCATCAAGGCCGCGCTGGCGGACTATCAAAAGAAGGTGGGCGACAAGACAGAGGCGGCCACGTAACGAACCGCCTCAGCGGAAGGAGCGCTTCCATGAGCACATCGGATACGACGACACCCACACCGGTCATCACATTGACGGATGCCGCCTTGAAAGAAGTGAAGCGGCTCATCAACGTCCAAGGCATCGAGGAGGGCGGACTTCGCCTCGGCGTCAAGGGCGGCGGCTGCTCAGGGCTGAGCTATACGATTAACTTCGATGATAAAATCGGCCCGCACGACCAGGTCTTCGAGTTCGACGGTGTCAAGGTCATTGTGGACGCAAAGAGCGCCATCTATCTGCAAGGCACGCAACTCGATTACCATAAGGATTTGATGGGCGGCAATTTCAAGTTCGTCAACCCGAACGCCAACAAGACCTGCGGCTGCGGAGAATCGTTTTCGGCATAACGCGCTGCTGCAGAGCGTCTTTTCGCAGGCATGGCTCCTGGCCATGCCTGTGTTGTCAGAACAGGTAGAATTCAGGATGGCTCATCACACCCACACCTCCGGCTCCCGCGACATTCAAATGGCCAGAAGTATGTGCTGGCACTGTCAGTCCGAAATGTCGGGGGAATATTTCTGCGAACGCTGCGTGAAAGTCCAGCCCGTGTCGAAGGAGACCGATTACTTCACCTGCTTCGGCCTCCCGCGCCGGCTGACCATCGACCAGAGCAAACTGGAAGCGAAGTTCTACGAGCTGAGCCGCGCCTTTCACCCCGACTTTTATCAGAACAAGAGCGAGGCTGAACAGACCATCAGCCTTGGCAACGCAGCGACCCTCAATACCGCCTACCGCACGCTGCGAGACCCGATTCAGCGGGCCGAGTATCTGCTTGACCTGGAGGCCGGGTCGGTGAAGGAGATCCGTACTTCCCCACCGAGCGACCTTTTCGAGGAGATTCTCGAGTTGCAAGAAACGATGGAGGCCTACCGGGCAAGCGACCGCGCGTCCCAAGCAGGCCATGAGCTTCGCGCGCAGCTTATCGCCGAACAGGAAGCCTTGGAGCGGCGCAAGCGTGATATGGAACAGCAGCTCCAGCGGCTCTTCACCGACTGGGATACGTTGCAAGACCGCGGTGACGCCGGCGCTCAGGCGCGCGCCGAGCGGGATCGTCTGCTCAAGCACATGCGGGACATTCTCTCCAACCGGACCTACGTGAAGAATATCGTCAACGACCTTGTCGCAACAATCGGCTAATCATGGCGCGCATCGTCGGGATTGATTTAGGCACCACCAATTCGCTCGTCGCGTACATGAAGGACGGGAAACCCTGCGTGATCCCTGGGCGCAGCGGACGCACCATGGTGCCCTCTGTCGTGGCCATGACGGACAACGGCCTCATCGTCGGCGACCCGGCAAAAGAGCACCTCACGCGTAGTCCGGATCGTACCGTCTATTCGGTGAAGCGCTTCATGGGCAGAGGGCTGGCAGACGTACAAGGCGAGCTGGCGTACTTCCCCTATTCCCTGACTGAAAAAGGCGGCGTCATCCGCATCAAACTCGGCGAGAAAACCTATTCGCCGCCGCAGGTCTCCGCCATGATTTTGAAGGAACTCAAACAGCGGGCCGAAGCCCACCTGGGTGAAAGTATCACCAAAGCCGTCATCACCGTGCCGGCCTACTTCAACGACAGCCAGCGCCAGGCTACCAAAGACGCCGGCCTGATCGCCGGGCTGGAGGTGCTGCGCATCATCAATGAGCCGACGGCCGCCTCGCTCGCCTACGGCCTTCAAGAAAAGACGCAGGGTACGATCGCCGTCTACGACTTCGGCGGCGGCACCTTCGATATCTCCATTCTCAAACTAAAGAACGGCATTTTCGAAGTCTTGGCCACGAACGGGGATACGCATCTCGGCGGAGACGATCTGGACCGCCGCATCGCCGACCTACTGCTCCACGAGATCAGAGCCGGACATCACGTCGACCTCAACGCCTATCCCGACCATATGCAGGCGCTGCGCTTGGAAGCGGAGCGGGCCAAAATTCACTTATCGGACAACCTCAAGACACAGGTTGCGATCGAACTCCCGGACGGAACATCCCGCTTCTCCAGAGAACTGACGCGGGATCAGCTCGAAGCGTCGGTCATGGACATCATCGAGCGCACGCTGGCCCCCTGCCGGATGGCGCTGAAAGACGCGGGGTTAACGCCAGCGGACATCGACGAAGTCGTTTTGGTCGGCGGCTCCACCCGCATGCCGTTTGTGAGACACCGGGTGCAGGAGCTGTTCAGCAAACAGCCACATTGGGAGATCAACCCGGATGAAGTGGTGGCCCTCGGCGCGGCGGTGCAGGCGGACATTCTCAGCGGCGGCACGACCGACATGCTGCTCCTCGACGTCACGCCGCTCTCACTCGGCATCGAAACGATGGGGGGCGTGATGAGCAGCGTGATCCGCCGGAACACCACCATCCCGGCCAGCGCCAAAGAAATGTTCACGACCTATGTGGACGGCCAAACCGGCGTGGATATCCACATTCTCCAAGGCGAACGTGAGCTTGCGAAAGACAACCGCAGCCTCGCCCGCTTCCGTCTCAAAGTACCGCCGCTTCCGGCCGGCGTGCCGCGCATCGAGGTGACGTTCCTGATCGACGCGAACGGCATCTTGAACGTCAAGGCCAGCGACATGCGGACCGGACAAAGCCAGTCGGTCGAGGTGAAGCCCTCCTACGGCCTGTCGGACAGCGAAGTGGAGCGGATGATCGAGGATTCGTTCAAGTTTGCGCAGGAAGATGTCACCGCCCGCAAGTTGATCGAGGCACGGCTTGAGGCCGGCGCGTTGATCACGACGACGGAGAAGTCGCTGTCGGAAGGCAGCCGGCTCATTGCACCGGACACGCTGGCGTCCATTCGTGCCGCAGTGGCGGCACTGGCCTCGGCTAAGGACGGCAACGACCCGAAGGCTATTCGCGCGCGTATGGCCGACCTCGAACAGGCGGCGAAACCGCTGTCGGTCGCAATGATCGACGACTCCCTCAAACGAAGCTTACAGGGAAAGAAAGTCACGGAAGTGACGTAAGCGAATAGCTGATGGCTGATAGCTAATGGCTGATAGCACGAACAGGATCGATCTCATGGTAACTGCTATACGCCGCATGCCATCCGCTGAGAGAGGTTTGTGATGGACTTGAAATGGCAGGACGCGGAAGAGATTGCGATTCGCCTGGTGGAAGAGCATCCGGACACCGATCCGCTCACGGTCCGATTCACTGACATGCATACCTGGATCATGGCCTTACCGGAATTCAAAGACGATCCGAAGAAATCCAACGAAAAGATTCTCGAGACGATCCAGATGGCCTGGCACGAGGAGTTTCAGGACTCGAAGTCCTAGCTGGACGACTCGCTAGAGACTTCCCTCCGCCGCCGGTTGTCCTTCCGGAATCTGATCCAACTTATAGAAGTCCGTCGGGTCGACGCGTCTGTGGGCGGCCTGCGTCGGCTCGCTTCCTTTGGTAAAGAGCTCTACGACGCCCGTTTGCCCTTCGCCTTCCTGTTCCGATTCCAACAGCCCCGTGGATGAATCCACCTTCACGAACGTCACCCCATCCGGAATTTCAAACGGGACGACTGGAAGCTGCTTCAACGCTTCCTTCATGAACCCGATCCAAATCGGCAAGGCCGCGCGGGCGCCGGTTTCACTTTCGCCGAGCGAACGGCGGTCGTCAAAGCCCACGTACACGCCGGTCACCAAATTGGGAGTGCCTCCGATAAACCACGCATTGATATAATCGTTGGTCGTGCCGGTTTTGGCCGCAATCGGACGATCGAGTATTTTCGCCGCTTGACCGGTGCCTTTCTGCACCACATCTTCCATCATATTGGTGATCAGATAGGCCGTTTCTTTCACAATCACCTCGTGCGCTTCCGGCTGAGCCGTTTCGAGCACCTTTCCGGTGTTATCCGTCACCGCCTTCACCGCGAACGGTTCCGTCCTGGTTCCTTGATTCAGAAAGACCCCGTAGACCGACGTCAATTCCATCAAGCCCACCGATGACGAGCCCAACCCCAATGAGAGATCGGCCTGCAACGGACTCGTCAGGCCGACCGAGCGGGAAAACTCGATGACATTCTTGATCCCCACCTTGTCGAGCAACCGCACCGTCGCCAAATTGTGCGAGTGCGCCAGCGCGTCCCGGAGACTCACCATGCCGTGGAATTTGCGGCCGTAGTTTTCCGGTTTCCAGATCTTGTCCTCTTCTTCCTGCTCATACACCACCGGCGCATCCAGAATCTGCGTGGCGGGACTCAATCCTTGGGCCATCGCCGTCGCATAGATAAGCGGCTTGAACGCCGACCCCGGCTGCCGGTGCGCCTGCACCGCGCGGTTGTATTCGCTACGGGAAAAATCAACACCCCCGACCATCGCCCGAATTGCACCGCTTCGGGGATCGATCGCGATCAAGCCTCCCTCCACAATCGGAGTCTGCTCGAGTGTCAGCTGCATCCCATCCTTGGCGAGTTTCTTGATTCCGACCTCGACCACATCGCCCGGCTTGAGCAGCTGCTTAAGATTGGGGTTGATGACAAAATCGACGGTGGGATCGGACCCCTTGAGCAGGCGTTTGGCCCAGGCCATGTCGTCGAACGCCAACCGCCCTGCAACCGCACCAACTTGCACCACATAGTGGTCCTTTGCCGCCTTCAAGACGATGCCTTCCACAATATCACCCGGTTTGAGCGGCTTGTCGCTCGTCGGCAACTGCGACGGCTGGAGGGTGCCCAAGTCCACGGCGCGCCGAGGCCCGCGCCACCCCTGCCGCTTGTCCAGTTCACGGACCCCGGACGCGAACGCGGCTTCCGCAGCCTTCTGCATCTCCAAATTCAACGTGGTCTGAATTTGCAGGCCGCCTTTGTAGACCATCGTTTCACCGTATTTCGCCATCAGCAATTGGCGGACATATTCGACGAAATACGGCGCCAGGTGTTCGCTGCCTGGCCGGTGAAAGGTGAGCGTTTCGGCAACCGCAGCATCGTGATCAGCCGGCGTAATGAATCCGGCCTCTTGCATCCGGAACAGCACATGCTCTTGCCGTTTCTTCGCGCGGTCGTATGCCGTGAACGGAGAAAACCGGCTTGGCGATTTCGGCAGCCCCGCCAGAAAGGCCGACTCAGCCAGCGTCAACGCCGACAGTTTCTTCCCGAAGTACGACTGGGCCGCCGAGGCCACACCGTACGCCCCCTGCCCGAAGTAGATTTGGTTCAGGTAGGTCTCAAGAATCTGCTCTTTCCCCGCGGCCGCTTCCATTTTATACGCCAGGATCAACTCGCGGATCTTGCGCTCGTACGACCGCTCCGATGACAGAAACAGGGACCGCGCCAACTGTTGCGTAATGGTACTGGCCCCTTCGACTTTTCTGCCGCCATGCCGGATATTGGTCCAGGCCGCCCGTAACATCCCGACATAATCCAGCCCGGGGTGCTCGAAAAACCTCGCGTCTTCCGTGGCAATGACCGCCTGGGTGAGACTTTTGGGAATCTGCGCCAGCGGCGTCAGGATGCGACGCTCGATGAAAAATTGCCCGATGGGCTGCCGATCGTCCGAATAGACGGTGGTTACCAGGCTGGGTTGATAGTTCTGAAGCAGGTCGAGGGACGGCAAATCACGGGAGAAATACCAGATCACCCCCGCCACCGTCGTGGCTCCGGCGATGCCACAGGCCAAAATCCCGACCAGGGCAATCTGCCACCAGCGCCAGGGCCAGGCCCAGCGGGGCCGTTGCTGAATCTCTATAAAGCGATCATCGCCGGGCATCCGAACACAGCTCCTGATGGTGGATTGAAGATCAGCGGGGGCGGTCGAATCACCTTACAATGCGTCACCCGAAAACTCAAGCATCAGTCCAGTTCGGCCATGGCCTAGTCTAACTGCCGGGTCAGCTGAGAGACAGTTTGGGCCCGTCCCGAAGACTTGGGGAGCCCTATGGGCCTGTCAAGTTTCTTTCCTGGGGAACCGATCAATTCTTTAGGCACAGGGAAGAAAGAGGTCCTGCTGGACACGATTCGGACGTACGCCGAACCGGGCCTGAGGCAGGAGGTGGCTTGCCGGATCTGACCCTCAGCATCAGCTCCGCCAAGCCGGGTGGGCGTCGAATGTGTGATCCGCGAGCCGCCGCGCGCTGAGATTGCGACGTATTCTTCTAAGTGGACAGGGTCAACGAGGAGGGCGCCATGGCTCGAACGATCCTCTGTGTCGAAGACGAAGAAGATACCGGCAATCTCATTCAGGCAATGCTTGAGCGCGAAGGCTACGAAGTCACACGGGCGCGCGATGGGCGCCAGGCGGTGTTGCTGATCGAAACAACCCTGCCTCCCGCACTGATCCTGCTGGACGTCGTTATCCCCTATGTCAATGGCTTTGAACTCCTGGAAGCCCTGCGGCACAATCCGGACTGGTGCCATGTGCCCATCGTCATGCTCAGTGCCGATTACTATGAACCGGATATTCAACGGGCGCGGCGCGAGGGAGCAACAGCCTATGTCGTGAAGAAGCTGGGGTTGCAGGGCCTGATCGAAGAGGTGACCCGAGTCTTGCCGGCCCCTGCACCTCCCGCGCCGGCACCGGACCAGGACACAGTCATGGCGGCCCCCATAGCCCCTCGCAAACGGCGTGTGTCGATACGCCATCAGGCTCGCGGCAGCACGAGAAAGAACCGGGCTGCATGACGAGACCAACCGGCAAAGTACCGGGAGCACCCACGAGTCATTAATAACCAGCTTCTCCAGTGCAACCGAGACCGAACAGGTAGGGCCTATGGGCAAGAAAAATGTCCTCCAGTGCCGACTGTGCTGATAATCGAGGATCACGATGACACCGCCTGCTTGGTCCGGTTCATCCTGGAACGCAACGGCTACGCGGTCCTGCATACCCCTGACGGGTGGAACGCCAAGCGTCTGACGGAAACGACTGCGCCGCCGGACCTGGTGTTGCTCGACATTGCACTGCCCTCCCTATCGGGATTGGAGGTCCTGCGCACCATTCGAACGACACCGGAATGGCAGTGGATTCCGGTGATTATTCTTACCGCCAATAGGCAAAATGAAACGATGGTCGAGACGACCAACCTCGGGGCCACGGAATATGTCACGAAACCCTTCGCGCCGGAACGCCCCATGAAAGCTGTAGAACTGTTCTTGCCACGACCAATCGATCAGCCGGAGCAGGAACACAGACACCCCTGATTCTGCACACCAACGCAGGTTGAAAAAGTCGGATGCAGGCAGCCAGGACATCCGCTCTCCTCAGACATCCCCGTGACAGAGCGGGGACACTGATGCATCCTCTCAAGACTCAAGCATCCGTCCGGTTCGGCCACGGCCTGATCTAACTGGCGGGTCAGCTGAGAAACAGTTTGAGTCCATGTCAAAGCTAGGGGCCCCTACCGGCCCACTCAAGTTTTCTTATGAGAAACCGACTAATTCTCTATACCACAGGCCTGCGTGCTTCCAATGCCCTCCGCATGGCGGAGTGAGAGGAAGGGAGAACCCGATGAAGATTGCGCCCCGGCCTGAAGACGAGTCCTCCCGCCTTGGGGAGTTCCAGAGTGACGTGATGCCGGATGCTTCTTCCGAGGGAGTCTTCCACGACGTGACCCACCTCGTCGCACAAATTTGCGGAATCCCGATCACGCTCGACCTCTTAGAGATCATAGACCGAATGCAAAGCCCCCGCAGGATGGTCAAAAAGGCCTTCCAGCAAGACCGCAGCGGGTGAAGAGGCGAAGCGTACTCGTTGCCGTACGTCGAGCCTCTGAGCGATGCGAGAACGACGCTGGAGGACTTTTTCAACATCCTGCTACGAAGGATAGATCAAGCCATGGGGGAATGTGCAGCAAGCGCCCTCCGACCCGTCAGCCAGAGCGCCTGAGGGCGTCACGACGCCTTGGCGAAGGAGAATACACTTCCCGCCCTCGTAGCGATCATGACAGCGACCTCGTCGAAGTTGACTCATACCTTGGGTTCCAACCGGTTCCGCAAGTTCACACCGACGTAAGACCGCGCTGAGAGCGAAACGCCATCGTGCTCCCCCCTCAAGTTTATTCATTATCGTACCGATTACTTGCCAGGATCACGTGACTCTATGCTGTCCGAAGCATGGGGCGAGGTGTGCCACCATTCTCCGGCCGCGTTGGCAATCGCGTGAACGGGCAAATCTGCTGCGTGCAACTTGACGCAAGCCTGTTGCCGATTCCCAGCATGCGGAGCCAGTCATCTCCGGATCAGAGCTGATGGTCCAGGCTGGCCGGATGATGAACGGGCTTGCCTTACCCAGTTCGCACAAGGCGAACTCTTCAACGCAATACAGAAGCTTGTGTGCATCGGTACACGCTTAAGACTCCTTGCCTAAAGATGAGTTCACAGCCAGGGTTACGCTGCGATGCCACATCGCCTTGTTGAACGTATGATTCAGTGGTCAGACCGACCCTCTAGCTTTATGATCGGAGCCTTGATCGTCACGGCTCTCCTTGCCGTCGTGCTGTTTTCGTTGTTGGGGACGGACACGATCCTCACGATCCAGATCCACGGGCCGCTCTACCAGGAAATCATTCAGGGAAAGGATATTGTAGCGGATGTGCTTCCACCGCCTGCCTACCTGATCGAGCCCTATTTCGTCACGCTCCGCTTACTCGGGTCCAACGATGCCGGCACACAGGACGCCCTAATCAAACACTTCTTCAAACTGGAGGACGAGCTTTTGGCCCGCCGCGCCTACTGGCAGAGCCATCTCGAAGACGGACAGTTGAAAGAAGCCCTCGTCGAGTTGTCGGCGGAACCGGCGCTGCAGTTCTTTGTCCTATGGCATCGTGATTTTCTTCCGGCCATCCAGCGCAAGGATCGCGCCGCCGCCTCACGGACCGCCTATGGACCGTTGAAAGACTCCTTCGAGGCCCATCGACGAGAAGTGCTGGAACTCGTACGGTTGGTGGAAGCGAAAAATCAACGAGTGGAACAACACGCAGCGGAAGTACTGGCGTTCCGAATCCAACTGCTCACCTTCTTAGGCGTCGCGCTGTGCGGATTGATCTTCACCGTGGCCTGGACCATCAATCGACGCATGACGGCTACGCTGATCGCCAGGCTGAAAGACCATGAACAACAGACGCAAGCCATCATTAATACGGCGATGGATGCCGTGGTGGTCACAGACGTCGGCGGACGGATCATCGAATGGAACGAGCAGGCCCAACGGATCTTTGGATGGTCGCACGACGAAGCGGTGCAGCTCCGGTTGTCTGAGACCATCGTCCCATCGCGACACCGTGACGTCTGGCTCGCGCACTATCTCCAAGCAGGCCAGGGACAGGCCCTCCCTCAACGGATTGAAGTCACGGCGGTGCGCCGGGACGGCACAGAGTTTCTCATCGAGTTGGCCGTGGCGCTGGTAGCACGGTCGCAGGGGACGGTCTTCAGCACCTTCATCCGCGATATCACCGAACGGAAAGAAGCCGAAAGGCACCTGACAGAAACCGTCCGCCGGCTGCATTTGGCACAAGAGTCGGCCGAGATGGGTGTGTGGGACTACCGAATCAGCGACCAGCAGCTCGTGTGGGATTCACGAATGATGACGCTCTATGACTACACGCCTGAAACTTTCCCCGGCGTGTACAGCGCCTGGAGTGAACGGCTTCACCCGGACGATAAAGCCGCCGCCGAACAGGCGCTGAAAACAGCCATCGCCGGGGGGCCTCCCTTTGATACGGAGTTTCGTTTGCGGCTCAAGGACGGATTGATCCGATATATCAAAGCGCATGCCATCGTCCTGAAAGACGATCAGGGGATGCCGGTTCGGATGATCGGGGTCAACTACGACATCACGGCACAGAAGCAGGCGGCGGCGGCGGTGCGGGACCAGGAGACACGGCTGCGCGCCATCGTGGACCATGCCGTCGACGGCATCATCACCATCGACGAACGGGGGCTGGTTGAGACCTTCAATCCGGCGGCCGAACGGCTCTTC
>JABMDL010000055.1 GCA_015903945.1 Nitrospira sp. | reverse complement strand
GAGGAGGAAAGTTATGGATGATAGCGACGGGATGTTGTTTGTAGCTCATTGGACGCACACGCCTGAGAATTGCCCGGGAAGAAGTAAAGAGGGAGCCACCATGCTCAATGAGTTCTGGGCCAAGCGGGACCTCGCCGCCAAGAAAGGGGTGAAGATCCTGAGTGCCTATGTGGTACTACATCACCGTTCAGGCCAAGAATTATCAGTCTCTCTTGGAATTTTTCGAACCGTTGGCGCCGACCCAAACCGGCGCAATTCATCCGGTTACGACAATGGATGAATGGACGAAGCACATTGATCCGAAGAGAACGTGATGAGGGGCTCTTCAAGACGGACATAAATCTGGCAGCGTGGCGCTACAAGATCACGCACGAGGCAGCCGTTATGTTGTTGCGCTGCGAGCTTGCGGAAGCACTGCGCAAGTGGATGACTCGCGAAAGATTGACGCAGGCACAGGCGGCCAAACGGCTTGGTGTGGGTCAACCGTGCCGAACTAATGTATGACCGCACCATCGATTATGGGGCGCACCCGAATGAGCAAGCCTTAATGCAAGTGTTGCAACTCAATGAAAGTGCTGAACATGTCGAGCTCAAAATGAACTATCTGGATGGCGATTCTATTCAGCTTAGACTGACACTGAAAACCACGGCCCAAGTCGGCGTTTGTTCTCTGACCCTGTTTCGATCAGTATATAAAGAACGATTCGATATTCTTGGTGTGACTGGTGCCATCGATTACATCAAGAATGGTTCTAAGGACCAACAAGCGTGTCGAGCTGGGCCCGCTCCGTCGGCACTGCGCGCCAACGTCGTTCGTCGCTCATGTGGAAAGTTGCAATTGAGCGGTAGGCAATCAATGCCATGAAGTACGTGGATGAGTTTCGCGATCGGGCTGTGGCGTCGGCGCTGGCGGAGCGGATCAAGCAGATTGTGCGTCGGCCCTGGACGATCATGGAGGTCTGCGGCGGACAGACCCATTCGATCGTGAAGTTCGGGCTCGATGAGTTGTTGCCTGAGACGGTGAGATTGGTGCATGGGCCTGGCTGCCCGGTGTGCGTGACGCCGATCGGGCTCATCGATGACGCGGTCCGGCTCGCGCGGCAACCGGGGGTGATCATCTGCTCGTTCGGCGATATGCTGCGCGTGCCGGGATCTCAGGGCGACCTCTTCGGCGCCAAGGCGGAAGGCGCGGATGTCCGGATCGTCTATTCGCCGTTGGATGCGCTCGAGCTGGCCCGCGCGAATCCCAACCGTCAAGTGGTCTGTTTCGCCGTGGGATTTGAGACCACCGCGCCGCCCTGGGCGATGGCCGTGGTCCAGGCAAAGGCCTTGAAGCTCACAAACTTCAGTCTGCTGGTCGCCCATGTGCTGGTGCCGCCGGCGATGGAGGCGATCCTGTCGTCACCCCAGAATTGGATTCAGGGGTTTCTCGCCGCCGGCCACGTCTGCACGGTGATGGGCTACGAGGAGTACGATGCCATTGCAATGCGCTATCGAGTCCCGATTGTCGTGACGGGATTCGAGCCGGTGGATGTGCTTGAGGGCATCGCAATGCTGGTCAGTCAGTTGGAGGCGGGGCGGGTTGAAGTCGAAAACCAGTACGTTCGATCGGTCAGCCGGGAAGGGAATCGGCAGGCGCAAGCGATCGTGGATGAAGTCTTCGAACCGGCGCTGCGTGCCTGGCGGGGCATCGGGGAGATCCCGCGCAGCGGGCTTCAGATCCGCTCCACCTATACCGACTTCGATGCGGCGGTGCGCTTCCGCGACGTGCTTGCCTCGTTCGGTCCGGCCGCGCAGGAAGATCCAGAGTGCCAGAGCGGATTGGTGCTTCAGGGTTTGCTCAAGCCAATGGACTGTCCTGCATTCGGATCGAAATGCACGCCGGAGCGGCCGTTGGGCGCACCGATGGTCTCAAGTGAAGGGGCCTGCGCCGCGTATTATCGATACCGAGGGAACGTGAAGCGTGAAGCGTGAAACGTATCTCGCGAGACCGGCGGAGTCGCGCGAAAAGCGCGGCGGGTTGAGGAGATTGTCGAGACGAGTCCCGCCTTTCGCGCAGGTCTTGCCTCTCTCGCAAGCACGAGATACGAGCGACGCTTCACGAGATACGAATCATGAGTAACAACCAACCCTTTGAGCCGGCTTGTCCTTTGCCGACCACGGATAAAAAGACCGTGCAGCTTGCGCACGGCGGTGGTGGACGGCTCATGCGAGATCTGATTCAAGAGGTCTTCGTGCACGCCTTCGACAACGCGATGCTCGCGCCCTTGCACGACGGCGCCACATGGCCGGTGGAGAAAGGCACCCTGGCCTTCACCACCGATTCCTATGTGGTACATCCCCTGTTCTTTCCGGGCGGCGACATTGGCAGTCTCGCGGTCCATGGCACGATCAACGATCTCGCCATGTGCGGCGCGAAGCCACTGTATCTGAGTGCGGGATTTATCCTGGAAGAAGGGCTGAGTCTAGATGTACTCCAACAAATCGTGAATTCGATGGCCAAGGCGGCGCGGGCGGCCGGGGTGTCGATCGTCACGGGAGACACGAAGGTTGTCGATCGGGGGAAGGGCGACGGGATCTTCATCAACACGGCGGGGGTCGGGCTGGTTCCCTCCGGCATCCGCATCGTGCCCAGATTAATTCAGCCTGGTGATGCGATCCTTGTCAGCGGCGATCTTGGTTCCCATGGCGTGGCCGTGTTGAGCGTGCGCGAAGGGCTGACGTTCGCCGGCGATGTCACAAGCGATTCAGCCCCGTTGCATCAGGTGGTCGGCGAGCTCATCGAGAGCGGGATTGAGATTCATTGCCTGCGGGATCTGACAAGGGGCGGGCTTGCGAGTGCGCTGAATGAACTGGCCGTGGCGGCGAAGGTTGGCATGATAGTGGAAGAGGCGGTCATTCCGGTGAGCGAGCCGGTGCGCGGGGCTTGCGAACTGCTGGGGCTCGATCCCTTGTATGTGGCGAATGAAGGGCGATTCGTTGCCATGGTGCCTGAATCACAGGCCGAAGCCGCGCTGGCCGTGATGCGCCGCCACGCGGTGTCCGGCAGGGCAGCGCACGTCGGCCGCGTCACGGAGCGCCATGCTCCGCCGGTCATCATACAGACGGTGGTAGGCACGCACCGGATTCTCGACTTACTGTCGGGAGAACAACTCCCGCGGATCTGCTAGCCAGCATTACTGATGAGCCCTTTTGCTGCAATTGTCCGTCTCTCCAAGCCGAGACACAGCTGATCCGCTGCCCTGGGGAACGGAGTTGCGAGTTTCGGGTTTTATGTTTCGTGTTGTCAGGAAGGATGTTCCGAAAACTCGGAACCAAGAACTCGAAACCCGAAACATTCCCGCATATTTCATGGAGCGCAATTTCGCGACAAACCGTCATGAATAGTGCGGGCTCAGGCGCACTTTGCTACGACTGTCAGCTGGCCGGATGACCAGAAATGCCCCAATAGGGCGAATTAAGGAGCTCAAGTACGTCAGGATTGTTTGCAGAATAGGATGGAATCGCAGCGAGCATCGAACGAGGCCGGCTCTGATCGTTTGTGGCATGGCGTATGCTTATCGATCTTAGGTGAGGCCACAGAGACTTGAAATGCCAGGTCTATGGGTGTAGAGATGATCCGGGCAGAAGATAGAAACGCCGGTTTGCGGGGAGTGTCATCACTCTCATGATGTCACAAGTTCGTATACGATACCTGGCATTAGCCCTCCTGTTCACCTTCTGTCAGGTGATCGGAGCGGTGTGTGCCGTACCGGATCTTTCGGAGCGGCATGACACTGCCAGCTTAATTGAGGACGGGATGGTCTGTCCGATGGACGAGGCCATCATGTGCCCGCCGTCACTCACCTCGTCTCCGGAACGTCAGATTAAGAACAACCTGGTTGCAGAAGTCGATTATGTCCTGATTCCAGCAGGTTTCCCAGCAATTATGGCCGGTCGCTCCATCCAGGCGATGTGGCCATTGGAGGGTGGCTACTCCATTGTCCCCATCTCCATAGAATCCTCCTCGGTTCTCCGAATCTGATCCCCTCTCTCCGCTTCGATCGTTTCCCGCTCGGCTGCGACAGCTGATCGGGCTGGGGTCCGTGACGCCAACGCGGAGGTACTACCATGAAACCGGCGATCATGCTCCATCGAGTGAGGGCTGTTTCCTTCCTCATCGTGTTAGCCGTGCTGCTACTCCCATGGCCCGTTCAAGGGGCGGACGAGCATGGAGTGAACAGACCGCGGCTGGACCTTCTCAGCCTGATCCGAGAATTGGAAGAAACGAATCCGGAGATCAAGGCAGCCCGCCAACGGTGGGAGGCAGCGAAGGCCGTCGTACCGCAAGTGCAAACGCTTCCGGACCCCAAAGTCCAGTTCGGTTATCAACGGATGCCCATGATGGAGCCGTTGCAGGGGGCTATGTATGGGATCGGGCAGGAGATTCCTTTTCCCGGAAAACTCCGCCTCAAAGGGGAAGTGGCACAACGCGAGGCCGACCGGATCGAACAAGAGTATTTGGCCGTACGCCTCCGTCTCATCGCCAGGCTCAAAGAAGCCTATTTTGACTTACACTTTGTCCATAAGGCGATCGAGATTGTGGAGCGGAACAAAACCCTATTGATGCAGTTCGAAAAGACGGCCAAGTCTCGATATGCCGTCGGCCAGTCAGCCCAGCAGGACGTGTTCCGCGCACAGGTCGAGATCTCGCGGGTGCTGAATCGCCTGGCGGTGCTCGACCAACAGAAGGAAAGTTTACATGCCGCGATCAACCGGATTCTGAACCAGCCTCCCTCCGGCCCGCTCGGAACACCGGAGGAGATCCAGGTGACGATGTTGACGCTGCCGTTGCCGGAGCTGAGCCAACGCGCGGAAGAGTTTTCCCCGATCCTTCAGGCATCCGCCAAGGGGGTGGAACGGGGTGAACAAGCCGTCGCCCTCGCCCGCCGGGAGTACTATCCGGATTTTGACGTGAGCGCCCTTGGCCTGCGGAATGACCGCATCAACGAGAACGGCTACCAGGTCATGCTGGGCATTCGCATTCCCCTTTATTACACAACCAAACAACGACAGGCCGTGAGACAGGCGCTGGCCGAAACTACTGAAGCGAAGGAGAGCCTCACCAACGCGCGGCAGGATCTCCTGTTTCGGGTGAAGGATGACTTCGTACAAGCCCAGCGTGCCGAACGGCTCGTGACAATTTTACGCGACGCGATCATCCCGCAAGCCACCCTGGCTCTTCGAGCATCCCAGTCCAGCTACGGGGTCGGCAAGGTCGATTTCCTCACGCTGCTCAATAGTCTGCTCACCTTGCAGGAAAGCGAATTGGAATTGCACGGCGAAATGGTCGCCCACGAAAAGGCGCTGGCGAGACTGGAGGAGGTGACCGGTGGCCCGCTGACGATCTCCGGTTCCTTCCCACCAGGCGCCGGTGGGCGGATGTTGGGCGGTGCAGAGCGGACCACGGAAGGAGCGTTGCGCCCATGACGAGGCAAACGGTTGTCGCGGGCATAGCGGCCGTGGTTGTTGTCGGGCTTGCTTCAGGATTCTGGTTCGCGAGTCGCGAGCCGGCACCCTCGCTGGTCGGTTCACCGCAAGGATCTGGCACCGTCATGTCCGGTACGAAGCAACCTATGGAGATGCCGGTGCCGACACAGCATGGTCAAACCGACCACACCAGTCCGGAGATGTCGGACGCCGGCGGCAACAGGATAACGATAGCCCCTGAACGGCTGCAAAGCATCGGCGTCAAGTTCCAGGAAGCGGCGCGGCGCCCGCTCGACAAGGTGATCCGCACGGTGGGCCGCGTCGAAATTGACGAACGCTTGGTGGGCCGCGTGAATCTCAAGTTCAAAGGATGGATCGAGGAACTGCGCGTCAGCGCGATCGGTGATCACGTCAAGAAAGAGCAGGTTCTCTTCACGATTTACAGTCCGGATTTGGTAGCGACCCAGGAGGAGTACTTGTTGGCGCTTCAGAGCCATCGGGAGTTGGGGAAAAGCGAGTTTCCGGAAGTATCCCGTGGCGCCAGGGACTTGCTCGAGGCCACCCACCGACGCCTCCGGCTCTGGGACATCGAGGACAGGCATATTCAGGACTTGGAGCGGACCGGCACGGTCTTGCGGACACTGCCGATCCATTCGCCCGCCACGGGAACGGTGATCCGCATGGAGGCCCGATCCGGGACCTTTGTCACGCCCGGCACCGAGCTCTACTTCATTGCGGATCTCTCCCGTATCTGGATTCTCGCCGACATCTACGAATACGAGTTGCCATTCATCAAGGTGGGGCAAGGTGCGACTGTGACGCTCTCCTATGACCCCAATTCGAAACTGCATGGTCACGTGGGATTCATCTATCCGACGCTCGATCCCAAGACACGCACGGTGAAGGTCCGATTCGAATTGAACAATCCGGGCGAGAAGCTCAAGCCCGACATGTACGCCAACGTGGAACTCAAGATTCCACTTGGAACCAAACTCGTTGTCCCAAGAGACGCCATCCTGGAAACTGGAGAGCGTCAGCTGCTGTTCATTCACCAAGGAGGCGGACAGCTGGAATGGCGGAGTGTGAAACTGGGCGCGAAGGCCGGAGATTGGGTGGAAGTCCAAGAAGGCCTGAAGGAGGGGGAGCACGTCGTGACGGGGGCCAACTTCTTGATTGATTCCGAAAGCCAATTGAAAGCCGCTGTGGGCGGTATGGCGGGCATGTCGGGAATGAAATAGCGCGAGATTGGCGAGAAAGGCGGGAGAAGCGAGAAATGCATAAATTCGCTGCAATGATCAATGTGTTCTCATGCGCGTCTCGCTTGTTGTGCGGTTCACGCATATCGTGCAGGTAAATCATGGTTGAACGCATCATCGAATTCAGCGCGCGGAACCGGTTCATCGTGTTTCTCCTGATCTTCGGCCTGGCCGCGGCCGGGCTGTGGGCCATGAAGAACACGCCGGTAGACGCGATCCCGGATCTGTCGGATACGCAGGTCATCATCTATTCGAAGTGGCCGGGCCGTTCTCCTGATCTTGTCGAAGATCAGATCACCTATCCGATTGTGACGGCGTTACTCTCGGCTCCCAATGTCACCGTCGTCCGTGGTTTCTCCGACTTCGGATTTTCCTATGTCTATGTCCTATTCAAGGACGGCACGGATATCTATTGGGCACGGAGCCGTGTCCTCGAATATATGAACCAACTCGCAGGACGGCTTCCTGACGGCGTGACCCCACAGTTGGGGCCGGATGCCACGTCGGTCGGCTGGGTGTTTGAATATGCCCTTGTCGATGAAACTGGGCAGCACGATCTGGCCGAGTTGCGCTCATTCCAGGATTGGTATCTGCGCTACTGGCTCCTCAGCGTGGACGGCGTGGCTGAAGTAGCCGGGGTCGGCGGCTTCGTGCGCCAATACCAGATTAACCTCGATCCGACCAAAGTCCTCGCGTACAAGCTCTCGCTCCCGCACATCATCGAGACCATCCGACAGAGCAACGAAGATGTCGGAGGGCGTGTCGTGGAATTTTCCGGTATCGAATACATGATTCGCGGCCGCGGCTATATCAAGTCGGTCGGCGACATCGAGAAGATTGCGGTCGGCGTCAATCAGAACGGGACGCCCATTTTACTGCGCGACGTCGCCACGGTCCGGCTCGGTCCAGACATGCGGCGCGGGTTAGTCGAACTGGATGGGAAAGGCGAGGTGGTTGGCGGAGTCGTCATCATGCGGTTCGGGGAGAATGCCCTGGCCGTGATCGAACGGATCAAGGCGAAGCTCAAAGAACTGGAGCCGTCCATGCCGAAGGGGGTAAAGGTCGTCACGACGTACGACCGCAGCGATCTGATCGGGGAGTCGATCGCCACGGCCAGTGAGAATCTTGTGGAGGAACTGGTCGTTGTCAGCGTGTTGATCGTCGGATTTCTGCTGCACCTCCGCTCCGCGTTGCTGCCGATTGTGACGCTGCCGCTCGCGGTGCTGATTTCGTTCATCCCGATGTATCTCATGGGCATCGGCCTAAACATCATGTCCATCGGCGGGATCATCGTGGC
Organism: Nitrospira sp.; assembly: GCA_015903945.1. GTDB lineage: Bacteria > Nitrospirota > Nitrospiria > Nitrospirales > Nitrospiraceae > Nitrospira_D. Next base: position 4,476 of record JABMDL010000055.1, on the reverse strand, counting down.
CATCGGCGACATGGTGGACGCGGCGATTATCATGGTGGATAACGCGCACAAACGGCTGGAGGAGTGGGACCTCGGTGGCCGCATTGGGGACCGGACTCAGGTCCTCATCGACTCGGCCAAAGAAGTCGGTCCCGCGATTTTCGCCTCGCTGCTGGTCATCGCGATTGCGTTCATGCCGGTGTTTACGCTGGAGGGACAGGAGGGCCGTCTCTTCAAACCGCTCGCCTGGACGAAGAACCTGGCCATTGCCATGAGCGCGCTCCTGGCGATTACGTTGATTCCCGCTCTGCTGGCCTTACTCATTCGGGGCCGGATTATTACCGAGCAACGTCATCCCGTCAGCCGTCTCTTGCAACGACTCTATATGCCTGTGCTGCGCCTGGCGTTACAATATCGGGCGGCTGTCGTCATTCTGGCGATCGGACTGACGCTCACGATCATTCCCGCGTTCCAGCGCATGGGGACGGAGTTTATGCCGCCGCTCTACGAAGGCACCATCCTCTACATGCCGAACACTCTTCCAGGAATCTCTGTCACGCAGGCCTCCATGCTGCTGCAGCAGATGGACCGCAAGCTGAAATCGTTTCCGGAAGTGGAGTGGGTGTTCGGCAAGGCGGGTCGGGCCGATACTTCCACCGATCCGGCACCCTTCAGCATGATCGAAACGGTCATTGAACTGAAACCGAAGGAACAATGGAGGCCGGGGATCACCTATGAGGGCTTGATCGATGAGATGGATAAGGCCCTGCAATTCCCCGGTGTGACCAATTCCTGGACGATGCCCATCAAGGCCCGAACCGATATGCTCACGACCGGGATCCGAACGCCGGTGGGCATTAAGATTTTCGGGCCGGATCTGAAGCAGATTGAGGAGATCGGGAAACACCTCGAAATGTCTTTGAAGGAGGTCCCCGGCACGAGGAGCGTGTATGCGGAGCGGGTGGCCGGGGGCTATTTCCTCGATTTCGAGATCAACCGGGATGAGATTGCCCGCTATGGACTGACCGTCATGGACGTCGGTCGAATCATTGAGACGGCGATCGGCGGAGAAAATATCGCTACCACGATCGAAGGGCGGGAACGGTACCCGATTAATGTGCGGTATCTTCGCGAGCTACGGGATGACCCGGAGAAGCTCCGTCGCGTGCTTGTGGCCACGCCGACCGGCGTGCAGGTGCCCATCGCGCAGTTGGCTACGCTTCGGTTTGTGCAAGGGCCGCCGATGATCCGCGATGAAGACGGGATGTTGACTGGTTATGTGTTTGTCGACATGACCGGCCGGGACGTCGGGAGCTACGTGGAGGATCTCAAACGGGCGGTGCGGGAGAAAGTCGTCTTGCCGCCGGGCTACACGATCGCCTGGTCCGGCCAGTACGAATTCATGCAGCGGGTTCGGGAGCGGCTCACGATCTTCATCCCATTGACCATCGGGATCATCTTTGTCTTGTTCTACTTCACGTTTCGTTCCGTGGCAGAAACTCTCATGGTCATGTTGGGAGTGCCGCTCTCCTTGGTCGGCGGCATGTGGTACATGGTCTGGCTCGGCTACAACATGAGCATCGCCGTGTGGGTGGGAATCATCGCCTTGGCCGGAGTGGCAGCCGAGACCAGCGCCGTGATGCTCTCTTATCTCGATGAAGCCTGCAAGAGGCGTAAGGCGGCGGGACGACTCCGGACGCTGGAGGATCTCATTGAAACCGTCCATCAGGGCGCGGTCGAACGGATTCGTCCGATGGCGATGGCGGGTTCGGCCAACATTCTCGGCCTGATTCCGGTCATGTGGGCCACGGGAACCGGCGCTGATGTGATGAAGCGCTTGGCCGCACCAATGGTCGGCGGGGTGTTCTCGGCCATGATCCTAACGCTATTCGTGATTCCGCCCGTCTATGTCATGTGGAGGTGGTGGCAAGAGAGAAGACAGAACCAGGTGAGTGATGAAAGGATGGGATAGGGAGGCGCCATGCAAGGGTCGATCTTGCAGAACGGATTCAGGCCGATTTCGTGACGTCTCCTGCTCAAGCAAGTTGGGGATCGTAGGCGATTCATATTGAGAGAGGTGTTGGGCACCGTGAATGTGAGCGCAGGTTGAGGAATCGAGTGATGGGAATCGCATTGCTCGATCGACGTCTCATCGTTCTCTTCAGTCTGGCCCTAGTCGTCAACTATCCCTGGGAACGGGCCCAGTCCGGTCTCTACGTTTTGCCTGGTGGAGCAGAGGTTGACTGGTGGATGTGCGCTGTTGCGAGTGTCGCCGACAGCCTGGTGGTTCTCCTGATCTTCCAGATCAGCCAGCTGGTGAGCAGACGCTGTGACTGGTATCTGTGGCCTGGGGTGCGAGGGTATGCTGTCCTCCTGCTGTTGGGAGCGGTTGTCAGCACTGCGGTCGAATGGAGCACGATCTACGTGACTCAGTGGTGGGCCTACAGCCCTCGCATGCCCCTCGTTCCCGTGTTAAACATCGGATTGGCTCCGCTGGCGCAGATGCTGGTGCTGCCGCCCCTGATTATTACGCTGCTGGCGTGGTGGCACCGCAAGGAGAGAGTGAGGGAACCATAAAACAGGCCATTTGTCTCCTCTCAGTCTGTTGCAATTGGCCACGGTCACTGTCTAGCGTCGTGGGAATATGCCACGGTGCTGCTGCAGATTCCTCTTTAATTCAGGACTTTGCGAGGTATGTCCCGTGCTATGAATAGACCAAAGTAGCGGTCTGTCCTGCGGATGAAAAGGTGAATCCTCACATTGATTGAGACATCCAAAACAATCCCATGGCATACGGAGTCCGCGGAGGCTCTGGCCTCGGCTCTCTCCACCGATCTTGAACAGGGGCTCCACGCCGACGAGGTGGCTCGGCGGCAAACGAGAGACGGGTTTAACGAACTGCCCGAATCCCCGCCGCCCTCTCTGCTGAAGCTCTTCCTCTCGCAATTTGCCAGCGTCATCGTGTGGGTGCTGATCGGGGCCGCAGTCCTGTCCGGTGTGTTGGGAGACTGGGTCGATGCGGCGGCCATTCTGGCCATCGTGTTTCTCAACGGTCTGCTCGGGTTCGTGCAGGAGTTCCGGGCTGAGCAGTCCTTGGCGGCGCTGCGGAAGATGTCCGTCTCGATGGCTCGGGTGTTCCGTGACGGCGTCCTCCGGTCCATTCCCGCGCGTGAATTGGTGCCGGGCGATCTCATCCTCCTGGAAGCGGGAGACCGTGTCCCCGCTGATGCCCGCCTTACGTACGTTACGAATTTCCAGACCCAGGAAGCCTCACTGACCGGTGAGTCGACGCCGGTTCAGAAGGGCGCCGAGGTGATCGACCGAGCGGAAGTGCCGCTGGCCGACCGGACCAACATGGTCTTCATGGGAACCGTGGCCGTGTCGGGCAAGGCCCGCGCGCTGGTCGTCTCGACCGGGCTCCACACGGAACTCGGCCATATCGCCGCCATGATTCAGAAGGCGGCGGAGGCGGAGCGGACGGAGACTCCGCTTCAACGCAGGCTCGAACAATTCGGCTATACCTTATTGTGGCTGGCATTGGGCGTCGTGAGCGTCGTGTTTATCCTGGGCTATCTGCGCGGCGAGCCGTTGATGGTGATGTTCCTGACCGCGGTCAGTCTGGCCGTGGCGGCCGTTCCGGAGGGACTGCCGGCTGTGGTGACGATCACCCTGGCGCTGGGGGTCACCCGTATGGCGAAGCGGCATGCGCTCATCCGTAAGTTGCCGGCTGTCGAGACTCTTGGATCGGCGACGGTCATCTGTACGGACAAGACCGGTACCTTGACGAAGAACCAAATGACGGTGACCAAGCTCTTCGTCGGAGATACGGTGTTCGACGTGACGGGCGAGGGCTACGAGCCGGTGGGGGAAATACGTGAAACGCATTCTGATGATGAAGATCGTCATTCGTCATTCGTCAATCGTACACAAGAGCCCATCCAGTCCTCAGCACTCGCTCCTGCTCTACGGGAACTGCTGACCGCGGGCGTCTTATGCAACGGCGCGACGTTGAAGCAAGACGATGGCACATGGCAAGTGATCGGAGATCCGACGGAGGGTGCGTTGCTCGTTGTGGCCGCGAAGACCGGCCTGCGGATAGAACAACTGGAAACCACCCATCAATTCCTCGGAGAGGTGCCGTTCGATTCGGAGCGCAAGATGATGACGGTTGTCCGGCGGACATCCGATGGACCGGTTGGCTACGTCAAGGGAGCCCCGGATGTGTTGTTACGGCATTGTTCGCATCGGCTGGCCATGGACGGTACGGATGAACCGCTCACAGAATCGATACGCGCCGCCATTCTCGATGCGAATGCATTGTTTGCGCATCAGGCCTTGCGTGTGCTGGCGATGGCCCGGCGGCGATTGGATCGGGAGCCCGATGCGTATCGGGCGCATGAGTTGGAGGAACGGCTGGTCTTTCTCGGACTTGCGGCCATGAAAGACCCGCTGCGGCCTGAGGCGAAGGCCGCCGTTCAGGCCTGTCATGAGGCGGGC
>JABMDL010000099.1 GCA_015903945.1 Nitrospira sp. | reverse complement strand
TGATAACACCAAGGGAACGTCATATCTCATAGGCTCGGTTACGCAGTCCTATTGCGAGGAAGCCGACGGGGACTTATACTGCCTTGGGGCGCCCTCCGGGTTTTGTGCAGAGCCAGATCATCCATAGTTTGATTAATCGGAGAAAGGAGAGTCAATGAAAGCTGAGTTCACAGCAATTATTGAACCGGCACCCGAGGGGGGCTACTGGGCCATTTGTCCCGAGATTCCCGGCGCCAACGGGCAAGGGGAAACGATTGAGGAAGCCAAGGATAGCCTGCGGCAGGCCATCGAATTGATTCTCGAAGACCGCAAGGCGGACATTCTTCGTGGGCTGCCTGAAGACGCCATCCAGGACAAGGTACTGATCGGGTGAAACGGCGAGACTTGGAGCGCAAACTGCGGATCGCTGGCTGCTATATGAAACGGGAAGGTGCTTCCCACTCCCTTTGGATCAACCCCAAAACCGGAGTTGTGGAAGCGGTCCCGCGGCATTCCGAGATCAAAGAGCCATTAGCGAAGAAAATCCTGAAGAATTTGAATTCGGAGTGAGCGACCGAACAACTCGTTAACAGGATGTGGAAAAAGTCAGCAAATAGGGATCGATCAGAAATTACTCTCTGCCCCCGATTCATTCTTGCATGGAAGATCGTGGTGCGGCGATTCCCGCGGGCGAGGACATGATAGAACCCGCCGGGGACGTCGAGTCGTGGGTTGCGGGCTATGCGGGGGAGCGTAGCGGGTGGTGTTCTAATAAGTCAATACGCAGGCCTGACCCCAATGCGTGTCGGCTCAAGGCCTCTGAAACCGTTTGTTTTGTGCGGAGGCGGCGATGGCAGATACCCAGACTTCGTTGTTCGGCAACGAGTGCGCCGGGAAGGGGATTTCCGGCGAACTCGCTCTGCGCGTCCAGTTGAACCGTCCATTAACTAAGGTGCAGCGTACGTTCAACCGGCTCGTGGGCAGGATTGAAACGCTGCGGGCCGCGCTGGCTTGCGAAACGCGGAGGCTGGACGAGGGGCTCGCCTATTGGGCCCAGCACCTGCATCCACGGCAACTGAGACTCACCGCCTTGCGCAAGGACATCCTTCGCGCACTTGCCCCATATATCGAACACCCGCGCCCGCTCCGCAAGAACGAGCAGAAGGTACTGCAGGCGATTGTCGCGGACCAGTTGGACACCATTGTAAGAACAGAGGGTTCACTGCTCGATGCCGACCTTCGGACACTCTTCGAACGGGTGCATCGGGTCAGTTTCGACAATGCGGAACGAGCAGGATTCGAAGAGGCGCGTTCGATCATGGAGGAGGCCTTCGGCGAATTCGGGATTGACATTGATTTGTCCGACCTGCAGCCGAAGGCGACCGAGGAGAGTCTCGCCGCCAAGGCGGCTGAGATGGCGGAGCGGGTCCGAAAGAAGTGTGAGGAAGAGGCCGGGGCGACCACCCGGTCAGACCGGTCCAAATCGAAGCGTCACTCGGCGAAAGAGGCGCGGTTGCAGCAGGCGGACGAGATCCGGAAGAAGAGCCTGGCGACCATCTACCGCCAACTCGCGAAGGTGCTGCATCCTGACCTCGAGCCTGATCCTGAGCGGAAGCAGCGCAAGAGCGCCCTCATGCAGGATCTGACCACCGCCTACCGAAACCGAGATCTGCACAGCCTCCTGCGTCTTGAGCTGGCGTGGATCGAGCGAGAAGAAGGCGATCTTGAGCGGCTGACGGACGAAAAACTGGCCGTCTACAACCACGTGCTCAAGGAGCAGGTGGACGAACTCCAGTGGGAGTTAGATGAGTTGCCGTACCATCCCCGTTATCAGCCAATCATAACCGAGGGCGGGCCGTTCGGGATCTGCCGAGTTTTGGATCAAAAGGACGGGCGGGCGGAGGCTTGGCGGATGGACCAAATGATTGCAGAGATGGAGGCAAGGCTGAGGCGGATGCGCACAGATGAGGCGCTCGTCGAGGTGCGCAGCGCCATCCAGGTATTCCGGGCCGCGAATCACGGCCGGCTCTAAATTAGGGGCCATGCAGGTGTTCGCTCCATTCATCAGGGAATGAGGAGTTCATCAACGAGTGTGGGAAACAACGGGGTCGGGAAAGATGCACCATAGCTTGGGGTCAGCAACTGTCTTGACTGTCAAGCGCCAACGTGGATGTTTTTCGATTCCCCCACAAAAACTCTTCGCACACAATTGGCTGAGGAGCGACGATCGCCGCCGAGTCCAGGCCCTCCTATGCCCCAGCACCCGCCGTGTCCACCGCATGAGACCACGGTGTCCGATGCTTGAGCATCGCATTCAGGATGACCAGCAATTTGCGCATACACGCCGTCAACGCCACTTTCTTGGCCTTTCCCGCCTGACAGAGCCGTTGATAGAACGCCCGAATGATGGGATTGAAGCGAGTGGCGACGATCGCCCCCATATAGAGGACGGCACGAGCCTGGGCCCGGCCGCCCCAGATCGTGCGTTTTCCACGCAGCGTGCCGCTATCGCGACTGAACGGCGCCACACCCACCAGGGCCGAAATCTGCTTGTGCGTCAAGGTGCCCAACTCCGGGACGGTCGCCAGCATCGTGGTGGTCAGAACCGGCCCGACACCGGGCGCGCTCCGCAGCAGTTCGTCTTTCTCCCGCCAGATGGGACTCTGCCGAATGGCCTCGGCCAAGTCGCGGTCCGCTTCCTGTATCGCCTGTTCGAGCCACGTGATATGGGCCTTCAAATTGGGGCGAATCCGCGTCGACGCCTGGCGGAGTCGATTCTTCTCGGCCGTCAGCATGGCCACCAGCTGACGACGGCGCATGACTAAGGCCGCCAGGGCCTGCGTCTGCTCGTCGGGCAATGGTCGCAACGTCGGTTGGATCACCTCCGCGAAGTGTGCCAGCATCTGGGCATCCAGGGCGTCGGTCTTTGCTAGTATTCCCGTCGCCTTGGCGAAGTCGCGCACCTGTCGCGGGTTGACGACCACCACCGGGAGCTGGGCTGCCGCCAACGCCCCCGTGACGGGGAGTTCGTATCCGCCGGTCGCTTCCAGTACCACCAGGGTCGGGGATACTGCCCGCAGCCGTTCGACCAGCTGTGCCCAGCCCGCTTCCTCATTGGCCACCGTGAACTGATCCCCTGGGCGAAGGGCGACCTCCATCTGTGCTTTAGATACATCAATCCCGACAAAGACCTGCGGCAGTGTCATCCGTCCCTCCTGTGTGGCCCGGCCTTGCGATGCGGGCTTCGTGGGCCCACGCAACTGTGCGGGCTCTATGGATGAGGGGGCGTGTCGACGACCCTCGGCCTCTGCGGACCACGGCATGATCGGTCTGACACGCCCGGGTTCGTCTTGCCTCGCATCATGATAAAGCCTCCTCCAAGATACAAGGCATGCACATGGACTTATGGACTTGCGCACCTTACGTTCTCCTCCATGGCCCGCAAGCCACGCCTCGACGTCCCCGGCTGGTTCGATCATATCCTCGCCCGCGGCAATCGCCGCGTCACGATCTTCCATGACGAGGCGGATCATCACGCCTATGTGGAGCGCCTTGAGGGCTATCGCCACCACGATGGCGTGACGCTGCACGCCTAAACTCAATACGCCTCACCCCATGACTTCCACTGAGCCAAGGTGTAGTTCAACAATGTGAGGGGGGCGTATGGCAAGACGCGACCCCCTGCTACAGTCAAAATCTTACCCAGCGGGGATTGATACGAGTCGGAGTTCCTCGTAGACTTACTACCCAGTGGGCCGCCTAGCAGGCTGCGGGAAAACTCATGTTGACCTCTTTAGCCGTCTCGGATATCGGGGGCTGAGACGACGCTGAACAGCCATGCAGGATGCGCAAAAAGGCTGTCCAGCAAGGCCGCAGCGAGTGAAGAGGCGAATCGTACTCTGGGCCGTACGTTGAGCCTCTGAGCGATGCGAGAACGCCGCGGGCGGTCTTTTTCCGCATCCTGCTAGGCTTCCGTGCCACTATGTGCAGGTCGTCAGCAGCGAACGTAAGAGTTCGGCCCATCGGAGGAGGGAATACTGTACGGCTTGAGGGGTGCGAATGGGTTACATCTTTGAATGGGACCCACTGAAAGGAGAAGCGAACGCCCGCAAACATGGCGTGACCTTTGACGAAGCCACAACCGTCTTTGGTGATCCACTGAACCTTTTGATGGCAGATCCTGACCACTCACTTGATGAAGAACGGTTTGTGTTGCTCGGTATGTCTAACCGACGGAAGCTCTTGGTGGTGGCGTTTGCCGAGCGTCCACCTCGGACCCGTCTCATTTCCGCGCGACCGGCCACTCGACAGGAGCGGAGGCGATATGAAGAAGAACGGTAGTCGAAAACGGCGGACGGGCGACCGTGACACGATGCGCCCTGAATACGACTTTTCTCGAGCTGTGCGCGGGGTGACGACTGCGCGGTATGCGCAGGGTGCGAACGTCGTAGTCATTGATCCTGACATTCTTGACGTGTTTCCAACCGGCGAGTCTGTGAACGAGGCGCTCCGGGCTCTCGCACCGGTTCTTCGACGGAACCGTCGGGCAGCGGTACGACGGCGAAGCGCTTGACATCGCGCTGAACCCCGTAGTGCTCCACTGCCCAGATTTCCGTCAGTGGAGGAAACTGGGGGCAGAAGGGCACTGTGTTCGCGGAGGCCCAATGGCGCGAGCAGTTCTCTCGAAGGTGTACTCTCGCCTCGATCGCATTCTTCTCTCAGATGGGCGTCCACCACGCAGCCGAATGGCTGCGATGAACGGCTATCGAATGTCATTATCCAGGAAGTTGGACAGTCTCCCATTGCCGAGTGTGGTGAGGTGAGCGCGCGCGTCAAGAATTCAAGACGGAGCGGATGAGCGATGCGGCGGGGCGATGCGGTGCGGGAGTACAAGGTCAAGAACTAACCCCATGCCACACGCTGCGGCTGTCCTTTGCTGTCTTGCGGGGATTGGGTCAGCATGGGGCCTCCTTTCATCATGGTTGCACGGTCGGTTCAGGGCTGGCGCCGACGAGAGGTTCCGGTGCGAAGGGACGGTCGAGACATTCCAGCGGAAATGCGGGGCTGCGACCGATTCGACGTAAGGTCTCGGCAACCCGAGCCGGCTGGCCCCAGTCACTCCAGAGGACATTTT
>JABMDL010000054.1 GCA_015903945.1 Nitrospira sp. | reverse complement strand
AGATTGGATTCAAGCCATTCAGCATGGGGGGAAGGAGTCCCGCGCAGATAATCCACCCACACCGTCGTATCGACGATGATCATGAGGCGGCCTTGATACGGCTCTCACGCATCACGCTGATGTCGCCCTCCCATGCCACCTTTCCCCGCAAGCGACGAATGCCTTCTTGTCCCTTGACCTTGATGAGCAACCGAAGCCCTTCTTCGACCACCGCTTTCTTTGTCGGAAGTCCCGTGGCTTTCATCGCCTGCCGCATGAGACCGTTATCGATGACGATATTCGTACGCATGGCGCCTCCGGGAAAGGATGTGTACGGACCATGCGATCATACACATACATACTATTATGAGGCAAGAGGGGAATGTCGTACCTTTGGACTTATGGAGAATGAAGTCGATCAGTAAATGAGCCCACCAACCACCCAATGGCGGTCGTCCGGGATGTCAATCAACAGGCGCGTGAGGTTCATGCGGGCAAGTTGCGTCGTCACTTCATCTTCGGTGAACGCGGCCAGCAGCGAATTGTAGAAGTCCCGGCGCAGAATGTCCGGCGCGCCGGCGGCATAGCGATCGACGATGGCGTGGGCTGCGTCCGGCGACTCGGGACGGAGCAAGTCCATCACCAAGACCGGCGCACCGGGCCTCACCAACTGGCGAACCTTCTGCCAGAACTGCAACGGATTCGGCAGATGATGCAGCAGGCTGTTGGACATGACCGCGTCCACGATTCTCGCGCCGGCGACTTCTTCATAGCGTTCACAACGCAGCGTCACACGGTCGGCTAACCCGGCCTGCTTCACGGCCTGCTCGCCTACTCGAATCATGGGCGCCGACGCATCAATCCCGAGGACCTGGCAGGCTGGATAGAGCGTGGCAAACCGAATTGGGATATCGGCCGGACCGCAACCGAGATCGAGCACCTTCCCTTCCGAAAACTCGGGAAAATATTCTTTGAAACGCTCGACGAATCCCTGATTTTCCGCCGAGAAGTCCATCGCCGCGTAGGCCTCGGCCTGCGCGGGATCGTCCATCAGCTCCGGTTCGAGAGTGCGATCCATCATTCTCGTCACTCGTGAAGCGTATCTCGTATCTCGCAAACAAGGATGCGACTCTCTCTGTCAGTCCTGCGCTTCACGCTTCACGATTCAATCGTCACGGCGTCGCCCGGTCTCACCACGCCCTCGCGCAGCACCTTCGCGTAGACTCGGCTCCACCCCGGGTTCTGTTTCTGCGAGATGCGGGAGAACTCCTCATCCCGAAACCACCGGCCGTTCTTGCTGCACGGCGACGTGTAGCTGGTCACTTCCAGCCGCACCTCCGGACCGACTGAGAGTACCAGGCCGGGCTTCACCTGATCCCACTCCAACCCAACGATCGTCAGATTCTCCCCCGACAGACCCGCATCGATTGAATGTCCTTCGTCCTGCAGTCGCTCGATCAATTCGAGTGAGAATAGAGACAGACCGCGCGGTCCGGACCGCCATGGAATTTCAAATTCTCCTGACGATCCCCTTCAATGCCTTCCTTGCTGACTTTCGCTTCAAACACCGGTCGTTTGGGCACTCCACCATCTGAGACACTGACTTGATGCACGTGCGGATAGGAAGGTCGGCCGGTATGCATTCCGTCAGACTCCTTCACAAGACTCGCTGCGCAGGAATTCCACGGCAAGCCATCCTTCGCTCTCTCGTTGTCGGCCTGGGTAGAGGCCCGCGGATGCCAGCGCCGCCGCAACTTCTTCACGCTGATCGACCAACAGCCCGGAGACCAGCAACCTGGTCCCCGTGCGACCGGCTAACTGACTCGCAAGTCGACACAGCGACTGCCGATCGAGATTGGCCAGTACCAGATCGAACCACTGGGGTCCGGGCAATCCGTCCAGTTCGCTACAATGCAACGACAGCTCGGCGCCGAACCGATTTAGTACCGCATAGCCCTGTGCACATTCAATTGCGACGGGATCGTGATCGAGACCGACCGCTTGACCGGCACCCAATCGAAGTGCGGCCATTGCCAAAATCCCGCTGCCGGTTCCGACATCCAGAACCGACTCGCCCCCTTGCACGATGTCCTCCAGCCATTCGAGCAACATCCGAGTCGTCGCATGGTGGCCGGTGCCGAAGGCCTGTTTGGGATCGAGGATGATCTCAAATTGACCGGCACTCAACGTGACCGGTTCCCAACTGGGACGGACTACCATCCGCTTGCCGACCCTCAAGGGTTTGACCGACTCGGCCCACAGCTGGTTCCAATCCTGGTGCGGCAGCGCCTGAACCTGAATGTCCGGTTCGTTCGCTTCGTCGAGTTGGCGGAGAATCTGCCTCAGTCTCATCAGATGATCGGGCGACCAGGCCTCGCTCGGCCAATAGAGATGGAGGGTCTCGCTTTCTTGCCACCCCCCCTGCACCGCGGAATCATCGAGCAATCCAAGCACCTCACCGGCATCCAGGCGCGATACAATCCGCACATCCACCCAGTCGGAAATCGTTGACGGCATCACGCGGTTCCCAGTAAGGTCGATGGCATCATGGCCGATCCCTCGCGCGCCGCACAATTGCAACGGCTGTTCGTCCGAATCGACCGGCTCATCCAGCGGGGGACGGACACCAGCTCCCGATTCACCAGATGGCGCCTGGTTATTTTCCTCGCCGGCCTCGGCTGCTCCATCGCACTCTATAAATCCGGCTGGTACACCACGGGCAATTCAACCCTAGCAGGTTTTGCGGGGTTGTTCATCGCCGTGGCCGCGTATCATAACAGGCTGGAGCACCGGATTCATCGGCTTCGACTGTGGGAGCAGATCAAGACCGCCCACCAGGCCAGGCTGACGCTAGATTGGCCCACTATTCCTCTGCGACCATCCGAGGTCCCCTCGGGACATTCTTACGCCAAGGACCTCGATTTAGCCGGCCCCCACTCCCTGCTCCACCTGCTCGACACAACTGTCTCCGACCATGGCCGCGTGCGACTGGCTGCGTGGCTACTCGATCAGCCGCCGGCTCATGAGGTCTGGGCCCGCCGACGAGGACTGGTGCAAGAATTGGCGCCCCGCCCGCTCTTTCGCGATCGCCTCACCCTCCACGCGCGGCTGGCCGGCGAGGAAGAGATTAACGGCCGCCGTTTGGCCGCGGTTGTCCAACATCCGGTTGGATTCCCTCGTCTGACCGCGACCCTCATCGTCCAAAGCATCTTGGCACTGTCCACGGCTTTGCTGGGCCTCGGCGCGCTGCTTGGAGCGCTTCCCGGTTATTGGATGTTCTCGTTCGGCGCATATGCCTTGATCTATTTCATGACCGATCAAGGGGAACACCTGCTCGAACATGCGGTCGGGCTCCATCATGAAATGGAACGGCTGGGAACCGTCTTGCACCATCTTGAGCGGCATGCCGGAAGAACTACGTCCGCCATGGCCTCGGTCTGCGCGCCGCTGATGCAGAGCGCCGCCCGGCCTTCCCTTCACCTGACAGGGGCAGCGAGGACCCTGCACGCCATCAGCGTCAAGGCCAATCCACTGCTACATCTGGGTCTCAATGCGCTCGGGCCTTGGGACCTGTGGTTCACACGGCGCTTGATCCACGTGCAGCGATCCATCAAGGACCATCTGCCGCTATGGTTAGACTGTTTGGCCGAGATCGAAGCGGCATCAGCCTTGGCAAACGTCGCCTATCTCCATCCTCACTATGCCTGGCCCGAACCGCTTGAACTGTCCCCCCGACACAACGGGGCGAACGTCGCCATCCATGCCGATCAGCTGGGGCATCCGTTGCTGCCGGCCCAGGCTCGCGTGGTCAACGATGTCCGTTTGGACAAGCTCGGCTCGATCCACCTCATCACCGGCTCGAACATGTCCGGCAAGAGCACGTTCCTCCGTACGATCGGCATCAATCTTTGCCTCGCGCAAGCTGGTGCCCCCGTGTGTGCCACATCGTTCACCTGGAGTTGGAGCCGTCTCGCCTGTTGTATCCGCGTCGATGACTCCCTCGATGCGGGCCTGTCGTTTTTCTACGCCGAAGTCAAACGGCTCAAGACGATCCTCGACGCAACCCAAGACCGGACCGCGCCGCCGGTGCTGTTCCTGATCGACGAAATTTTCAAGGGGACCAACAACCGAGAACGACTGATCGGGAGCCGCGCCTACATCAAGACCCTCTCCACCGGGCACGGCTTCGGCCTGGTGAGCACCCATGACCTGGAATTGACGGACCTGGAGCAAGAGATTCCGTCGCTGACCAACGCGCACTTCCAGGAAACCGTCTCCTCCGGCGCGCTGCAATTCGACTACCGGCTGCGGCCCGGTCCCTGCCCGACCACCAACGCGCTACGGATCATGGAGTTGGAAGGTCTGCCGGTGCCAAAGCCGGATGACAACAGGCCATCGTAGGAGGTTCCGAGTTAGTGGCGTGGCGTACCAAGGAACGCACGTGAGGGAAAGACGTTATCGCGTCTTCACCACCGTGATGTCGTGCATGGGATAATCTTTCACATTGCCGGTCGCCAAGGTCGCGCCTTCGACAAAGGCTGTCGCGGCGATCAAACAATCAGCCAACTCGAGGCGCCGGGTTTTCGTTCTGCGTTTGAAACGCCCCGCAACTTCAGCAATGTCTTGCGTCACGGGAAGTATCACCAACCCGTCCAGCAGCGCACGCGTTGCCCGCTCCTCCTCCGGATACATCCCCACGAAAAGCTCCGCCACTGAAATGACAGAACAGCAGGGAACAAATCGATCGGCCGCATCTTCAAGAAAGGCCTTGACGGCTTCCCGCCCCCTGAGCACATCAATGAGGACATCCGTATCCAACAGAATCTTTGTCACTGCACGCCCACCCGCCTCAGGCGGGACGATTTCCGAAGTGAGCGAACAAACCGGCGGGCACCTTTCGCAAGATCCGCATGCTCACCCTTCCTCCACGCCCCAAAGCTGAGCTGCAAGGACTTCTTGAACTTGATCCGTTTCAACTCATGACGCAACGCGTCACCCACGACCTTGCTTTGTTCCCCTTTCGGAACCGCCCGTTTCAATTCATCAAGCAGATCCTCGGGCAACGTAAAATTTGCCTGTCTGGTTGCGCTTGCCATGCATCACCCCCGTCAACATAGAGAATGACCTATATAATGGCCTATATGATGTCATAGGTCCAAGAAGCTGTCAAAATAAGCTCCTGCCCCACCACCAACGCGCTGCGGATCCTGGAATTGGAAGGGTTGCTGATTTCCGACAGGAACGCCGCCGGATACGTGGATGGTTGATCAACGGTCTTGCAGCAGCGATGCGCCGCGGTACAGCAACACCATCCCTACCATCTGGACCACGTGATACAGATCGTTATGGTTGAACGACGGGTGGAGCGCCAGCCCGCTCTGCTGCACCAGTGCCGCCAGGAATGACACCAGGATGCCGGCGATGATCCAACCGGCTGATGGCGCGTTGCGGACCACTCCTTGGTAGATCTGTACGAGTAAAACCACGGCCAAAGTCATCCCATAGTTGTAAATCACGTACCGGAACTCGTCGTGCATGGCCATCCATGCGGCGTAACACGCAAATTGGATAGCAGCGGCAATGATCAACCCCTGCCGCAGCGGCTGGGCCACTGATGCGATCATTGTCCCGGTTAAGAAACAGCAGCTCGCCAGCCCGATGGCGAAGGCCGTCCCCTTCCAGAGGCCCTGAAGAACGAGCTCACCCAGCACCAATGAAAATCCGTGGACGGTTCCGCCGGCAAATGAGGCCACGGCCAGCGCACCCATGCCGACGGCCCAGCATGACACGCTCGCATTCGTCGAGACCTGCCCCGCTTTCCAGAGCCGACGGCCGAACAGGGCGCAGAGTATCCCCAGCCCATAATCAGTCAGCAGCGTGGCCGGTTCAGTGAGCATGATCGGCACCAGGAAAGGCCGCGCTGCGCATTCGCTCGCGATGATACCGTCCGAAGACGATGATGAACGTCGCAAGGACCCAATGGAAAACAATGGGGATGGTCCCGCCGAACCAGCGGGCTTCCGGATAGAGGCTCATGCGGATCACGTAGCGCAGCACCATTGCCGCCAGATACACATAGCCGAAGACCAGCACCCCTCGTCCGAACAGTGGCCGCGGCTGAACAAAGATTCCTTCACCCCTCGTAAAGTCCACACACACTTTGCCGTAGAGGGCGATAATCAGCACCTGAGAGGGCAGGAGATACGGATAGGGCAGCAGGCCGGAATACCAGGCTTCCATCGGCGGGAGCCAGTTCACGTCCCAAAATGCCACGAGTGCCTGGCCAAGCACGCGCAGGCAAAAGGCGAACAGCAATGTCCACAATAAGAGAGCCCGTGGCCGGGACGGCTCCGTCACAAGACATCCGCGAACATCATTTGATAATGGCGGTACCAGTCGCTTTGGAACCGCTCCTCCGGGTCAAACCGCCGTTTGAGCCTCAGAAATTCCGGGAACTGCGGATAACAGGCCTGGACCTGTTCGCGGGCGGCCCACTTGTGGTAGGTGAGAAAATAGCTGCCGCCCCGCTTCCTGGCCAGATCGATCAATCGGCGGAATGCAGCCGCCGCCCGTTCGATGCCGTCCGGCGTATGTGCGACGTGCAAATTCAGCACGGTACAGGCCCAAGGCTGCCTGGCCCAAGCCAAGAACGATTCGTCGTCTCGTTCGATCAGGCGGATCGTCCCATAAATCACTTCGGTCCCATGTCGCCGAAAGTCCTCCCTCATGTCGACAAAGAACGCTGCCAATTCTGACCGAGGTACATACACCTCCGAGATCATCTCCGAACCGGGTGCGGGCACCCGCATCCGCTGATCCAGGGATCGGTGATATCCATCGGGGTAATAACTCATCTGGTGCGTGTCGGACCAATAGAGCTGGCCGTCGGTCGCCAAGTACTCGGTGGAGTAGACGTCGAACGCCTTCTTCTTATCCGCATGGGCCAAGTAGAGAAGACGCAGCCATTGGTCTTCAGCAATTTCTCGCTGGTTGTCCGGGATCGGCGTCGCCGGATCGACCGGCCGATAGCAGGAGAAAATGCCGCGGCTGAGAAAATCGTCGGAAGCCGGATCGATGGCGAACTGGCAGTCGCCAAACAGAAATCCCTCCTGAATCCGCTGCTCGAACCGCCTCATGACATCACTGATGGTGACCAACTCGACCACGCGCCGGAGCTTCCGCCTCGGCATCAACCGGAGCGTCACGGACGAGACGATTCCAAAGAGGCCGTACCCTCCGACCGCCAGTTTGAACAACTCCGCATTCTGCGAGCGACTGCACCGCAGGGTTCGCCCATCGGCCGTGATGAGTGTGAACGACTCCACGTCTCCGACGAAC
Source organism: Nitrospira sp. (assembly GCA_015903945.1). GTDB lineage: Bacteria > Nitrospirota > Nitrospiria > Nitrospirales > Nitrospiraceae > Nitrospira_D. The sequence continues at coordinate 6,816 of JABMDL010000054.1, read as the reverse complement.
GGCCTTAGCGTCAACCCGCGCCCGTGAATATTCGCCGACAAGGCCCCGCCGAGGCTCAACCGGTCTGCGCCGGTTTGTTTTTGGACGATCCCCCACTGCCGCGTACTCCCCGCCTGCATCGCCAAGGACGCTTGGATCAATTCCGGCCATTGCACACCGGCCTCAACCTCCATCAATCCGGAATGGGAGTCGAAATTCAGCACCCGGTTGAACGATCGGGTATCGAGATGCAGGCTGTCCGTCCCGAACTGCTGAGCGCCCATCGCATGACGGCCTCCCGCCACGGAGATGGCGAGACGATCGGACGCCGCCCGCTCCACGGCACGCTGGATGTCGTGAAGCGACCGCACCGCGATCACCTCACGGACCTGGGTCGGGTTCAAACCGGAATGCACATCGTTCAACAGCACACCCGCCGAGCCGGGACGGTATGGCACACACCCCCACGGCATCAGCGCGGCCACCCCGGCCAATTTCAGGAACGCTCGTCGATTGATCATCGCGGCTCCTCCCCGCAACAGACTCGAACTGATTTGAGCCTATCAATTGCCGATTCCCTGTCAACTCGTACGTCGTTTTGTTCTCTCAATCTTTCGACGGCGATCCACCCTCTAGCCGTATCCCCAATCGATCTGCCCCTTCGTGGGTCTCTCTTTTCTTTGAACATTTCACTGCAGCGGGTGTATCGTTTTGTCCCAGCACCGTATCCTTTTTGAATGCACTGGCACATTACCAGGGAAAAACTGCACGCTTTCTATACGCACAGCTCTTGCACAAACGACAGCGGAGCAGTGGGCCGAAGAGGATTGATGAATTTTGGCTGAACCGGGCAAGGGACAGCACGATGCCAAGCTACATCCTGGTCGTGGATGACGACCCTGATATTAGACACATTCTGCGAGAACGCCTGGAGTCGTACGGAAATCTTGTCGAGACCGCTGCGGATGGGCCTGCCGCGATCGAAAAGCTGAAGCACTTCATCCTCAGCGGCATCTTCTTGGATATCCGCATGCCCGGCATGGATGGAATCCAAGTGCTCGCTCAAATCAGAGCCCACTCGCTCACCATCCCGGTCGTGATCGTAACGGCAGCCGGTCGCGTAGAACTGGCGAATGCCTCCATCCAAGCCGGGGCCCAAGCGTGCCTCTTTAAGCCGTTCGACCAGGCGCAGATCAAGCATGTGGTCGAACGGTGGTTCGGTCGCCCGCTCGACCAGGGGACCAGCGCGTGAAGAGGGGACGATCAACCGGAGCATCGGCGTTGGTCCCGGCTGTCCTAGCTCACTTCCTTCGTGCGGGCACCACCGGTTGCGGCCTCGGGTTGTGCGTGCTCGCCTGGTCCGCTCCCACCCTTGCCGCTCCTGAGCCTCCCAACGACTCAGCGAGCCCGCCCGGCGTGTTTTCATTCATTGAAGAAGAGACGGTCAGCACCGCCATCCGCCGCGAACAGCCGATTTCTCAAGCCCCCTCGAACGTCTACGTGATTACCGCGGAGGACATCCGCCAATCTGGCGCCCCCGACGTGCCGACCATCCTCCGCCGCATCCCCGGTTTGGAAGTGATGCAGGTCACCGGAGCTGACTTCAATGTCAGCGTGCGCGGCAACAATCAATTATTCGCCAATAAGATGCTGGTCTTGGTCGACGGCCGCTCCGTGTACATCGATGTGCAGGGGTTCGTCTTTTGGAAAGGGCTTCCCGTCACGCTCCCGGAGATCAAGCAGATCGAAGTGATCAAAGGCCCCGTTGCCGCCCTCTACGGCTTCAATGCCTTCGACGGAGTGGTGAACATCATCACCAAGTCGCCGGAGGAAATGAAAGGCACGACTCTGCAAGCGGGCGGGGGTGAGATCGGGACTGTCTCGACATCGGCGGTGCATGCGGGCGGCGCAGGCAATCTCCGGTACCGTATTTCGGGGGGCTACGAGCAGAATCACCAATGGCGTGATCGCGACGAACTCGCCTTCCGATCCTATAAATTCAACAGCCAGACCGACTATGTCCTATCGGACCGCTCAAAAGCCTCACTCTCTGGTGGCCTCGTCTATATGAACCCCCATGATGGACCGATGGTTGGAGCTGGCAGCAGCATTCTGAATCCAGCCGTGAAGCTGCCGTACGCCAACCTGTCCTATGAAAATCAGGGTTTCTTCCTCCGCACCTATTGGAACGGGTTTTTCGCCGACACAGCCGCCCCCTCTCATCCGCTTCTCCACGATTCCGTCACCGTGACGGACCCGTCCGGAAACTCGGAACTGAGATTCAGGGGCAACACCTACAACGTCGAGGGACAACATTCGACACAGATCGGTGAATCAGGCCGCCTAACCTATGGCATCAACTACCGCTACAACACGTTTTCCTGCAATTGCATTTCCACCTATGGCGATGAACATCGTCTGGGGCTCTATGTCCAGGGTGAGTGGGCAGTCTTTCCCACGGTCAATGTGATCGGAGGACTCCGGTATGATCTCCACTCGCAAATTAATCCGACCTACAGCCCCCGCTTGGCCGTTGTCTATACGCCGATCCCCGGCCATACCGTCCGCGCCCAAGCCTCCGTCGGTTACCGGCCTCCGACGCTGTTTGAATCACACCAAGATGCACGCATCACCCCACTTGTTTCAAACCCATTCTTCCCCGTCTCCAACCCCGTCCTGGGATCACGGAATCTCCAACCGGAAGAGATTCTCTCGTACGAACTCGGCTACCAAGGCTGGTACTTTCGCCACCGCGTCCGAGTCAGAGCCGATCTCTTCTTCAACCGCACGTGGGACCTGATCGGCCAGGAATCAACGCCGACCGTGGTCCGAACGGTGAACAGCGGGAAAACGGGGGTCTACGGAGCGGAGGTGGGCGTCGAGTTTCAGGCGACGTCTTGGTTGACCGGCTTCGCCAACTATTCAATCCAGGAAATCGAGAAAAACACCATTGGACACGCCAGGCGCGGCGCCCCGCAATCCAAAGTCAACGCCGGCTTGCGCGGGGAATGGGAGAACGGCCTCAGCGGAGACATCGTACTGCATCATGTCGGTCCGGCCCAGTACCCCATTGCCCAATCGTTCGACATCTTCGGGGTCTCTCCCGGCAACCGAGCGGATAGCTATACCCTGCTCAATCTCCGCACGGGCTACCGATTCTGGGAACAGGACGCCCCTGCGGGATATCGACAGTCGGCTGAAATCGCCGTATCGGTGTTCAACGTATTGGACGACCACCGGGAACATCCACTTGGCGATCTGATCAGCAGGCGCATCATGGCCTGGTTGACGCTCAGACTGTAATGGCTCCAATACGATGCCGGAGCGGTCGGACTCCGACTGAGCCGATCATGAAAACCAACCAAGCGCCTTCAGGCGGATACGATTCGAGTTCACTGCCTGGGCTGGAACGCTCCGATCATGGCGGCTCGCTGACCGTTCGCCCTGTCATGCTCACGGTAGTCCGGAACGTTCTCCTGTGTCTCTCATTCGTCCTGAGTCAGGCCATCGTGACGGGCCCCCTCCACGCCCACGAAGTCGTCATTCTGAAGTCAGCCAACATCGCCCCCTACAACCAAGCAATTGCCGGCTTCAAGTCCTCCATGCCAAGCGACACCACCTTCACCGAGTACGATCTCAAAGGCGACCCCCAAACCGGACGGATCTACGCTGGGAAGACCCGCGCCTCCGGCGCCGATCTCGTGCTGGCGGTGGGAGCCAAGGCGGCCATCGCGGCAAAACTCGAAATCTTCGATATCCCTGTCGTCTACAGTATGGTCCTCCATCCGGCCAAGTACGACCTCAAGGCCGCCAATATGGTCGGGGTTTCTGTCAAACCCCCCATCGGGCAACAGCTCAACATCGTGCGTAGTCTCCTGCCGAATCTGAAACGTATCGGATACCTGTACGACCCGGAAAAAACCGCGCCGCTGTCGGCAGACGCCATGAACCAGGCAAGACAGCTCGGTATCACGTTCATCGACCGTCAAGTGCGGACCGCCGAGCAGGTACCGACGGCATTGAGAGAGTTGTTGCCTGACATCGAGGCGCTCTGGCTTATCTCCGACAGTACGGTCTTGACCGATGAGTCCTTCACGTTTCTCTTGCGCGCCGCCTTCGACCGGCATGTGCCGGTCATCGGATTCGATCCGGAATTCTCCCGTCGAGGCGCCTTGATCAGCTTCTGGGTCGACTCGGTTGATATTGGCAGAGAAGCGGCCCATGTGGCACAAACAATCCTGGCCGGTTCAACAGCCCCTCCACCAAAATCGTTTCAGCCGAAGCAGCGCATGGCCTTGAATTTGGGGACAGCCGAATACCTGGGGATTGCCATTCCGACGGCGGTACAGAGTCAGGTTGATGAGGCGTACTGACTGGAGCCGACATGCCTAACAGACACGAGACCTACCCTCCGTCCCCAGCATTCATCGGCTTGCGGACGAAATTCGTCTTGTTCATCAGCCTGGTCATTATCGCCGTCTGCTCCGGCCTCAGCTGGTATTTTATTCGACAGCAATCCGATGCGATGACCCGCGCCTTGATCAGTTCGGGTAGTATCTTGGTAAAGAACCTGGCGCACAACAGCCGGTACGGGTTGGTCGCCAAGGATCTCGTCCTGCTCGACCAACTCATCGCCGGCGTTATGGACGTCGACGAGAGTGTCTACATTGTCTTCACGGGACCCGACGGAAAACGGCTGACCGCCAAGAACAAGCGCAACGTATATCCGAACCAAGCCATCGCCGAATCGCTGTTCGGGTCCGCCACCCAAGAGGTGACCATCACGCCATTTACCGCCGCAGACGGCGGCCATGACGAGGCCCTCTACGATTTCGCGGTGACGGTCCGTCAGGGGGATGAACGCCAGGCTCCATTCTCGTTATTGTCCTTCGAATCTGAAGAGTCCCAAGACGAGTCTGCCACGGCGGAGAAACCGTCGCCCCGCATCTACGGAATCGTCCAAATCGGGTTGACCGGCGCAAAGATGCATGAAGCACTGAACAGAATGATCGGCAACATCATCCTCATCACCATCGCGGTTATCCTGAGCGGCATCCTCGCCGCGGTGTTGTTGACCCGCCGGATCACCACACCGCTCAAAAACCTGGTCGAGGTGGCCCGCCGGGTGGCGGGCGGAGATCTGACCGCTTCGGTGACACCGATGACACGGGACGAAGTCGGACAGCTGACGACGGTCTTCAGCCAGATGACCGTCTCATTACTAGAACGGGACCTGGCAGTAAAACAGGCTTATCAGGAGCTTGAGCAGCTCAACCGGACGCTTGAACAACGGGTGCACCAGCGAACCAGTGAACTGCAAGCCGCGAATGAAAAACTCAAAGAGTTAGACCACCTCAAATCACAGTTCGTGTCGGTTGTGTCGCATGAACTACGGACACCGATGACCTCCATCAAGGGCTATGTCGAGAACCTGCTCGACGGCCTGGCCGGCGCATTGACGCACAAACAGACCTATTCTCTGGATCGGGTCAAACACAACGTCGAACGGCTGACCCGCATGATCAACGAACTGTTGGATCTCTCCAAGATCGAAGCAGGCCGCCTGGAACTCACCTTGGCGCCCGTCGCCTTGTGGGAGGTAGCGGAGGAAGTCGTGGAGAGCTATCAGACTACGGCAAGCCAGAAATCCATCGTCCTTCGGGCAGTCTTTCCTCAGGCCCTGCCCATGGTCATCGGCGATGCGGACAAACTAAGCCGGGTGCTGATCAATCTCGTCCACAACGCCATCAAGTTCACACCGCAAGGGGGAGAAATCCAAGTCGAAGGACAAGTGCGTGATGGCGGGCTTGTCGAGGTGAGTGTCACGGACAGCGGGAATGGCATTCCTCCTCATGACATCGCGAAGATCTTCGACAAGTTCTCCTGGAGCGAGTCGGCTCCCGTGGAAGCCCGCGGCGCCGGATTGGGGCTGGCCATCGCCAAAAACCTGGTCGAACTGCACGGCGGCACGATTCGGGTCGAGAGCACCCTGGGCCAAGGGAGCCGCTTTTCCTTCACGATCCCCATCGATCGACCATAACCTGTATACCTGCAAGAAGCATTTGCCTGATTTCCCAAACACTGGCACACTGCACCGGACCGTTTTGCAGGAGGCCATATTCCAATCACCGAAACCCAATCCACATCGGTTGCTCATCCCCTCCGCGGCCTGTTGATCGCCCAGTTCTGCGGCGCATTCAACGACAATGCCTGGAAACTGATGGTCGCCCTGCTGGCCATCCGGCAGGTCACGGCTGCCATCGGCCCGTCCGGGCCTGAGTTTGAAGCCGCCTCACAAACACAAGCTACTATCGCCTTCGTCGTCTTCAACCTGCCCCTCATGCTGTTTTCCATCGTGGCCGGCGTGCTGTCGGACCGCTTGAGCAAACGGACTGTCATTATCACCTTCAAAATGGTTGAGATCGCGCTGATGGGAGCGGGAGCCCTCGCGCTCTGGAGAGATCCTACCGGCGGATGGCCCGCCCTTGCCGCAGCGCGTTCTTCAGTCCGGCCAAATACGGCATTCTGCCTGAGCTGCTTTCATACGAACAGCTCTCGCTCGGCAATGGGTTGCTGAAAATGTGGACCTTTCTGGCCATCATCGGCGGCACAACAGCAGGCGGCCTGTTTCTGGGCCTGTCCAGCGCCAGTCCCTGGCTGGCAGGGCTCGCGTTGACCACCCTCTCTATGATCGGGCTGCTCGCCGCCTGGACCATCCCGCATGTGCCGGCCTCCCGGTCGGAAGGCGGCGTAGGCACCACGATTGCCATCGCCTGGGCGACGCTCCGCGCGGACCGCCTGTTGCAGATCGCCATCGGCATCAACATCATGTTCTGG
>JABMDL010000098.1 GCA_015903945.1 Nitrospira sp. | reverse complement strand
GGACATCGCAAGCGGCGAGGTGGAATGGTCGGATGAACTCTACCGGATCTTCGGCTATGAACCTCGATCACGAGCGGTCACCTTCGACAGCTTTGTGTCAGCGGTACTGCCGGACGATCATGACCGGGTGCTGGCGTCGATCGATGACGCGTTGGCAGGGGCCGCAACCTACGACATGGAATGCCGAATCGTCCGCCCCGATGGCGAAGTACGGACGATTCATTGCTGCGGCGAGGTCGTGCGGGACAGCGGCGGGCAACCTCTTCGTATGTCCGGGACGGCCTTGGACATTACCGATCGTAAGCGAACAGAACTCGCCCTGCAGCAGCGTGAAGCGCATTTCCGTGCGCTCATCGAGCATTCCTCTGACGTCATCACAGTGCTCAATCTGGACGGGACAATCCGGTTTGAAAGTCCATCGGTCGAACGATTGCTCGGTTACGCCCAGTATGAACTCCATGGGCGTAGCGTGTTCGAGTTTGTTCACCACGAGGACCTTCCTGCTGCACGGGAGAAATTTCGGTTGCTTATCGAGCAACCCGGAACGCATCAGCTCGCCGAGTTTCGTTTTCGTCATAAGGACGGCTCGTGGCGGAACTTCGAAGCCATCGGGCGGGTCATCCACGACCCAGACGGCCGATGCAGCGCAATCGTCAATTCACGCGACATTACCGAGCGGAAGCGCACGGAGGCGATGCTACGGACTTCGCAAGACAAGCTCCGACAGGCCCTCCGTGCGTCAGGGACTGGACTCTGGGAATGGAATACGGAAACGAACGACGTGGTCTTTTCCGAGGAATGGAAACACCAGCTCGGGTATGAGCCGACGGAGATCGTCGATTCGTTTGAAGCCTGGACGACGCTTCTACACCCAGAGGATCGTGGGGCGACGATGCGCTACATACGAGGCTATGTGTCTCATCGCGAGGGAGACTATCGCCAGGAATTTCGGCTGAAGCACAAGGATGGGGAGTATAGATGGATTGAAGCACGAGCCTCGTTTGTCACAGAGGCAGATGGCCGACAGATTCGCATCCTCGGCTCACATACCGATATTACTGATCGCAAGCGGATGGAGGAGTCGATACGAGAGAGTGAAGAATGGTACAGGACGTTGGTCGAGCTCTCACCATCTGGTGTATTCGTCTTCAGTGAAGGAAAAACGGTTTACATCAACCCCACGGGCGCCCTCCTCTTGGGAGCGAAAGATCCTCGAGAGATTCTCGACAGATCAACCTTTGACTTCATCCATCCCGATTATCATCAAGACGTCCGTAGGAATGTGAATCGGTTGCTCGCCGGTGGAGTGTCCGTCCATAGCGCAGAACGAATCTATATGAAGATGGATGGAACACCGATTCCGGTTCAGGTCGAGGCGGCTCGGATCACCTGGAATGGGAAGCCAGCCATCCTTGGCCTGTTCTCCGATATCACCGAGCGGAAACAAATAGAAGTGGAGCGGCAGAGGACACTGACACTGCTCACGAACGTCATCAATGCCACGCCGGATCTGATCTTTGTGAAGGATCGGGATCTGCGGACGATGCTGTGCAACAACGCCTTTGCGCAAGCCGTGGGCAAGACGCCCGAAGAGATGATCGGTCGCACCGACATCGAAAACGGCTGGGATCCCGAATTGGCGCATGGCGATCCTGACAAGGGCATTCGTGGATTCGAGGTGGACGATCGGACAGCTTTGAGCGGACAGGTCGTCCACAATCCCGCCGATCCTGCCAACGTGAAGGGCAAAGTCTTGATTTTCGACACCTTCAAGATACCGCTGCGCAACGAAACCGGGGAGGTCATGGGTGTACTCGGGGTTGCTCGTGATATCACCACACGTCTAGCCATGGATGTAGAGCTCAAGCAAAGCGAGGCGCGATTACACGAGGCCCAACGCATTGCACGCTTGGGCAGCTGGGAATTGGATCTGACGGCGAACCGGCTCAGCTGGTCCCCTGAGACCCATCGAATTTTCGAAATTATCGAGGATCAGGTGGACGCGTCGTACGAGACCTTTCTGTCAGCGGTGCACCCGGACGACCGATCCGCTGTGCAGCGTGCCTATGCCGACTCGGTACGGGATAAAACGCCTTGTGAGATCGTGCATCGCCTGCTCTTGCCGGACGGGCGGGTGAAATATGTCCAGGAACGTTGCGAGACTATTTATGACGCACAGGGTGCGCCCCAGCGGTCTTTCGGCACCGTCCAGGATGTGACCGAGCGTATTCGGCTAACCGAACGAGAAGCGGCCAGGAGTGAGCAGTTGAAGCGATTGTCCGAACTGGGGCTGACGCTGTCGGGCGATCCTGCAGAGATCTTCAAGCGGATCGTACGCATCATTGGTGAGTTGTTCAAGGTGCGGGTTGTCTGCCTGTCGGAAATTGTCGGTCAGGAACTCCATTTTCAGGCAGTCTACACCAACGGTCAGGTTGTGCTCAACGCGGGCCGATGCCCGCTGGATGTCACCCCTTGCGCCACCGTGGAGATGGACAAGGATCTGCGCCTGTACGATCGCGTCATGGAGCGGTTCCCTCAAGCCTCGTTCCTTCAGGACCACAATGCCGTGTCTTATTGTGGATTCCCTTCTCTAGACGCATACGGCCAGGTCGTGGCGGTCACGTGTCTGTTGGACGACAAGCCCCGCGAGTTCACCCAGGAAGATCAGGAGTTGTTGCGGGTTTTCGGCCAACGCATTGCCGTTGAGGTCGAGCGTGCGCGGCATCTTGCCGAGCGCAAGGCCGTCGAAGAGGCGCTATATAGGACAACCTCCATGCTCAGCGCACTGATCCAATCCTCGCCTGTCGGCATTATTACGGCTGATAGGGAGGGTCGCCTGACCAGTTGGAATCCTGCTGCCGAACGCATTTTTGGATGGACGGAGCAGGAAGTCCTGGGAGGGCAAGCCCCGTACCTTTCTCCGGAAGACCAGGAAGAAGCTCAGGTGTTGTGGGACCTTGCGATCGGGGGAGGAAACACGCGGGGGTTGGAGATACGGCGATCCCGAAAAGACGGGTCACGGATCGATATTGAGTTCTGGGGCGGGGCACTCCGGGATCAAGCCGGCATGGTGACGGGCGCGTTCGGGGTCATAAACGATATCACCGAGCGGAAGCAGGCTGAGCAAGCCCTCCAGGAAAGCGAGGAACGATTCTCCAAAGCCTTCCGAACAAGTCCTCATCCAATCTGGATCACCGAGGTAGCAACAGGCCGTTGCATCGAGGTGAATGACGTCTGTTTGCAACTATTCGGGTTTCATCGCGAGGAAGTGATCGGAAAGACTAGGTTGATGCTGGGTATCTGGCCGAATATCGAGGATAGAGTGAGGGGCATCGAGCGCTTGAAAGCTGGGCAGCCGGTGCGCAACATGGAGTTTACCTTAAAGATCAAATCTGG
>JABMDL010000020.1 GCA_015903945.1 Nitrospira sp. | reverse complement strand
CTGGCGTCCCGGCCGCTACAAAGTGGAGATCCACGCCGGCGAGCAAGTCAACGAGATGAGCTTGATGGGCGCGATGCGGTTCACCATCGGGGCGGAGAAACCGTGATACGGACGGCGCGTGCATCCCCCGTCTTGTTTGACGCTCCTTCGACCATCCGTTAGAATGCGCGCGTGATTACGCCTTGTGCAGATTTCTGCTGGAGTATTTGTTTGTCATGACGCCGTCCACCCCCTGGGCTTCCGTCATCATCCCCATCAAGGATGAGCGAGACAATTTATCGCCCCTGCTCGCGAGCCTCCTCAAAGTGCTGGATTCCCACGAACACTCACGGTCGAGACCGTTCGAGATCATTCTGGTGGACGACGGCAGCAGCGACGGCAGCAGCGAGGAACTCGACCGCTTGGCGACGCTCCACCCGCAAGTGAAGGTGTTTCACTTCGACCGGAATTACGGCAAGACTTGCGCCTTGGACGCGGGATTCCGCCGTTCGTCGGGCGAGATCATTATCCAGATCGACGGCGATCTCCAGCAGGACAGTGAAGACATTTTGAAGCTCCTCCCCCTCACGGCCACCCACGATCTCGTGTGCGGGTGGAGACAGCAGCGGCAGGACGGCATCGTAAAGATGATCTCCTCCCGAATTGCGAACCGCGTACGAAATTTTTTCACTCATGACGGTGTCCATGATACGGGATGCCCTCTGAAAGTGTTCCGGCGGCCCGTACTGGAGCGCATCCGCCTGTACGAAGGCATGCACCGGTTTTTCCCCGCGCTCGCCCTGATGCATGGGTTCACCGTCACCGAGGTACCGGTCCGGCACTATCCGCGCATTCACGGCCTCTCGAAGTACGGCATGGGCAACCGGCTGTTCAAGTCGCTCTACGATCTGATCGCGGTGCGCTGGATGATGGACCGGGTGTTGCGCTACAAATTACGTGATGAGTGATCTGTGATGGGTGATCAGTGAGCGGAAGCACCGTGGCCACGCATAAAGATCTCGACGTGTGGAAGAAATCCTTGGATCTCGCAGCGCACATTTACTCATTGGCTTCGCGCTTTCCCAAAGAAGAACTCTACGGCCTCACGTCGCAGATGCGACGCGCTGCGGTCTCTATCCCAAGCAATATCTCGGAGGGAGCCGCGAGACATTCGAGAAAGGAATTTGTTCAATTCCTTCATGTGGCCTCGGGTTCAGTCGCCGAGTTAGAGACCCAACTGGTTCTTGCGTCTCGGATGGGGCTTCTCCCTCCAAACACCTCTATGGCTCAAGTTGAAGAGATCAGAAAAATGCTCCTCGGGTTACTCCACTCTCTGAAAAAGAAACCCATCACCCATCACTCATCACCCATTACTCCGCTTCTATGAGTCTAGAAACCATCTGGCTCGGTATCGGCTTCTTCGGCCAGGCTCTCTTTTTCGGTCGCTGGCTGGTCCAATGGATCGCCTCCGAGAAAAGAGCCGAAAGCCAGGTTCCCGTCTCGTTCTGGTATATGAGCCTGATCGGTGGGCTCATCACGCTGGCCTATGCGATCTACCGCATGGACCCGGTCTTCATCGCGGGACAAAGTGTCGGCTCCGTCGTCTATATTCGCAACCTGATGCTGATCCGCCGCGCAACCCAAGCCAACAGTCCAGCCGGCCCTCCGGCCTAGTTCACAGTATTCATGAGCGCTTCTACTGCAACCGCCGCTACGCCGCTACGACCAGCTTGGCCGCGAGCTTCGCACGGCCAGCGGGCAGGCTCGCCACTCGCGATCTCGACATACTGTTTCAAGTATGCCTCAATCCCTCGGGGCTCCGCGTGCCCGTCTCGCCTGGCGCCTCGTCGGTTTCGTCACGAACCGTCAAGAATATTGTGGGCTAACAGTCATGATGGTTCGACCGTTCAACTGTCCGCTCATGCGTTCATGGCTCACGCCGTAGGATCATCCTGTGTTTGTTGACCGACAGCCCAACCAGTTTGCGACGGTGACGGTGCTCCTGGCCCTGTCGGGCCTGCTCTTGTTTTTCGGCCTCGGCGACATGGGGCTCACCGACCGCGATGAAGGGCGGAACGCGGAAGCCGGCCGCGAGATGTTCGTTTCCGGCGACCTGGTCACGCCCACCTTCAACGGCGAACTGCGTGTCGCCAAACCGGTCTTCGTCTATTGGTTGATGACCCTGTCCTATCACGCCTTCGGGGTCAACGAATTCGCAGCCCGTGCCCCCTCCGCCCTGTTCGGCGTGGCACTGATCCTCATGCACTATCTGTTTCTCACCCGGCTGCGGGGCTCCACCGTCGGGCTAATCGGCGCGCTCATGCTGCTGTTGAATATCGAGATGCTCGCGCTGGGGCGCATGGCCATTACCGACAGCGTGCTGATCTTCTTCACCACCCTGTCGCTCTATGGATTCTGGCTGGGCCTGCATGAAGAGGGAGCAGGGCGGCATTGGATGTGGGGGTTCTATATCGGCATGGCCCTCGCAACCTTGACCAAAGGGCCGATTGGGTTCCTGATTCCTCCACTTGCCGCCGGACTGTACTTGACGGCAACGCGGCGCTGGAGGACCTTCTGGCAACGGGGCTTTCCTCTTGCCGGTTCGTTCGTGTTCCTCGTGCTGGCCGGCCCCTGGTACGCCGCCATGTTCTTCATCCACGGCGACGCGTATGGCTCTCAAGCAAAGGTTCATACAGTCGGTCGCTTTCTTGCTCCGATGGAAGGGCACGGTGCAGGGCCCTGGTTTTATTTCCCTGTGCTGCTCCTCGGTTTCTTTCCCTGGAGTCTGTTGTTGCCGGCTGGACTCTACAGGGCCTATCAGAGCTGGAGGGATTGGCGGCGCGGAGGACGGACCGATTCCGCACCACTCGACTCACAGGACACAGACCGATCCGGCAATGAACTGGCATGGTTTGCGGCCTTCTGGCTGGTCGGCACCTTCGTATTTTTTACCCTGTCATCCACCCGCTTGCCCCACTACATCGGCCCGCTCTTCCCCGCTGCGTCGCTCTTGGCAGCGCTCTATTGGTCGCGAGCGGTGCAAGACCCCGCCACCCCGTGGATACGGGGTTCGATTCATGCGATGACAGGCGTGGGCTATCTCCTGGCCATCGGATTCGCCTACCTGCCGTCACTCTACGGGACATTCGCCGGCAAACTGGTGAAGGAATTTCCCGTAGCCGTTCAATTCAACTTGGGGATCGGTCCCTATGTCGCGGCCGCGGTCGTCCTGATCGGGATGGGGCTGGTCAGTTATTTTGGACTGAATGAGGAACGGCGGGGAATCGCCTTCGGCATCGCGGGAGCCGCCGTGACCACGGTGTTTCTGCTGGCCCTTCTCACCGTCATTCCCGGCCTCAACCGCTATGCCATTGCTCCTCCGCAGGAATTGGCCTATGCGGCGGGATTGAATCTTGAACCGTCGGATCAGTTGATCGCCTTTGGAACGACTAGACCTTCCATCTCGTTCTACTCACGGCGAACGGTGCTGTACGTGCCATCCAATGAACTCGACCGGTTGAAAGCTGCGCTGAAACGCCCAGGCCGCACGATGATTCTCACCCAAGAAGCGATGCAGGATTCCTTACCGAAAGAAGCGGCAACATTTCAGCCGGTCCTCAAGCGGCACGGCTATGTCCTTCTCGCGAGCCAGCCGATCGTGTCAATCCCTGAACGCGCGACGGCTCCGTCCCAAGCCTCTCCACCGAAACCATTCGGCCACTAGCACCGACCGTCTCACACATCTCGTGTCTCGCAGACCAAGTCCTGCGTGTCAGAGGACAGGCTTTCCGAACGACGCAGGTTACCGGAACGGCAGGACTCCCCGACCGGCATACATCATGAACAAGGTCAGGCCGCCATGATCGAAGATCGCGGGTCTGCTCGCCCAGCGAACCGACCTGGTGAGGCCAGTAGGCCAAACAGGCCAATCCGGCTGCCGCGACGACATACAGCGACGTGGTCATGGACGCCATGCCGTAACACAGCAACAGCGACGATATCGTGGCATGCTGACTCGACCCTGATGGTTCGGAACTGGTCCACTGGGTTCTCCGCAGCCACAACCCGGCTGCGATGGCGGCCAGACCGAGTGCGCTCAAAAGCATGCCGACGATGCCTTCCTCAGGACCACGTGCCAAGGACCAGAGGAGAGCCAACAGCACGACAGCTCCAACAGCCGATTGTCCGATCCCATCCCGAAGGGAGGTGCGCCACTCCTTCAACGGCGCCGCGGCAATCGCGCCACTGAGCACGCCCACAATAGCGCCGCCCACGACGTCGGTTGGAAAATGGGAGCCGCGAAGGACACGGCTGAGCATCACGAAGGCCGCAACCCCGAGACACAGTGGACCGAAAACGGGGAATCGTTTCGCCAGGACCGTTGCGACGGCGAAACTGGCCGCGGAATGCCCGGAAGGAAACGAGTCGAACCCTGACACCCACGAGGGCGCGAACTGCCAGTCACCGGAATGAGCGAACTTGGGACGAGGCCTGCCGATCAGATGCTTGAGCCCATTGACCAGCAATGCCGCAAGGCCATGCGCCAGCAGAGTCTGGATTCCCGCGTTTCTGACCGCCTCGCTTGAGAACAGCCACCCGGCGCCCCCCAGGACCAGGCTGAAGACGACAAGATGCGTTCCTTCGCCGATCCAATTGCCGGCATGGCTGGTGAAGGCCATCCAGGGAATCGCGAGTTGATTCAAGGAAAGCTGGATGGTGACCGACCGTACATACCGGACAATCGGGAGATCGAACTGGGAGAGTCCGAGGAAGGTGATAACCACTGAGAGGCAGGAACAACCGAACGCCATGACGAGCGCAGCGGTCCGCAGTCGCTCACTCATCGTCGACCGCCGCCTTCAAGGAACCCAATCGGCCAGAAAGACGTTGAACTCACCCGGCTCCTTCGCATGGCGGTCCGACACCCAGACCAGGCGTTTCCCGTCCGGGGAAAACATGGGAAAACTGTTGAATCGTCCGTCCTGAGTCAGCCGTTCCAATCCCGTTCCGTCGTCATTCACCAGATAGAGATGGAAGCTCGGCCGCCCGCCTTCCCCCCTGGTCTCGACATTGGATGAGAAGATGATCCGCTTGCCGTCGGGATGAAAAAACGGGGGAAAATTCGAGGCGTTGTTCGACGTCACCTGCTGCTTACCGGACCCATCGGCATTCATGACGAAGATTTCGAGCTGGCCGGGCTCGACCAGCCGTTGCGCCAACAGCTCTTGATAGCGGGCGATTTCCGTGGGATCGGCCGGATGGGCCGCACGATACACGATTCGCCGGCTGTCCGGCGAGAAAAACGCGCCGCCGTCGTACCCCACGTCGTCGGTGAGCCGCCGTATCGTGGTGCCGTCTAGATTCATCGCGTAGAGATCGAGGTCTCCATCCCTCACAGACGTCCACACGATGGTTTTCCCGTCCGGCGAAATGGTCGCTTCCGCGTCATAACCGGGTGTCGTCGTCAATCGCTGAACATTCCGCCCGTCGAGGTCCACGGCATAGATATCGTAATCATCGAGCGCCCATCGGTAAGCGCCGTCTCGTTTGGGCTTAGGAGGACAATTAGGCCCAGCCGCATGCGTCGAGGAGTAGAGGATGCGGCGATCGCCGGGATAGAAGTAGCCACAGGTGGTGGCGCCCTCGCCGGTGCTGACCGGTTGCACCTGTTTGCCGTCCACATCCATCACATACATTTGATAACAGCCCAGCCCAGCCTCGGCCGGCTTGCGCGTGGAGGCCGGCGAGTCCTTTGCCCACTTATTGGTCGATTGGAAAATCAGCTTGGTACCGTCGAAGGAAAAATAGGCCTCGGCATTTTGGCGGCCGACGGTCAACTGGCGAATGTTAGCCAGATGGCGCTCGGCGGAACCGGAGACGGCCTTCGACGGCTCCTTCGGCATATCGGCAGCCCATGCTCCTGTCTGCAGGCATCCCACGGTGCAGAGGCTCCATGCCAGATTCTTCACAGACTTACCGAGTCGCATCGATCCGCACCTCCTTCATCTCCGGCTGATTCTGCCATACGCCGCGCGTGGTCGCAGCTCCATCCTTGAAGATCACATAACTCTGCCACCCGTAATAAAACAAGTACCGTGAGGCGTTGGCAACCGCTCCGGGGCTTACGCCATACAAGACTGTGACAACACTGCCCGGCACATGTGCCCGATGACAGGAAAACAACACCGCCATCTCCGATCCTTCATAGGTCCGGCCGTCGATGTCAAAGCCTGTGTTCCTCAACGAAACCAGATTGCCGCATGATTCTCTCACCAGCTGTTGGACGACTCGTTCCTGGTCCACACCCGCCAATACCAGCACCGATCCGGCAGACGGAAGCGTCTCTCCTGCGCCACGCAGCACTTTGGTCTTCTGAGAGCCCGGCAACGGTGCCTCTTGATCGGCCACGCGAGCGATGACCTGCTGCAATGGTGACGCCTCATCAGAAAATGCCCGCACCACAACCCTGTCCCGATCTGTCACGTAGCCGTTCAACATGGGCGGTAATTGAGAACGTGTCAGCCGGCGGAATGCCATCAAGTCCGGATCAAGCCGCACCAGTATCGGCTGATCTGACACGGTCACCTCCGCTGCTGTTTCCGGTGACGGATCGAGCGACACCCATCTGGTTTCTGTTGTCCCTTTGGCGGCGATGGCGACAGGAAGCGCCATCCGAAACGGCCTCCCGGTCTGTTGGACACGCACCGTCAGTTGCCACAGACTCTTGCCGTCTTTGTCAGTGACGCGATAGGCATCGGCCTCACCGAACGACAAGGACGGCGCGCCGGGGCGTTCAACCCATTGCTCGAAAAACCACCGCAGATCCTGTCGGCTCTCCTGAGAAAAGACGGTCTCAATGTTCCCCCAATCGGCCGGACGACCGCGATACCGGCCCACAAACGCCTTCAATGCCCGCCAGAATGCCTCGTCGCCAATCTCGCGCCGCAGCAGGTGAAACAGAAAGGCGGATTTCTGATAGCCGATGGCATTGTCCCTCTCGTCGGTCTTTCTGACAAACTGCGCCACCGGGTAATCCTGATTCGGCGCCACATAGACACTATACCCCTGGAGCATCATCCGCCGTTGCTCGATCGCCTGTTTGTGGTCATGATTCAATTCGTGCCAATAGTAGTTCGCAAGATAGGTCGTGAGCCCTTCGACCCAATTCCCTGAGCCATCTCGATTGAAGACCGAATTGCCGATCCACGAATGGACAATTTCATGCCCCAACGCATAGGGTTGCACGTAGTGCCGTTTAATACTGCCGCTGCCGAGGAGGGTGAACGACGGCATACCGAGCCCACTGGCGAAGAAGTTTTCCACGACCGCGAATTTGTCGAAGGGAAACGCGCCCAAGATTGGAATGTACGCGTCGAGATATGCGGCCGTGGCATCCAGATACTCATCCGCCAGATGAGCATTGTCGGGAAAGAGATAGGTCGCCAGTTCGACAGGCTGCCCGTCACGGCTTGTCCATTCGCGCGACTTGACCACAAACTTGTTGGCGACCAGTGTCAGCGCCTCGGAGCGGTCCAAGACAACCCACGTCGAGAACACTCCTGTGTCATCCGTTCGGCTTTCCTTTTTTCGCCCTTGCGTGACTGCAGTCCACCCATGAGGGACCTGGACCGTGAGCCGGTAGGTGCTGTACGACCCCTCGATATCCGGATACCATTGGCTTTCGCCCCCCAAGTACACCCCTTCCGGCCCGATATGTCCGGCGGTCTCGCTGGGCGTCACGAATCGCAAGTGGCGCGGCTCTTTCGGCGGGTCGTCAATGGGGCCTCGGTATTTCCAGACCAGTGTCACATGCCTGTCATGCGCCTTGGGGAGTGTGACGAGGATTCTTTGGCGGGACTGTTGCGCGAACAGTTCTGTTGTAAAGGTCACTGTCGAATCCGAAAGGCGAGGCGTGCTCTGCCCCGGCGGAGCCAGGACTGTCACAGATTCGACGTGCAACGACGGTGCAAGTGTAAAGGCAAGCCCCGCCGTCCCGATCGGGGCCTCGATGCCGATCTCATCTCTCGCCAGCAACTCATGGGTGCCGGGCAGCAGTTCGACGACAAGATCGTGACTGAGAATCAGGGGACGTTCCTCAACAGTCGACGCAGCCACGCCTCGGGCCATGCCGGGGCCGATGAGGAACAGGGTGACAATTGCGGGGACACAGTATTTCCCGAAGGACATCGGGAAACTTTTAGCACTCGCGGCAGACGAGTACAAGCTGGATTGCCGTTAAGAGACGCTCAAGGTCGATCGGCTTGAGCAACACCTCTTGAGGGCCTAACGACCAGGCTTCTTCCAGCAACTCTTCATTGTGGCTCCCAGTCATGATGATGATGCCACCGGAGAATTCTTTCTCGCGCAAGGCACGCAACACGTCCACCCCCGACATACCCGGCATCACAAGATCGAGCAGGATTGCGTCGGGCGACACGTCTTCGGCCATGCGCAGGGCGTCTTGCCCGTCATTGACGCCGAGCGCGCGGTAGCCGCGTAAACTTAAAAATTGGACGAGCAGATCACACACCAGCGGATCATCGTCGATCACGAGCACCGATTCATCGGTCGGCTTCATCGTATGGCCGTTGCCTGACGCAACCGATGCCGCACTCGGTCGCGCTGGAAGCTGTGCGACCCGGTGCACGGCCTCGACCAGGACATCCAGCGACAACCCCTTGCGGATAAAATCGGTGACGCGCAAACCCCGCGCTTGGTTCTCTTGGACCTCCGTAGCCCCGCCGCCAAGGACAATCACCGACGCATGGGGATCAATGGCACGGATTTCTTTCAACACCGTCAAGCCGTCCATTTCGGGCATGCGCAAGTCCAACAGGGTGACTCGCGGCGTATATTTGCGAAACAGATTCAGCCCATCAATCCCACTCGTGGCTGAAAGAACACGATACCCGTGACGAGTGAATACGTTCTGGAGCAAATCGCAGTTCATTTGATCGTCGTCGACAATCAAAATCGTAATCATCGCCATACGTTTCCTTCGCTTACCCGAGGCCGAAAGACCAGCCGACCCAGCCCTGACGGCAAAAGAATAGCATGGACCCGGGAAAGCCAAAAGCAAAATGCGGGGTTAGGATCCGGCCGGGGATTGTCCAAACAGTGCCGCAACGAAAGCTTCGGGGTTGAAATCTTGCAAGTCGTCGATACCCTCACCGACCCCGATGAGCCGAACAGGGATCTTGAACTCTTCGGCAATGGCCACGACAATGCCTCCTCGCGCGGTCCCATCCAGTTTCGTCAATACTAGTCCCGTGACGCCCACTGCCTCATGGAAGAGCCGGGCTTGCGCCAATGCGTTCTGCCCAACCGTGGCGTCCAACACCAGCAATACTTCATGCGGCGCCCCGGGAAGTTCGCGGTCTATCACACGTTTGACCTTTCGCAGTTCATCCATCAGATTGGCCTTCGTATGCAGACGGCCTGCTGTATCGATCAGCACGATGTCCGCCGATCGCGCTTTGGCCGCCGCCATTCCGTCGAATGCCACCGCCGCCGGATCAGCCCCATGACGCTGGCGAACAACCTGAACCCCGACCCGATCCGCCCAGACTTGCAATTGATCGATCGCCGCCGCGCGAAATGTATCACCGGCCACAAGCAGCGGTTGTCGTCCACGCTGCGTCAGGCGCTGGGCCAGCTTGGCGATAGTCGTGGTTTTTCCGACTCCGTTCACTCCAACCACCAAGGTGACGAACGGCTTGGGGCTCTGTTCGACCAGCTGTTCGAATGAAGGACCGGAAATCGGTGTGAGAATGTCGTACAGGCTGCGGCTCAGGACGTTTTGAAGTGCCTGTACGGTGGCCGCATGCTCGCCACGGGCTTGCTCCTTGACCTGACGCATCAGCCGATCGACGACGCGACCGCCCAGATCGGCGCCCAGCAACGCCGCTTCGAGTTCTTCAAGCAGCGCCGGTTCCGGCGTGCGTCCCAAGAACCGATCGAGCGACTGCCGCACGGCAGACCGGGTCTTGCTGAGCCCCTCATTCAGTCGCTGGAACCATCCCACGTTTAGGGCCTCCGAGGACGCCGGCGGGCACGGCGGATGACGAGACGCGGCAAAGGGTTCAGTATCTTGACGATCGCCGTTTCGCGACGGCGCATACGCACCGCCTCTCGCGCGCTTCGTTCGTGGTCATACCCACAGAGGTGCAACACCCCGTGCACCAGCAACGCGGCCAGTTCGTCACTCACTGATCGTCCGGACTCTTTGGCTTGGCGAAGCGCCGTTGGAACTGAAATCACCACGTCACCCAGCAGCGTCGGGCAGGGATTATGCGACTCCCGCATGGGAAACGCCAGGACGTCTGTGGTTCGATCCTTCTTGCGGTACATACGGTTTAATCGGCGCATGCGGCGGTCGCCCACCAGTTCCAGACTCAGCTCCGATTGCGACTCCCCGACGGACGCCAATATGGATTCCGCCGCGCGCGACACCGATGCTTGCCGCTTCGCAAATCGCCGAAGCCGTACGCGGAGATAGACAGCCATTAGCTCACATTATTCATGACGGTTCGTGACGAAACCGCCCAGACGCCAGGCGAGACGGGCGCGCGGAGCCCCGAGAGGCCGAGGCATACTTGAAACAGTATGTTGAGGTCACGAGGGGCGAGCCTGCCCGCCTGGCCGCGCGAAGATCGCGGCCAGGCTTGTCGTAGCGGCGTATCGGCGGTTGCAGTAGAATCGCTCATGACTAATGTGAGCTAATGAGATTGGCTCGAGGAGTCTCGATGCGGTGGCTTGAGTGGAGACGACTTGCGGGTCATGGAGGAAACCCCGTGTCGCCCGGCTGGCCTGGGGGCGCTGCCGGCGTCCGGTTGATGGCGATCATAGGCCTTGATGATTTCCTGGACTAACCGATGGCGCACCACGTCCGTTTCGTTGAAATAGACGAAGGCGATGCCCTCGATATCGCACAAGATGTCCGTGATGTCGATGAGCCCGGAGACGCGATCACTCGGCAAATCCACCTGCGTGATATCGCCGGTCACGACGACTTTCGAGTGAAAGCCCAGCCGAGTCAAAAACATCTTCATTTGCTCCGCGGTCGCGTTTTGCGCCTCGTCCAGAATCACGAATGAATCGTTTAGCGTACGTCCACGCATGAACGCCAGCGGCGCGATTTCGATGTCGCCCCGTTCAATCAGGCGGTTTGCCCGTTCCATGTCCATCATGTCGAACAACGCGTCGTAGAGCGGCCGCAGGTAGGGATTCACCTTCTCGTAAATGTCGCCCGGCAAAAAGCCGAGTTTCTCCCCGGCCTCGACTGCCGGTCGGGCCAAGATGATCCGGCTCACCTCCTTTTTCATCAAGGCGCTCACTGCCATCGCCATGGCGAGATAGGTTTTCCCCGTTCCGGCAGGTCCGATGGCAATGACGACATCGTGCTGCTCGATCGCGTCGATGTAGGCTTTCTGTGTGGAAGTCTTGGGACCGATGAACCGTTTGTTCGTGACGATCGCCGCTTGGCCGCCGAGCACATCCTTCACGGAGGCATCGGGACTATGCCGTAGCGCGTTCAACGCCTGCGTCACATCGTCGGCATGCAGCGTGACACCATCATACGTCAGTGAGGCGAGTTCGAGAAGAATACGTTCCGCTTGGCGAACGGCTTCGGGGAGACCGTCCAGAGTGAGTTCCTCCCCGCGCGCCGACAGCCGTACACCCAGTTCTGTTTCGATCAACTTCAAGTGCCGGTCATGATGACCGAACAGAACGGCGGTATTGGTGCCTTCTCGTAGTTTGAGCTTGCGCACGAGTGCGACGTTGGATCGCTCCCCAAGGACAACTGACAGAATTCTAACAAACGGTTGGAAGATCTGGCAAGAACCGTCGCTCTTTGATCCGAGTCAGGTCCCGAATCACGAGCCATTACCGCTGCCTGAATTCTCGTGCGGAGCCTGCATGCTCGTCGGGACGGACAGGTCAAATTCCTGCCACGTCCTTCCTCCTTTTCCGTCGAGAGCCACAACCTTTACATGATGCGTTCCTTTGATGGCAGGGGAAGGCTTCCAGGTTAGGCGCCCCGTGGAGCGATCGATGCTCATCCCGCTGGGGGCTGTCTCCAATTCGAAGACCACCGCGTCGCCTTCAGGGTCCTTTGCTTCAACCGCATATTCATATGATTCCGCATTGGCCATCATCAATGGCGTCGATAGGATTTTGGGAGGATTGTTGCCGGAGACCAGCGGCCTCGCACGAACCGGTATACCGCCTCCATCCCGATCGTGCGGTGTGGCTTCGACGGTAACGATATCGTTCTGGGCCACATCCGTGATGTCAAAAACATTGTCCGGCCCTTCCGACACGACTTTGTCATTCCGCAACCAGCGAAACTCGAAGTGGATGTCGTCCTGATCAGCATCGAACGCGTCCACCTTTGCCAAGAGACGGCGGCCCCCCAACGTGAAGTCCTGCTCCAACGCGACGCTCTTGATGACAGGCAGCACGTTCGGAACTGTCACTGGTGACGATTGGAATGACACACCCCCTCCTGTGGCATCGGGAACCGTCATGACCACGTGGATCCTATCGCCCCGACGAAGGGCAGATGAATCGAAGTATGGCCCAGTCGCGCCTTGCACGGCGATTTTATTCAGGAACCATTGATACCGATAGGATGACGTCTCTCCGTGGGCCCCGTCCCGCTCGATTGAGACAGTCAGCGGTGTGGTTCGGACTATTGGGTTTGGAACGATCGTGACGTTTCTGATTCCGGGGAAGGAAAGCTGGCCGGCAACCTGCTGACTGACAGGTGCAGGGGTCCTGTCATCATGTCGTGAACAACCGGCGACGGCGATCAACACGACCATGAACAGAAAGAACATGGAAGGGATATCCAACAAGGCAGAGAGGGAACTTTCCCTCCCTGCCTTGCACAAGACGCGCTGTCTGGTTACATGTTGATCCATGAGGCGAAATGCGCTCTTGGATCAATCGCCAAGTTCACATCTCTTCCATCCAACGCACCGCTGCTGGTATTGATGAACAGCTTGTACGGACTGGTCCCATCGGCGCCAGAACCGACGTGCGGAACCGCTCCGAACGCTAACCCGGAACCGAGGGATGTGGATTTATTCACATTCACGATCCCTCCGGCTCCACTCGTCGTCCCGACGACGGGCGCCGTATGAGGACCGCCCGTCTTGTAAAAGAGCGCGTACAAGTTACTGCTTCCCGTTGACGCGCAGACATCGTCCGTCGGCGTGAATGTGGGGAAGAACACGATGCCGCCGAACACCGTGGCGGCGCTCAGCACCCGTTCACCCACTCCAGGCCCCGACGCGGGCACAAGCCTGGTGACCCACCCGCTTGAGGAACCGACAAGGCTCATCAGCTGTGCCTGGGTGCTCACACCGGTCACACCGGTCACTTGGTTCGTCCCGGCTGTCTGCCCGCAATTCCCATAGCCCACGACACAGATCTGCGCCGTCGTTACGTCGACCAGATTGCTATCGTGGCAATCCGCCACGTCGTACTGCACACAATCTCCGTTGATGACCGAATCTTTCATCCCGACAAAGTATTGCGTCGTTTTATCGGTTTTGTCCGACGCCCCGAAGTACCGCCCACTGCCGACAAAGACCCAGGCCCTCGCTGCATCGTCGACGGTAACAGTCGGTGCGGCCATCACGGGGCCCATCTCGACCGGCGTAGAGAATCCAATTTCGTCAAGCATTTCCGTCGGTACCTGGGTTCCTCCCCAATCGATTCCCCAGGAAGCAGCCGCCGTCTCTCCACCGAACGGAAGCGCAGATCCCAAGGTCAATCGATAGACCTTGCCTCTCCACGGAAGGCTTCCATCATTGATGACACGGCCGAAATACACGACATCGGTCCGGTAATCGAGATTCCGATCAAACGCGGTCATGTCGCCGATGAATGAGGCCCACGACCCGGTCTGAAAGCTGGTGACCAGGCTATTGGCGCTCCCTGGCCCTGTCTGCATATTCACCGCGAACACCTTGGCGGCTTGCGTCGCACGGCCATCGTATCCGGTAGGCCCGGACCCGGCGAGCAGATACCACTTGGCATTGGCATTGTTCGTGTGATAGTCGGTAAATGGATTGACCCGGACCACCGTCGGCACGCTTGTCGTGAGCCCGAGGGTACTATCCGAGAACGACCACAGGAGTTTCGGTGGGGCTTCCGGATTGGTAATATCCAAGACAAAGTACGCACTGTAGAAGTATCGGTCGGTCCCGCTGATGGTCACACCCATCGGCGGCCCGCCGCCTCCGGGCGTACAAGCCCCGCAACTGCCGCCCAAGCGGAACCCGCCGATCAGCACTGTGCCCCATCCGTTTGGATGGTCCGTATCATTGGCGAAGATCCTGACATCCTTGACCACGGGCGGCATATCGACGTAGTACACATGCTGATAGTCCGACCGCGTCAACCACTGCAAATGCGGGAGCAGCTGGTACGGGATGAATCCCCACAGTTCCTCGCCCAGTAATGGACCACTACTGTTGTTTGTCGGAGTGCGGGTGAACCACCCGTGTTCGGTCGTTGTCGTGGTGCTCGGATCGTCTCCCGGATGGTAAAAGCCCGCATTGAAGGCGTGGAGCATCCCGTCATTGGCGCCCACATAGACCACCTGCCGGCGCGTTCGATATTTGACGAAGAACGCCGAATAGCTAGGATCTCCCTCAATAATGTCATAGCGATCCCTTGGGGCGGCCACGATCGTCGGAGGAGCATCAACGACATCGCCGAGCTTCCAGACCTTGAGTGTCCCGCTTGTCACCGGAACCTGTAGGCGCCGATCTCGCAACGCCGCCTGCTCTGTGCATGTCGCGACTTCGCACCCGCGGACGAAGTTAATGATTGCATCGGCCGTGTACGCGGACGGGGCCGCTGCGGCCCGAAGATACGGACCTAGCGTCGCGGAGTTGGCCGTGCTGAACGCTATCTCCTCTCCGGCGTCGACCACGCCGTCATTATCTGTGTCGACCCAGGTCAGAATCGTCCTTGCACTCGCGTCCTTTAGCGCCAGCTGTTTCCCCGCCTCCCAGATCGGCTTGATATCGCTGAGCAGTTGGTTGCAGATCGTGCAGTCTGCCTGCGTAATCACTCCGTCCGAGTTCATATCGTCCGCGATCCCGTTCCCATCGGCGTCTGTGTACTTGTCGACGTACACGATACTGGTTGAGGGATCAAGGCGCGTTTTTACGATGAGATCGAGCTTGTAATCCTGCTTCCCGTCACTGACCGTATCCTCCCGCAAGTTCCCAAACCCGTCGACCCAGAGACTCTGGGTGTACCCGGTCCATGTCACGTCTTTGTTCGTCGCGCTCTCTAGAGTGCTTGGGTAAAAATAGGCCTGATAGAGCGCGCCCTCACCGGTGCTGGAGGTGGCCAAGACAGAGACCGCCGCGCCGGATGTGCTCTTCCTGATAATACTGGAGAGCGTCGCCAGCATCTTGTCCTGAATGTCGTCCACATCAGACGACTCGAAATAGGCATCGGGGATGCCATCCGCGCCGGACGCTCCGGTATAATTATTCTCCTTGTCCCACTCACCGGCGTCTGGAATCCCGTCATTGTCGGCATCTTCAAATGCACCCAGTCTGGCCGTTTGCGCGAGGATGCCGCGCCCGTTGATGTTCCCGAAGGCAAAGAAGGTATAGACCGTGACGTTCTGCGTGCCGGGCAAGCAATGGCCGGTGACACCGATCACGGCAATCGTCCCATCACCGGTCCCGCTGCAAGGGCGTATATCGTTGGTGTGCGCCCAATAGGCGACGGAATCCAAATAGCCGCTGCCACTGGAGGCGTAATCTGTCTTATGCTCTCCCAATAAAACGCTGAAGGGTGTCAACGGATGGGTATTGCACGTTCCGTCAACGGGACGGGGCGGTGCAGCCCCATCACTGCCGGTGCAGTCGACACCGTTGTGGGAGTTGTCCCTCAAACCGGCCGGAATGTTTTGATCTTCTGTCGGTTCTCCGTCTGTAAAGATAAGAATGAATGTCTTACAGCAATTGACGACTTGGGAGGTACTCGCCCAGGCCGGCGTGTGATTGGCCCCGAAGAAGTATGGATCGCGTCCGCAAGCGCTGGTAATGTAGCCGGACGGACAGGTTTCCGTTCCAATCAGTGCGGAGACTTCACTGCCGCCGACCGAACCGACACCGGTCGCTTGAAAAGCGACGCCGTTCGAACTCCCTCCGGAAAACGCAATGGGAAACGTGTAGGTGGTCGGATAATAGGCCGAGTTAATCTGGGCCACATATCGAACCGCATCGTACAGACTCTCCGCAAGGGGCGTCCAGGTCGCCGGATATGCCTCATCGACCGCATCGACCATAGCCGCTGTGTTCGTGTTGAACGTTTCGACCGTAGATCCGCTGAAATCGATGGATTGCCTGGAGCCGATGCCGGTCAAGACCTTGATACCATTATCGGAACTCGACGCGTTGAAGACGGCAAGGCCGAAACGGGCCTTATCCCCGATCTGCTGAATCACCCCGGTCGGCTCGCTGTCCATCGCAAAGGCAATCGCCGGCAGCACGGTTTCCGCAAATCCACCGGAGTCCGGGCAGCCACCGCCGTTGTCGTCATCAATGCAGAGGTTTCCGGTGCTCTGGATTTGCACATAGATATTCGGAGGGGTTCCTGGATAAGAGGCAGTCGGTATTCGCCCGACGTAGCTCGCATTCCCGGTTCCCCCACTATAGGGAATCGCTATCGTCACCTCGGTGCCCGTTCCAAGGTTTTGGACTCTGACGGTCGGCAACGACGGGGTTCCGGAGGGTTTACAGGTCCCATCCGCATTGCGGACCGGCGAAGCAGTCGGGTGCCAGCAGTTGCCGCCCGTCATGGCCTTCTTGACCGCATCGAAGCGACGGAAGGAGGCCCAATTGATGAAGTTCCCGTCCCATTGCGTGCTGGAGCAGGCGGTATTAAGCGCGGCTTTCACCGCACCATTCTCAAACCGGTTGTCGGTGGCATCCCAGACATAGCAGCGCAGGGGATCAGCAAAGCCGTTGTACCGAGTAGTGGCCACGAAAGTGGTGACGGTGGACGTCGTTCCGTCCGGCAATATTCCGCAACTCGCGGATTCGCAGGCTCGGTTGGCCATACTTCCCGAATTGTCCATTATGACCAGTATGTTCGGCGTCGCGATGTTTGAGACGAACGGCGGCGAGGATGCATAGTCGGCATTGACACGCACGGGCACGACCGCCTGGACAACGTTCGGCGCGAACCAGGCTCCGCATACGACGAATATCAGGGTCGCAAACGTCTTTATAGTCCACCGTTTCGTCATGTCGCCCTCCTACTGCTCAGCCGCACACCTTGTGTCAAAGTTGCAGGCGCAAGGTTTATGAGAACCGCGTTCGCAACTCACCTCGAGCTTGTCGTCTCTACTGAGGTCTCATCACGATCATCATGTCGATCTCGCCGAGCTTGTTGACGTGAAACTTCGCCTCGGACCGCAAGAAGACTTCCTCAAGCGAGATTTCATTCTCTTTGTGATCCATGATCTTCGCATCAAACTGGATTCGGTATTCCGTCCCGCTGATCCTAATCGACGATGTAAACACGGCATCGACCTTTCCCGTCTTGAAGCTTGCCAGGATGGCGGTGGGCGGCATCTCGGCCCCCACGGACAGCCCGACGATGGACCAGGACATCCCTAGAACGAACGCTGCGATCACAGAGCCCCTACGCAGTCTTGCCGTGGTCATCACTCCACCTCCTAGGACGCACCGATTTGTTTCATGCAGGTTTCACCGACGGTACAGCTATAGACGGACGTGACCGTACTCGAAGTCCCTGCCGCGGCGTTGCTGGCGACACACGTGATGCGGTAGACGATCTCTTTGAGTTCCCCCGAACCTTCCTTGCGTCGCTTGAACAAGCGATCGATATCCCCGTTCACCGTCAGTCCGGGAATGCTCGTGATTATCAGATTCGGAGCCGATGCGGGGCTATCAGCATAATTTTCCCCAATCGTGTTCGGAGGGGCGGGTGAAGGAAGCGGCTGACCGGAAATTTCACTAAAGAGGGTGGCACTGTTGGCCGCCGGAATCGGTCCCGCGGGAGTCGCGTTGTTGAGAAACTCCGGTCTTATCTCTCCATAATACAGCGCTTGCTGAATAATGTTCACCGCCGTCCCCTCACAAGACTCTGCGGCCGTCGACATCGCTTCCTTTGTGGCGACGAATCCGGACATTCGTGTCTCAATCCCGGTGACCGTAATCGCGGAGATCGCGAGCACGACCATCAACAGCATGATGATCATGACGGTCAGCAGGGCCATCCCGTGCTCGCTTGCCGCGTCGTGACTCGCTACCCGCACACTCCTATTTTCTGCTGACCCCATCATCCATGCCCTCACATGTTCCTCGGCTGAAGAATTCGCATCACGACCCGGCGCCTCAACTTTGAGTAGTCCGACGCGTTATACCCGGGATCGGCTGAAGGATTGTGGTCGCTGACAATCACCGGTCCACTATTGACTCCCGGCGTATTGATTTCACTGAATCCTTGGTCCTGCATCATCTGCCTGCCCACCACGCTGACCTGGACTTGTTTGATGGTCTCAGGCGACATCGGGGGGAGATTCCAGGCGCTGTTCGTGACGAAGTCATTGATCGATGGCCCGCTCGTCGGATTGACACCATCGATTTCATCGACCAGACCATCCGGTGACAGCGGATTCGGCGCGGCCGTACTGCAGCCGTCGCATCCGTATGAGAATTGGATGTCCTCGATCCCATCCACTAACACCACTCCGTTCCTGGTCAAGCAAGCCGTGTTTCCTGCTCCGCAAGTCGCCGTCGAGGTGGCAACCGCATAGGTCACGCATTGCAGTAAAAACACCCGCGACCCCGCGGGAAATTTCCCCTCAATGTTGCTGGAGAGCGTGAGTGAGGTTGCGTTGACCGCGGAAACAGCCCTGACCCCGCCTCCACCGATTGAGACCACGGACCCGACGACTAACCCTTGACTGACCATATCGGTGATGGCCGCCGCGGCCATAGGCAGCGAATTAAAGGGAACCGGGTCAATCCCTGTTCCCCCTACATTGGCCGAGAGCACCCAGGGTGTAACCACATCGGCGAGTACCGGCACGACCATCGCAATACTATCGGGACCGTTATCGGCACCTGCAGGGTTCTTATCCATCGGGCGAATTCCCGCCGGGCGGGAAACCGTCCCATTAGGAATGCTGCACGCTCCGACTGTCGGTGCACCAGGTGCACTTGCCACATAGTTATAGCTGGCCAGCCGCACATCCTGAGCCAGCAGTTCCATCGCCAACCTGACATTCTGTTGGGTCTCGACCACTTGGTCGTTCACCGTGGTGGCTTTTTGGTTCATGATCAGCATGGAAAACGCCGCGCCAATGATGACCAGCCCTACGGAGACGGCGATCATCAACTCAATCAGCGTCAGACCGGATTCATGGTTAATGTGGCCCCTAGGCGCCCTATCAGGTTTCATGCGATTCAATCTCCCCCTACGATCACTCTGGAGCGACAACGGTCCGAAAGGTCGCGCTCTTGGACTGAACTGACGTGCCCCCCGCCGTTGACGCGTTCCATGTCACCGTGACCACCACATCGAAACGATTCAAGGACGGCACCCCCGTGGTCGGATCTGGGTCGATTCGGACGGATGTCACAGTGCCCCGCACACCGTTGATGCCGGACGCCGTCAGGGCAGTGCGCCACTGTTGACAATCGGCGAGAGCCTGTCGTTGCGCCGTGGTCGTTTGTGGGCAGGGTGTTGAGGCTGCTGTGTCAATGCCATGGTAGTCTAAAACCCTTTGCCGATTACTCTGTATCCGCTCAACCATTTCGACTCCGAAATTCGTCACCCCGGTTTTTTCCTTCGACTCGGCATTCCTTGCTAAAGAGACAGCTTGAAATCCGGCGAGCCCCATGAGCGAGATGGTCAGAATCACTCCAGCGATCAACGCTTCAACCATCGTGAAGCCGCACTCATTGTCGATCGTACCCAGATGTTTCATGACAACCCTTATCCTCTGCGATGACCTTACGGACAGGTCGCCATGGCACACCAATCGACCCTTCCCGCAGGAGTCACCACGACCGAATAGGTCGTGCCTTGCGTTTGGGACAAGGCGATCAGTGTGTTGGTCGCACCGCCGCCCGCTCGCAACCCGAATGTGTTGAAGCCAACCGTGGCCGCTGTAATGCTTGAGATGCTCTGGTTGAGCGTGACGGGAGGAAATATGCCTCCGAACGCCACTGTGGCTCTCCCATTCGTCATCGAGGTCGTCACCGTTATGCCGGCCCCTCTGCTCATTGATGCCGCGCGTGCGAGGTTCAGATTTCCCGCCAACTCCGTCGTGGCTTGCTTCATTTGATATCTTGCCATCCATTGACTAATCGAGGGCACAGCTATCGTTGCGGTGATGCCAAGAATGACCCCCACAATCATCATTTCAATCAGGGTAAAACCCCTTGTATCCAGCAGCTGACTCACACGCATCTCAGAATTATCCTTAATTGACACAAAGTTACGACTAGGACAAAGCAAGGGGCATGCCGACATCGACATGGTCCCGCCACGCTCTAACCACATGATTTCATGACACGACTGATGCATTACCTCGTTCCAGTCTGGCCGTTTTCTGCGCAAATCGACGACAATTTTCGTCGGCCGGACTGTACGATTCTTGTACCTGCTCTGCCCTTTCATTCCCTAGAAGACAGAGCGGGAAGGCCGTGGAACTTGGATGGACCAGAGGTTGGCAGACTCCGCTTGCTCTGCTCTTAGGTAACTGCACAGCACTGAGTACTTGATAGACCTCTTTGCCGTTAGAGCACATTTTTTTGAGGCACTCCCAGGTCAACATCTCTTGCATGGAATTCCTGCCCGGCCGAAGTCTAGAAACTGGTCGTTTCTTGGCACGAATGGGCACATTTTCTGTCCCTTTTGTCCCTCGATCCTCAAACATGAGCAGGAATCGGACCACCCCAAAGCGTTGTAATACCGAGACGGCATAGCCTTTGCGCTTTAGCCAGCCAGAACTGGCTACATTCCGTTTGCGCAGAATGACAGAGAGACTGTTGGCGAGAGAACGGAGCCTTACTTAACTAGGAGGGGTATTGACCATGGTTACACACATCTCACTCGATGCCTCGCATGTGACGATCATGAAGAAACGTGGCAGCGGCCGTTGCCGACAAGCTATCCTGGTAAGTTGCATGGCGCTGGCACTTTTCGCCGCACCCAGCCTGGGCTGGGCAGGCGACTCTCATAAACACCGTCTGATCAATCAACAACGTATTCAAGACCTGAAAGAAAAGGTAGCCGACCTGCGGGAAAAAATGAAAGACCACAGGCACAATGGCGGCGGGGTGCCTGGTACCATCCAAAACCTGGAATCACGGGTCGCCGCACTAGAGACAAAAGTGGCGAATATGGCTTCGTTCGACCCAGAGACCTTGCTCCAAGCCATGCAATCCTTGCAGAACCAAGTTACGACCCTGGATGGAAAAGTCCTTACTTTAGACGGCAAGGTGACCACTCTCGATGGCAAGACTCTGGCGGTAGAAACCAAGCTCGGTGACGTTGAAAAGAAAATGATTCCGGGCCTTGAAAAGTACGTGTCGGTCAATACCAACGAAATGAATGGAGTGAAGGGCCCGCATGTTGTCTTCAGCGGAGTGAACGTTCACGTGCAGAGTGGCAATGAGATGAAAACGACAGCTGATACAACGTCGGGCTTGGGGAATCTGATTATCGGGTACAACGAAGCCAACCCTGCGCAAGTGCGGACAGGATCGCACAATATCGTAGGCGGCAGCCAGAACGGATTCAGCTCTTATGGAGGGTTGGTTTTCGGAGTCGGCAACAGGATCACCGGCACGTACGCCTCCGTCGTGGGCGGTGAAAACAACACCGCGAACGGAACCTCTTCTAGCGTCTTGGGCGGGAAAACACGATCGGCGAATTGGATGAATGCTACAAGCTTTCAGGGAGCTCTCAACTGCTCTCCTGGCTGCTAAGCGGGTTCCCTCTGGCCGTGTGCCAGCGTGTCTAACCAGGGCAGGCATTCCATCGTAGGAATGCCTGCCCTTCCTCAACCGAAAAACTCAGCTCACTTATCGGCTCGCAACGCAGGAGCCTCATAATCTGAGCACGATTACGATGCCTATCCCTCGACTATTTCAACGCCACGGCCCGTACTTGCCGATAGGTGGTGTCGCCTTGCAGCACTTTTCGAATGCCATCCTGCACTAAGGTCCTCATCCCCTCCTGCTTTGCCTGCTGAAAGAGGACCGAGGTTTTAGCCCGGCCTTGCACGAGGCCCTTCATGTCATCCGATCCCAGCAACAATTCATGAATTGCCACACGGCCTTTGAATCCGGTGTGATTGCACAGATCGCAACCGCGTCCTCGATAGAGCCGGACCGCCGCTGTTTCTTCAAGTCCCAGCGATGACCATCCATCCGCTCCATAGCCGTGGACGAGTTCGTCCTGCTCCTGCCGCGATGCGGGATACGCTTCTTTGCAGCCGGAACAAAGCCGCTTGCACAAGCGTTGTGCCAGCACTCCCAACATGGCGTCGGCGAAGTTGAACGGGTCGCAACCAAGGTCCAGCAGCCGCACGACAGTTTCTACCGCACTGTTGGTGTGCAATGTGCTCAACACCAGATGTCCGGTCAGCGAGGCTTCGATGGCCACATCAGCCGTCTCTTTGTCCCGCATTTCGCCGATCATGATGACGTCCGGGTCAGCGCGTAGAAACGCCCGCATCGCCGACGCAAACGTCAGTCCGATCTTTGGATGGATCTGCACTTGTCGTAATCCGTCCTGCGTGATTTCAATCGGATCTTCAGCCGTCCAGATCTTCCGCTCATCAGTGTTGATGGATTGGAGCACCGCGTGCAGCGTGGTGGTCTTGCCCGATCCCGTCGGTCCTACGCAGAGGAACATGCCATAGGGTTTCCGGGCGATCGTCGCAATGGCGTCACGCATGCTCGGGGCGAGCCCCATCCCATCCAGTTGCATCGGCTCTTTTGCAGTCAACAAACGCAGTACCACGTCCTCAATCCCTCCTGAGGTGGGCAACGTGGCGACGCGGAGCTCGATTTCCCGGTCCTTTGTCGGCCGATAGGCGATCTTCCCGTCTTGCGGCTTGCGGCTCTCCGCGATATCCAAGTTCGCCATGATTTTGATCCGTGAGACCACCGCCCGGCGGTACGGCGCGGGAATGCGCATGGGTGTAAAGCAGGTACCGTCGACGCGAAATCGCACCGTGGTATCTTTGTGCCCGGCGGACGGCTCAACGTGAATGTCAGACGCCCCCAACCGGTAGGCCTCCGCAATGACATGATTGACCAACTGAGCGATGATGGAATCGTTCTCATTTACTCCGATAAGCTCGACTTGGCTGATTCTCTCCTGTCCGGCCTCTTCGGCCAGCTTCTCCAGAATGTCCGCCAGAGGGGCTCCGCCTGACCGGCTCGTCGCGTGCTTTAGATACATCTCGATGTCGCACCGCAGTCCGACCACCAGCTTAATGATGGCACCGGGGAAGGCTTGCTGGATATCACGCCTCTTCTCCAGATCGTCCGGATCGTTGCTGAGGACAAGTATCTCGTTCCCCTCTCGGCGCATCGGAATCCAAGCGTTGGCTTTCAGATAATCGCGGCTCAGATTCTTTAAGAGCCTCGGCTCAACGGCAATGTGCTCATCGAAGGCCATGAACGGACATCGATAGTGTTGACTCAGGGCCGAGCCGAGTTCTTGTCGAGACCGCCGCTGCTGATGGAGCAGCACGGACTCCAGATCGAGGTCCTGAGCGACGACCTGTTCAATCGCCATATCCAATTCGACTTGCTTCACCACGCTACGAAAGACCAGATAGTCTCGTACACTGCGTTCCCACGTCTGTCTGAACTGGGGCGACGCGGCTGCCTTCCCCGCCCCGGCTGTGGGCATCTCCCTTGTCTGGAAAACCGGTGCCCCTTGTTGTGCAACGGCCATGATGGTCCTCCTCTTCCGGTCAACTGGATCAATAGTGGGCCAGCCACGCACCGGGCGCCTTGTAGACCACTGGTACACCACGGTACAGGCCCTCGCCGATATCGGAGTCATACCAGACCTCGAGCGAGCCGCCTGAGATCGAGGTCATCGCGCCGCCTACGGCCACCGCTCCATACACTCTGGAATTCCCTGCAACAGTGACATCGCCTGCGGCCCAGAGAACTCCGTTGAGATTTACCCGCGCAAGCAGGACCGGAACCCGTGAAGCCTCACTGCCCGTCGCGATGCCTGGAGGGCTGAGTGCGGAGATCGATTGCCCTGTTCCCGATGGAGCGAGCACGACATGGCCCTGCATCACCACAACACCCTCTACATAGGCCGTTCGAAGTGTGAGGACGCCAAGGTTGTCGGCACGCGGTGCGGTTTGATCCAACGTATCGATGAAGATCAGGCCGCGCTGATCTCCCACCTCTGTCGACCGCAACGCCACATCAGGCGAGATGCCTTTCCCCGGCTGTATGATTCCATCGGGATATAACACCCCCTCCCGATCGATCGCGAAATAGCTGCCATGGCGCTTTGCCGCCCTTTTGACCGTCTCATAATCCCACTGATCGACACGCAGACCTGGAACTGGGCTCTGTTGTTGATGGACGTTGGGGGGAAGACCTGCCTGTTCTCCAGAAAACGGCTGCAACGTGCGCACCAGTCTGCCGATCCAAGCGACCACCCATCGGTCTTCCCGTTGAATCATTTCGTCGTATCCGGCCCCTGTCACCGGAGCGAGCGAAGACTTGATCGGGACTTCTTCAACTCGACCGACAATCCAATCGCCCCCGATTCGGAGATCGCCCCAGTGAACACCGACGGCCGCTTGACCGCCCGGCTGCAACAGTCCGAGATTCCGGTTCACGCGCACAGCGGTACGCAACGGTGGAAGATCGACAGTCCCCAGCTGCATCAGAATCGATTGTCTGAACGGCTTGCCCGTCCGCGTCGCCACCGTCGTATCGACCGTACACAACAGCCCCGGTGTCGAAGGCGCATAGACCTTGAGGTTTTTGACCTGCCCCAGGTGATGGAGGGCGCGAAACAAGCCGGTTTGCGGATCATTCAGCAATGAGTTATCTGAAGGGTTGTCCGCATCCAAGCGCAGATCCGGTTGGCTCACGCTCCCGACAAATTGTGAACGTCCCGCTGCGTCAAAGAAAGACGGAAGCCCATCGGCGGTACGATACTGTTTCGACACGGCGGAATACATCGACGACGGAACCCAGGCGCTCTGCGGATGATGAAACCAGGACACCACCAATTCCCCTGCCCCATCGGCCAATTGTTGCGCCACCGCAGCCTCTTGTCCCACCGTGGCGCTGACAGCCTCCTGTCCAGCAAGATCCAGCATGCTCGCACCGAGCAGCGACAAGATCAGAATCAAGACCAGGGTACCCAGTAGTGCAACGCCTTGTTCATGAGTCGTCATCGACATCCCTTCCGCTCTAGGAGCGCAGACTGACTTCACGAACCGCCCGACGAGCCGGACGATCCGACTCGATGTCGACGACTACGCGCTTGACCTGCGCCGAGACAGACGTGGCACGGCCGCTGCTGTCCCGATAGAAAAAGCAGATCGCCCCGTTCCCTCTGATCAGAGTGGACGCGCCCCCATCCACCATCCGCATGAGCCGTACCGTTCCTGATTCATCGCGCCGGGTGTAATAACGCACACGGTTGTTGACCTCGAGCGAGGCGCCGATTGAAAACATCGACCCGACCGGCTCCGCCAGCACGAGCTGATGGCGCTGCCCCGCACGAGCGAGGTGGTGCGTTTCGCATACGTGCGGGCCGCATAGGAGCACCGTCTTTCCTGATCCCCAATCGCTCCCGTCTTGGACCGTCAACACGGTTTGTCCAGGGGCGACAGCGACGGTCGTCGAGGTCCGCTGGGCGTTCAGGTTTGCCGAAAACTGAAACTCGTCAGGCGTGGCGGCGGTAATCGTCTCCGCCTCGGCCAGACGGGCTTCCTGTTCGAAGACTTCCAGCCCGAGGCGAAGGTCTTGCTGATAGGCCACGACCCGTTGCCGGTCGATGACGTGGTGGTGAATGATGTTGAAGGTTCCCAGCGTGGCGGCCAGCACGATCGTCCCTGCGGCAAGTCCGATCATCACTTCGGTGAGGCAGACACCGCTTATCAAAGGGAGGCGAGAGACTCTTTGCAGACTCTTCGCGTCCTCCAAAACCGGATATAGTTGACTCATTGGCGCCCCACAAAGACCGGATTCGCGCGAAGAGTTGCGACCTGCACTTCTTTTCTGCCGTCTCGCCCGATATAGGAGGACACCGCCCCAATTGCCACGATGCCGACTGCACTCAGCGGCTTTCGGTTATCCGCCTCGATAGTCCACACCACCGTGACTCCGTCGCGCTCCAGCATGGCCGTGTAAATGCCGTCGCCCGCCGCAACATCGCCGTCCCGTCCGTCATCCTTCATGAGGGTGTCAGGAATGCCGTCGCCATCGACATCATCTTCGAGGAGATACTGCCAGCGAACTGATCGCTTGGATTCCAGCCGAGACTGGGCCAGCTCCAGCGCCTTCGTGGCAAGCCCGCTGTCCCGGATAGAGCCTGATGAGACCTGCACCGCCCCGATCGCCCCCAACAGGGCGATACCGGAAATCGCCATCGCCACGATCACTTCAATCAGTGTCATGCCCTCTTGGCGCGGATCTCGACTCATAACACCGACACCCTCCCTGTCAGCCCTACGGTCACTGTGGCACTGCGCCCATCCCTGCCCTGCAGACGGATCGTCGTCCCCGTCGCGGACCGCCCGCTCGGATGAAACAGGATCTCCGGTCCCGCGCTCGGCTCCTCGACGACGATGCCTTTGTCTCCATACCGATAGACATGATGCGTCCTGCCGCCATCGACAAACTGCGCGACCAGTGTTTGCTGTTCAAAATCGAAGGAGAGCCGGACCCGATCTCGATGGGTCATGGCCAATTGCCTGGCGAGCCGCAACTCCGATGCGATCTCCTCGGTCGCGCAACGGATCTGCATGCGGGAGTGCAGCGACGCAAAGCTGGGAATGGCCAATGCCGAAACGCTACCGATGACCGCCAGCGTCACCGTCAGTTCCAGGAGTGTGTGACCTACCTGTCTCATGTGCGCTCCCCCAAATGTGTCGCCCCTGCTTTGATCCGGACGACTCCATCGCATCTCAAAAGTTGTGCCGCGCGGGAATCGCTTCTCTGGCAGGAAGGGGTCGCATCCGAGCAGTTCGGTCCACGATTGGAAGTGATGGATTCAGCGAAACAAATTCAAGGGCGATCGCGACGCTTCACCGGTGGAATACGCCCCGGGGAATCACTACTTGTACGATGACTGACATCCCAGGAGATACAGCGCTGTGAGGAAGAGATACAGAGGGACTCACAAACCAAGAACGTAGGGGGGACGAAACGATCAACCGGCCAGCAGGCCTTGGTACCAATCAAGAAGGGGTTGCCCGAAGAACAGCGAGACAAGTGCTCCACACACCAGAAACGGCCCGAAGGGAATATAGTCTTCCCGCTTGATCACGTGAGCGGCAATCAAGGTGACTCCGACGACGGAACCGAGGAATGATCCCACCATGATCGTCATCAACGCAGGTTTCCAGCCGAGAAAGGCGCCGATCATCGCCAACAGCTTGATATCTCCGCCACCCATCCCTTCTTTGCCGAACAGATAGGGACTGGCCCACGCCAGCAGCCATAAGAGGCCTCCCCCGACAAGAAGCCCGATGAGTCCGTTCAGCAGACCCAGCGGGAGAACCGTCGCGGCGCTGACAAGACCGACCACGATGCCAGGAAAGGTCACGACATTGGGGATGATTTTGTGGGAAAGATCTGTCCCGGCGACGACGAGCAGGGCCGAATAGAGCAATCCATACACTGCCGTGGACCAGTCAGGTCCGAAGAACCAGAGCAGTCCCACGTAGCCGAGTGTGTTGAGAAGCTCCACAGCGGGATAGCGCCAAGAGATGCGGGTCTGACAGTGCCGACACCGTCCGGCCAGCACGAGGTAGCTGACGATCGGGATATTGTCGTACCAGGCGATTGAATGAGAACAGCTCGGGCAATGGGAGCCGGGCCACGCAATCGATTCGTGCCGAGGCAGCCGGTAAATGCAGACATTGAGGAAGCTACCGATCAGCGCACCGAATAAGCCGGCGATCAGATAGACAGCAAGCATGTGATCATACCCACGCAGAGAAACCAGTTTGCCGTTCTCACTGGTCTAGAGTTTCCTGAACCATTTGGTTCATGACTCCGGCCCTGATGCAGGCCGACGCCCTCCATTTACATTTCTTAGCGAATCTCCCTATAATGTGTCCTTCGTTTCCCATCATCGATGGTCGCGAACAGCAGACTGCCAGTATACCTGAATTACCTGCCAAGCAAAGGAGAAGCGAGCATCATGGCAAAAGCAGCTGGAAAGCCCAAGGCCAGGAAGTCTCTGGCGGACCTTGAGCCGCCCCCACGCGCCAAGCGGCCGGAGTCACTGACTTCACGTGAACAGGAAATTCTGGAATTGATCTGGGCCGGCTTCAAGAACAAGGAAATCGGCCAGCGGCTGAAGA
Source organism: Nitrospira sp. (assembly GCA_015903945.1). Lineage (GTDB taxonomy): Bacteria > Nitrospirota > Nitrospiria > Nitrospirales > Nitrospiraceae > Nitrospira_D. Next base: position 7,344 of record JABMDL010000020.1, on the reverse strand, counting down.
TCAGCGTGAAGACGGTCGAAGCTCACCGGGCGAATATGATGAAGAAGTTGCGGGTCTCGAACACCGCCCAGCTGCTCAAGACCGCCATTCAGAGCGGGGCACTCAAGATCCGGTAGGCTTCGGCTCGCCTCGCTGCCGGACCGCTTCGAACACAACGACCGCCACGGCCGCCGACACATTCAAGGACTCAACCTTTCCCTTCATCGGAATGCTGATACGTCCGTCGCACGCCTTCAGCACGCCTGGTCTGATCCCCTCGCCTTCTCCCCCGAACACGAGGGCCATCGGCCCCGTCATATCGAGGCTTGTATAGACCGATGCCGCGGAAGGCTCAACCCCATAGATCCACAGGCCTCGCTCCTTGAGTGCTCCGATGAGATGGGTCAAGTTGACGACCCGCCCGACCAGCATGTGATCGATGGCACCGGCCGAGACCTTGGCCACGACCGACGTCAGCCCCGCCGCGCGGCGCTCCGGAATGAACACCCCGTGAACTCCTGCCGCTTCAGCGGTCCGCAGGGCCGCACCTAAGTTGTGGGGATCCTCGACTCCATCCAGGATCACAATGAACGGTGGTTCGCCCCGTTTCCGAGCCCGCTCAAGAATCTCATCCGTCGAGCTGTAGGATTTAGCCGCGACAAAGGCGACGATGCCTTGATGGTTGCCATGGGGGACCAGCCGCTCGAATGCGGCAGGCGGTTCGACGTGGACCGGAATACGCTTTGCCCTAGCCGATTGGACAAGATCCCCAAATTGCCGATCAGTCCGCAAGACCAAAAGGCGTTGAAGCGGACGAGTGCCGGCTTTGAGCGCCTCGCGGACTGCGTGCAAGCCATAGAGAATCTCTGGCGGGCTATCGCTTCCACCGGCTGGTGCCATCAGGTTTGTCCTCGATCGTGATCCCCAGCGCATTGAGTTCTTTCCTGATCGCGTCGGCGCGTGTGAAATCTTTCTGCTTCTTGGCGGCGGCTCGTTCCGCAATCTTCAGCTCCACTTCCTGATCTGAGATTTGCTTGTCGCATTCCGCAATTCTGCTACCGAACTCCCACCGATCTGTCTGGAACAACCCCAGCACCGCACCCAGAGACCTGAATGCTTGCCGAGCTCTCCTCCTCGCATCAGTTGAGAGCCCTTGCTGAACTAGCTTGTTGAGGTCGCCGCGAAGTTTTTGCAATTCCGACACGGCCACAGGGGTATTGAGATCATTGTCCATTGCCTGTTGGAAGGCCGATATGGTCCGTTCAATCATGGGGCCCAACGATACATCGGCGGCTGTACGGAGGTCGGATTCCCCCAAACGATAGAAGAGGTCATAGAACCCGTCTAAGGCCTGTTTCGATTCTTTCAGCCCCTGATCCGAAAAATCCAACGGCCCATGGTAGTGGGTGGACAGCAGGAAGTAGCGAAGGATCTCCCCTGTAACGGCTTCGGTCCATTCCGACTTCTCAAAAATCTCCCGGATCGTGAAAAAGTTTCCCAACGACTTCGACATCTTCTCCTGATTGACCTGCACGAAGCCGTTGTGCACCCAATAGCGCGCGAATTCCTTGCCGGTCGCGCCGCACGATTGCGCGATCTCGTTTTCATGGTGTGGAAAGATGAGATCCATTCCGCCACCATGAATATCGAACGTCTCACCGAGAAGCCGGATCGACATGGCGGAACATTCGATATGCCAGCCGGGACGGCCGGAACCCCAGGGGCTTGGCCAGGACGGCTCGCCGGGCTTGCTGCTTTTCCACAGTGCAAAATCCATCGGATGCCGTTTGCGCTCATCTATGTCAACGCGCGCCCCGGCTTGCAAATCTTCCAACTTTCGCTTCGAGAGGCGGCCGTAGGCCGGATATTTCTCAACCTGAAAATACACGTCGCCGCCAACCGCGTAGGCCAACCCCTTCGAGATGAGAGCTTCTGTCAGGTTGACGATCTCCGTCATATGCGCCGTGGCTTTCGGCTCTTCCGTTGCGCGTCCGATCCCCAGTTTGCCCATATCTTCATAATAGGCATCGATAAACTTGCTGGTGATCGACTCGCAGGAGACACCCTGCTCATTGGCCCGCTTGATGATTTTATCGTCCACATCGGTGAAATTCTTCACGAAGGTCACGGCATAGCCGCTGTATTCCAGGTATCGGCGGAGCACGTCGAAGACCAGCGCGCTACGCGCATGGCCGATGTGGCAATAGTCGTAGACCGTCACCCCACACACGTACATGCGGACGGTCTTCGGCTCGATCGGTTCGAAAGGTTCCCGCTTACCGGTGAGGGTATTGAAGAGCTGGAGCATGGGATTTACGATTTAAAATTATTGCTCTGTCTCGGCCAGTGAGACCAGAGGAAGTAGCCCACGGCCAGCGCGAGTACGATTCCGATGACGACATCGAACTGATGGAAATAACCCCGCAGATTGTCCCACTCTTCACCCATGCGGACACCGATGTACGCCAGCAGATAACACCACGGCAGGGCTCCGATAAAGGTAAAGATCACGAATCGGGGAAAGTTCATGTTCGCGATCCCGGCCGGCAATGAAATAAACGTCCGGACAACCGGCAGCATCCGCCCAAAAAAGACGGCAGCTTCTCCATACTTCGCGAACCACCGGTCGGCGACATCGAGATCATGATGAGAGACTAGGAAATACCGTCCGTACCGCTCGACAAAGGGACGGCCGCCCCACACGCCCGCATAGTACGCGACGATCGATCCAAGCACATTGCCCACGGCCCCGGCCAATGTGACACCCAACATCGTAAATTGTCCGGTCGTCACCAGATAGCCGGAAAACGGCATGATAATCTCGCTCGGCAAGGGAATGCAGGCGCTTTCGATCGCCATCGTCAGCAGAATTCCGCTGTAACCCATCAACGAGATCGTGCTGATCACGAACTTGCTCAACTCGGTGATGATCCATTCGATCACGTTCCCAATCATGCTCATCGCCGGCCCTTTGAGCGGTCGCGGGATCCTCCGGCCGCCTTCTCGCGCCTGGCCCGCAGCCCAGGCTCCCACGCTCTGAAGCGATCCAACGCTCCGTAATGCGTGCTGTCGAGTCTGATGGGAGTCAGCGACGCGGCGCCGTCGTCAATGGCCTCATGGTCCGCATCTTTGCTGCGGCTCCAGGAAATGCGGGTCCCGGCGATCCAGTAGTAGTTGCGTCCATGAGGGTCTACTTTTTCGACGATCGGATTGTCAAACCGCCGGCGGCTCAGACAGGTCACACGCACGCCGCGCGTCGCACCCAACGGCTGATCCGGGATATTCAGATTGAGCAGCGTCTCTTCCGGCAAGCCTTGTTCGAGAATGAGCCGCGCCACCCGGACGGCATAATGCGCGCCGACGGCGAAGCGAAACCGCTCCCGCCCTTCTTGCGAGACCGCCATTGACGGCACGCCGAGTATCGTCCCTTCCACCGCCGCCGACACCGTACCCGAATACAGCACATCATCACCTAGATTCACTCCCTTGTTGATGCCGGACACGAGCAGATGCGGGCGCTGAGGCATGATCTTGAGCAGCGCCAAGTTGACGCAATCCACCGGTGTGCCGTTGACGGAATAGGTTCGTTTCGCTGCTTGATGAACCCGCAGCGGCTTATGGAGCGTCACGGCATGCGCGACCGCCGTGCGCTCTCTGTCGGGAGCGACTACCCACACGTCTCCAAGTTTTGAGAGGGCGGACGCCAAGACCGTCAGGCCGGCGGACTGGATGCCGTCGTCATTGGTAACGAGAATTCGAATGCGGCCGGGCGGCATAAAAAAAGCTGCGTAGCGCAGCTCCTTGTTTCAAGGCTTAAGAATCAGGGCCGAGTCTTTGACTTTCTTCTTCGTCTCAGTCCTCAGCCCGCTTCGCTCGCTCAGCGAGGCGAGCACTCGATACTCAGCACTGTGTTGTTGGTCGGGGCGGCGGGATTTGAACCCACGACCACTCGCACCCCAAGCGAGTACGCTACCGGGCTGCGCTACGCCCCGACGTGTTCTCTATCGATCAATTCGGTGCTATTGTCCCTTGCGGCACTATCGAAAGGCAATGGGAAGGTTGTGTGCGCCCCTACCGGGCGTGCGACTCAATGATTTTCACAATGGCTTGCAAATCACCCCTGAGTTTTTTGGCCATCTCCTTCGGAGGCAACGGCCGGGATCCAGCCCGCCCGCGCCTGGCCCAATAGCGCTTCACCCCTTCCAATGTATGCCCTTCCTCATAGAGCATGCGCTTAATTTCCAATGCGGTCTCGATGTCGCGCTGCACATACAGCCGCTGATTTCCTCTGCTTTTCTTGGGCTTGAGAAAACTGAATTCGGATTCCCAGAACCGCAGCACATAGGCCGGCAGTTTGGTCATCCGGCTTACTTCCCCGATTTTATAGAAAATTTTGCTTCCCAGCCTGGGCTCAGTTCCCATGACCGGCCCTCAGTCGCGCTCGCCTCGTTGAGTCGGCCCGCGTCGATGAGTCCGCGAGGCGCGCGAAGCGGGCTTCACGGCACCAATGAGGGATGCGAGAAGGAAGCGGGTGGTTGTGTTCAGCATTCTGCTACGAATTGACGTACTTCTTGAACACTTGGCTTGGGCGGAACGTCACGACACGACGGGGCGTAATGCCGATTTCTTCTCCCGTCCGAGGATTCCGGCCTTTGCGGGCGCCCTTGCTGCGCACGACAAAATTGCCGAATCCCGCGATCTTGACCGATTCCCCTTTTTGTAACACGGACTTCAACATGTTGAGGACCAGCTCGACGATGTCGGCCGCTTCATTTTTTGAGATGCCGACCTGTTTGAAAATTTCGTTCGCAATATCAGCCTTCCTCATGCATCCCCCTTAGACACCCACTGCCATCCTCATGGCCCATTGCGAGAGGCCCGAGCTTCATACGGAGAGTTTAGCTTAAGTTACGTAAGGTTATGAGTCCTGTCAAGAATAAATTTGGTGAGCCCCCACCCCTGAGGTCACTTTTTCGCCAGGAGTTTATATTCGATGCTGTCAGCCAACGCCTGCCACGTCGCTTCGATAATGTTCTCCGAGACCCCCACTGTTCCCCATTTGTCCTTGTGATCGCCTGACTCGATCAAGACCCGGACTTTGGACTCCGTGCCTTGATTCGCCGCCAAGACCCGCACCTTATAGTCGAGCAATTTCACTTCCGTGAGTTGCGGGTAAAACTTTTCAAGGGATTTGCGCAACGCATGGTCCAACGCACTGACCGGCCCTGCTCCAACGGCCGCCGTATGTTCAACCACGTCGCCGACCTTGATCATCACCGTCGCCTCTGAAAACGGAGCGCCGTCATCCTGTTTCTTTTCGACAATGACCCGAAATCCCAACAGCTGGAACGAGGGTTTGTGGCTTCCCATGGCCTTCCGCATGAGCAGTTCGAAGGAGCCCTCCGCCCCTTCGAATTGATATCCCTGGCTCTCCCGTTCTTTGAGGGTGTTGATCAACTCGTGTACTTTGGAGTGATCCTTCGGCAGCTTGATGCCGAAGGCTTCGATCTTGTCCAGGAGGCCGCTGCGTCCGGCGTAGTCGGAAACCAAGACCCGTTGCCGGTTACCCACTTGCCCCGGGTCGATATGTTCATAGGTCGCCGGATTCTTGAGCACCGCATGGATATGCACACCGCCTTTGTGCGCGAAGGCCGAATCGCCGACATAGGGCTGATGCTTGTTGGGCATCATATTGGCGATCTCGGCAACAAAACCGGAAACTTCCTTCAGCCGGCTGAGCCGGTCCGTCAGTGCCGGCCGCTTCATCTTTAATTCCAAATTGGGAACGATCGAACAGAGATTCGCATTGCCGCACCGCTCCCCGATGCCGTTGATCGTCCCTTGCACCTGCACGATCCCCGTTTCGATCGCCACCAGCGAATTCGCCACCGCCATGTCGCAATCGTTGTGCGCATGGATACCCAACGGCACCGGACACTCGCGCCGCACGGTTTCGCAGATCTCCCGTATTTCCCAGGGCATAGTCCCGCCGTTGGTGTCGCAGAGAATCACCCGCTCCGCTCCGGCTTCCACCGCTTTTTTGATGGTGTTGAGCGCGTATTCAGGGTTCGTCTTGTACCCGTCGAAGAAATGCTCAGCGTCATAGAACACCCGGCGCCCCTTGCTGCGCAGATGGGCCACGGAATCGCCGATCAATTCCAGATTCTTGGCCAACGAGATGCCCAAGGCGTCGGTGACGTGCAACGACCAGGTTTTCCCGAAGAGGGTAATCGTTTTGGTTTCCGCGGCAAGCAATGCTTGAAGGTTGGGGTCCTCGCGCACAGAATGACTCGCCTTCCTCGTCGACCCGAAGGCGATGACGGTCGCATGCTTCAGCGAAACCGTTTTGATCATCCGGAAGAATTCGATGTCCTTCGGATTCGCGCCGGGCCACCCGCCTTCGATGAAATGGACGCCGAGTTCGTCCAGCTTTTGCGCGACGCGGAGCTTATCTTCCGCCGAAAAGCTGACATCTTCCGCCTGCGCCCCGTCGCGGAGCGTCGTGTCGTAGATTTCCAATGATGCCACCCGGTCGGCGGGCGGCTTTGCGATCTGAACTGGGCCCCGCTCATGGGCAGCGCGGGAAGTACGCGATTCTTTGGTCTTTCTAGCCATGGGGAGAAAGGGTACCAGGAGAGGGGCTACGATGTCGAGATGTCAAGGTTCAGGACCAACCGTGATATCTAGCCAACGGTCAGGCTGTGTCAGGACTGAGTTTGATCAAGGCCGAAGGCGGAATGCAGAGCGCGCATCGCCAGTTCGAGGTACTTTTCGTCGATGACGCAGGAGATTTTGATCTCGGAGGTGCTGATCATCATGATGTTGATCCCCTCCCGCGCGAGCACCTCGAACATTTTCGCAGCCACGCCTGAATGGGATCGCATCCCGACCCCGATGAGCGAGACTTTGGCGATCGCCTCAGTCACCGACACCGACTTGGCCTCAATGTCCTTGGCCACGGCTTGAATGATTGGCACGGCCTTTTTCAAGTCGGCCTTGGGAACGGTGAAGGAGAGATCCGTCGCGGCAGTCTGGCTGATGTTCTGAATGATCATATCGACGTTGATATGGGCCTCCGCCACGGTGCCGAAAATCCTGGCTGCAATACCCGGCTTGTCCGGCACCCCGACGATCGTGATCTTCGCCTGATTGCGGTCTCCGGTGACCCCGGCCACTGCCGCCGCTTCCATATCCGTATCTTCTTTCGTCACGAGGGTTCCCTTCCCTTCTTTGAAGCTCGAATTCACTTCCACCGGCACGTTGAATTTGGCCGCAAACTCCACCGACCTGGTCTGGAGAACCTTGGCGCCCAAGCTGGCCATTTCGAGCATCTCCTCGTAGGAAATCTTGTCGATGCGTCTCGCC
>JABMDL010000007.1 GCA_015903945.1 Nitrospira sp. | reverse complement strand
GTAGCCGGTTCCTGTCCCGAGATTGACCGTGAGACATTCCGCCGGGTTGGTCCAGTGCCTAAGCGCGTCCAATGCTTTGAGATGTCCGATGGCGAGATCTACGACATGAATGTAGTCCCGCACACCGGTGCCGTCGGGGGTGGGGTAGTCATCGCCGAACACATTCACATGCGGGCGGCGGCCAATGGCTACCTGCGCCACGAAGGGCATCAAGTTGTTCGGCGTACCCTGCGGGGCCTCGCCGATCAATCCGCTTGTATGGGCGCCGACTGGATTGAAATAGCGGAGAATCCCAATGCGCCACGAGGCATCGCTGCGCTGCACATCCCGCAGCATGTGCTCGACTGTCAGTTTGGTCTGTCCATATGGATTGGTCGCCGAAAGCGGATGATCTTCTGTCAACGGGAGCCGTTGTGGATCGCCGTACACCGTCGCGGATGAGCTGAAGACCAGTGTCATGACGTCACAGGTTCTCATCGCCTCTAGGAGACGTAGTGAGCCGACGACATTATTGTCGTAGTAGGACAGCGGTTGCTGGACGGATTCGCCGACGGCCTTGAGGCCGGCAAAATGGATCACCGCGTGCGCGCCGCTGTCTCGCAGAGCCGTCACCAGCGCCGCCTGGTCCCGGATGTCGCCGCGGATCGAGCGGAGCCGCTTTCCGGTGATCTTGTGTACGCGTTCAAGCGACTCCGGATGGCTGTTGCTGAAATTGTCGAAGACGGTCACCTCGTGTCCTGCCTGAAGCAACTCGACGCAGGTGTGCGATCCGATATATCCGGCACCGCCTGTAACAAGAATCACGCAGTACCTCCAGCTGGATTGTTGCGCGTGGTGTCCCTCAGGTCGAGGGTATCAGATCACGAGGGGAGGTCAAGGAGGAATTGAGAGAGCGGGCACGCATCCCTCGGTTCAATGGAACGTGTAGACCAGCAGGCCGTTGACCTGGAGACGCATGTAGACGCTGGTAATTTGGGTGTAGTCCGCCATGACCTTGAACAGCCAGGGTTTGGACAGCTGCTTCGTATAGGCCGCATGCGCATCACCTCCGATGCGAAATACCGCAGATCGTGAGGCCTCGTCGATGTATTGCAAGGCGGGGCCGGCGGCGACATACACTTCATCCTGATTCTCCATGTGGTAGGTTGCCGCAAACCTCGGGATTTGGTTGACAAACACCTGAGGACTAAAGTATCCGCCGGCCAAAGGCTCCTGGGTGCTCGGCTGAAACCCGCCGTGATTCTCTCCGTAGTGTGTCAGGTGGAACAAATATTCACCGGCAATGTCCCACTGCTCCTTTTGCCACAGCGGCACCGACAGTTTGGTGTCCACTCCGACCTGCGTATTTGAGCTCAGCCGTTCCGCCGTGACCCATCCGACGAAGGGGGTGATCTTCACGTGAACCGAGTCGAGATCGAACAGCAGGTCGCTGTAGAACTGTGTCGATCGGGCTAGGCCCACGAGCTGTCCGGAGTCACGCGAGCCGACCAATGCCGCGAATGAATCATAACGAAAGTCTCGCTTCACGCCCGGGCGGATCAAAAATGTCGGCCGCTCATACGTGTACTCGACTCGATAGGCCATGCCGTCACCTCTCGGCGCGGTATGGTACTCGATCATGGCGTCGAGGCGGTTGGAGGGATTGAACCGGAGCCGATTGCCGAAGGAGATATATCCGCCGGTCCGGTCGTCCGTGGAGTTCCGAAAATGCTCGGCGCCCACTTCGACATGGGTCGTCGTAAAGGGCGTCGCGTCGAACTTGCCGCGCGAGCCGAGCCGAACTCCGTACAATTCAAACGGTCGTTCCGGTTGGGCGAGGACACCGAGCACTCCTTCGACCGCCGGCTCTCGCCCTTTTGACATGTCTTGGCGCAAGGCGGTCAGGTCCCCCGGTTCCCGTTTCGTCCGCGCTCGTGCCAGATTCGCATGATAAAGCGCCAAATCATTTTGGCCCAGCCAGGCATAGGCTTTGGCCAGCCCCCGATGGGCTTCGGCATTGTGAGGCTGTACCTCCAGCACTTTCTCATATTGCTCGACAGCTTCCTGGCTTGTGGCTTTGTTTCGGGCGAGATGCGCAGCGTACTTCAGCCGCATCATGGAATCGTTCTTCCGCTTCAAGCCCATCCGGTAATACTTGAGCATGTCTTTCTCGCGGTAGGCATAGCGCGACCATTCCAATGCCTGCGCCTGGGCAAAGGCAATTTCGGCATCGTCGTCCCACCGGGCGAGATAGCGATCGAATTGCTCGATCGCCTTGTCTTTTAAGCCTTGCTTCTCATAGGCGACACCGAGGCTCCGCATGGCTTCGCGATGGGTCGGGTCTCGTTCGACAACCTTCTCAAAAGCCTCGATCGCCGCTTTGTAGTTTTCGATCTCGAGATTGGAACGCCCGCGAGACAAGTACCAGGACTCGACGAAATCTTCGGCCTGCCCTGGGATGGCCGCCCAGGCTTGGAGAAACAGGAACGCACACCACATGAGGAAACGGGCATATCCCATGACGAAAACCTTTCTCTTCTTCATTGTGAACTCGGGAGTACGTGTTGGATCGGTAGTGTGTGTGTGTGGAAATCGACTGGAACAGACAACGGTCTGAGTCCCACCCGCCAGACTCCCGGCAGCCATTGCCGGTAATACAACGGTGCAAATAAGCAGCCGGCCTGGAGGACATGCGGAGCTGAGTCACCCGCGGCGGGACGCCCCCACACGAGGAGCCCGAGCCCGCGAGAGGAACGGTCACGTAGAATTGCCCAATGTGATCGATCGCCGACTTGAATTCTGACGGGAGCAAAGCAGCGTCGACGGAGAATCCGCCGCCGCCGAGTCACCGTCGGCCTGGTAGCCCGCCACAGTCCAGCCAGCATGTGGCCAGCCATGAGCAGGGGATTTCGTATACGAGGCTCATGCGCATGAGACCACGTGGAAGGGTCGGAAAATAGGTTCGTCACCAGCCACTGCCGCTGTCTCTCATCGAGCGGACTGAACGCTGCCCCGCAGGTCACGCCTCTCGCAGGAAGATGCTCGTGGTAGACAGCGCCGGCGCGAAAGGACATCGGCGAGCTACCCTGCAGGACGACCTCGAAGGTGTCTGGAATTGTGTCTGCCGAAGGCGTGAGAAAGGACAAGCCGGACAAGCTGAGGTCGTCTGTCGTTCCGGCCAGGCGGAAGCCAGAAGAGTGCAGTTCATACGGCATTCGTTTACTGATTCGTTCCTCGCTCCGCCGTTGCGGCCGTTCCCAGGCCATGCTTAGGCCGGCAAGGAGAAGCACGAGATTGATGCCGGCCCAACTGAGATTGAAAAAATACGCGTCTCGTTCGATGCCGAAAAACCAGAACTCCCACATGCCTTTGGCCATGGCTATCACGGTGATCAGCGTGGCGGCGAGCACGCTCATCGATGACCGCCAATCAAATGTGCGTCGCTGCGAGACAATGCCTTTGGGTGTGACTTTGAACCCCAAGCGCTTCGGCAAGAAGAGATCGAACATCGATCGGAACAAGGGGAAGGCCACGGTTGTCTCATAGGTTGATGACCAGAGCAGACGGGGCCAGCCAGGCACCAAAGCCGCAGACAGCAACGGCAAGATGATTATGAATGGCAGCACATGTGCGACGAGGACAGACACGTCAGAAAAGATCGGATGGAGATGGAAGAGGAGAAAATACAAGGGTGTGGCCCAAAAAATGACGCGCGCCAACGGAAAGAAGAAGTAATAGAGCGAGGCAAAATAGCCTAGTCGATGCCGAAGCGGCAGCCCTCTGCACAAGAGGGGATTATCCTTGAAGAAGATCTGCAGGCATCCCAACATCCACCGGCGTCGCTGCACGATGTAAGAGGAGAGGTTCTCCGCGGTCAGGCCAACGGCCAGGTCTTTATCGACAAACGCGGATTTCCATCCTTTGGCATGGAGGTGCTGGCTGGTATGGATATCTTCCGTGATGCTCATGAGGTTGAACCCGTCCACCTCTCGAATCGCGGCTCGGCGGAACACCGCCCCGCTGCCGACAAAGAAAGCGCCACCCCAACGGTCTCTGCCGCTTTGAATCGCGTGATTGAACAGGTCTTGCTCGTTGGGAATACGGGCACCGGTGCCGAGTGCGCGCTGGAAAATATCCTGGTTGTAAAAATGGTGCGGTGTCTGTACAAAACCCATCCGGGGATCGGCAAAAAACGGAACGGTTTCCTGTAAGAAGGTCGTGACCGGGATGTGATCGGTATCGAACACCACCACGAGTTCGCCGGTGGTCTCTGCCAAGGCATTATTCAGATTCCCCGCCTTCGCGTGACGCTTCGGTCCTTTGATATACATCGCTCCATAGCGTTCGGCCAATGATTGCACCTCGTTGCGATGGCTGTCGTCCAATACGTAGATTTGCTTGTTGCTGTAGTCGATGGCTTGCGCGCCAATCAAAGTCTTTTCGAGGATGTCGCATGATTCCGAATAAATCGGGATAAACACATCGACGGAAGGTTGAAACCCGGCCGTCGGCGTCGGGACGGAAGCCGGCATGGCGCGACGAGCCACTCCCACCTGAACCATCAACAAGACGACCGTGGAACACGCGTATGATTCCGCGGCCCAGAGGCACAGGCTGATAAAGGGTCCCCCCGGTTCAATCCAATTGATGGTTTCGTTGAAGCGCCAGGCAAGATACTGCACGCAGAGGCCAAATCCGCAGACCAGAAAGGCCAGCTTCAGTACCCAATGCCACCGGGCAATCAGAGAGAGTGTCAAGGTGACAGCACAGAGTTCCCAAGGGAAATGGGCGGCAAACCCGATGAAGTCGAAGGGACGCAGGAAGACAAAATATTCGTCGTATCGGCGGGCCTGTTGCAGTTCGGTCGCCCGGGCAAACCAGAGCCAGTTGTGAAGATAGTAGGGGGTGTGTGTGCCAGCCAGCGCGTTGGCATGCAGGACCGGAAGTTTGATCTCTGCCAAACGGCGTGCAAGCTCCGGATGGTCCAAGGCGGCCAATGCATGTACGGTGGCATAGAGGGGAAGCCCTTCGAGAGACGAACGTGGTTCCCCCGTCACGGCATACCGGTCGAAAAACTTGCCGCGTGTCCGCCACTCCGACCAGAAGAAATTGAGCATCTTCTTCCGGAGCGCCGCTTCCGACCGGTTGAACCATTGGGCATCCAACGCCACGCGCCAGAAGAGAGGGAAGGCGTCATAGCCGAAGGCTGCCGCCTCGCCCGATCGTGGATGTTTCAACAAGAAAGTTCCGTGCTCGCGGTCGAGGTACACCACTTCCGGGGGAAGAACGGTCCGCCCTTCGTCATAGAGCCAATGCAGAAGGGCGTAGGAGCTCTCGATTATTTTCCGCCAGTCGTGTTGTGTATCGATCGAGGCGAAGATCTCATAGGCGTAGGGCGCAAGATACGCGACATGAATCGTGGGATAGTCTTCGTGGACCGACCAGTTTCCGGCCGTCACATAGGAGCCTGATGGCAGATGGAGTAGCTCCAGATCCCAGATGGAATACAGGATCGCAAGCGCTTCGCGCTCGTATTCCCCGTTGTCAAACCGCCGCGCTGCCAGCAACAGAGCTAATGCAATATCGGTATCGGCGTCGGTAGCGGTGTGCAGCGACAACACCTTGCCGTGCCACTTCCAGGCAAAAAGCTTATCATTTCTGACTTGCAGGTGCTGTTGCGTCCAGCGCCACACGGCCTCGAAAGTACTGCGATCGTTTGACCAGACAGCCCGCAACATTGCATAACCCTGTCCCTCCGACGTCGTCACACCCTGCTCATCGAGGCTGATCACCTTTCCGTCGCGGATATACGTTAGCCGGTAGAAACTCCACAGTGCCGATAGATCATCCTGTTGTTGAATCAGTCGGTCGCTGGATGGGCTTGAGGTTCTGGCATCAGCCGACATGCCGGCAGGAACGAGCAGGCAGAGAAGCGGCAACAGGACGATGCTGGATAAGCGAAAGTACGGCATTGTGTGCGATCATCGGCGCCGGCTGCGGATTAAAGCACAGCAAGGGTTCCCAGGCAATAGGAAGTCGCTGGCGGAGTAAAACTGCTCCTGAATTGCAATTGTGGTTCTCTACGCTATAGTGAGCCATGCTCAAGAATGCACCTTCCGCACAGACCGAGCAGATTCTTTTTGCGCTGGAAGATTGTATCGAGCGGTACGTTGCAGAGCGGCGGAGCCGCATTCCGCCGTTTGTCGACCGCCATTTCTCCCTCGAACGTACTATCGCACTTCAGAAACGCTCGCTGTTGAGCGACCTCGTCTGCTATCCGATCAATACGATGTGGGCGATTCCCTATATGTTCATTAAGAAAACAACTGAATCACTCGGCAAGCTGGGATGGACGGGGGCGCACGGACTTCTGTCCATTGTGCCGTCCGGCATGAAGCGTCGTTATCAAATAGAACTCGAGACTTCCATCCGAAACGAGTTCTTGGAATGGCCGATCGACTGGCATTCCGGGGCGGAGTATCGCCATGCCCTGCTCCAGATCCTGAAAGGCGAGGAGCGCGTTGCCCCCCTGTTGGCCTCGGCGGAATTTTCCAGCCGCCTCGATCTCGCTGTGGCGGACATCAACCGCCTCATCGAATCGTACGGTGCCAATCGCTCATTGGCCTCGGATCTGGCTGGGTCGTTTCTCACACTCGCGACGGGCTGGTTGATGTTCGGCGACCATGCACTCGGCATCGAAGGGATTGGAGAGCGGCTGGCAAGCAGGCGGGCGAAGGACAAAGCCGCCTCATCGTTCTTTTTGGGATCCGGCCTCGGGTCGATGTTTTACTCCGTCTTCCCTCCAAAGCCGTCCCTGTGGGAAATCGTGCTTGCGACGGCAGCAGTCGGCCTCCTGCTGACGATCTGTGGCATGATCATCGGAGTTTTCGCTGATCCGATCTTGAAACGACTCAGCCTCCATCACCGCCAGTTGCACGCGTTGCTCGACGACATCGAGGACCGGCTGCATCGTTTGAGAAGACAGGTCAAGCCGGCGATCAAGCAGATCGCAGCTCAGGGGGTCTGTAGGGCTTCCTGTTCCTTGCCTTCCACGACCGGTTTCAAATAAATTTCCACACGACGGTTTTCACTGCGGCCCGAGGCAGTTGCGTTGCTCGTTTCAGGCTGGGCTTCCCCACGGCCTTCCGTCCGAACGCGGCTGGAGTCGACACCGGCCGCGGTGAGGGCGCTGGCCACTGCCAGCGCGCGCCGCTCGGACAGTTGCTTATTGAAAGAATCACTTCCCTGACTGTCCGTGTGTCCGATGACATGGACCATGGTGCTGTCATATTGTTTGACGACGCCACCTAATTTGGAGAGCGCTGTACTGAATGAAGGTTTGACGTCGGTGCTTCCGCTGGCGAACGAGGCTTCGCTTTTCAGGTCAACCTCAATCGAATTGTCCGGGAGTTTGCGGAGTTCCACATCGTGGTTGGCAAGTTCCTTGGAGAGGGTCTCTTCGATAGCTTTTTTCTGTTTATCCATATAGAGACCGACACCACCGCCGGACAGTACACCAACCGCAGCGCCGATGGCTGCCCCACGGGCGCGGTTCTTGCTGTCGATAGCTGCGCCAGCCCCTGCACCCACGAGGGCTCCCACGGCTGCGCCGATTTTTGTCTTTTGGTAAGGGTCGTCAGCACAACCTGTGAGTAACGCAAGACCGCATGCCATGACAATACCGTGACGGAGTGTTCTGTGCATCATCAATCCTCCTAGTACTGGATAGGATAGCAGCGGAACACGTTAAGTGGATGGGCTCCGCCAAGTTATCTGGTTGAGATTTATACAAGAAACCGGACGGCCTCGTAAAGAGGGGCAATATGCCAGAAGAATCCAGATCAAACCCCAGCGGTTTCAGCAAATGCAGCCGTGCGCCGGTATTAGCGCACAAACGGATGATGTTCCCCGTATTCGGCGGAATCTCCGGTTGGTAGGGGATATTATCAAACATAGTCAGGGTCGGAATCGGAATCTGCAGCCGGCAGCCGATGGCGTCTCGCTCATCGCAAGAACAAGGACAACCCCGCAGCAGGGATATTCCGTCTTTTGTATCGCTTCTTGATATAGTGGGTGCTGAGTGCGGTGGAGGTCAAGCCAGAACAATGGCGGCGATAACTGCGAAGCACGACCGTATCATCTGCCGGCGATTCTCTATGACCATACTGCTGACGTACGTTCTGACAGCCGGCCTATGTGCCGCCGCGGAAGATGGGACCAGGACGTCGGCTGAACGAGTTGCTGAACAGGCCAAAGCCGTGTGGGAAAGTGGAGCGCCGCTTGCCGCCTTGGAGCTTCTTGATCAGGCGACTCAAGCCGATCCGGAAGCGCTGGCATTGCATAAGCTGCGCGGCGATATCCTGGCCACATTCCGGGGACCCAAGGAAGCCGTGCAGGCCCAAGGAAGCCGTGCAGGCGTACGATCTGGTCCTTGCCACACAGCCGGCGGCATTGGATGTCCGGTGGGCGAAGTGGAGTGTCTTGGTCTGGTGGGGACAGGACAACGAGGCCATCGCTGAACTGCGCCGCATCGCCCACATTGACCGCCGGAATCCGCTGATCCACTTCAGGCTGGCTCAGGAACTTCGAAAGATCGATCGGCTGGAAGAATCGCTTGAATCCTACACACAGGCCGTCCACTTGATGCCGGATATGCTGAGCTGGCGATTGGCCCTGGCGCGGGCACGGTTTGACGTCCTGGATTATCAAGGGGCGGAGGCCGAGGTGCAGACAGTGCTGCAACGGTTGCCGCCTGGCTCCCACTTGGAGATTCCGGCCAAGAATCAGCTCGCACAATTATACGAATCGATGGAGCGGGGGCGGCGCTTTACTCCGGTGCTGACGCCTGGCGCGACGGCGGCACAGCTCAAAGAATGGGCGGAGATCCGCGCCGACGCCTGGAGATTGTTCGCCGCCGGCCGGTACGGAGAGGCAGAGCCGATGTATCGCAAGATGCTGGTGCTGAACCCCAAGGACACGCTGGCCACACATCAGTTGGGTCTGACCCTCATGCAACTGGGCCGGTGTGAAGAGGCGCTGGCTGTGTTTGGGAAGATGTCCGATCTCGATCCGAGTGAAGAGGATTATGCCGATACGACCTATCGGATGGGCCAGTGTTTAGTGGAACTGGAACGGTGGGAGGATGCCTTCCTGCATTTTCAAATGCTCTACGACGCGGCCGTTGAATTCGAAGAGGCCAACAAGAACATCGCGTTGCCGTCCGGAACCAAGGTGTTGTCGAAAGAGAAGATCGCGCGGTGGTTGGATAAAGTGCGCCCGCATGTTCCCGAATTGGCCACATTGCAGGCGCAGGCGGAGAAGTCCGCCGGGCCCTCCCATGAGTCGGCGCACGTGGTTGAGCCTTCAACAGACGCGGGGTACGCAAAAGCGGTTGCACCGGTCAAGCCGCAACGTGTGCTGGACGCCGGCGCGGCGCTGATGGGACGCGACGCCGATTTTAGCTGGTTTCGATTCGTGATCCCGGCGGCCAAAGTCGTCCGGGACGATTTCCCGACCGGTGCGCATGATTTTATCCCGCTGAGTCCGGGAGACACGTTTCCCGCGACACAAGGGGACATCTTTCTGGTGTTCGGTCTGGTGTCGGCGTCGTACGATGCCGTGCCGCTGACTGCGCGATGCACGCTGGAAACGTTCGTGACGGCCGAGCCGCAACAGATCATTGCCCAGGATCACGTGCTGACATCGATGAACGACCAGTCCGGCTATTTCATGCTGAGCCGCCCCCAAGGCGGGTGGCCGACGGGACTCTACCGCTGCGGACTCTTCGCCGGCGAACGCACCTCCGCCTATACCCTGGCCGACGAAGTGCGGTTCAGAATTGTGGCAGCGCGATAGTCACTGGAATGATGGCAAAGGATAGCGCAATCTGACGGATCATAGTGTTGTCAAGCGGCTGAGATAGTGTGTTGCGCTGGCTTCACCAGCGTTGTCGAGGGAGGCCTGTCCCAGGGCCCGCTCATTGGAGGTCTTCGCATGATCCGTACAATGTGCCGACGTGCCGGATGGTTGCCGACCGTACTGGTTGTGGCGACGGGCTGTACCCAGTTTGCCATCCAGGGAGATTCCACCCAGGAACATCTTGGGAGAGGGATTGTCTCCGGGACCTTGGGCGAACAACAGCGTGTGGCGCTGTGCGCCGGAGAGCCTTCTTCCATTTCAGTGGTTGGCCACGTGTTGGCGCTGGAAGGTGGGGCCTATGTGATTCGGGATGCCCAGGGGCGGGACATCCGTATTCCGCATGATGAGAACACCAGGATCGACCGGCCGGCCCATGTGGGCGACCGCATTCAATCCTGGCTGGACCGCCACGGCCGTGCGGTCCTGATCCGCAGCCTCGATTGGAACGGACGATAGGTCCTCGTCCAAGTTCGCGTCGGCCGGAACCTTATCGAGGCAACCGGATCTGTGCAATCGAGAAAAGCCTGCCGACGCCGTGAGTTCCCTTTGATGCAGGCATTCCCGCGGCGCGATTCACCTTTCTGTTCGACCGATTGCTGTCATAGTGCTAGGCTTTCCTTGCCATGCCAATCACAGTTCTTGAGCCGACAGCCGTTACCAACCGATCTGGAGCGTCCGAGGCCTTGCCCTCGGCGGCAGTGTCGGCGCTGTGGCATGGCCAGATGATCGAGGCCATCAAAGTGGTTCGCCTCGAGCGGCACCTCGATCTGAAAGGCGCGAAAGATCAGGTCGATGCCTATCTCCGCCGGCAGCCGGTGTTGAAGAAGAAAATCGAGCAGAGGCAAACCGACACAAGGGATGGTCTGCTGCGCTGGGCAGCCTTTCTGCTGATCGGCGGGGCCGGGCTTGCCTATTTCCTCCAGTAGCAGATCGTCGAACGGTACCCGCCGCCTCGTTACGCATCCTTGGTCGAATGGTTAACCGTACAAGTTGGAACGGATCTGTGGCGGTCTGACCCAGGTATAGCCGCCTCATCGCCCTGCTTCAAACACCTCTTCCGCGATCCATCAATCATCTCCGTTCATCTTTGTCGCGACCACTGGTGGATATCCACCAGTGGAGTTGTCTCATGAGGCAGGCATTCTCCGCGCCGGAAGAATGTGTGGTGCGAATGATTGCTATGCACCAGGTGTGCGTACCAGCCTGGGCGCATTCACACCTGGGGGGAAATCTTCGCGCGTCGCAATGATCATGGCATGTCCATTGCTCATTTATTGATGCATAGAGGTGAGATGTGGATGTCATCCCAGGCGCAGGCATCAAGCGTGTTCTTACCGCTCTGGCGTTGACGATTGCGATTGCCGTGGCAGACTGGTGGACTCTTTCCCGTCCGGCAAGTGCCGTGCTCTACGTGATTCCCGTGTTGCTCGTAGCGCGGGGGACTCAGCGGGAGGCCGGCTTGTGGATGGCGGGACTTGCGTCCGGTTTGAGCCTGTTGGATCTGTTCCGAACCACCGGCCACCCTCCGATGTGGGCGAAGATGGCCGAGCTGGTTCCTGTTGTCCTGGCCCTGTGGGCGGCGGCGATACTTGCTCCGCCGAGGAGACAGGAGGAATCCGACCGCCCCGCCGTGGCGCCGGACATCGAGGAGGTAGTCCTCCGGCGCACGAAAGATCTTGCTCAAGCGAATAGAGACCTGGAGACGCTGCGCGCGGAAGCGGTGTCGTTGTTGGCGGCGCTGGTCAAATCATCGGATGATGCGATCATCGGCATGAGCCTTGAGGGCACAGTGCGGAGTTGGAATGCCGGTGCCGAACGTGTCTATGGCTATGCTCCGCACGAGATCGTCGGGCTGCCGATCACCGACCTCTGTCCGCAGGATCGGCTGGAAGAGGTGCCAGCCATGTTGAGCCGGATTGCGAAGGGCGAGCATGTCCGCAATGTGGAAACCATGCAACGTCGGAAACGGGGCAGGCGATTCCATGTCTCCCTGACGGTCTCCCCCGTGAAAGATGCCGATGGGACCGTGGTTGCCGCATCCGCCATCGCACGGGATATTACTCAGCGCAAACGGATTGAGGCTGCCTTGCGCGACAGTGAGGCGCGGTTCCACATGATGGCCGATACGGCACCCGTCATGGTGTGGATGTCAGATCCTGACCAAGGGTGTACCTTCTTCAATAAACGATGGTTGGAATTCACCGGACGGACGTTAGAGGAAGAAATCGGCAGTGGCTGGTTCCGTGGAATTCATGCGCAGGATCAGCCGCGATGCCGCGACACCTATCAGGAGGCCGTCCGGCAGCAGCAGCCCTTTACGATGGAGTACCGTCTTCGGCGCGCGGACGGGGCGTATCGCTGGATCGTCGATACCGGGGTGCCGCGGTTCGAGCCGGACGGGACGTTGAGCGGCTATATCGGGTCCTGCATCGATCTCACCGAGCGCAAAGAGATGGAAGACGAGTTGCGGAAAACCCTCAAGGAGAAGGAAAGTCTGCTCCGGGAAGTGCATCACCGGGTCAAGAATAATCTTCAGGTTATTTCCAGCTTGCTCAATTTACAGATGGCGACGATCAAAGATCCACAGGTGGCCCAACTCTTCAAAGAGTGCCAGGTTCGCATTTCATCGATTGCGCTGCTCCACGACACGCTGCACCGATCCAACGATTTGTCGCGCATCAACATGCCGGAGTATCTGCGAACGCTGACCGGACATGTGTGCCGATCCTACGGCGTCGATCCGACTCATCTGATACTCGAGTTGGCGGTGGAAGACATCGCCTTTGACGTGGATACGGGGCTGACGTGCGGCCTCATCGTCGATGAGTTGCTCTCCAACTGTCTGAAACACGCGTTTCCCAACGGCCGGTCGGGACGGATCACGGTGGAACTGCGGGCGGAGGAGGGTGAGTGGTTTCTTCTGCGCGTCTCCGACGACGGTGTCGGACTGCCGCACGATGGGGTGCTGAACAATCCGGACTCCCTGGGGCTTGAACTGGTGTCGTTGATGGCGGACAAGCTGGAAGGTACCGTCTCTCTCCAGAGCGGAATGGGAACGGAATGGTACGTGAGGTTCCGTCCCGTGCGTTACGAAGAAAGGATGTGACCCATGAGCCCCACGACGATTCTCGTTGTCGAGGATGAAACCATCGTAGCCAAAGACATTCAGTGTACGCTGACCCGGCTTGGGTATCGGGCGCCTGCGACGGCGACGTCGGGCGAGGAGGCGCTGCGAAAGGCTGCTGAGATTCGGCCGGATCTGGTCCTGATGGACATCGTGCTCAAAGGACCGATGGATGGGGTGGAAACGGCGCGGGAACTTCGCGCGCGCTATGCTGTGCCGGTCGTCTATCTCACCGCCTACGCCGATGACTATGCCCTCGAGCGCGCAAAAACCACAGAGCCGGCGGGGTATCTGCTGAAGCCGTTCCAGATGGCTGAACTTCGGCCTACGATTGAGATGGCGCTTCATCGCTCCCAGACGGAGCGTCAGGCGAAAGAGAGTCTGCGCTGGCTGGCCACGACGGTACGTTTAGTGGACGACGGGGTGATCACGACAGATTGCCTCGGTCGAATTACGTACATGAACGCCGAAGCAGAATCGGTAACCGGATGGGAGGCCGGTGTTGCGGTTGGATATCCGCTGGAACTGCTGTTGGGACCAGTTGGTGGCGAATTCGGATGCAGAGCCGGAAACGTGGCGGAACAGGCTGTCGCCGAATGTCGAATTATCCCGATTGAAGACCACGTATTGGTTACAAAAAGCGGGTCTCGGTGTGTCATCCACGGCCGTGTAGCCCCTGTCGTAACTGAGGAGGGGACGGTCATTGGGGCCGTGGTGGTGTACCGCGCTCTGGCCGCATCGGTTGTCGAGCGAACTCCGCATACCTCGCATGAGGTGGACGAATCTCATGCCCACGCCGAGCCTACGATGCGCGTGATCAATCTGTGTGCGTGGTGCAAACGGGTTCCAAGCCCGTCAGGGGAGTGGTACGATTTGCACACCTATATTACGGAACGGTCGGGTCTGCAATTCAACGGAGGGCTTTGTCCTGAGTGCATGGGCCGCTGTTTTCCATCGGCGCCCGAGCATCCGCCCAGCACCGATCAGCCGGCCACCGGCTGCCGGTAATCTACTTCGATTGTAAAGCCCAGGTCTTGAATCATGCCCCAGACTTCCGGCGCCGGGGTACCCGGGGTCGTCAAGTAGCCATTGACGAACAGCGAATCGGCCGGATAGAGCGCCAACGGCTGGAGGCTGCGGAGGTTGTGTTCACGGCCTCCGGCAATGCGGAGTTCGGTCCTCGGATGGAGGAATCGAAACAGACAGAGGACTTTCAAACAGCGTTGCGGGGTGAGGTGGTCGGCCTGTTCCAACGGGGTGCCGGCAACCGGGTTCAGCATGTTCAAGGGAATGGAATCCGGTTTCACATCACGCAATGCCATGGCCAGATCAACTAAGTCTTCATCGTGTTCGCCCATCCCCACGATACCGCCAGAACAGATCTCCAATCCGGCCGCCCGCGCGTTCTTGATCGTCGACAGGCGGTCTTGAAAGGTGTGGGTGGTGCAGATCGACGGGTGAAAGGCTTCGCTCGTGTTCAAGTTATGATTCACCCGATCGACGCCGGCGGCTTTGAGACGCTTCGCCTGCGGTTCGTCCATCAAACCGAGTGAACAGCAAATCTGAATTGGAACCTCCTGCTTGATGGCGCGTACCGCTCCGGCAATCTCGTCGATTTCCCGGTCCAGCGGGCTTCTCCCACTGATGACGATGCAATACCGCTGCGCTTTCGAGGCGGCGGCCCGGCGCGCCCCCTCGATCATCTGTTGCCGCGGCAACAGATTGTAGCGGTCGATCGGGGCCGTCGAAATAGCCGATTGTGAGCAGTAGTGGCAATCCTCCTGGCAGGCTCCGCTCTTGGCGTTCTGCAGCATCTGTAGCCGAACCGTACGGCCGAAGTATGTGGACCGAACGGCAAAGGCGGCATGGAGGAGGGGTAAGAGGTCGTGGTCCGGAGCCTGTAGCACGGCGAGCGATTCGGCGTTGGTGAGCGGTTCGTCGCGAAGGGCTTTCTGCGCAAACATCATGTAATCGGTCATCTCACATGTCCTTTGTCGACAGTGCGCGCGGCGGCAGTGTGTTCCTGAAGCCGCCTGCTCCGCATAGTATGCACGATGCCGGGGTGCCGAGGATATCGAAGGGGAAACCTACACGGTTTCAAACGGAGAAGCAATGCCTTGATAGGGGATGACGCGCGAGGCCGGAGGTGCTCCATCCGTGCTGACGGCCAGCTGACTGGTTTCGAGCCAGGGGAGTGCGGTGAGCGTGTTCCACCGAGCGCAGCGTCGGCAACGGCCGGACCATTCCGTTGATTCTTGCTGACACTGTGTGCAGATGTAGGGGACGACAACCCGCTTTTTGAAGCTCAACGCCTTCTTGAGTTCGATGATCGCCTGTTCGAATTGCTGTTTGCGCAGATAGAGGTTGGCCATGATTTTGTGATAGTCGAGTAAATGATCCTGAGGACCTTCGATCGTCGACAGCTGATCGAAGGCTTCATCGACCATTTCGAGCCGGTAATAGAGCTTGCCCAAGTAAAACTGAAGCACGGGGTTCTGCGGATCGTGCTGGAGCGCTTCCTGATAGACACGGATGATTTCGCCCGGTTCTCCCTGCTCCAGGAACAGCTCTTCCAGTCGGTGGAGGATAATCACGCTGCGTGTCTTTGTGTAGACCTTCTTCAAGATTTCGACAGCATCTTTCGTCTTGCCTTCATGGAGCAGGATCTCGCCGAGTCCGATATAGGCCGGCAGGAAGCTGCGGTCCTTCTTGATCGCGCCACGGAAATACCGGCGGGCTTTGTCAGGATGGCCGCGTTCGAGCAGTTGCCGGCCGACTTCATATGTGCACCCGACCAGGAGCGCTTCCTCGGCCTGTTTTTCGGGGTCGGGCAAACGAGCTTTCAGCAAGCGATGCTGGATCTCCAGCGCCTCGCTCCACTTCTCCAGCCTGATGTTCAAATCCCGCTTGCGAATCATGGCCGTCAGGTTATCCGGCTCGATTTTCAGCATCTTTTGGTAGGCCTGGAGCGCTTCTTCGTACCGCTTGGCGCCTTCGAGATCCTTGCCCAATTCCAGCAAAATTTCGATGTTTCGGTCGTCCACCCGATGAGCGTGTTGATGCAGCCGGATCGCCTCGGAAAAGTTCTGCTCGGACCGGTAGATGTTTCCCAGCCACAAGAGGGAATCGACTCGGTTTGGGTCGATCGCCAGCGCCTTTTCGAAGAGGGTGATCGCCTCCATCGTGCGCCTGGACATGAATGCATGGGTGCCGTCACGGTGGAGGGTGTCCACCTTTTCTTTCCGGCGCACCAGCCGATTGCTGCGCCAGTTCAGAATGACATGCGCCGTTTGTTGCAGGCCAACGGCAAACGCGACAAAGACGGCGCCGGCAGCCATGGAAATCAAGACCAGGGTGACGGGGCTGAGGTCGAATTCAGCCGTCGAGCTGGTGTGGATGACGATGGTGCCGGGATTAAGTTCGCGGAAATAGCTGTAGATGAAGACGCCAGCGCTGACGAAGAAGATGGTGATCAGCAGTCTGAGCATGGCTTAGACCGTTTTCTCCGAGGCGGTTCTCCTGACAATGATCCGCCGCTTCGGCGTGGCGACGGGAGTGGGTGCCTTCCCGGGAATCGGGACCTCTTTCGCGTCACTCCACAGCCGTTCCAAACCGTAATGCGCCCGGGCATCCTGCCTGAAAATGTGGGCGACGACGTCGCCGAAGTCAAGCAAGACCCACTGCCCAGACGTCGTTCCTTCGATGCTCAATGGTTTCTGCCCCATCCGAGAGAGCGTGCCGTCGATATGGTCGGCAATCGCGCGAGTTTGTCTGTCGGATTCCGCTGATGCGATCACCAGGTAGTCGGCCACAGAGGTCAGTGGGGCGACATGCAGCACCTGGACATCGACGGCCTTCTTGTCGAGCATCGCCTTGCCGACGGCGAGGGCGGTGGCCTTGGCTGTTTGTGTGATCTCAAGCCTCCTGATACAAGCGCTGCTGCAGTATATAAGATTCGACCAGAGGCGGCAACAGATTTGCCAGCGTCGTCCCGCTCCTGATCCGACGTCGAATGTCGGATGCGGATGTTGAACAGGGAGGAATGGGTAGGCAGATGATGCCTCGGCACGAGGGGAAGACGATATCCAGTCGGGACGACTCTCCCGTATCGAGCTGCGCGAGTGCCTGGAGATCCAGTGCTGGTAAGAGGGGCATCGTCGCCAGTGACTGGAAAGATTGTCCCGGCCTGGGAACGACGACAAATCGACAAAGACGCAGCAACTCCAGAGGATCTTTCCAATCGGGGAAGTCGAGAAAGGCATCGAGCCCGATCAGGAAGTACAAGTCGGTCGAGGGGCCGAATTGGTGCTGGAGCGTTCGGACCGTGTCGATGGTATAGGATTTTCCGGCCCGTCGGAGTTCTATGTCCGACAGCCCAAAGGCCGGTGTGTTGGCGATGGCGAGCCGGACCATTTCGTATCGGTCTTTGGCGGGGGCCAATGATCCCTCACGCTTGTGGGGTGGATCACTGGTAGGGAGGAACAGCACGCGATCAAGTTGAAGCTTGTCGAGGACGTGCCCTGCAATAGCCAAGTGGCCGTTGTGAATAGGATTAAAGCTGCCGCCGAGCAGACCCAGTTTCATCGGGGAGCGGTGCGAGGCCAGATTCTCGGGCACACATAACTCACAATTTTCAACTCAACACTCAGAGGATGACCAGGTTGTCCCGGTGGATGACTTCTTCGTATTCTTGTGGCCCGATCAGTCGGTGGATCTCCTGGGTCTTGAGGCCTTTCATACGCTTCAGCAGATCGGAGGAGAAATTGACGAGGCCTTTGGCAAATTCTTTTCCGTCCGGATTGAGACAGCCGATCGGGTCGCCTGCCTCGAACTGCCCTGTGACATCGACGATGCCAGAGGCCAGGAGACTTTTGCCGCGTGCGGCCAATGCGTCGACGGCCCCTTGATCCAGGCGGACATGGCCGCGGGGACGAAGGGTAAAGGCGATCCACTGTTTCCGGCTATTCAGGCGGCGTTCGCGCGCCAGAAAGAGGCTGCCGCCAGGCCCTCCCGAGAGGACGCTGGGAAGGAGTCCAGCCCGTTCGCCGTTCACGATCAACGTGGAGACACCGTATTCGCCGACCTTCTTGGCCGCGCGAACTTTGGTGGCCATGCCTCCCGTACCCTCAAAGGTGCTGGAGGCTCCGGCACGGCGTTCGATGTCTTCGGTGATATCGGGGATGAGCGCGATCAAGGTCGCGGAAGGATTCTTTCTCGGATCTTCCGTGTAGAGCCCGTCGACGTCGGACAGAATCACCAGCAGATCCGCATCGACCAGATGGGCTACTTCGCTGGCGAGCGTGTCGTTGTCGCCGACCCGGATTTCTTCAACGGCGACCGTGTCGTTTTCGTTGATAACCGGCAGCACGCCGAATCCGATCAGTGCCGTGAGCGTATAGCGGGCGTTCAAGAACCGACGCCGGTCGGCGAGGTCTTGATGTGTGAGGAGCACCTGGGCAACTTGAATGCCCAGGCGTTCGAACGCCTTCTCATAAGCCCACATGAGTCGGCTTTGCCCGACTGCCGCCGCAGCTTGCTTGACCGGCAGGATTTTGGGGTACTCCGTGAGCCCCAATTTCTTGATGCCGGACACAATTGCGCCTGACGAGACAACCAGAACTTCTCGGCCGCCGGCTCGGAGGGCGGCAATCTCGTCAGCTAGGCGCTCGATTCGCTCGGGGCGCAGACCGGTTGATCGGGAGGCGATCAGGCTACTGCCGATCTTGACGACGATGCGTTTCGCCTGGGCTAGGGTTTCGTCTCGCATGGCATAGTTCTGAGGTCGTCCACCTGTTTGCCGACGAAGCGGATCAAGTTGTCGAGACCTTCTCTCGTCGCGGACGAGACAGAAAAACAGGTGTATTCGTGGCGTCTGCAATAGGCTTGGAGTTGCATGAGCCGGTCACAGGCTCCGCTGATATCGATCTTTGTCGCGACGACGGCGAAGGGTCGGTCGTTGAGTCCTTCGTCGTATGCCGCGAGTTCCTGCCGCATGACCTCGAAGCTCGTGATTGGTTCGTCCGGTGCCCACTCCGAGACATCAATCAGGTGGAGCAGGAAGGCCGTGCGTTCAATATGACGGAGAAACTGAAATCCCAGCCCTTTTCCGTGATGCGCACCCTCAATGAGTCCAGGGATATCGGCGACGACGAAACTGCGGTCCGATCCCCAACGCACGACGCCCAGGTTTGGTGTCAGTGTGGTGAACGGGTAGTCGGCGATTTTCGGCCTCGCCGACGAGATGGCCGCAATCAGCGTCGATTTCCCGGCATTCGGAAAGCCGATTAGGCCGACGTCGGCAAGCAGTTTGAGCTCCAACCGTAACGCCCGTTCTTCGCCGTCAGTTCCCAGGGTGCACCGTGTCGGAGTTCGATTTGTGGATGTGGCGAAGTTGCTGTTGCCTCGGCCGCCCCGCCCACCGTGCGCGATCACGACCGGTTCACCCTCGGTGATCAGATCGGCTAGCACGTCGCCCGTGGTGTCATCATAGACGACAGTACCGACCGGAAGAGTGATGAGGATATCTTTCCCCGTTCGTCCGGTACAATTGGAGCCGCCGCCGGGGCGTCCGTCTTCCGCCTCATAGTGTTTCTGGTAGCGAAGGTCCAAAAGGGTTGTGAGCCGGTGAGAGGCCGTGAAGACCACATTGCCGCCGTGCCCCCCGTCTCCTCCGTCGGGTCCCCCACGTGGGACGAACATCTCCCGGCGGAAACTGCAAATTCCATCTCCGCCTCGTCCTGCTCGTACAGTGATCTGTGCTTCGTCGACGAACATAACTACGCCTGGGTATAGGTTAGGATGATCGAGTATACCCGACCTGCCCCGATGAAGGGAGGGGGCATTCTCGTTCAGCTTGCCAATGTGAGCGAGTGCGAGGGGAGA
The DNA here is from genome assembly GCA_015903945.1 of Nitrospira sp. GTDB lineage: Bacteria > Nitrospirota > Nitrospiria > Nitrospirales > Nitrospiraceae > Nitrospira_D. The sequence goes on along the minus strand of JABMDL010000007.1, from coordinate 98,509 downwards.
ATCAGGGTTTGGCGGGAGCAGGATAGACGCTGACTTTCCGTCTTGCGCGTCCGCCTTCGAACTTCACTGTGCCGCTCACCCGTGCAAACAAGGTATGGTCCCGCCCGAGATCGACGTTGAAGCCTGGGAAAAACTTCGTGCCACGCTGACGGACAATGATACTGCCGGCCGTGACGGTTTGACCGCCATACGCCTTCACGCCCAGATATTGCGGATTGCTGTCCCGACCGTTACGCGAAGATCCGCCGCCTTTGTTTGTTGCCATGGAAGGTCCTTCTCCTGCCTGCTAGGCTGTGGCTATGCCCTTCACGAGCAGCCTCGTGAAACCTTGCCGATGTCCACGTGTCCGGCGGTAGTTCTTCCGGCGCTTCTTCTTGAAGACGGTGATCGATCTGGTGCGGCCTTGCCGCACGATTTCAGCGGTGACTTTCGCGCCCTGTACGAGCGGTTGTCCAATGACAGGACCCGCCTCACCATGGACGAGATGCACCCGATCGAGCTCGATCACGGCACCGACATCGCCGGGCAATTTTTCGACCTGAATCGTCGAACCGGCTTCAACCCGATATTGTTTTCCACCTGTTTCGATAATTGCGTACATGTCTCATTTTCTCCACATGCGACCGAACCATGTAACACAACGTCTTATGAGGTGTCAAGCGCGTCGCTGGAACTTATCTTTGGCCATGGCCAGGGGCGGTACAAGCACGATGGTGGTTCCCCCTCTTCAGGAGGGCTTGGAGAATAGGACCAAAGCCAGTATTCTCGCGCTACTATCTCAAACTGACTCGGGGAGGCAATTCCCGGGTATGCGTGTCTGTGTTCGGTGAAGGAGGCTCCGTGCCGACAACCCGATTTATCATTCGGACCTACCATCGAATTCCTCTTCGTAGTGAGATGTATTACATGGGGGAGGGATTTCTTGGAAAAGGGACGGTCATCAACTTATCCCGCAACGGGTTTCGGGTACTTGGCGACTGTTTGGTCGTGCCGGGAATGGAACTTGTTGTGCGGCTGTCCCTTCCAGGCCACGATGTACCGATAGAGATCCAGCGGGTCGTCGTGCGCTGGGTTCGGGGCCTGATGTTCGGAGTCAGAGTGATGAAGGTCAAGCCGGAGGGTGAGCATCGAATCGGAAATTTCCTCAGCGCCCGCCTGCGAGCCGACTGCGCCTTGCCGTAACACCTCGTCTGTCGTATCTCGTGAAGCGTATTTCGCAAACGAAGATGTGACCAGATCCCGATTGCTTGACGCGTATTCAGCCCCACGTTATAGTTCGCGCAGATTGCACAGTCGGAGTGGACGGCTGTGTCTATCGGAGGAGTGTTGCTCATGCTGGAACCGGTTGAAAAAATTTGGATGGACGGTAAATTCGTCGCATGGCAGGACGCGAACGTCCACATTCTGACGCACTCGCTACATTACGGTCTGGCGGCATTTGAAGGGATTCGTTGTTACAAGGGCGCGTCCGGGTCGGCGATCTTCCGGCTTCAGGAGCATGTCGATCGGTTATTCGATTCCGCACATATTGGCATGATGGCCATGCCCTATGACAAAAAACAAATCGCCGAGGCCATCATTGACACGGTACGCGTGAATCGGCTCGATGCCTGTTATATCCGTCCGCTGGTGTATATCGGCTACGGATCGATGGGGGTGCATCCGGGGAACAACCCGATTCGTGTGGCCATCGCGGTATGGAAGTGGGGCGCCTACTTGGGGGACGATGCGCTGGCGAACGGAATGCGCGCCTGCGTGTCGTCGTTTACCAGACACCATGTCAATGTGTCGATGACCAAGGGAAAAATATCGGGCTACTACGTCAATTCAATTATGGCAAAGCGGGACGCCAAGTTCAGCGGATTCGACGAAGCGATCTTGCTGGATGCCGAAGGGTACGTGTCCGAGGGATCGGGAGAGAATGTCTTCATCGTCCGAAAAGGGAAATTGAAAACGACGCCGCTCACGTCGATTCTCGAAGGGATCACCCGAAACTCCGTGATCGAACTGGCTCAGGAGCGGAAAATCCCCGTGGTTGAGGAACGGTTTACGCGGGATGAAATGTATGTCGCCGACGAAGTCTTCGTCACCGGCACGGCCGCCGAATTGACTCCTGTCCGCGAAATTGACAATCGGACGATTGGAACCGGGAAGCCGGGGCCGATCACGCTTGCCTTGCAGAAGGCGTTCTTCTCGATCGTGCGCGGGGAGGATCCTGCGCATGCATCCTGGCTCACCCGCATCTAACTCGACGTCATGCGTCAACCGTCAAGCGTAGAGCACTGAGCTTGAATGTGTTTCGTTTGACGTATGACGGTTGACGAATAACGAGTAACAGCTAGGTTACTGACCGGTCGGTGGAGTGCTGCCCGAGGAGCCGGATTCTGTCTGAGGCTGAGCTGGGGGCGCAGGAGCGGCCGGTTCGGTTTTCTTATTCAGGTCGATGACGGTCGAAGCAAAATTCTGTTGCTTGGCCAAAATCGCCAGAGTGAGCGAGGTCACCATGAACACGGCCGCAACAGTTACGGTCAGCTTACTCAGAAAGTTGGCTGGTCCACGGCTGCCAAACACGGTTTGGCTGGAGCCGCCGAATGAGGCGCCGATCTCTGCGCCTTTGCCGGACTGGAGCAGGATTGCTCCAATCATCAGGAAACAGATGAAGACATGCACGATGACGATCAGTGTGTAGAGCATTTACGGTCTGGCTCCAATCGATTGAGCAATGGTGGCGATTGTAACAAAGGAGTCCGCTTGGAGACAAGCCCCGCCGATCAAAGCGCCGTCGATCTGATCGGATTGTAATAAGGCGCCGATATTCTGTGGCGTCACGCTGCCTCCGTATAAAATTCTCGTGGTATCCGCGACATTCGCAGGCCACATCTTCGCGAGAAAGGCCCGAATGGTCCGGTGCGCGGCAACAGCTTGGTCGGTCGTGGCTGCTTTTCCGGTTCCAATGGCCCACACCGGTTCATAAGCAACGGTGAGGGTGGCTACGGAGTGAAGCGAGAGTCCGGCCAGCGCTCCGTGTAATTGTTGCCGGAGCACCTCCTCTGTTTTTTCGTCTTCACGTTGGGCGAACGATTCTCCGATGCACAGAATCGGTTTGAGGTCGTGAGCCAGGGCGGCGCGGAGCTTTTTCTGAATTCCGTCGTCCTGTTCGCCGAAGAGCGCGCGGCGTTCCGAATGGCCGAGGATGACGTAGCGGCAGCCAAGATCCTTGAGCATCGGCGCGGAAATCTCGCCCGTGTAGGCGCCGCGATCTTCCCAAAACATGTTTTGCGCACCGAGTTGGAGAGGTGACGAGGAGCCAAGTGCTGCGCGGACCGACTCCAGCGCGGTGAAGGGCGGCGCGACCACATATTCAACCGCCGGGGAGACGGAAAGCCTGGGGATGACCTCACGAACGAAAGCCGCCGCTTCTGAGGCGGTCTTGTTCATTTTCCAATTGCCGACGATGAGGATTGTGCGCACGTGCCTCTGGTCCGATCCCTGCGGGGGTGAGAGGGACGGCTAATTGTCACGTTCCGGCAAGGCGACCAGTCCGGGAAGCTCCTTGCCTTCGAGCAGTTCCAAGGCGGCGCCGCCGCCGGTCGAGATGAAGGACATGTTTTCTGAGACGCCGGCACGATGGACTGCCAGAGCCGTTTCTCCGCCTCCGACGATCGTGAGGGCATAGGCATCGGCAATCGCGTGCGCCATGGCCAGCGTGCCTCTGGCGTACGCATCGATTTCAAACACTCCCATCGGGCCGTTCCAGAGAATTGTCTTGGCGTTCTGGACCGCGAGGTTGAACAGCTTGACGGAAGCGGGGCCGATGTCCAGCGCGTACCATCCCTTCGGAATCTCTTGAACCGGGACGATCTTCGTCTCTGCGCCTGGCTCGCGGCTGGCCGCGACGACGCAATCGACCGGCAGGTAGAACTTGACACCACGGGACAGCGCATGTTCTTCGACGCCTCTGGCGAAGTCCAACATGTCGTTTTCGACCAGCGAGTTGCCGATCTCCATCCCTTTCGCTTTCAAGAAGGTAAAGGCCATGCCGCCGCCGATGATGACCTTGTCGACTTTCTTTCCCAGGTTTTCGATCACGCCGATTTTCCCGGACACTTTCGCGCCGCCGAGCACCGCCACGAACGGCCGGACCGGGTTGGCGATGGCGCCTTCGAGATACTCGATTTCCTTCTTGAGCAGTGCGCCTGCCGCCGCGTCTTTGATGAACTTGGTAATGCCGACGGTGGAGGCGTGGGCCCGGTGCGCGGCGCCGAAGGCGTCGTTGATGAAGACATCGCCGAGCGACGCGAGGGCTTTGGAGAAGGCCTCGTCGTTTTTCTCTTCGCCGGGATGGAAGCGGAGGTTCTCCAGCAGGAGCACGTCACCGGCATTCATCTTTGCCGCGAGCTTTTCAACAGCAGGGCCGATGCAATCCGGGGCAAAGATCACTTCTTTTCCCAGGAGGCGCCCCAATCGCTTTGCCACCGGCGCCAAACTGTATTTCGGATCGAAGGCGCCTTTCGGTCTGCCGAGGTGGGAGCACAGAATGACTTTCGCGCCTTCGTCCACGACGCGGTTGATGGTCGGCAGCGTGGAACGGATGCGGGTATCGTCGGTAATTTGAAGCGCTTCGTCGAGCGGCACGTTGAAGTCTGCTCGAATGATCACCCGTTTGCCGTGAAGCGGCACATCATCGATCGTCTTCTTGTGCAGATTCATGAACGCTCCTTGGGGTGGTGGGGCAAGGCGTACCGGCAAATACGTGGTTGCGGGTGGAGCAGGCGTATCCGTCCGGGCATGCGCAGCTCAGCGGCCGCCGGCCTTTCCGGCCAGCACTTTGATCAAGTCGCGGACGCGGCACGAGTAGCCCCACTCGTTGTCGTACCATGCCGTGACTTTGACCATGCGCTTGTCGACGACATTGGTCAACGGAGCATCGACAGTCGCGGAGTGATCGTCCCCTTTTTGATCGATCGAGACGATGGGATCTTCCGAGTACTTGAGAATGCCCTTGAGTGGGCCATCTGCCGCCTTCTTGAACGCGGCATTGACCCCAGCGATGTCGCAATCCTTTTCAGTTTCCACCGTGAGATCGACCAACGACACGTTCGGGGTCGGGACGCGGATGGCGAGGCCGTCCAGTTTTCCCTTGAGTTGGGGAATAACGAGATGCAGAGCCTTCGCCGCTCCGGTGCTTGTTGGGATCATCGACATGCCGGCGGCGCGGGCGCGGCGGAGATCTTTGTGGGGGAGGTCCAACAACTGCTGGTCGTTCGTATAAGAATGGATGGTCGTCATGGTGCCGTGCTTGATGCCGAAATTTTCCAGCAGGACTTTGGCGACCGGAGCCAGGCAGTTCGTCGTGCAGGAAGCGTTGGAGACGATATGATGCAATTTGGCATCGAATTTCTCGTCGTTCACGCCGAGCACGATCGTCACGTCCGGATCTTTGGCCGGCGCTGAAATAATGACCTGTTTGGCGCCTGCCGAGAGATGTTTCCCCGCGCTGTCCCGGTCCGTAAATCGGCCGGTCGATTCGACGACCACATCGACATTGAGCGCTTTCCACGGCAGTTCCTTGGGATCTTTAACCGCGAGGACCTTGATGGGTTTTCCGTCAACCAGGATCTCCTCGTCTTTGGCATCAACTTGTTCCTTGAGCGTGCCATGCACGGAGTCGTACTTGAGCAAATAGGCCAGGGTTTTGGCATCGGTTAAATCATTAATCGCAACGATGTCAATGTCGGGATCGCCCAACGATGCCCGAAATACGTTGCGCCCGATGCGTCCAAATCCGTTGATGCCGACTCGAATAGCCATAATCTCCAATCCTCTGGATAAAAACTTGATGCCAATTCATGCCGGCTCTCCGCAGCCGGCCGTACGATATGACTGGGGATAGTATCGGCGCCCTCCCCCTATGTCAAGGCATACGAATGGGGGAAATCGGACAGGATTGAGCTATCACGACAGGAGCTTTCAGCCGGGGGCTTGTGTGGTTCAGAGTAGCCAACTTGCTTCCTCTCCGGCCTCTTGTCTACAGTTCGATACGGGAATAGCCCAGGAGTCTTCGATGAATGCCATGGTTTCGAGCGCCTCGCAGGTATTGGAGTGGCCGCGGTTACTGGACCTGCTGGCGCAGCAGGCCCAATCAGTCCTTGGGGCGGCTCGCTGCCGGTCCCTTCCGCTGACGGAGGAATTGGCCGTGGCACATCGGCGTCAGCAGGAAACGACCGAGATGGTGAGGCTGCTCGAGGGAGACGAGCCGATGCCGGTCCTGTCATTTCCTGATATTCGAGAGTGCGTAGTCCGAGCGGGGAAGGGAGGCGTGCTGGAGGCGCAGGAATTGAGGGAGTGCGCCATGGTGTTGGCGCTCATGGAAGAACTTGAACGGTACATGGCGCAGGATCGAATCGAGACGCAGATGTTGGTGCAGATGGCGGTACCCCTGCACGGGAGCAAATGGCTGCGGCCGGTCCGGTCGGCCATCGACGCAGCGATTCAGCCGGACGGCGCAATCAAGGAGTCGGCGACGCCAGAATTGAGGCGGCTGACGCACCATGCACAAGAGTTGAAGCAGGAGATGCGGGAGCATCTCGAACAGATTCTGCATTCCCGACGGTACGAAGAGATTCTGCAGGAGTCCTATTTTGCGCAACGCGAGGGGCGCTATGTTGTGCCGGTGAAGGCCGACATGCGGGGTAGAATTCCCGGTATCGTGCATGATGTCTCGGCCAGCGGGGCGACCGTGTTTCTGGAGCCGCGCGAATTAGTGGACTTGAATAATTCCATTAAAGTGGCAGACCTTGAAATCGAGAGGGAGGTCCGCCGCATATTGCGCGAACTTACCGTCTTGGTCTCGGATAAATCGGACCAGATCGGCCACGGCATCGAGGTCTTGGCGGAGTTCGATTGCGTCAAAGCCAAGGCGGAGCTGAGCCGCCGGCTGAAGTGTAACCCTGTGTCCTTAAACGAGCAGGGCCGTGTGGTCTTGAAACAGGCGCGCCACCCGCTGCTCATGATCGCCAAAGAACAGGTCGTGCCGAATGACATTGTCGCGGATGAGACGGTTCGTGTGCTGGTGATTTCTGGTCCTAATACCGGGGGGAAGACAGTCACGCTGAAGATCGTCGGGCTCTATGCACTCATGGTGCGGGCCGGGTTGCATCTGCCCTGTGCGCCGGAATCGGAGATGGCGCTGTTTACGCAGTGCTATGCGGACATCGGCGACGCGCAGGACTTGAGCCGGGACCTGTCCAGCTTTTCCGCGCATATCACGCAAATGGTTCAGTTCCTCTCCGATGCCGTCGAGCAGGCAGAGGCGGGGGAATCCGCTCTGCCTCAATCGCTGGTGTTGCTCGATGAACCGGTGACCTCGACCGATCCTCAGGAAGGGGCGGCGTTGGCCGAGGCGCTGCTCTGCCGGCTGGCGTCGCTCAATATGAAGGTCATCGTCACGACGCATTATGGGCCCTTGAAAGAATTGGCGCAGACCACATCCGGGTTTGCCAATGCCAGCGTGGAGTTCGATGTCGAGCGGTTGGCGCCGACCTATCGATTATTCATGGGTATTCCCGGAGGCTCCTCCGCCCTGGAGATTGCCGGACGGCTGGGCATGGACGAAACGATCGTGAACGATGCGCGGCGGCGATTGCGGCACGAGAATCGGCGGCTTGAACAGTTGATGGCGGATTTACAGCTCAAACAACGGCAGTTGGCTGAGGAGACGGAACGGGCGCAGCGAGCGAGAGCAGAAGCCGAACGGGCGGCGGCTGAAGCGAAAGCGCTCCAATTGAAGATGGAGCAGGCCGAACAGGAGGCCCGCAAGGGGATTAAGAAGAAACTGGGCGAGCAGTTTCAGCGCGCGCGGGCCGAAGTCCAGGCCACGGTCGATGCTGTCAAACGCGAACAGAAGCTTATCAAGGCGAAAGAGGCCAAGCAACGGCTCAGTGAGCTGGAGCAACAAACACGACAGGAACTGGCCTCGCCCGGCGAGCCGATTCCGCTCGAACAGCTGAAGATTGGCGATGTCGTCGAAATTGCCGGATTGGGGATGACGGGAAGTTTGTTGGAAACGCCGCAGGGAAAGAAGCGTGTGCGTGTCAAAGTGGGCGACGGGGAGGTACTGGCGACCGTCTCGAATCTGATCGGCCTTGCACGCGGGTCGGAGGTGGCGGCTTCTCCCGCAGCGCCATCAACAGGCCCTCGCCGGTTTTCGACGGGTGGCGGGTTGGGACTCGACGAACAGACGGTGGTGGATGTGCGGGGCCAGGCAGCCGACGATGCACTCGATCAGGTCGTGGCCGCGTTGGATCGGGCGGTGCTCGACGGCGCGCCGTTCATGCGGATCATCCACGGGCACGGCACAGGCCGGCTCAAGTCCGCCCTGCGCGAATACTTGAAAGATTCCCCCTATGTGGAAAGTTTTCGTCCCGGTGACCGAGCCGAAGGAGGCGACGGGGTGACGGTGGTGAAGATGCGGTAGTCTGTAAGGCCGGGCCATCTTCATAATGCGCCCTTCGTAAGAGAATGTGTGTCTTGCAGACAACCGGAATGATAAGTCTCAAACTCGACCTTTTGGGGGCAGTGGGTGCACCCTACGGAGTGTGAATCAGATGAAAGGTTGCTGGAATGAGACATGCCGACTGAATTTTCGAGACAGGCGTATTGTGGGGCAACTGCTGACTCCATTGCGTCGCCCTCCGTCTGCCGGCGAGCGTGAAATGGGCTCGAACGCTCCAAAAATAGCGCGAATCTGGCTGAAGCGTGGTCTCCAGCGTGTGTTCGGGCTGTGCGTACCGTGCCGGCTATACACCAACTCGCCGGGATCCGTATCACGGCACCCGTACATCCATGAGTACTTATAATCATCATGCCTCGTGCCAATCCAGGGACCGCTTTCCTGAGGTGCCCCAGAGAATTCTTTTCCGACTTTCCACAGCCGCAGTTCGTAGGTCACGGCTCCGAAGTATGGAGGGAATCGTTCCCAGCGGAAGGTTGGGCGTAAGGTATCGATGTGCGTTTCTTCCTCGATCGATGGAGACTCAGGCTTCAGGCCGACAACATGAGCATGATGCTGAGGGATACAGCCAGTTGCCAGCACCCCTAGCACGGCCAACAGGGTCAGCAATGCCTGGGGCGCGACCCGCAACCGCACGACGCCTGAGGCACGAGGGAGGAACTTGCGCATATGGAACCGGGATTCCCGTCTAGATCTTATTAAAAGCCTGTTCTCGTTCGTCATGAGCGTATATTAACAAAATCATAAGTCAGAAAGAGATCGTCGACGATCAATTCTGCCAAGCGGGCAAGGCTGAGATTCACGGCTTCGGTGAACAGCTTCGCGTCATTCGCCACCCACTCGCTTAGCCGAAGCGCTCTTGTCACATAACGGAATCTATAGACCGGCGATCCGGCAGGCGGAGTGGCCAGAGTTACCTCCGCTTCGAGCTGCAGGGCCAATTCTGGATCGACCTCATAGGGCCCGTGGAGTTCAAGTGATGTTAACTGAATCCTCAGGATGCTTTTGGGCTGACGCCCTTCACCGATCCTCAGAATGCTTCTGGGCTGACGCTCTTCACCGGGGCTAACTTTGGCATGGCCATAGAGTAACCATTCCAAATCTGAGTCACGGACGCTCTCCGGGTGACGTCCCTCACCGGGGCCAGCAGTCTCCTTATGGGCGACTATCGAGTCCCCTGTTTGCGGCCGATCTACGACGGTAATTGACGTCTTATCCGCCACCTCCTTAAGCACCTGTTCTCGCAAACGGAGGGGTAGGTCCTCAGCCTGTAGGATCCCTCGAACCTGAGCCTCGCTGGATTCCACAGACGCGGTTGAGGGTGCTTCAAAGGCCCCCTTTACGGCACCTACTGTGGCGACGACCGGAGTTAGGGCGAGCATGCCTCCTCCCACAACTGCTCCAAGGATCATCCCAAGTGGAGGCGCTGCCAGGGCTGGAGCCCCAGCGACAATCATACTCGTCATCGCCCAGTTTCCCGACCATTTGCCTGCCTTGCGGCCCGCACCACTCGCCGCGCCCTTTGACGGCAGCTCCAGTGTGATACGAGGCAGCTGCTCTGTAACTTCAATTTCGAGAATATGGACATCGCCCCGTGAAGGAGGCTGCCGTGGTGTAGGGGTAGCGCAGCCCTGTAACACAAGAGCCGACACGATCACGAGTGTTGCAATCGGCGATAGGCTAGGAGATTGCCAGGTGAAGTGGAATCGGGGCATCATCATGGCGGTACCCAATCCGGTGAAGCTATGGGTACTCGGCAAACGATGGCATTCGTTTTCCGTTCAGTGTCCACGAATTCATAAAGTTCTTTCCGACTGTGGGCGATCGTTGTTGTCCTGCCAGCGAGAATCGATAAGGGACCTGTGCTCTTGATAGTCAGCACGAAGCAAGGGCAATGCCCACTATCTGAAACTGTGGAATTACAGGATGGTGTCGAATTGAGGGTTTTTCTACGGTGGTATTGTATGGTGATTGGATAAGAGAGGTGCAATTTGCAACAAGGGAGATCGGGGCCACTGTTCCATAATTCGACAAAGTTCTCTGAGAAGTCGGTGATGGGCTGGGCGTTGCTATCTTGTCCCTGATAACTGCCGTTATTCGACCTGCGGCATTAGATTTCAGGGTGAGCAAACGTATCTACCTATTACGTATCCGCGGTTTCGATCGTTTCCGGTAGTAGTCGAGGAATTCGCGCGGCGAGAGGACGGTCATCCCCTGACGTTGCCTCGACGGAAAGTGCCTTGTGTTTCCTGTGATCAAACAGTCGGCGTCGCCTGCCACGGCTGATTCTAAGAATGGCTCATCGCTCGGATCTGGAAGCCTGACCGGCAAGGGGTTGCCTGCCACGCTGAATCCTTCCGCTTGGATATGGTCCATCAAAGCTCGAGTCTGTTCAGCGCTGAATCGAAACTTCGGTCTGGCAAGGACCTCTTCATATTCCGTGAGGATTCTGGCATCGAAGCACAGCCGCACTGCGCCCGATGCAATCATGCGGAGGATTTCACCTGGAGGGCCAAACGGAGAGAGGAGTCCCGCGACCAGGACATTCGTGTCCACCACCACCTTCACCGGCGGCGGGCTTTCCGTACGGCCTTGATCTCAGCCGAAATGTCCGCGGGGGGAAGATGATCCGTGCCGGCTTGGACCGATTGCCGTTGCATTGTCTCCACGGCAGCCACCGCTCTTGCGCGTCTGACGGCCGTCAGGGATTCTTCCAGCGTTTCCTCAGACACCGAGGACAGAATGGCGATCGGTTTGCCGTTCGAGGTGAGGATGACCTCTCCTTCGCGAGCGAGCTTCGTCCAGACTTGCCCAGAACGTCCGCGTAAATCCCGCACCGTAATGAACTTCATAGCGACTCCTTTTGGGGTGACGATAGGGTATACGATCGAGAGCCGATCGTCAACCGACCTATTGCAGGTGATATTTCGCCATGCGGTAGCGGAGGGTGTTGCGGGTTAGTTTTAAGAGACGGCTGGCTTCGGAGATGTTGCCCGATGTCTTGTGAAGCGCTTCCTCCAGCATCTTCTTCTCCATCTCTTGGAACGAGAGGCCGAAGGCCAGGAGAGACAGCTTGGGTTCAGAGTTGAGTTGCTCCATCCGTGGGGCGGTCCGCACCGATTGTGGCAGATGATCGGGCTGGATAACCCGCTCTTTGCACGTGATGGTCAGCCATTCCACGACATTGTGCAGTTCACGGACGTTGCCTGGCCAGTTATGGCGCTGCAGGATGGTCAGTGCCGCCGGTGCGATCGTCGTAATGCGGCAGCCGTGCTCCTGCCTGGCACGTTCGAGAAATATGAGAAGAATTGGCTCAATATCTTCTGGCCGTTCCCGCAGGGGCGGGATGCGCAGTTGATAGACGTTGAGGCGATAGTAGAGATCGAGGCGGAAGCGGCCGGACTTGATATGGGCGAGAAGGTCTTCGTTGGTAGCGGCGAGAACACGGATGTTCACTCGACGACTGTGGGTCGCGCCCAGCGGATCGATGCTGTGGTCTTCCAGCACGCGGAGCAGTTTTGCTTGGGCGGTTGCGCTCAGTTCTCCGATTTCGTCCAGGAACAGCGTACCGCCTTCCGCGACTTGGAATTTCCCCGGCTTGGCTTGTTTGGCATCCGTGAAAGCGCCCGGTTGATAGCCGAACAGCTCCGCCTCCAATAGATTTTCAGGAATACCGGCGCAATTGAGGGCAACCAGAGGACCCTGTGCCCGTGGGCTTGCGGCGTGAATGGCTTGGGCAAACAGTTCCTTCCCGGTTCCGCTTTCCCCCGTGATGAGGACGGTTGCGTCGGTCACGGCTACTTCCTTGGCGAGGTGCTTTATCAGATTCATTTGTGGAGAGACGCTGACAATAGGGGCGAACGGATCGGGTGGCGAGGTGAGACGAGCCACGCCAGGTTGGCTGGTCGCTCGGCTGACAGCCGTCCGCAAGTCCTCCAGCAGAATCGGTTTGGCCAAGTAATCTGCGGCGCCGGCCCGCATGACCGTAATGACATCTTGAAGAGAGTAGTGGTCGCCAATCGCGAGCACGGGCGGAGACTCGGGTGCGCGGCGGGCATAGTCTAAGAGGGGTGCCAGTGTCGGAGGGCTTCCTTCGCCGATGACAAGGTCGGGGGACATCGCGGACCAGAGGGAAAGTCCCTCTGATACAGAGTGTGCTATGTGAATGTTTGCGTGCGAGACGACCGCTTGGAGCAGCAGCCGCAGATCTGAGTCTTTGGAGACAAGAAGGACCTTCTGAAGGTTCATCGGAGTGCTCATAAACATAGCCTCCAGCAGAACCATCGTCACTGATTACAGTCTACACCTCTTCATCTGACGAAAGAAAGGGGGGCCATGGGGAATGTGGTCAGGATGAAGGGAACTCAACAGGGGGAAACAAGGAGGGAAATTAGAAAAGCCCGGGAACGGCTGGCCAGGTGTTCGGCATCAACCCAGCCCGCCGTTCACGCACAAGGAGAGAAGTTCCGATCCTTATTCGTCCTTACAGAACGTCCGTTCGTAGGCGATGATCGTCCAGGCTTCTTCTTCGGTGAGCACATTTCCCTTCACAAGGGCCGGCATACCGGTGCCGGGACTGCCGTTCTTAATGACCCAAAACAATTCGCCGTCGTTTCGTTTCTTGTGAAACTTGCAGTTGGTGAAGTTTCTGGGGCCTGGGGTTAACAGCATTCCGCCGGCGCCGTCACCTTCTCCCGTCATGCCATGACAGTTCGCGCAGGTGCCCCTACCTTCATAAAGATCCTTTCCCTTGGCGATCACGTCAGGGTTTACTGTGAGCGGGCTCTTCATTTTTCGTACGTCGCTTCGTTCAGCGTCCGGGACACGCGGCTTCAGTGGATCAGACTCGGGGCCAGCCCAACCTGCCGTACTCCACAAGGAAACGGCGAGGAGACTGCACAAGGTCACAACCAAACGCTTCCCTCTCATGGTTCCTCCTTGGTGATTGCGACTGAAGTTCCTGCCAGATGGCCGCTCGCGCTGCGCGTCCGGAGGCACAACTTCCGTGCTCATGATAACACGATATCATCCTCAGTGGCAGCGTCCATGTCGCGTTGGAAATGCTCAGATTTGAAGCGGGCGTGAAGGCTGGTCTACCAACATGAGGACCTCACCGAGCCAGATCTCAAAGATCTGGCTCGGTGAGAGACTAGCATGATATGAGCGCAGTGTTCAGCACTGCAGGTCGTCAGGGTACTTCGACGATATCTTTATTCATCGGCCCGAGGACGGAGAGTAATTCACCCTTCTCTTTCTCTGGGACGTTGAATGTATCCAGCGCACTGACCAGGTCCTCCACGAGTGCGTTGAAGGCCGCCGTGGTGATCTTCATGCCCTTGTGCGTAGTTTTCATGTCTCGGCCTGAATAGGTGCACGGGCCGCCGCTCGCTGCGCACACTTGTTCAACCAGGAGCCTATTGAGCTTCTTGAGGTCGGCCTTGGCAAAATAGCCATTGATCCGGGAGTCACCGCCCACGTTGCTGATGAACTTGGTGACAACCGCTTGAATCGCGCCCTGTCCACCCAGCCGCTCGTAGAGCGACGCATCTGCGGCAAAAGACGTGGCGCCGCTCAGCGTCCACGTGGCTGCGACGGCAACAGTAATCCCCATAATCTTCTTACTCAGCGACATATCGTCTACTCCTTTGTGTGAGAATGAATTGACTCTAAGACCTCCGTGCCCCGCTCATTCATTACGGGTTCCAGGGAGTGTTCGGCATCAATTTATCATACTTCTTGGGGTTCTGGTTGGCGATCACCACCGCAATCGCGCCGCGCAGTGCGCTCGTCAAGGAGTGGGTCACAACCGGATAGGCACCCGGCGCTTCCGCGATCATATCGAAGGTGGCTGCGCTGCCTGGACCGACCACATAGGTCTGAACTCCGGTGAACTTGTTGGCCGGGTTGCCGCTCTCGTAAACATTGTCCCAGATTTCGGCGATGGGATGGAGTGCAGAGAATTCGTTCGGGCCAGCATTCACGAAATAGATTCGTACCCGTTCGCCGACCTTGACTTCCAACGGCTCGCCCCCTGGGAAGAATGGATGGTACTTGAAGATACCGCCGTTGAAAATCGTATTGTCAAACTTCCGATCAAACATCGCTTGCACATTGTCTGGGTTCTTCCAGAACTCGGACTGTACCAGGACGAATTCACGATCAGCCTTGGGCCAGGCACTGGCGTCTTTCGGATCCACGATGATCGCTCCGAACATGCCACGGGCGACGTGCTGGATCATGGGGCTCGCGCCGCAGTGGTAGAAAAACACACCGGGCTTCTTTGCCACGAAAGAGAACTTATGTGTGTCTCCAGGTCCAACCGTCTTGTGGTAGTTCTTCAAGAAGTCGAGCTCAGCCGCATGAAAGTCCATCGAATGCGGGAAGGAATTATTCTTGTCGCCGATGAGTGTGAAGTTCACAGTATCACCCTCGGTGACTCGGACGACCGGGCCGGGCATCTGACCGTTGAAGGTCCACGCTTTATACTTCGTCCCGTTGCCATCGATGACGATTTCGGATTCAGTTGCGGTGAACGTAACATCATGGACCTTCGCCCCCGCAGAGCCGGGCATGGTGATACACCCACTGGCTCCCAAGAGGACAGCGAGTCCTAGCGTAGATGTGAGCAAACGAAACCCCTGCATATGTGCCTCCCTGTTATTGTTATGACGAACAGCTACTCGGGAAATAAATATGACCAACAGTTATTTGGGAAATAAACAGCGCGCATTTTATTCTTCCTCCCAGGGCCCGTCAATATTTTCGTTAAAGAAAGTAGCGGGTCATTTCAGCACTACGTAGTTAGTCAAGTACCTATGTCAATCTTAAGGATGCAAGGGGGGAGCGGTGTCGTGTACCTATTCCGAATTGATGTGTATCTGAATTGATTCACGCGATGATGTTCACAGCACTCAATGTGCAACATTCTTAAAGTGTCTGATTGCGTTGCGCAATAGTCACATTCCGGCGAAAGCCATCAGGTTTCGCTCTCCGAATCGGGCTCTGCTGGAATTCACGCGAGAAATCGTCTTCACTCATCTGGGCGAGCCTATTCAGCTGGGGCGCGAGTGTCAGCGTGGTCGGTTGGAAGGCCGGCTCCTGCGTCGGTTCTGCCCGTAAGTTGAACGGACACACATCGAGGCAATCATCGCACCCGAAAATTTTGTTGCTTATGCCTCGTTGGAGCTCGGCTGAAATGGTGCTGGCCTCACCGCGCAATTCGATAGTCAGGAAGGAGATGCAGCGGGTCGCATCAACGACATAGGGCTCGGCGATGGCGTTGGTCGGGCAGGCTTGAAGGCAGAGGGTACAACTGCCGCAGAGATCGGAGGCCGGCTCGTCGGGTTCCAGCTCCAAGGTGGTTAAAATCTCACCCAGCAGCAACCACGAACCGTGCTCTGCGGAGACCAAATTGGAATGTTTGCCGATCCATCCCAACCCCGCCCGTTCGGCCCAGGCCTTTTCCATTATAGGGCCGGTATCGGTATAGGAACGGGTGATCGCATCCGGTGCCAGACGGCAAATGGTCTGTTCGAGTTGCGTGAGTCGATCGCCAAGGACTTTGTGGTAATCCCTGCCCCATGCATAGCGTGCGATACGGCCGTAACCGGGCCGTTCATCGGCGTGATGATCGGTCAGATACTTGAGGCCGACCGAGATGACCGACCGGCAACCAGGAAGCACCTGCCGGGGATCTGCGCGCTTCTCTGGCATCCGCTCCATCCAGGCCATGGTGCCCTGGTAGCCTCGCCGGAGCCATTCCGTGAGCCGATCATAAAGCAATTGGGAGATTCGAGTAGGGACCGGCTTTGGACCGGGGTCCTGCTGGTCGCTGATAGCTGTTAGCTGATGGGTTTCAGTAACCCGCGCGACGCCAACCGCGTCGAATCCCAACGCACGCGCTTCTCGTTTGATCGATTCAGTCAGTGTCAGGGGTGTCATCAATGAGGGCCAAGGTAGCATAGTCTCTTTTCTTGCGGCCATCGGGGGGGGCGCGTAGAATCTGTGACATACGGAACAGAGGGTGGGAGGCCCTATGCTTGCGACGCGTATCAGGCAAAAGGAAGGCACGTTCTACTTCATCGCCTACAAGGCGGCAGACCTGCTGGAGAAGGTGCGCTTTACCAGCCGCTACTATTTCGAAGGCGAGGAAATCGCGCAGAGCCGCATTGCCGAGCACGATGAAGTCGCCCAATTCATTGCCGGGATCGAACGGAGCGAAAAGGGGTTTCAGCGTGTCCTGAACCGGCAGAAGATCAAGCAGATCGTGAATTTTTATGAGACGGTCGTTGCGCAACCCATGATTCCTGGCACCGTGCTGCTGTTTACCGACGAGACGCTCCGCTTCCAACCGGTCGGGGGATCGGAGTCGATCGGCCATCTGAGCGAGTCGAAGGGGAAGTATCTGGTGATCGACGGCCAGCACCGGCTGGCCGGGCTCCACTTTTTTCAGGCCAAGCACCCGGACCAGAGCTCGCAGGTCGAAGTGCCCTGCCTGCTGTTTGACGGACGCAGTGGCGACTTTGCAACTGAGATGTTTGTCATCATCAACTCCACCCACACGAGGATCAACCGGTCGCATCTGGTGGATCTCTATGAGAAGGTGTCGTGGGAGAGCCCGGAAAAGAAATTTACGGCCAAGGTCGTCAATCTGTTGTACAGCGAAGAAGACTCGCCGCTGCGGTACAAGATCAATCGCCTCGGCGGGCGGAGCAAGCAAGAGAAGTGGGTGTTGCAATCCGAGGTCTTCAACGAACTGCTCAAGGTTGTCACGGCCCACAAACGCTGGATAGAGTCACACTTGGGCATGAAGGCCGACCGGTGCTACGCGCTGGTGCGTGATTATCTGAAGGGCGTGAAAGAGGTTATGGTAGAGGTGTGGGGGCATAACGAGCGCTATATGTTTACGCGCGATGTGACGCTGAAGGCCTTGATCCGTGTGCTGGACGACCTGATCATAGACCGCAAACTCATCAAGGATTGGGATGAGCAACACTCACACCGGCCGTTCACCGAGATCGTGAAACCCTGGGCGCCGCTGGCCAAAGAATTTCGGGCCGAGGGGTTTTACGAACGGTTTCCGGCGAAGGGCCAGCTAGAACGCGTGCGAAAGGTTCATCAACGATTGTTAGATGCGATCACCGGATAACATACCGTTGATCAGCTGGCCGCTCATGCTCCTAGCCGTTCTGTTGATGGCGCAGGGGCCGTTGGTAGGGTTTGCTGCGTCGAGCGCCGACACGCTGGAGATTACGACCGAACCTGCAGGTGGTGTGCGAGCAACAGCCCGCGTGCTGTTTCCGGCCAAGACCGAGGTCATCCAGGGGCTGTTATCCGATTATCCACGTTGGCCAGAACTTTTCGAGATGCGCATGAGACTAGCTGCCTGGCATGTGCGGGACGGGGTCGCCACTATCGACCTTCGGCTTGAACATGCGTTGCTTCCCGGAGAGCGGCGGCTGGTCACGGAGTCCCGCACGTTGCCCGGCGGAGGACTGGTAACCGAGCTGAAGGGTGGGGATTTCAAACAATATCATCGTGTGTGGACGCTGCGGCCGGCAGGCGGGGGGAACGAGACGAGCGCCGACTTTGAACTGCTCTTTGAACTGGACTCGCTTGTCCCTGACTGGATCATGGCCATGGCTGTACGGCATGAGTTGGAAACGCACTTTCGTATTGTAAAGCAGAAGGCACGTGAGCATTCCGGGCGGGTGCTGTCCCCATGAACTCGTTACCTCTTGGTCCGCTCGCAGGCCTCTACGTCATTCTCGATCCCTCAGTCGGTCCGAGCCGATCCCTCGGTGATATTCTGAAGGACGCGGCAGGGGCTGGCGCGAAGTTGTTTCAATACCGGAACAAGTCCGCCTCCATGAAGGAGGCCTATGTTGAGGCGATGGAGCTGCGGAAGATTGCTGCAGAGCTTGGCGTCACATTCATCGTCAATGACCGGTGCGATCTGGCATTGGCGGTCGAGGCAGACGGCGTGCATCTGGGACAAGAGGACTTGCCGTATGGCGATGCGCGCATGATTATGGGAGCCGGCAAGCTGATCGGGTTGTCTACCCATAATCCCGAGCAGGTCCGCGAGGCCGATCGTCTGAAACCGGACTACATCGGGTTCGGGCCGATCTTCAAACCCGGCTCCAAGCGGGACCATGATCCAGTCGTCGGCGTTCAGGGCCTCAAGGAGATTCGGCGGCTCACTTCGTTGCCGATCTTTGCCATCGGCGGTATGACAGTTGAGAATGTGGCGGATGCCATGAAGGCGGGAGCCGATGGCGTTGCGGTGATTTCCGCAATTGTGGCCGCGCCAGACGTGCGGCACGCGGTCACCGGCATCGTGTCGAGAATGTCATCACCAGCTTCGCCAGCGCCTTAATGGCCACCGAGCCGGCCAACCGAACTGTTGATTGACGAAAGCGCCGGGATAATCCTGACTGATAGGGGAGCGGGCCCAAGACCGGTGCACCTGCCTGTTTCCGAAGGAGCTCGACGGTGGTCCGCTCCTGAAGGCGCGCCAGTTTCGATCGGGCCGGCTGGGTCTGGTTCAGCACTAATGCCACAACGGGAATCTTTTTGCGGCGCAGAGCTTCGATCGTCAACCGCGCGTGGTTGATTCCTCCCAGTCCAGAACGTCCGATGACCACCGCCGGCAGCTTCAATCGTGCGATCAGATCTATCACATCGATGTCTGGCGTGATTGGCACCGATACCCCGCCGACCCCTTCGACGACGGTACACTCAGCTCGTTCGGCCAACAGGCGGTAGACTTTTCGGATGGTCTCCGGATTGATGGTTTGCCGTTCAGCCTGTGCTGCGGCCAGCGGGGCCAGCGGCAAGGCGAATCGATACGGGCAGACCGCTCCGAGTTGTTCCTCGCTATCGATGACGGAACGGAGCCGCGCGGCATCAGATTGAACTGCGTTGGAGGCAGAGACCCCGGTTTCGATAGGCTTCATCACACCGACTGTGTGGCCGGCCTTTTTTAGGGCAACGGCCAGCGCGGCAGCCACGAGGGTTTTGCCGACGCCCGTATCTGTGCCGGTTATGAAGATGCCAGTATGCATACAGCAATCAGTCTTCAGCTGTGAGCTGGAAGCTGTCAGCTCTCTTCTACAGGTTCCGGCTGTCGCAATTCCATACCTGGCCGGAGACATCGTTCAACTGCACTAGATGCACGACCGTCCGTGCCGCTTCCTCCAATGACGGAGGACGGCCCAGCGCATGGTCGGGCCATCCGCTGCCTTCCGGGAAGATGTCTGCCGTCAAACCGGTCTTTTGCCAGCCGGGCAGCACGAGGTTGACCCGGACGTTCTGGGCTCCCCATTCCCACACCGCGGTGTTGACCAAACCGATTAATCCGGCTTTCGACGTCGCATAGGCAGCTTGCCCCGAAGCGCCGTGAAAGCCTGTGTGGGAGCCGATCACCACAATGCTGCCGCCGCCTCCGGCAAGCAACACGGGCGCCATAGCGCGCAGACAGTGAAATGTGCCGGTCAGATTCGTTTCGATGACGTCATGCCAGGCCCGTTCCGGCTGGCGCACCAAAAGGCTGCTCTTGGCGATTCCCGCATTGCAGATGAACGCGGCTGTGAGAGGCACGCGGCTACGCCATGTGTCGATCATCTGCTGGACCGAGTCGGACTTTCGAATATCCGCTTGGTACAGATTACCCGTGCCCCCCTGTGCCTGAACCTGACGGAGCGTGGTCTCAGCCTCCGGTTTGTTCCGGCTGTAGTGGACACCGACATGCCATCCAATTCTGCCGAATGCAAGGCTGATTGCGCGGCCGATGCCGCCGGATGCGCCGGTAACCAGCACAGCCGGGTGGGGCCTCGCGTGATCAGCCCGAGTCGAGACAGTCGGCTTTTTCGACGATGAGCGTGCCATGCGTGCCGGATTATGCGAGGAGGAGTGTGTGAACGCAAGCAGCTGGTGCCACGGGGAACCGCCGGTTGCTTGCCGCAATTGCGACGCCTATGGTACCGTCGACCACGTACCAAATCGGAGATTGCTCGTGATGATGGTATTCAGAAAGAATAAGGCGCTCTTCCTGGCAAATATCCTATTGGCCGGTGGTCTAGGAGTGACAACGCTGTGTGCAGAAGAGCCCATTACGATCGCGTCATCCGCCGACTATTTTCCCGATACGCCTGGCAGCCGCTGGACCTACCGCGGACAGATGTCGGAGGGCCCACTGCAGACCATTGAGAACAAGTTCTTCACAAATGTCTCGACGGTCACCGGAACCAAGACGATCAAGGGCGTGGTGGTGACCGTCTTCCATGATACCAATCCTGGTAATCACGGTCCCTCGGATAGTTATTATCGCCGGGACAGCGTCGGCATTGTCTATTATGGGGCCGACCCGGGGACGCCGTTGGAAAAGCAAATTACTCCGTACCAAATCTTCCGTTTCCCCGTGAAGGTGCCGTCCTCATTCCAACAGTTCGATCGGACGGGGATCGATTTTGGGACGGATCTGGACCGCGACGGTACCAATGAGAAGACGGATGTGAAGGGGTGGAGTACAGTCCAGAGCCGCGAGACGGTCACCGTGCCGGCCGGGACGTTTCCGGATGCCATCAAAGTCGAAGCCAAGATGACCATGCGCATCCACCTCTCGGCCAGCCGCCGCACGATTGCCGGACTGGACGTCATGACGGCGTGGTTCGCGAAGGGGGTCGGGCTCGTGAAATACTCGGAACGGCAGGAGATGGGCGCCGTCAAGGAAGATCGGGGCGTCGTCGTAGAGCTTTCGGAAGAGCTGGAAGAATACGAGATTAAGCAGCCGAAAGGTTCAGTCAGCGGCCTCGAATCCCCGTCGGAGGGTATTTTCGCTGATCACGCGGGCGATCATGAATTGGGCCAGGTAATCCTCGCCGCCGGCCTTCGCGCCAATCCCTGAGAAGCGATGCCCGCCGAAGGGCTGGCGTCCGACTAAGGCACCGGTAATCGGCCGGTTCAAGTACAGATTCCCCACATCGAACTGTTCACGGGCCAGCGCGAGATTGGCCGGACTCCTGGCATAGACGCCTCCGGTGAGGGCATAGGAGGTTTCATTTGCCAGGGACAACGCCTCTGTAAAACTTTCCGCCTTCATGACAGCCAACACGGGACCAAAGATTTCCTCCTGCGCCAGCCGGTGATGGGGTTCGACATCGACAAACACCGTTGGGCCGACGAAGTATCCGGCTTGCACGACCGATTGCTGTACGAGCAGACGGCCCTCTCGTGTGCCCTCGTCGATGAATCGTTGAATGGCCGCCTGAGCCCGCCTGTCGATGACCGGGCCCACCCTTGTACCGGGGGCCTCCGGGTCGCCGATCTGCAAACTCAACACAGCTTCCCGCAACCGTGTGACGAACTGGTCGTAGACCGCGCGATGTACGATGGCCCGTGAGCAGGCCGAGCATTTCTGTCCCGCGTAGCCTGTAAACGACGTCACGATTCCGGCGATCGCCTCATCTAGATCCGCCGTTTCATCGACGATGATGGCGTTCTTTCCACCCATCTCGGCGATCACCCGTTTGATCATCGGCTGACCCGGCTGGACGTGAGCGGCGTCGGCCAGAATGCGGAGTCCCGCAGCTTTCGACCCTGTGAAGGCGATCGTGGAGATCTGCGGATGGACAACGAGTGCCTGACCGATTTCCGGTCCGCCTGGCAGACATGTCACCACACCGGGTGGGATGCCGGCGGACAACAGAATCTCCGTGAGCAATTGACCCAGACGAGGAGACCGTTCCGACGGCTTGAACAGGACGCAGTTGCCTGTCACCAAGGCCGCTGAAACCATACCGGTGGGGATCGCGAGGGGAAAGTTCCAAGGAGCGATGACGGCTGCGATGCCGCGAGGGCCGTACATGCGGTGGTTTCTCTCTCCGGGCCTGTCACCCAGCCGCGCCGGCTTCGATAGCCAGCGCATGTCATCCGCATAGTAATGCAGAAAGTCGATGGCTTCAGCCACGTCGGCGTCAGCCTCACGCCGGGGTTTGCCTACTTCAAAGACTTCCCATGCGGCGAGTTCGTAGCGGCGGCGGCGCATGTCTGAGGCAACTCGATCCAGAATCGCCGCGCGTTCTTCGGCGGCAACTTGGTGCCAGCTCTCGAATCCGGCCAGCGCGCGTTCGACCGCTCCATCGACATCGGCGACAGCAGCGCTTCGTACCGACGCCACTGACTCCTCCGGGCGGAACGGGTTGTGCGATGTCAGCCAGGGGCCGATGAGCACCGGTCCAGAAGCCTCCGTTTCCCACTGCTGCCCCAACCGGGCTCGAACGGATGCAAGTGCGTCCTCCATCGCACGACGGATCGGTTCTTGGGAAAAATCGCTATGCGGTTCGTTAGCAAATACCTGACGGTTGCTCGTCGTGACGTGGTGGATGTGGGTGGATGTGACCGGCTGAGCAAGAAGCTGTGCCAGGGGTTGAGACTCGACGTACTCCTTTCGGAGAAAGGATTCGTTCGACGTATTTTCGAGGAGACGCCGCACCAAATAGGCCATGCCAGGCAACAGTGCTCCGACTGGAGTATAGAGCCGGACTCTGCGGCCGAGTTTCACCATGGCTTGCTGAAAGGGTTCGGCCATGCCGTAGATCATTTGATATTCCCGCGCATTCGGAGGCAATCCACGTGCGTCAGCCACAGCCTCGATTACGGCAAGAGTTCTCAAATTGTGTGTCCCGAAGGCGGGACGAATGACATCGGCGTGGTCATAGAGCACTTGGATCAATCGTTCGTAGTTGGTGTCCGTCTCCGCTTTCTGCTCAAACAGCGGCACCGGCCACCCGGCTTGCCGATACCGGACTGTGTCCGCATCCCAATAGGCGCCCTTGACCAACCGAACGGTGATCGGCGCCTTTCTTGTTCGTGCCCAGGCGATCAGTCTGCCAATGTCTTGCTCTGTTTCCCGATGATAGGCTTGGAGGGCGAGGCCGGCATAGGGATAGCTGCGATAGAGCGGTTCGGCAAAGAGACGCGTGAAGATCTCCAGCAGCAAAGGCTTCAATTCAGCCTGTTCCATGTCAAAGATTAATCCGACGCGCAGGGCCATTGCCTGATCTACCAACGGACGGAGACGGGATGCCACAGACCGATAACTCCCTTCGGGATCGATCGGGTCCAGCTGCGATGAAAGGGCGGAGATCTTGAGCGACAACTGCACGCGCGGCAGCGGTCCCAGCGGATCGTGTTCGAGCAATGAGACGGAAGGCCAGGCATCTGCGGCACGCGTCAAATTCCTCAACGCGTTCAGGCAATGGTCGCGATAGCGGTCAGCCTCCTGTTCGCTGATCGTGGCTTCTCCTAATAAATCGACGGACCAGGCGCGCCCGTCCTTCCAGAGATTGGCCAGGACCGGCAGCGCCTCATGGGCCGAGGCTCCGGCGATGAAGGTCCTGGCCATCTGCTCGACCTGGTTTCTGATCGACTTGCCGGTTAATCGTGCGCCCAGGCCTGTGGCGGCCATCGCCCTCAAGCCCCACTGGAGCCCGAATAGCTCGCTGCTCAATTCGCCGAAATACTCCTCGGCCAGCGAGACGACCCGCTCATTGTCGGCGATAACGGGCAGGACGTCGATGAAACGAAACAGCTGCGCCTTGAAGGCGTCGTCCTTCATCGCCAGATTGATTGCCGATTGGGACCACCAGCGTCCCTCGAAGATCGTCGGTGCATGGCCGGCGGAGAGTTGCGCGAGATATTCGCCGATGCGAAGAACGGCCGGTTCGAGCGAAGCAGGCGAAATCGTCATGGGCGCTCCGGGGAAGAACGAACCATTCGAATAACGTCAGTATACATGGAGCATCGTAATCGGTCATCGATTACAAGTTTGCAGTGTTGCGTCGCTCGTATCTCGTGAAGCGTAGTCGGCGGAAAAAGCCTATGGCGTATGGCTTATGGCACGGGCCCGGAGTACAAATCGAAGCGAAGCAATGCGTTGGTCCGATCACGTGCTATATGCCATCAGCTATACGCTCTGCTCCAGAACGAGATAGGCTTCACGAGATACGCGTGGTCGACTTCGCAACGACCTTCACGAACCATGCGGGCTCAGGATGTCCCGGTCGGGCCATCGTCAGTCTGGCCCGACCGACCCATTTCCTTTCCCTTCCTGCATCGCTTATGATGACGCAGTCGATAACACAAGAGTGTCACGGCCGGATGCGTGACGCGGGAGCCAG
Organism: Nitrospira sp.; assembly: GCA_015903945.1. Lineage (GTDB taxonomy): Bacteria > Nitrospirota > Nitrospiria > Nitrospirales > Nitrospiraceae > Nitrospira_D. Next base: position 73,816 of record JABMDL010000007.1, on the reverse strand, counting down.
GGAGGAGTAGGTCATGGCAGATGAACATGCCCACGGAGGACAATCGCCGCAAGGGACCCCCAATTTTATTCCGGGCGTCAAGCATGTGATCGCGGTCAGCAGCGGCAAAGGTGGTGTCGGCAAATCGACCGTCGCTGCGAATCTCGCCTGCGCACTCGCACTGGCCGGCGTGAAAGTCGGGCTCCTGGATGCCGATTTGTATGGGCCCAATATTCCGATGATGATGGGGAGCACCAAGGGGCCGGAACAGCAAGATGGAAAGATTCTCCCGGTGGAAAACTACGGGGTGAAACTCATCTCTATGGCCTTTCTGGTGCCGGAAGACACGCCCCTCGTCTGGCGCGGTCCGATGGTTCATCAGTATCTTCAGGCATTTTTCCGCGACGTGCTGTGGGGTGAGCTGGATTATCTGTTGATCGATCTGCCGCCCGGCACCGGCGATGTGCAACTGTCCTTGTCCCAAATGGTACCGCTGGCCGGTGCGATTACCGTCACGACACCCCAAGAAGTCGCGCTCTACGATGTGCGCAAAGGCATGGCCATGTTCCAGAAGGTGAATGTGCCGCTGCTGGGCATCATCGAAAATATGAGCTATTTTGTCTGCGGTCACTGCGGCGAGCGGACAGAGATTTTTTCGCACGGCGGCGGTGAGCGGGCGGCCGAGAAGGTCGGCGTGCCCTTTCTGGGGCGTATTCCGATCGATCCGGCCATCAGGGACGGAGGAGACAGCGGGCATCCGATCGTCGTGGCCGACCCGGCATCGCCGCAGGCGGCGGCATTCCGAGAGATTGCCAAGAAGGTCATGGACGCGCTGAGCGGAACTGAGAAAGGCGGCCCATCTATCGACAGTTTGCTGAAGAAGATCAAGCAACCCTTTACAGGTAACTGATTGTGTGAACGGAGGCGGTGATGGCGGAGTATGTACGAGTGGCGGGAACGGGTGATGTGCCGCCTGGCCACGGTCTCGAGGCCAAGATCAATGGGAAGACATTGGCTGTGTTTAACGTGGGTGGCACGTTCCATGTGACCGACAACACCTGTGTCCATCGCGGCGGACCGCTCTGTGAGGGAGAAGTCGAAGGGAAGATCGTCACCTGTCCCTGGCACGGATGGCAGTTCGATGTAACCACCGGCGAATGCACCAAGAATCCTTCGGCGAAAGTCGCGGTATATCAGGTCAAGGTTGAGGGATCGGATGTGAAGGTGCTGCTGTAGGTTGAACGGGAACAGATAGCGTATAGCCGATGGCCGATGGTTGAGAGGGAACATTGGCCGGAGAATCACCGAAAGATCTTTCCCGGTGCTGTCGGCTATCAGCTCTCAGTGGTTCATGACATGGCTATGACAGCTAAAGATCAAACCGATCTCGCTGCTGCGCTCGTGCGCCTCTACGTGTTTTTGACCCTGTATCTCGATCGCTGTTCGGAGGAAGCCGCCCGCGCGGGTAATCCGAACGAGGAATTTCAGTCGCATCTCGATGAAACCAGACGCCAACTCCTGGACATTCTTTCCGCCAATCCCGTCGTAAAACGGAAACTCACCAAAGAGTGCGACCGTATTCTGGCGCTGGGCGCCTCCTGTTTGAAGTCCGGTTCGGTGGACCAGACGCTGCGCAATGCAATTCAGGCGGAGCGAGCGGTGCTCCGCAATAAGACCATTGCACTGAGCGATCTTGTGGCGGTGTTTCGCGCGCTGGCATGACCAATGAGCCCAGAGGGGTGTGATAGGCATCAGCTGGCCGGACTTGATGATCGAGTCAGGGGATTCAGCCGGCCGGTCAAGTTCGAACGGGCGGGGGAGAGCTACCGGGCGCTGCTGCGATATGAAACGGTCCGTGTGGTGACAGAGCTGTTCCAGACTCAGGATGCCGCGTTGCTGGCCATGATCCAGATCTTGCAGAGCCGGGGCTATCGGCAACTCAAGACGCAGAAGAGCTTTAGCAACGGTGTGTATCTTGGCTCGCAGGAACTCTGGGTGGAATACCCCGATCCGTCGGAAGCCGAGCCGGAGCCGACCGGCTTCCTGGCTAGAATGCTCAACTGGTGCCGTCAGGGTCCGCACAGGAAGAGCCCCTCATGAGCTTTATCCCCCTCAGCGATCTCCGATCCTCTTCGGCATTGGGCTCCTCCGGTTCTTTTCCCACTGTCAGCCATCAGCCCGCTTCGCCCTCCCAGCGAGGCGAGCTATCAGCCGTCAGCTCTTCATCTCCCATCGTCCGTCCCCGCCTCCCATCCTGGTTCAAAGTCGAAGCCACAACCGGTCCGGACTATCTGGACATCAAGCAGACGATGGAACGGCTCAATCTCCATACCATCTGCGAAGAAGCGCGCTGTCCAAATCGCTGGGAATGTTGGAACGCCCGTACGGCCACGTTTTTGATCCTGGGCGATATCTGTACCAGACGGTGCCATTATTGCTCGGTGGAAACGGGCCGCCCGCTCGCTGTGGATCACGAGGAGCCGATGCGGGTGGCCGAAGCGGTGCAGGCGCTCGGGCTGTATCATGCCGTCATTACCTCGGTCAATCGCGATGAATTGCCGGACGGCGGGGCGGGGGTGTTCGCAGAAACGATCCGGCAGACCAGACGGCTCAGCCCGGGCTGCACGATCGAAGTCTTGATTCCCGATTTTGAAGGCAGTGAGGAAGCGCTGGCGATGGTGTGTGTGGAGAAACCGGAGATTCTGAATCACAACATCGAAACAGTTTCCCGGCTATTTCCGTCGATCAGGCCGCAGGGCAAGTATCAGCGGTCGATCGAGTTGCTACACCGAGCGAAAGATCAGGGGATGACGACCAAGTCGGGTTTGATCTTGGGTATGGGAGAGACGCTGGACGAGGCCCGTGAGGTCATGGGGGATCTTCGGAACGTGAACTGCGACATCATCACCATAGGCCAGTATCTTCAGCCGACCAGAGCGCATCTCCCTGTGGCCCGATTCTATGATCCCTCTGACTTTCAGTCGCTGAAGGAAGAAGGCCTTGCGATGGGTTTTGCCCATGTCGAATCGGGCCCGCTTGTTCGCAGCTCGTATCATGCGGAGCGACAGGTGTCCAAGAAGAAAGTATAGGACACGGTTATGAGCCGCCATATTCTCATTGTCGGCGCTCATCCAGACGATATGGAAATCGGGATGGGCGGAACCGCTGTGAAATTAGTCGAGTCCCAGGCCGTACTGACCTCCCTGATTCTGACCGACGGTGGTCGCGCCTCGAATCCCTTCGGCTGGACTGAGCGAGAGATGGCGACGGTGAGACGAAGAGAGGCTCTGCGGGCTGCACGGACGTTGGGAGTGCATGACGTTCTCTTCAGCGATCAGCCCGATGCCACCGAGGAGATTGATACCCAGGCAGTTAAAAGGAAATTGATTGAGCTGCTCGTGCAGTTGCAGCCGGCTGAGGTGTATACATTGGATGAAGAAGCGGATCGGCATCCGGCCCATCGGTTGGCCGGAAAATTGGCGCGGGAAAGCATCCTGGAGTCAGGTATCGTCCCGCCCGCCGGCCTGTGGGCGTATGAAGTCTGGGGACCGTTGGCAACCTGGGACCGGCTTGAGTACATCGATTCCGTTGTGGCAAAGAAGCTGCTCGCGATCGCGGAACATCAAAGTCAGGTGGCGACGATCCCCTATGGGGAAGGCGTGTTGGGGTTGAACCGCTGGCGCGCCGTGTTCGCCGATCCCAAAGCAGCCGCTCCGGCCGGTGCTTATGCGGAAGTCTTCCGGAGGGTTGCCATTAGTCCGTGAGCATCCATCAAGCATCCGCAGTGCTCGCCCTCGCATCTGTCATGCTGAATCGCTGTCTTGAGCTGAATGTCACATCTTTTTCCATCCTGAGAGCACACAGCGATGGGCGATCAGCGGGGTGAATGGGGTAATGTCGTGAGCGATGTCGGTCATGAATCGCTCGGCAAGGGACTGGTCTTCGAAACATTCGAACACGTCATCGAGAAATCCTCTACGAAGGAGCGGGTGGTGGAGAAATTCATGGCCTGGTCCAGTCGCGACTTCGAGCGGATACTCGATAGCCTCGACCCGTTCAAGATCAAGTTTCTCAAGCCAACCTCGTCCCTCCTGCGCCGACGGTCGCTCATTCAAATAGGTCTGAAAGCGTTCTCGCTCGATGATCCGCCTCTGCTGGATCATCACTCGATCTACCACCTGCCATAGTGAATCGAATGTGCCATAGGACGGAAAGGTCAAAACAAGCTGGCCGCCCGGGTGAAGTCGTTCGACGAGTCCACGGGCTGTCTCAAACCGATTGGGCCGAAAGAACATGACAGAGAGATTGCCCGTGATCCGATCAAACGTTGCTAAGTTAGACGGCAGAAAGCGCATGTCCATACACTCAAACCGGAGCCAGGGTAATTGTGAACCTTGAATTGCCCTTGCGCGAGCGACCTGGCCGGCACTGACATCCACCGCGAACACTTCTCCACTCGGGCCAATATGTTCAGCCAGATAGAAAGCGGGGATACCATGGCCAGAGGCGACATCGAGTATCCGCAAGCCCGGTCTCAGGTCCAAATGCTGAAGTAACGATTCCGCGAACGGCGTGGACCAATAGTCGTGCGTTGGCAGAGGCCAGCGCACCGTGTGGTTGCTCATGACGTGATGAAACTTATGCTGAGGAGGTGAATGCATTGGTGATGAGGGCCTGTGCTTCTTCCTGTATCCTCTTCAAATGTTCCCTTCCGCGGAAGCTCTCGGCATACAACTTGTACACATCCTCTGTGCCGGACGGTCGGGCGGCGAACCAGCCTTGTGTGGTGACCACCTTGAGTCCTCCAATGGCTGCCCCGTTACCGGGAGCGATCGTCAGCATGGCTGTGATCTTGTCGCCAGCCAAGGCTGAGGCTCTGACCTGATCGGGGGACAATTGTGAGAGAATGGTCTTCTGCTTTGGCGTGGCGGGGGCGTCGATCCGTTCGTAGACTGGTTCTCCCAGTTCGCCGGTCAGTTCACGGTAGAGTTGGGCCGGGTCTTTCCCGGTTTTAGCCATCATCTCGGCAGCAAGCAGGTTCATGATGATGCCGTCCTTATCGGTGGACCAGACCGTGCCGTCACGGCGCAGAAACGAGGCCCCCGCACTTTCTTCACCGCCAAAACCGAGCGAGCCATTGAGCAAGCCGCTCACAAACCACTTGAACCCGACTGGTACTTCGACGAGCGTTCGTTTGAGCTTGGCCGCGACCCGGTCGATGAGGCTGCTGCTCACTAATGTCTTACCGATACCGGCATTGGCGTTCCAGCTGGGACGATTGGCGAAAAGATAGGCGATCGAGACGGCGAGGTAATGATTGGGATTCATCAACCCTGACCGAGTGACGATGCCATGCCGGTCGTTGTCCGCGTCGTTACCGAAGGCCACGTCGAAACGGTCCTTCATGGCGATCAGATTCGCCATGGCAAAGGGGGAGGAACAATCCATCCGGATTCTTCCGTCCCAGTCTAACGGCATGAAGCGGAAGGTGGGATCGACGGCCGGATTGACCATCTCAATATTCAGTCCATAGCGTTCCGCGATCGGCACCCAGTAGGCGATGCCGGAGCCGCCGAGCGGGTCGATGCCTAATTTCAGTTTGGCGGATCGAATCACATCCATATCGATGACGTTGCCGAGGTCGCCGACATAGGCAGTCATGTAATCGTGTCGATGGATGGTGCGTGCACGTCTGGCGGCTTCAGTGGACACGCGGTGCACGCCGGCAAGCTCCTTCGCCAGTAAGCCGTTGGCCCGATCTTCGATCCACTTCGTGACTGCGGTATCTGCCGGGCCACCCTGCGGCGGATTGTATTTGATGCCTCCGTCTTCCGGCGGGTTATGTGATGGGGTAATGACGATGCCGTCGGCCAAGCCGGAGGTGCGGTCACGATTGTGAGAGAGGATCGCGTGGGAAATGACCGGCGTTGGGGTATAGCCCCCGTCGTTGTCGATCATGACCTCGACGTGATTGGCGGATAGGACTTCGAGGGCTGTCTGAAATGCCGGTCTCGAGAGCGCATGGGTATCGCAGCCCAGGAACAGCGGGCCAGTCGTATCCTGACTGGAGCGGTAGTCACAAATCGCTTGAGTAACAGCTAGAATATGCGGCTCATTAAAGCTTTTCTTGAAGGATGACCCTCGGTGGCCGGATGTTCCAAAGGCCACGCGCTGTTCTCGAATGGCGGAGTCCGGTTTCTCGGACAGATACGCGGCCAAGAGTACAGGGATATCGACGAGCATGGAAGGCAGGGGAGGTCTACCGGCAAGCGGATGAATAGCCATAGAGACGTGTAGCCTCAGAGCCCATCGACTGTCAACTAGGGAGGCCGGATCAGGGATATTCAGTTCTCAAAGGCCGAAACCATGTGATCGCAGGGAGAGCCTTTGGTAGATGTGCTGGTTCAGCACGATGTTTTCTCACCGCGAATTGAAGGCTTGCCCCCAGAGTTTCTAGCTTTCACTCCATTCTTTCTGTAAGATGCCCACGAACCTATACGTATTTTCAAGGGGATAGCGTGTCAGCATTGCGCCGTGGTCTTGTCCTTATCCTCGTTCTGGTCGTATCCGCTGTTGCGTTTCTGTCATTCTCCCAGCAGTTGACCGGTGTGGACTATCTCAAGGAATTTGTCCTGCAACAGCTGGAGGAAAGCCTCGGCAGAAAACTCGATGTGCATCGTGTCAAATTCGTGATCCTTCCCCGTCTGCGCGTCGAACTCTCCCAGGTCACGATTCACGATCCCAATTCAGATCAGGTGTTCTTGTCCGCCAAGCGGGTTGATCTCGTCGTGCGGCTGTTGCCGCTCTTTCGCAAGCAACTCGTGGGCAAGCGGTTGCTGATTGAGGAGCCGACCCTCACGCTTCGACGCAATGAGGCGGGTTCTTGGAACCTCCCGGAAGGGTTAAAGGAGGACGAGAACACCGGCCGGCACACGCTGGAAGCAATGACCAGAATATTTATGATTCGGGAGGTGACGCTTGTCAATGGCACTGTCACGGTGATTGATGCCTCCAGAACGGATGGCGTACGTTCGCTCCCCCTTGAGCGGGTTGACGCAAAATTGCTGGTTCGGCCGAATCGTGGGACAGCTGACCTCCATCTCTCGGCTGTTCATCCGAGTGCTGCCGGTGTGTCGGCGGTCTCCTTGGACGGCGTGATCAAACAAGCGGAAAAGCCGGTGTCGCTCACCGGTAACGCGCCCCACGAGACGGCCCCATTGTTTCAGTTCGATGGCCGTCTCGACGCCTCCAATTTGGACCTGCGCGCCGCGGCGGATTTTTTCGGTGCTCGCCCGATTCCGGATCGTCTGCAAGGTCTGGTGAATCTCCAAGGCGCGGTACGAGTGATGCCTGGGGTGGCCGGGTATGACCTGGTGCTGTCCGATCTCTCGGCACGGCTGAACGAGATGACCTTGACGGGAAAAGCCAGCCTGGCCGGTCTCATGACGCCGCAACCGACGTTTGCCGTCACAATCAGCAGCTCGCTGGTGACGTTGCCACAATTGTTGCAGACGATACCCCTGGAGTGGATCAACCCACAAATTCAGACCTTGATGGTTGATCGGCAGATTGACGGCAAGGTGCAAATAATCAATGCGACTCTGACGGGGTCGCCGGCGGCCGGTGTGCCACTGTCGACCAGCGGAGAGTTTCGTATTCAGGAGGCACAGGGCTTAATCGGCCAAGACCGTGTCGCCGCGAAAGATCTGGCCGCCTCCGTGTTTGTGGAGCCGGGGCGTATCCGTATCACTGGCGTGACGGGAGAGTATGGCGCGATTCACCTGACGGAGGGCAAGGCCGTTGTGTCGTTTCTTGAGGCAGGCCCGTGGCTCGAACTGGAAATCACGGGAACCATGGCCGGGTCCCATTTGCTGGACTTCCTTGCCAGGACGATGAAGATCGAACAACTGACACGGGTACTGGCCGGCGTCCGCGACGTAGAGGGCACGGCGCAGCCGACGTTCCGGCTGGTCGGACCATTAAATCAACCCGGTGGAGTCACCTTTGCCGGTGGAACGATCGTGGCGCAATCCGTCAGCCTCAGCCATACGGCGTTACCGGAACGGTTGACGGGTCTGCAAGGCCGGTTCATTCTCGCAAACGGCTCAACACGATTTGAGCATGTGACCGGCCATCTCGGAGATGCCGAGATGCAGGTAGAAGGAACATTGACCGGCGATGAGGCGAGCCTGTTTCAAAACTTCGACGTGCACGTGCGCGGAGGGGCCATACCGATGGCACGGCTGGCGTCGCTGCCCGCGATCGCCCCGGGCACATTCGAAGGAACGGTGAGTGCGGACGTCACACTGTCCGGCTTGATGGCGACACCACATCTTCGCGGGTTGGTGGTACTCGACGAGGCCAAGCTGATCGTGCCGGGGCTTGGCGAAAAGCCCGCAGGCGCGCCGGCTGCTCTCGAATTCGAGGGCGATGCCGCCAAGAGTGGTGGAGTGATGATGAACCGCCTAGAAGTGGTCCTGCCCTCGCTGAGAATTCCCGTCAAGGGGCACGTGCTGATCGGCGAACGCTTCAGTATCGATGCATCGGCGGCGACCGGCGTCGTCTCGCTCTCGAGATTGCCAGAATGGATTTCTAAAGGTGGGCTTGAAGCCGGCAATCTCGAAATTTCACTCGACATGAAGGGGAAGGAGAGGGACTGGAGCACCTGGCGTATTACAGGGTGGCTGGCGCTCACCAACGGTTTGATGACGGCGGGAGGAGTGGAGGGCCCTCTTCAAGACATTTACGCTCGTGTGAAATTGGTGCGTAATGGCGCTGAAGTCAAACGGCTAGCGTGCAGGATACGAGACAGCGACGTGGCGTTCGAGGGGTCTGTCAGAAATTGGACGGCCAGACCGATCATCACTGGAAAGATCGAGTCGAACCAGATGGACCTGAGTTTGCTGATTCCCAAAGGGGACCGGTCGCCTATGCGGGAATTTCTCGAAACCTTAGCGGAGGCCGGCCAGGTAGAGCTATCGGCCACGGCCGCGCGCAGTCATTACAAACACCTTAAGTTCGGCTCCTTGTCGGCCCGTGTGACGATGCAGGACGGTGTCTTTGACATCGATCGCATTTCCGCTGAAACGGCTCGTGGCCAAGTTGCCGGACGGCTGGTAGCCCGACTGCCACGGAAAGAACCAGCGGATGTGGAGCTGTCATTCCGCGCGACGGGTGTGCCGGTCGAGGAGCTGTTGCGGCTGACCAATACTCAAGTGCGCGGTGCCACCGGTGACATGCGGTTAGTCGGTTCCATTCGCGGTCACGGGCGCAATCCGCATGGGGTTTATCCCTCGCTGAACGGAAAAGCCGAGGTGTTGTTGGAACACGGGCGCATCCCCAAATCCAACGAGCGGGCGGTGTGGAAGATCATCAGTCTGCTCAATCTTCCCGCGGTGCTGCAAGGGAAAGTCGATCTTGAGAAGGAGGGGCTGCCCTACAACCGGATTTCCGGGACGTTTGCGATCCAGAACGGTTTGTTTCAAACCGAGAACGTGATCATCGACAGTCCGATCTTGAAGATCACGGCTGCCGGCAACTATGACTTGCCGACCGATCAACTGGATCTTGTGGCGGCCGTCAGCCCGTTCGGGTCCTATTCGAAGTTTCTAAAAACCATTCCGCTGTTCGGCCGCATTCTGGCTGGCGAGCGCAAGGGGTTGGCGACAGCGATATTCGCCGTCAAGGGCGCCGTGGAGGATCCCGAAGTCACGTACATGCCGGTGCGATCCTTTGCATCCGGTGTCTCAGGATTGGCTCAGTTGGCGGTCGATGTGCTGACGAATACGTTGTCACTGCCACTGGATCTCGTCACCCCTGACGAAAGCGAAGAAAAAAGCGACGTTCCTCGAACCGCCTCGCCGTCCGAGCCTGTTCCTCAGGAGACGAGATAAGCTCTGTCGGATCTGCCGGGCGCCTCTCTAAATCCCCCAATTAGTTGGTAAGTGCTGATCCCGGTGATACGCTCGGAGTATTGACATGCTGCTCAGATGAACAGGACGTCACTAATCGTGATGAATGGGAGGGCGTATGCAGACGGCTCCGTTAATCACCCCAGCGCTTACTGATCACCGCGAGGGATTTTTTTTCCATCGAATCCAAAAAGGGTATGTGGCCTGGATCGGGTTGCTACTCTTCCTCTATTCGGCTCTGTTCTTCACATTGGCTTTCTATGGGGCCCATCTCAAACCGCTCTTGGCACTGTACGGCGGCGGTTCATTAGAGGAACGTCAAGCCGCTGCCGATGAGATGTTGATGCTGAGTGAAACGGTATGGGTGGCTGTGCCCATCCTCTTTTTCGGTTCGGTCATATTTAGTCTCATCATGACGCGACGAGTCGCAGGCCCACTGTATCGGCTTGAAGAGAGTATGCAGCACTGGGCACGGGGTGATCTGCGATGGAGAATGAGGTTTCGCCAAAGCGATCGATTGGATGAACTGGCTGAATGCGCCAATCAGGCCGCCGAGAATATCGAGCACGCGATGGCGTCCATTCACCACGACACCCACGTGATCCATACGGGGCTGTCCAAGGTAGATCAGGTGGGATCACCGATTCCGGTCGAAGTGCGGCAAGCTATCGATCATATCGATCAAGTTGTTCAACGATTTAGATACACACCTTTGGGGGAATCGCGGGCAAAGAGGCAATGACCACTCGTCTGACGAATGACTCAGGCTTTACGCTGATTGAAATGCTGGTTGTCTTGGCCATCCTGGCCGTGCTGACATCGATGGCGATCGTGTTCCATCGGCATGCCTTGGCGAAAGCGCAGTCAGTTGAGGCGGAAGTGGTGCTGGCGGAAATCAGTCGGCTGGAAGCCGTGTATCACGCAAACCATGGAGTCTATACGGACGATCTCAAGGCCCTCGGGCTTCCGTTCCCCGCATCGCTCAAATATTACAAGGTTGGCATCCAATTGGATCATGGCGGAAAGGCCTTTCATGCGACAGCGCTCCCGCTCGTTGATTCAGGAACGCAGTTGGCAATGGTCTTGACTCTGAGTAAAGATGGACAGATGAGCATAACCAAAGCTGATCCAGCGGCACTCGTTCTCCTGGCTGGAGGACAATTAGGCAGCAACAGAGTGCCTATTGGAGATCAAGGAGTTGGCGGGCCGACAATCGAAGCAGGGGGAAATCAATCCAAAGGTAATTGTCGATCAGGCGGCGAGGCCACCGTTGCAGAAGACGGCTTGCTGGATAATAACTTCTGCTTGAAATAATGCCACACAGTATCTAGGCACCGATGGTAGTCTGTCCATAAGACGGGGCGTTCACAGCAAGTCCCAACCCTGCAGTTGCCCAAGGCTGAAGCTGTGATCCGGTATATCGATAACCCTCCATCACAGGATCAGTCGCTAGGAGCAGTGGCGTATCCAAGTCCAAGACCTCGAATCCCTTGATCCCAAGGACCAGACCGAAGGAACAGCCCATGGCAAGGCGTGATTCGATCATGCCGCCGATCATGAGCTTGAGCCCGGATTTCAACGTGAAGGAGGCGATTTCCGCGGCTTCGAGCACGCCGGTTTTCATAATTTTGATATTGATATAGTCCGCGGCCTGCTGGCCCACGACGGTACGCGCATCAGCGAGAGAACGCACCGATTCATCGGCTGCTACGGGAATACCGGTGGTCCGTCGAATGTGGGCCAGGCTCTCCAGATCGTCCCGCTCCACCGGCTGCTCCAGCAGCAGGAGTTTCCCACCGAAACGCCGTATCCCGTCGACAAAGGCGAGGCATTCTTCGCGCGAGAAACCTTGATTGCCGTCGCCAATGAATGCCACGTCGGGTAGGGTGTTGTGGACGGCTTCCACGCGGCGGATATCCTCGTCCACATCCTTGCCGACCTTCATCTTGAACAGGCGAAATCCCTTCTGATACCAGTGACGTGCCAGAGCCAGGGTGTCATCCGCAGTCCCGATGGGAATCGTGATATCGGTTTCCCGTGGACGCACGTCGGCTCCGCCCCAGAACTGCCATATCGGGATGTCGGCGGCATGGCAGTAGGCATCGAGGAGAGCAGTTTCCATGGCACAGCGTGCGGCCGGCTGTTCCGGGGCCTGATCGGCCATCTGCTGGGCCATCTGGCGGTAGTTCTGGATCGAGTGCCCGACCAGTCGTTTCGCCAGTAGGGTAAGCGTGTCTATACAGGACGGACGGTCTTCGCCACCCACTTCGGGAAAAGGTGCCGCTTCCCCAAATCCGCAAACGCCGCTCTGTAAGGTAATTCGCACAAAGACATTTTCGGCAACCACACGGGCCCCGGTGGCCACCACAAACGGGTCCGTCAAGGGAATGTCGATCGGCCAGAATGTCACCTCGGCGATGCGATGGTCCTTCATCGTTGAAGCCCTGGCCGATTATGGGTGGATTCACGTGGTGTAAGCAGGGTATGGTGGCGATTATCCATATAGACCGGCGGTCCTTTCGATATGGTAGCTGGAACCGGCATCCGCCGCCAGCAGAAAAACGAGCTGCCGGTTGGTGTGTGAACCTCGACATGCTTACCCGTCGATATCAACTCCGTCTCTTTCTTGGGCTGCTCGTCTTGGTCGGGTTGTATCTGCTCTTGCCGCTGGTTGTGTCATCTCTCCTGACGTACGGACTCCATCGGTATGGGTACGAACATGTCATGGTTCAACTCGGATATCCCGGATTAGGAGGCATGCGGATTCCTGTTGTGTCCTTTCGTCAAGAGTTGGGCCGGGAAAAGCTGCTGGTATCCCTGACGAACATCGACATTAACTATAGCCTGCCTCAGTTACTGCAAGGACGTGTTGGACGGATTGTGCTCCCTGATGTCTCCCTTCAGATTTTGAATACGCAACCAAGGGGTGCGTCTGAAGGAGAGCAGGCGTCTGCCGATCGTGCCGATGAGGTTGAATCGCCCTGGAGTTTGCTGACGGCTGGAGACCTCCTGCACCGCCTGCCGATCCTCCCGTTCGACGAGGTGCAGTTGGATCGTGTGACGATTTTTCGCGAGCAGGCCACCGGCCCGCTCCGCAAAGTCAATGTGTCCGGCGCCCTCATGTATCGAGACGGAGAAATCGGAGGGCAGCTGTCTTTTCAAGGCAGTGAGACAGCTTCGTATGGGCTGACCATTGCAGGCCATTCGGCCAGTACCTGGTCGGCGATGTTGGTGTCTCAACGACTTCAAGCCGTGCCAATCGTCTCCTGGCAGTCGCAAGCCAATCCCAAGGGGGCACAGATTGAAGTCACTGGACGGCTAGAAGTCAATGTTCGCGAGCTGGCGCCGTTCATCGCGTTGCTGGTCCCGATCGGCCCTGAACTGGGAAAAGTCTCCGGGCATGTGACTGTCAGCTGGTCCGGTGTTGCCGCAACTGACGCGGTGCTCACGTCGCTTTGGCATGATCCTCGTACGCGGTTAGCCGGAGCCATTCAAGCGCAGGTCACGTTGCCCGCACTCAAGGGAGTTGCGAAGCATGTCACGGTGGCCTACAAGGGTGCCTTTTCCGGCAATGCCGGGCAGATCGCGTGGACACTGGACCCTGGGGTTTTGCTTGTGGCAACCGTCGATGTGCATTCGCGGATGATTCCGGAGTCGATCAGGAAGGTTCTCGATCGGGGAGACCAGCCGATACGGATTATCAATGCGAAGCCAGTGCGGGGGACATTGTATTGGTCAGACTCACCCATTCGCATGATCGTTGAAGGGCCGTTGCAGGTCGGTTACGGGACAGCGTCCGGGCCGCTCGTCGTAGAGTTTGAAACAAGCCGTGCTGAAGGGATCGGCGCTGAGTTGGTATCGGCATCCGGGACGTTTCGAGTCGAGGGCATCTTGCCGAAGAGAGTGACATCGGCGCTATCCGCGCAAGATGCAGTCGCCGGAATACGAGGCTCGCTGTCCCTGGTACGTTCACACGTTCAGGCGATATTTCTGCCGGCCTCGTCGATCACAGCAAAACAGGTGGAGGGAGCAACAGGGACGATTCCGGTCATGACGGTGCAGGTGGCCGAGCAATTCTCCGTCCAATGCGACGTGGTGGACCTGCATTGCACGGCGGGCCCGATTGCAATGGCGATTCGTGCACCGGTTATGAAGATGATGGGACGGCGAGTTCGTCTCGGTCAGGGGATGGTAAGGTTGGAACAGTCAGAACTCACTCGTACATCATGGAATACACGAGGAAGTGCGTCGATCCATTCAATATCACTCGAGGTATCTCCCTGGGAACTTCCGGAAACTGATTGGACGGCTACATTTGCGGCGACACAGTCGGATGTCAAAGCAGATTTTCGGATTGCGACACAGGCTCAGGGTGTACTGGTTGCGGCCACTATTGAGCAGTCACTGAATGCCGGGCAAGGAATGTTACGGGCGGCAATCGGACCGGTCGTATTCGATGGCGCAGAGCGCCGGTTGAGCAAGTTGGTGGGTGGACTTCCAGCATCCATTGAGATTACCGAGGGCCAAATGGCGGCGACGCTCGAGGCCGCATGGTCAGGTGGGATGGGCTCTCCTGCACAAGTCTTTCAGTTGACCTCCGGGGACGCCACGATCTCAGCTGACAAGCTGTCTGTGCAGTATGACGAATATCGCGCAAGAGGTATCAGCTCGACCATGGTGCTCCACGCGCAAGGGCTGGAATCAATCGCGACCACGCGGCCGGCTCCGATTTCTATCGCTTCAGTCCAGACCGGGATCGAGATAACAAATTTGGCAACAACGCTCCAAGGAACTTGGACCCTGGCACACCGTCTGCCGACCGTCGAGATCAAAGAATTTCGTTGTAATCTGTTCGGAGGGACTGTCACGAGTCCGGGTCTGGCAGTTGATCTCGCGAATCCTGTTGCTCAAGCGACCGTTTCGCTGCGCGACCTGGATCTTGCCAAAATCTTGAGCGTCGAGCAAAATCAAAACCTCCAGGGGACCGGAACATTGGATGGCACAGTACCCGTGTCCATCACTCAGACGGGCCTTGCCGTTAAAGACGGCCTGGTTACAGCATTGTCTCCTGGCGGAATTATTCGGTATGGAGCGGCGCCGGAATCGTCGAAGGTCATTTCAGAAACCAGCAGTCAACTCCACCTGGTGACGCAGGCGCTCAATAACTTTCATTACACGGTGCTGCGAGTTGGTGTAGACTACGGTGAAAATGGTACGTTGTTCCTGAGTGCGCGATTGGAGGGAAGAAACCCCGATCTCAAGAAGATTCCCCCGATCAATTTCAATCTTACGGTGCAAGAGCACATCCCAACGCTCTTGAAAAGTCTGCGCTTAGTCGAGGATATTCAGGGGGCAGTTGAAAAGAAACACAAGCGACCATAGGTGAGGGTATCAATGACGCAGAGCAAGAGAGTGTGGGGCCTCTGGGTAGGCATGGCAGGAGTAGGAATCGTGGTCGCTCTTGGAGCCTGCACGCCACGAGTTGAAGTCGCGGCGCCGGATAAGCCGATTACGATCAACCTGAACGTAAAAATTGACCACGAAATCAGGGTTAAGGTTGATAAAGAGCTGGATAAAGTACTTTCAGATGACAGCGGCTTATTCTAGGAGGATGTGAAATGGTGATGTGGAGGAAAGCGATGGCGCTCAGTGCGGTCCTGGGAATCTTGGCCGGTGTGCAGCCGCTGCTCGCACTGACCCTTGAAGAGGCGAAGGCAAAGGGACTGGTCGGTGAGAAGTCCAATGGCTACTTGGGCGTTGTGGCGGCAGGAAATGCCGAGGTTCAGGGCCTTGCGAGTGACATCAATCAGAAGCGGCGCCAGGCCTACCAGGAGATCGCTCGCCGCGATGGGACAAGCCTGAGCATGGTTGAGACCTTGGCAGGGGAAAAAGCGATCGAAAAAACCAGACCCGGCAATCTCGTCGAAGGTCCCAGCGGCTGGATCAAGAAATAGCAGCCTCACCCATACCGATCGTTTTCCCAGGGCAAGGCCGTGTTGGAATATCCGCGCACCTCCCAGAACCCTTTTTCATCTCGGTCGCCGAATGTTATTTCTTTGACCCACTTGGCGCCCTTCCAGGCATAGCGTTTTGGCACGATGACACGCACCGGTCCGCCGTGGTCCCGCGTGAGGGGTTTACCATTCCAGCTGTGGGCGAGCAGGACATCGTCATCATTGCAAGCATCAAGCGGCAAATTCGTCGTGTAGTCGTCGTAGGACCTAAAGAGGACAAACTTAGCGAGCGACAGCGGTTGTACGACGGAAATGAGGTGCTTGAAGCTGATCCCTTCCCAGTCGTTATCGTAACGGCTCCAGGTCGTCACGCAGTGAAAATCGGACCGATCTCTGAATTGGGGTTGGTCAAGAAATTGTTCCCAGGTCCAGACTACGGGGGTGGTGACGAATCCACCGACGGTAAGCTGCCATTCGCTCAAAGAGATCTCCGGCTTGAACCCTAGATCCAGAACCGGGAAATTCTCGACGAGGTGCTGCCCTGGAGGGAGTCGGTCATCGCCCTCATAAAACACTTCGCGTTCTTCTCCTCCTCGTCGCGCTTTTGCCCACTGCTCCTTCGTTCTTGTCAGTCTGCTCATCTCCTCCATTGTGGCCTCCATGTGGGCAGACTACGGCAGCTGAGGTAGTCTTGGCAACAACAACTTAAGTCATCCTCTGCATCGGCGTCTGACAACCTTAAGGAGCCATGTAAAATCAATATGATACAGCGTGCGGCGGCCTGCTACACTTGTAACGTCCCTTGCTCGGCAAAAAATAAGGAATTGATAGCAGTGTATTTAGTCCTCTGTAGAATAGTGCTGGTAGGTGTCCTGACGGCGTTATTAGGTGCCGAATGTGCAGAGTTGTCTGGGGCAGCCTCTGTTTCTCAATCGACGCCCGGGGCAAAATCGCAAAAAATTCAGCCGTCTGTGTCGGAGAAGCTCCGTCCTCCTATCGGGCACAAACAGACGAGAAAGAAGGCATCGAAATCCGTGTCGGGCACGGGGGCGGAAATAAAAGTGGATCAGTCATCGCCAACCAAGAAAATGTCTGCGAAAACCGCCGGCTCTAAAAGGCTAAAGGGTAGGGCACTGTCTGCAGTCACGGCGGCTCCCATGGACCCTCGACCCAAGATCGACATGGGCCGCGCCCACTATGGACTACTTGAACAGTCTCAGCGGTACAATCCCGGACAAGATCGTGGAACGGGACGCGTACTCCGCCCTCGGGCCGGGGAACTTCTTCATGACCATTTTCTAGAACTTGATCGAAACAGCGATGGAGTGATCGATCCATTCGAACGCGCAGTGAGCCGTCTCCATATCGATCGCGATTTACCCAATTGACATTGGGATAAGGGTGATTCATCCGTTCGGGACGGTATAGCTCTCCGAAGAAATGACCGAAGAGAGCGGTGGTTGAAATGATTCGGGCAACCATGTCCTTCTTTCAGGAGTCTTCCATGACGGTCATCATCTTCATGCTCCTAGCGGCTGGTTTTGGGTGTGCCGGCCCAGAACTGTCAGTAACCGATAGACAGGCCGCAGTTCAAGAAGAAGCCTGTTCGTCTCGACAGGACAGGACTCAGAAGAACAGCCTGTCTTCGAAAGCATGTCAATCGCAGCGCGCCTGGTCACAGGAGGTCAACGAGGTCCTCAGCGGGGCTGCATCTGCATTCAGGCCGTAGGGCGGATCTTCCTACTCCTTCTACGCAGCGTGCCAAGCCTGTCCGAAGCGCAACTGCGGGCACCTTCGGACTTCCATCTCCTGTGTGTGTTTTCCTCTCCAATGTGTTCTTTCCTAATGCGTAGAAGGGCAGTGGTGCATGCGTCGTAGGACTTAGGCACGAGGTCTGTAAGATTGTCAGATGCCGAGCGACCAAACCCATAGATCGAGGCCGTGGCATTGACAGCTATGGATGGAGGCACCATGATAGGCCAACAGGTTACTATGGGAAATAACACGTCGGCATCTGCGCGGGAAGACAGATCGAGCATCGGAAAGATCGTGATTGCAGCGGCGATCGCTGGCGCCATCGCCGCGTTTCTGTACTTCAATCTCGGGCAGTATCTTGCGCTGGACACCTTGAAGCAGAATCGTGACCAATTACTGGCGTTTACCGAGACAAATTATGCAGCATCCGTGGGGCTGTTCATCCTGGTTTATATCATCGTCACCGGCTTGTCGCTTCCGGGGGCAGTGATCCTCACTCTAGCAGGAGGATTCCTGTTCGGCGGGATCTTCGGCACGCTTTTTGTGAATCTGGGTGCGACCACCGGTGCCACGCTGGCATTTCTGGCCGCGCGGTATCTGCTGCGCGATTGGGTCGAACAGAAGTTCGGCAAGTGGATCGGGCCGGTGCAGGAGGGCTTCACCAGGAATGCATTCAGCTACTTGCTGACCCTGAGATTAATCCCACTCTTCCCGTTCTTTGTGGTCAATCTCGTCTCCGGGCTTACGCGCGTCAGTGTGGGAACCTATGCGGGGGCCACGGCGATTGGGATTATTCCGGGATCCTTCGTGTATGCCTATGCCGGGCGCCAACTTGGATCTATCAATACGTTGAAAGAGATTGCGTCGCCCAACGTGATCGGGGCCTTTGTGTTGTTGGGACTGTTCGCCCTGATTCCCATCGTCTACAAGAAGTTCACGGCAAAGCCGGCGTGATGACGGAGAGGACAACGGGAATGAACCGCTACGACGAGCCGATGATCCTCCCCAACGACGAGCATAACCAGCAATTGGTCGCCAATGTGCATCCAGCTGACTGGGTCAATCCTGAACCAACCGGCCGCTACAATATTGTCGTCATCGGGGCCGGGACTGCCGGCCTGATTACGGCGGTCATTGCCGCGAGTCTGGGGGCCAAGGTGGCGTTGATCGAAAAACATCTCATGGGCGGCGACTGTTTGAATGTCGGGTGTGTTCCGTCAAAAGGTATCATTCGCGCCGCGCGGGCGTGGGCCGATCTCCGAAGATCTTCAGAATTCGGCCTGCATATTCCTGCCGGGGTGAAGTACGATTTCGGGGCCGTGATGGCACGGATGAGACAATTGCGTGCGCGCATCAGCCACAACGACTCGGCACATCGGTATAAGAACTTGGGGGTGGACGTCTACATCGGCAGCGGGCGGTTTACCGGGTCTGACACGATCCAAGTCGAAGGACCGGCTGGCAATCGAACGCTGACCTTCGCACGGGCTGCCATCTGCAGCGGTGCGCGTGCCTCCGTGCCTCCCATTCCTGGGTTGCTGGAGGCGGGCTACTTGACGAACGAAACGGTCTTTTCGCTGACGGAGTTGCCCCGGCGTTTCGGCGTAATGGGTGCTGGCCCCATTGGCTGCGAGCTGGCCCAGTCTTTTGCGCGCTTCGGAAGTCAGGTCTATCTGGTCGAAGCAGAACACGGGATCATGCCAAATGAAGATCGCGATGCAGCCGAGATTGTCGAGCAGCAGATGTTGCGCGATGGCGTGACGCTGCTCTGTTGTGGGAAGGATGTAAAGGTTCAGAAGACGGAATCCGGCAAGCGACTCACGGTCGATTCGCACGGCCGGCAGTACGATGTGACGGTCGACGAGATCCTGGTCGGCGTCGGTCGGACCCCGAATGTCGAGGGACTCGGGTTGGAGACCGTCGGGGTCGAGTATGACAGGGCCGGAGTGAAGGTGGATCACAGATTGCAGACGACGAACCCCAAGATTTACGCGGCCGGCGATATCTGCTCGCGATACAAGTTTACCCACGCAGCCGATGCGATGGCGCAAATCGTGATCCAGAACGCGCTATTTCCGCATCCCTTCGGGCTCGCGTATGCCAGCGTCGATTCGCTGACGATGCCCTGGTGTACCTTCACGGAGCCGGAGGTCGCGCATGTCGGACTGTATGAGAAGGACGCGAAGGAAAAGGGCATCGAGGTTGAAACTTACACCTATAAGCTCGACGAAGTGGATCGTGCGATTCTCGATGGGGAGGACAACGGGTTCGCCAGAATTCATGTTCAGAAGGGGACGGACACGATCGTGGGCGCCACGATCGTGGCGGTCCATGCCGGTGATATGATTAGTGAATTCTCGGTGCTCATGAAAACCGGCGCCGGTGCGAAGACGCTCGCGGGCACAATCCATCCCTATCCGACCCAAGCCGAAGTGAACAGGAAAGTTGTTAACCTTTGGCGGAAAGCCCACTTCTCACAGGGAACGAAGAGCTGGCTCACGAAACTCTTTTCCTGGATGAGACGGTAAGATGAGAAAGAGTCTTATGATACGCGTGCTCCTGGTACTGGGAGCCGTATCGTGGTCTACGCCGGTGTGGGCTCAAGTGGATACAGTGATCGAGGTTGGAAGGTTTTCTGCAAACGAGCCTGGGTCTGGTCTGCCTCAAGGCTGGAAGCCTTTGACCTTCAAAAATATTCCGAAGTCGACGACGTATGAACTCGTGAAACATGGCGAGCATGTCGTCGTGAAAGCGATCAGCGATGCGTCCGCCTCCGGGCTGACCAAAGAGGTCAAGATCAACCCCAAAGAATTTCCTATCGTCCGGTGGCAATGGAAAGTCGACAATCTGCTCAAGACCAGCGATGTCACCCGCAAGGACGGCGACGACTATTCGGCCCGTCTCTATATCACGTTCGAATACGATCCGGACAAGGTAAGTGTGGGGAAAAAACTCAAATATAAGGCCGGCCGGGTCTTGTTCGGAGATATTCCTATCGGCGCAATCAACTACGTCTGGGAGAGGAAGGCGCCGGTGGGCGCGATAATCGACAACGCCTATACGGATTTTGTCAAAATGGTGGTCGTCGAGAGCGGACCGCAAAAACTCGGAATCTGGACCGACGAGTCCCGCAACATCTACGAAGACTATAAGCGCGCGTTCAGCGAAGAGCCGCCCTTGATCAACGGGGTCGCCAGTCGCCATTATGACTGATACGGATAATACAAAGGAACGGGTAACGGCCTATTACGGAGACATCGTGTTTCTCAAGAAGTCGCCGTAGCCCTGTCTGCACAAACAAGGAGGGCCAGTCTGTGCAGGACCGGCCCTCCGAAGAAACCTCCGTGGAACACCGAGTGGGAGCGCGGGCTCATCAAGAAGATTACTGGATAGAATTCGCGTAGCCACCCCGCGTGACTTCCGCACGCACGGTGTCGCCAACCTTCTTGTTGCCACGGATTTTCTTGGTCTCCTGGCCGACGAAGAGTTGAACCTGGTTCCCTTCATAGTCTTCGACGGTATACATATCGCCTTTGATCTGCTTGACGGTTCCGCCGATCGTTCTCCAGGCGGGACCGGGCTTCTGATCATGATGGCCGGCCATGGGAGCGGAGCCGACCTCCGGGACGTCGCCGACTGCTTCGGCTGCAACGGCGGAAGAGGCATGAGAAGCGGATTTCTTGGTTTTCTTGGAGTTGTCAGCTGACGCAGGGGAGGCCATCATGGTCATGGCCAGGGCTGCGATCATGATTGTCAAAGAGGTATGGGGAGTCTTGTTCATTGCGCCCTCCTTCTGTGTAAATGACCTGTGCCAAATAAACAGAGTTCAGCAAGGCATATGCCCGACCTAACAGGTCAGGTAGTCCTTAGGTATCAATGTGTTATGGACTGAGAAAGGGACTGAGGCATTTACAAGTCTGACAATGGGTGAAAATTTGGCGGACAGTGTGCAGTTCTGCCCAAGATGATCCACTGGCGGAGCAATTGATGCTAATTCAGATCGAACGGTCAGGGCAGTACTCGCACAACTCACATGGCAGGGCAGCCCTTTCTACGGACCAGAGGCCGAGTCTTGGGCAAGCTGTGATCGGCGGGGTGAAAAACCTTCTCACTCGTCGGCCAGTATTAGCTATCTTTCAGGCCAATCTGCGGTGCAACTCGGATTGCGGGTACTGCAACTTACCCTTGAACGAAGGTCGCTACGAGATGACACGTGACGAGATCCGGAAGGTGTTCCGTGGTCTCTATCAGGATGGGCTGCGCCTTGTGTTTGTGCAAGGAGGTGAACCGCTGTTACGGCGTGATTTGCCTTGCATACTTGAAGATATGGTTCAGATTGGATTTCGCGCGACCGTGATTACCAATGGGACGAGGTTGACGGCTGATGTTGTCCAACGGTTCGAGGCTCTTTCGGTATCACTGGCGGTCAGCCTCGACACGCTGGATCGCACAAAGTATGAGCGTATTCGTGGGGCTGACCAATTGGTGCAAGTTCTGGCTGGTCTTGACCTGCTCGACCGGTATCGTCCGCCGAAGTTTCTGATCTGCATCGTGAGCGAGCTCAATCGGGATGACGTAGGTGATGTCGTCCGGTTCGCCCGTAAGAGGGGGCTCTTGCCGGTGGTCGGCGCTTATCATTGGGATGTCGGACTCTATGGGAAGCACGATACCTCTCTGATGTACGAGCGCCGACAGGCGAGCATGGTCTTTGAACAACTGCTGGCGAACGATGAGATTCCCCCAGGCTATCTTCGGCAGTATGCCAAGGATACGGTGTCATGGTTGCGGGGAGAACGGCTCGCGCCGTGTGATGCAGGGCAGTATAGCATCGCCATTGACGCATCGGGCAATGTGTCGCCCTGTTTATCTTTATCTCATTCGGGGAATCTGCTTCAAGGCTCTCTCGGTGAAATACTTGCGCGCTTTGATCGACAGAGCATCCAGGATTGTTCTGATCGGTCTTCATGCAACCGAGTGGATGGCCGGGTGATCGGATCGGTGCTGCGCCATCCAATCGAAGCCTGGAGGACGCCAGTCTCATGGTAACGAGGGAAGGATGATGACGCGGTGGTGTGCGATAGGGATGTTGGTGGTGGTGACGGGCTGTTCGACGGTCCCCACTCGATTCACGCCGGCCAATCCGATTGCTCCATCGGAGTTCTCCCATCTGCTGTTCGAGAAGGTCCTGGAGGCGCATGTAAAGGACGGAGTCGTCGACTATCCTGCCATTCAAGTAGACGAGCGTGTGGACGCCTATCTGGCTCGGCTAGACCGAGTTGATCCCAACACCTTTGCCACGCGGAATGAACGGCTGGCCTTTTGGATCAATGCGTACAATGCGTTCTCCATCAAGGGCATTCTCGATCACTATTCGCCGATGACCTCTGTGGGACGTTATCGGTACTTCATCGGTCAAACCTATCGGGTCGGCGGGGCCACCATCAATCTCTATGACCTCGAGCGGCAGGTCCTGATCAAGCAGTTTCAAGAGCCGTTGATCCATTTTGCCATCGTCTGCGCATCCGCATCGTGCCCGAAGCTGCAGCCGTGGGCCTACCAACCGAATCAGCTGGATCGCCAGCTCGATGTTGCAGCCAGAGCCTTTATCAACGATCCCACGCGGAATCGGTTCGACCGGAAGCAGAGAATTGCTTCAGTCTCAAAAATCTTTGACTGGTTTGAAGAAGATTTTGTCGCTGCGGCTGGATCGATCTTGGCGTATGTGGCGCGGTATGTCGATGATCCGGTATTGGCGAAGGAACTGGCGCAGCCCGGCTATCGTGTCGAATTTCTCGACTATGATTGGAGCCTCAACGGAATTCCACCAAAGGAGACTGCCCATGCTGGTGCGTCCTGACGAGAAGGTTCCAATGGCCCGGTTGCTCACGTTTCTGGAGCACGGCGAGCGGATGGCCCATGACTGCGCGAAGGCCCAGGCGGCTTTGGCGGAAGATTCTGGGACGCGGCATTTTCTTCTGAGCCAGGCCAAACAAGAAGCGATGCATGCACGGGTCTTTCAGGGGGCCATTGTCTGGCTGGCGCCGAAACACCTCTGTGATGTCCCGTTCCTTCCTGCCCTGGAAGCGTATCGCAGGATTATTGACGATGCGCTGGCTCGGCGCGATCTGATGGAGACATTCCTTGCCGAGCAAGTCGTCCTGGAAGGTTTGGGTGAAGCCATCCTCACCCGGATTGAGCAGGGGTTGGTCAAACGGGCCGCACCCTTCGGACCGCTTCGCCGCATCCTGCTCAAGCAGGAAGAAGCGCACCATGGTTTCGGCCGCCGGCAAATCGGGGGCGCGATCAAGCTGGGCAAAACCGATGAGGAAGATCTCAGGCAACGGACGCAGCAATACCTCGGCTTGACCGACGCCATGGTCCTCGCGCTCGGCGACCTGCTTGACAGTATCGATGAAGATGCCACGGCGTGGGCTCACGATGTGCGGACGTTCTTGCCGGTGTGGTGCTCGGCATGATCAGCGTCATCGTTCCGGTCTTTAATGAAGAGAAGGCCCTGCCCGGCACCCTCAACGCGCTGTTCACGCAGTCGGGTGAGTATGAAGTGATCGTTGTCGATGGTGGCAGCAGCGATCGAACTGTCGATATCGCTTACTCGTTTGCCGGCGTCCACGTCATGATGGCGACAAAAGGCCGCGCCTCGCAGATGAATGCTGGCGCAGCACAGGCAAGCGGCGAGTGGTTGCTTTTTCTCCATGCCGATACGCTGTTGCCGGGTGGGGCGCTGCTTCGATTAAACAACATGGAAGAGGATCATGCGGTTCAAGCCGGAGGGTTCCTGCACCAGTTTTCTGGCGACGATTGGCGACTGAAACTGATCTCGTGCTTGGATAACTTTCGTTGTACACGCAGTCGAATTGTCTATGGGGACCAGGCTTTGTTTGTCAGGCGGTCATTCTTTGAGTCACTCGGCGGCTTCCCGGACCAGCCGATCCTGGAAGATGTGGCCTTCTGCGAGAAACTGCTTACGGTGACGAACCCACTACTCCTCAGCCCTCCAGTAGTGACTGACGCGCGCAAGTTCTTAAAAATGGGTGTCTGGCGGAGTTTCGTGCGGGTCTTGTTGATTATTCTGCACGTGGAATACCGCCTGCCGGTCCTGCCCCGCATGTTTTTCCAGGATATCCGCTAAGAGATTGCCCGTCGCACCGTTTCCCGGCCCCATTTCTTTCGGTCTCGTTTCCCCGTTTACCTTTTAGAGCCCTCTCCGTCTAACTCAGCATACGAGGCTGGAAGGAGGGGCTCATGAAACGAATCCATACCAAAACTGGCGCGCTGATCCTTTCCATGGCGCTGCTGCTATCGGGCTGTACGTCATCACTCGTGCGTGACGATGTGAAACGGACAGCGGGAGTGGAAGGGCATTGTTCGGGCGGCGAGTGGGTGGACGATTCGTCCATTGCGGTCCTGCCGGTCCCGGTCGTGGCCTTTATCGTCCCCCATTTTGATCTGCACAAGATCTCAGGCGAGCGCTATTTGAACCGGTGCGGGGCATCGACCAGGGTCATCAACCGCGAGGTGACGATGAACCGAACAGCCTGTATTCCCGCCGGGCTCACGCGAATCATCACCTTAGGTGTCTGGCAATGGTGCCCCGCGCATGTGAGCTGGTCGGCGGATGTCCTGGGCGAGGCGCCGCAGCCGGCTAGCGCTCGGCCGGACGATCGTCCAAACCAGAAATCCTAATCATCAACTCAACAACAGGAGTATAGCTATGCGATATTCATCTGTTCTGTTCACTCTACTCGGTGCGGTCGGATTCGTGGGATTATTGAGCGCGTGCAGTGACGGATCGCCATCCGCCTCAGCCAGTGCGGGTGGAGCCAGTGGCAGTGGCTCGGCCTCGGCTTCCGGGACGTTGTCACTGGGAAGAGGTTTGAAACAAACAATGTGCTGGTGAAGGTGGACGATAGCGGTGAAACGTCATGCACGATTGGTCCGCCTGCTCAAGGATCGGACGATAGCTGCGGTATTAAGAAGGGTATGGTGGTCACGGTCAATGGGTCGTTTATTGGTAGTAAGCATACGGCCTCCTCAGTGCGGCAAAAGGATGCGGTCGAGGGATTGGTGCAGTCGGTGGCTCTAGACAAATCAAGTCTTGTAGTCATGGGGCAAACTGTGCTTGTCGATAGCACGACCATTATCGACAACAATATTACGAATCGCGATCTTGCGACATTGCAGGTGGGGGTTGATCATGTCGAGGTCAACGGTCACGTCCAGCCCGGGGGCCTCATCGAGGCAACATTTATCGAAAAGAAATTGGTAAATATCACACCAGAGGTGCGCGGGTATGTAAGCGGCCATAACCATAGCGCTACGCCGAAGACCTTCAAAATTGGAAATCTCATAGTGGACTACACGAACACACCACAACTTGGTCTAAGTGATATGCCAAGTCCTGGCCCTAATGGCGATGCTTGGAACGGTTTGTTCGTTGAGGTAAAAGGCGGACTGTTCACGCCGGGGCCCAATCAACAGACTGAAGGCACCCTGCTTGCGACAAAAGTCGAGCCGG
Organism: Nitrospira sp.; assembly: GCA_015903945.1. Classification (GTDB taxonomy): domain Bacteria; phylum Nitrospirota; class Nitrospiria; order Nitrospirales; family Nitrospiraceae; genus Nitrospira_D. The sequence continues at coordinate 47,681 of JABMDL010000007.1, read as the reverse complement.
AAAATCGGGGTGTCGGCAATGACGTGGACGAATTTGAGGTCGAAGGATTTGTACGACAGGCATCTGTGGTAAACGGAATTGCCACGTTCTTCGTTGGAACGACGGAAGTCCGGACAAGCGCGAGTACTGAGTTCCGGGAGGGAACGATTGACGATATTGTTGATGGTGCAAAGGTGTCAGTTGAGGGACGGTTGTCAGGCAGTATCCTAACCGCGAAACATGTGAAATTCAAAGAGAGTGCGCGTTTGGAAGGGGATATTGATGCTCTGGGCCCAGATTCTTTTACTATCAAGGGACTGCCAGGTGTGACGGTTATGACGAATAAACAACCCAGGATAGATAATGGACCACTTCAAGAGAATTTGCATGTGCGGGTACGAGGGCGGCTGAGTGGGAGCAACACCGTGATTGCTACACGTATAAAGGTCGAGGATCCTGATAACGATGTTGTTCTCCAAGGCCAAGTGCAGGTGAAGGCGGATCCGAACCTCAGGATTCTTGGTGTCACTGTGAATACCACTGGCGTTCAGTTCGAAGGCACTGATGACTCTCCAATCACACGCGCAGCCTTTTTTGCCACAGTGAGGGAGAATGAGACTGTGGTCAAGGTTAAGGGGCAGCTGAGCGGTACAACAGTGACTTGGCAAGAGGCGGAGTTGGAAGATTAAGTAGGCCCATCGGTGACAGCGAGGTACAATAAGGTCTCGCTGTCACCTTCAAGACAAAGAGGAGATTAATGATGAATCGTATTAGCTGGAAAGAAATCATCTTGGGGACGATCGCCGGGCTGTCGTTGCTGACCTCACCTGCGATGGGGCAGATGAGCAGCCCTGCCGAAGAGCCGCCGGTACGTATGGACAATCGAGGCCCTGGTTCGCTCAATAGCGGGCATGGCTCCCTGAATAGCGGACGTGGCTCAATGAACAGTGGACCTGGCTCGGTGAATAGCGGCCGCGAGGGCGGCGAGCAGGGCCATAGGGGACGGCATGGCCATGACCGTACGGTCGTGGCCCAGGTCACTGATGACATCCGGCAGGAAGATCGAAGGGCGGACCGGCGTGAAGATCGCAGGCTCGACCGACAGGAAGATCGGCGCGAAGATCGCCAGCTTGATCGCCGCGAGGACCGTCGTGAGGATCGGCAACTTGACCGACGGGAAGATCGAAGAGAGGATCGTCAGCTCGATCGGCGTGAGGATCGGCGGGAGGATCGCCAGATGGACCGCCGTGAGGATCGCCGCGAAAATCTCCGATCGAATGCCGGCGGTGAACTGAGAGGGCTGGACCGGGCCGATCGCGTCGCCGGAGAACATGGCCGCGAAGGGCGGGAGAATGCCCGCGAGGTCCAAATGGACCGACCGAACAGGCCGGAAAGAATCGACCGTCCCGACAGGCCGGACCGACCGGACCGACCGGACCGCCCCGATCGTCCTGAACGGCCGGATCGGCCTGAGCGACCGGACAAACCGGAACGATCTGGACGGAACTGATAAGCGGCAATTCACCGGCGGGTAACTTGAGAAGGCAGGATGCCTGATACAGGCGGCATCCTGCCTTCTGTCCGTCTTAGACAAACATGTTGAATAGGAGTCTTTTCGGCGTTAAGTTTGCCCTGCGTTCCATAGGACGCATCGCATCAGGTATAGACGAAGGAGGAGCGAGAGTATGAGCATGGACATCTGTTTGAAACGCTGTGGGATCGTCATTGGTGCTGTATTATGGTCTATCACCACACTCCAAACGCAAGCGCTGGCGGCTGACGGAAAAGAGAAGATCGGGCCTGAGCAAAGGCCTTCGACCGAAAAAAATTGGCAAATCGGGTTTACTCCCAGCTACAGCAGTGGGAATTTCGGCACAGACACCACCAGCACGTTCGTCTATGCGCCATGGTCGCTTCGCCGTTTCTTTCGGGATGGAGACGTGACGCTGGTGATTCCTTTCGTCTCGGCCAGCACCGATGGCCGCGCGACGCTTGTCGGTGGAAACGCGACTCAGATCGATGACGATGGAGGAAACAGCGGTCAGGGAGGCGGCGGAGGGGCTGACGACGGCGGTTGCAGCGGCAAAGGGTCCAATGTCAGCGGAAAGGACCGTGTTTGCGGAACGACCACACGCGCAGCCGGTCAGACGGTGAGGACCGCCGGTCTGGGCGACATCGTTCTGAGGGGACGGTACTATGCCGTCGAGGAAAGGGATTTCGTTCCGCTTATTGCCCTCACGGCCCGTATGAAATTTCCGACGGCGAACGAAAAGCTGGGGCTGGGGACCGGTGAATTCGATCACGGCTATGGGGTGGAATTGTCTAAAATGCTAGGCCAGAAGTGGATTACCTTCCTCGATGGAGGCTATAACTTCCTCGGCAATCCAAACGGCTTGGTGCTGCGTGATCAGTATTGGTATGACGTAGGCGCCGGCTATTATCTCACGAAGGATCTCTTGGTGAGCGGGTACTTCGAAGAATATCGTGCGCCGCGTGTCGGCCGAGTCAACATCAGAGATTTCTATTTTGCGTTCAACTACAGAGCTACAGCGGAATGGCGGTTCAACGGCGGTGTGGCGGTTGGTGTTTCAAACGGCGCACCGGACTATGTCGTTTCGCTGGGCACCAGCTACAGATTCTAGGCCCTATTTAGCGCCGTTAGGACTGTTTACCTTCCATCCCGCCATCCGTCTAATGAATCAAGTAGGCCGAAGCAGACGGTCCATCGGTAGTGGGCCAGGGTAAGTGGAGCAGATCCATGCCGGTGGACCAGGCTGACGATCCTACTGATGCGCAACTTGTGGCGCGCAGTCTTGCGCGTGATCAGGAGGCATTCGGGCAGTTGATCGATCGACATGCATCCACGATCGTCAACTTGGCCTATCGGATGGTCGGCAACCAGGCTGAAGCGGAAGACCTGGCTCAAGAGGCGTTCCTGGCTGCGTTCAAGGCGCTGCCGACGTTTCGAGCCGATTCGAAGTTCTCGACATGGCTCTACCGGATCGCCTCCAACAAGTGCAAAGATTGGCTGCGGGTCAAACGGCCGGGGCAAGGGCAGTACGATGTGGATGCAGACGACCAGCTCGATCTCCATGTTGCGGAAGAGCGAACGCCGGAAGATTTGTTGGCGCAGCAGCAGATCGCTCAGGAGCTGGAGCAGGCGATTCAGCGGCTACCGCCTCTGTATCGGGAAGCATTCGTACTGAAACACCTCGAAGGATTGAGCTATGAGGAGATGGAAGAAATTCTTGGGGTCAGCGGCGACACATTAAAAATGCGGGTGTACAAGGGGAGAGTGCAGCTCAGCCGCGAACTGGCGGCGCTCGACCCAAACAAGTAAGACAGAAGCTGCAGGGTGGATCAATGACTGATCAGGATCTGTTCGTGCAACGATTCTTGGATGGTGAGCTGACGCCGGAGGAGCGGGCGGAGTTTCTCAAGGCGGTGGATGCTGATCCTGTGCTGCGCCGGAGCTGGCTCAATCTTGAGTTGGTAACCGCGGAAGCGGCGCGGTTGCCGAGGATCGTTCCTTCAGCTGAGTTCCTCCGCCGGGTAAGAGCGCAGACGGCTCCGGTTACTCCCGGCGTCTGGGATCGCCTGTGCGCGCTGTTCACGATGCCTCGAACGTTGGAATGGAACCTTGCCGGGGCAATGGCGGCGGCCTGCCTTGCCCTGGTTGCGGTGGCGGGATTAATCCAATTCGGACCGGAACGGATCGTGGAAGTGCCGGTGGCGGCTCCGCCGGTGCAGACGGCCTCCTTCAACTCCACGCTGGAGCCGACCGTGTTCGTCCGCCTGGTGCTCTTGCAGCCCGACGCGCGTTCGGTTTCGGTGGCGGGGGACTTTAACGGATGGAATCCGGCCAAGACCAAACTGGAACGGACGGACGGCGGGATGTGGACGGTGACACTTCCACTTAGGCCGGGCCGGTATGAATACATGTTCGTCATCGACGGCAAACAGTGGATCGCCGATCCCCTTGCCGCGGAAGGCACCGGCGATGGCTTCGGCTCACAGAATGCGGTGCTCGATGTGGAGATTTAGCGTGCACTCGGATTTCCTTGCAACAGGCCTGATGCTTCAGTACTCTCTGGCTCATGGGAATGAGACTGAAGGGGCCCAGCCGCCTTTGCCGGACGGTCTTTATCGCGCTCATGCTGTCAGGCGGCCTAGGAGCCTGTGCCAAATCACCGGTGATCACACCGCATGTGCCCAAGACCACGGCCGGAGGTGTGCGGTTTACGGTGCTCGCGCCAGGGGCGAAGCAGGTCTTTCTCGTCGGGTCCTTCAACGGCTGGACCAAAGGAGCGACGCCCATGAAAATTGTGAACGGCTCGGCGCTCTGGACCGTAGACGTTCCACTGAAAGAAGGCGAATACACCTTCATGTATCTGATTGATGGGGTTCGGTGGGTCACGCCGCCCCTGGCTGAGGATTTTGTCACTGATGGATTCGGGCAGACGAACGGAGTCGTGATTGTGCGGTAGAGCAATGACGAAGCACACCGATTTAACCATGTGGGTTTTGAGCGGGGTCTTGGTGGTCGCCGCTGGTCCGGCGTCAGCCGAACCCCTCACCGCTCACGATCGGGAAGAGGTCAACCGGATCGGCTCAGCGCAAGGCCGCTCGGCGGGCGAGATCAATCCCTTGCTGGATCAAGTCAGCAAGGCCGGAGAGAGGGGGCTTCCCACCGAATCGTTGCTGAACAAGGTGAAGGAAGGTCTGGCGAAGGGGGTCGAACCCCAGCGCATCGATCCGGTGCTGCGGCAGATGACCTCTCGGCTTGAAGCGGCACACGAAGTCTTGGAAGAAGCCAAAGCACGTGGCATGACGGAGGGGAACCGGCAGCGCGCGCTGGAGACGATGGCGGAAGCCTTGGCACGAGGAGCCACGAAGGACGAGGTGCGAGAGCTAAGCCGGTTGTCGCAAGACGGCCGACATAAAGCGACGCAGGAAGAGTTGGCGGCCGGCGCCAAGGGTTTGGCGGTCATGAAAGAAGGCCGCATTCCTTCCAAGGAAGGGACCGCCTTGGTAGGAGAGGGGATTCGCCAAGGCTACCGCGCCTCGGAACTGCTGGACCTTGGCCGGGAAGTGAAGCGGCGCGGGTCGGATTTCGAAGAAGGCCGCGCCAGCCTGCAACAGCTGCGCGAACAGGTGAGCCGTGGTGAACGCAGCGACAAGCTGTTCCGTGAGGACCGGAGCGGGTCCGGAGACGGTGACCGGGGTGAGCGTGGCGATCGTGGAGATCGAGGCAGCCGTGGCGATCGGAGCGATTCCGGGCGCGACCGGCCGGATCGACAAGACCGGTCCGGGGGAAGTGACCGTCAGGATCGGATCGACCGTCCCGACAAGGTGGAACGTGCCGACCGGCCCGATAAGCCGGAACGGGTGGAGCGTTCCGAGCGGCCAGACCGTTCCGGCCACGGACGAGACTAGTCGGATCAGGTGATTCGTCCCGTACCTGCCCCTCATGTCTCACCAATGAAAACTGATCGAACGATGGACGATTCCCGACCTGCCTGTTAAATTTGCCACAGTGCGGAAACAGTGATGCCGCTATGTGGAAACACCGGGTCTGCCAACCGCTACGAAGATGGAAGCAGAACATCAAGATTTAAGGAGGCCCTATGATGAAGAAGTGTTGGCAATGAGCAGCGTACTTTTGGCAGCCGGGGGAACTGCATACGCACAAGCCGACACACCTGTCATCGATCAACGGCAAATGAATCAAGAACAGCGGATCGACCAGGGAGTTGAGAGCGGGCAATTGAATCCGCGAGAGGCCAAGCGTCTGGAGCGGCAACAAAACCGCATCGATCGTATGGAGAATAGGGCAAAGGCTGACGGAGTCGTCACTGCACGGGAACGGGCTCGGATCAGCGCGGCTCAGGATCGGACTTCTCGAAACATTGCGCGCGAGAAACACGACCGGCAAGGCAATCGGCATCGCTGATTCTTGGCCGGGCGAATGGAGTCGGGGTGAGGCGTTTGGGGCAGGGTTCCTGAACGCCTCATTCGTTTTGGAGGGTTGCAATGAATGCTGATATCACCTGCATTCCTCGAAGGCGAAGACCCTGCTAGAATGCCGGTATGGAGGTCATTGCCACACATAGCAATGCGGATTTCGACGGCCTGGCTTCTATGGTTGCGGCGCGCAAACTCTTTCCGGAGGCCAAGCTGGTTATTCCAGCCGGCGCTCAGGAAACGCTGCGGAATTTTCTCGCCGTTCACGACCTCGCTATCACAAAACTGAAGGACATCGATCTGGCACAGGTCACCCGACTGGTGCTGGTCGATACTCAAGAGCCAAACAGGATCGGCGCGCTCAAGGCCTGTCTTGACAATCCGTCCGTCGAGGTCGTTGTGTTCGATCACCATATCGAAACCGACTCGGTCTGTGCGGGACGTTCTACGCAGTCCGTCATCCAGCAGGTCGGGGCGACCACGACTATTCTCATCGAGCAACTCCGACAACGACAGATTCCGGTCATGCCATTCGAAGCGACGATAATGGCCGTGGGTCTCTATGAAGAAACCGGATCGTTCGCGTTTGCCTCCACAACCAGCCGGGACTTCGAGGCTGGCGCATTTCTCATCGCCGCCGGCGCGGATCTGAATATGGTGACGGACACGCTGCGCCGTCCCCTCGACCCCGATGCGATCGCGCTGCTGAACGATTTCTTGGAGCACAGTGACGTCCATTACCTGGAGGGCCGCAAGGTGCTAGTGGCCACCAGCACGATAGACCGCTGTCGGGGAGAAGCGGCTGGTGTGGTGCACATCCTTGCCGAGTTGCAGGGAGTCGATGCCGTCGTAGTGGCGGTAATGATGGACGATCGAGTCGAAGTGATCGGGAGAAGCCGCAGGCCCGAGATCGACGTCGGGTGGATCGCGAGGGAGTTCGGAGGCGGGGGCCATGCCGTGGCGGCGGCTGCTACGGTGAAAGGGCGGTCGCTTGCGGAGGTCAAAGAGACAGTGGTCCGGCTGTTGACCACCCACTATCGCCCGACCCTGTTGGCCCAGGACGTCATGACTCGTCCGGTGAAAGCGATTGAGACGGATACAGCTGTCACGGAGGCCGGGCAACGGATGACTGCGTATGGACTCAATGTGTTTCCGATCTTGGATGAGCAGGACCACTATGCCGGACTGGTCAGCCGGGAGTTGATTCAAAAGGCGTTATTTCATCGGCTCGGCAAAATGTCGGTGCGGGAGATCATGCAGACCGACGCATACCAGGCGCAGCCGGAGACACCGTTCCACGACGTTGAAATCGCTATGATTGAGCGGAACCAGCGGTTTGTCCCGGTCATCAAAGACGCCAAGGTTGTCGGCGTCATTACCAGAACGGATTTGCTGCGGACCTTGCACGACGATGTGCTGAAGAGCGCCAGAATGAAAACCCTGCGCCCGAGCTCGACCGAGGCTGAGATTGGAGGGCCGCACCGCAACGTCAGAGGATTGTTACGGAGCCGTTTGCCCCATCACCTGGTCACGCTGCTAGGAGAAGCCGGGCAATTGGCGGATCGGTCCGGAGTGTCGCTCTTTGTCGTTGGCGGCTGCGTGCGAGATCTGCTGTTGGGCATCAACAATCTCGACCTGGATCTCGTGGTCGAGGGCGACGGCATCGCCTTCGCGCGAAAGCTGGGTGAAATGTTGCGCGCGCGCGTCAAGACTCACGAACGGTTCGGGACCGCGATCGTGCTTCTGCCGGACGGATTCAAACTCGACGTCGCCACCGCGAGGACGGAGTATTACGAGTACCCCACCGCCTTACCGACCGTGGAGCAAGGCTCTATTAAGAAGGATTTATACCGGCGAGATTTCACGATCAACGCGCTGGCTGTTCGATTGAATGGCAAGGGCTTTGGCGATGTGCTGGATTTCTACGGCGGCCAGCGGGACTTAAACGACAAGGTTGTGCGCGTCCTGCACGGACTGAGTTTCGTCGAAGATCCCACCCGCGTGTTTCGAGCCATTCGATTTGAAACCCGTTTCGGCTTTCATCTCGGCAAGGACACAGTAGCGCTTATCGCAGGGGCGGTAAAGATGAATCTCTTTCAACGGCTCTCCGGCCACCGGCTGTTGGAAGAACTCAAGTTGCTGCTGAGCGAACGTGAGCCTAAGCAAGCAGTCAAGCGGCTGGCGGATCTTGATCTGCTCCAGTTTATCCATCCGAAGTTGAAGTGGTCCGACCGGCTGCAAGTCCTGTTAGGTGCAATTGAGCAGGCCGTCGATTGGTATCGTCTGCTGTATCTGGACCGGAAGATCGAGGTCTGGCTGGTCTACATGATGGGATTCTTAGAAGTTCTGCCGGGACGGGCGGTGACGGATGTGCTCAAACGATTTCCATTCTCCGAGGCGGAAGCACGCACCCTTAAGTCCGCTCGGTCCGGCTCCCAGGGGATCATACGCCGGCTCACCGGAAAATTGACACTCAAGCCATCCGAAACGTACCGCTTACTGTCAGGCCTGTCCGACGAAACCCTGCTTGGCTTGATGGCCAAGACCAAAGGCGATTCAGTAAAACGGCAGGTCTCGGCGTTTCTGACGAACTATCAGCACGTCAGAACGATTCTGACCGGCGCCGATCTGAAGGCGATGGGGTTGAAACCTGGACCGAAGTTCAAACAGATCCTCGACCGGTTACTCGATGCGAGACTCAACGGAGAGGTTAAGACAGAAACGGAGGAACGAGCGCTCGTTCACCGTATGGCGAATCTTTCCGCTTGATGCGCACTCAGTTGATCGGCATGATCGTGGCCGAGACTTCGTTGGGCAGCAACAGTGTTGCCGTCGCGCGGTTCTGTTCGTCCGGCTGAATCAGCGCGAACAACGGCACCGGCTGAGGCACGCCGCCGGGCGGCAGGGCCAGCATCGCTGGAAAGTCAATCAAGGGTGAGAGGGTTGTTTGGCCAGCCAAGCGGAGGCGAAAGGCCATCAGAACATCGCGTAACCGTTCCGCCTTGTCCTGTTCAGACAGTTCCGGGATCGGCGCAATCCCGATATCCCAGAGCGGCTTGGTGACAGTAACCGGGAAGGTCAAACCGAGTTGTTTTGCATCCTCTGTCACGTCGATAAGCATGCCAGCCTGGATGGCTTGCTGGCGATTGGTGATCAGTTGAGGGAGAGAGCCCTGAGTCTGTGTCTCTGACGGCTCGTCTGCCTTTGCGGGACCCTCAATCTTAGACTCTGACTCGCTGGGCAACAGCTCTACTCTCGCCGCATCCTGTGATTCGCCAAGCGCAGATTGCGTCTGAGGTGCCAGTAGTGGCTCCTCGGGCGAAATCGGCAGGGCGTGAATCAACCCCTCGTACACCTTCTTGGCGGATTCGGACCAAGCTGGGTTGAACGGTCTTCCTGCAAAGGCAGCCTCAGCCGCTTTTCGTTCATCGTGGGTGAGCATCCGTCGATTGTGTATCATTTCCATGTTCGTTAGATAATCAGGGAAGGTTCTAAGTCAATAGCTAGTCAGGTAATCGGCGGCCTTTCGTCTCCGGAGCGAACAATAGCACAAGGAGTCCAAGCAGATAGATCAGGGCGACGGTGCTGGCGGCACGGCCAAAGGACCCCAATGTCGCTACCAGCCACCCAGTAAGAAAAGGTGAAGCGGAGGCCAACAGACGCCCGGCGTTGAAACAAAATCCGGCTCCGGTAGCGCGAAGGGCAGTTGGATAAAGTTCCGGTAGATAAATGGGAAACCCGCTGAAGATGCCGTTGTTGAAGAAGCCAAGAATCGGCAACAGCATCAACACTCCGCTATAGCTGGATGGTACGAGATATGTGACTGGGAGCATGATGAAACTGCCAAGACACATGAAGGCGAACACCGGCCGGCGCCCGAACCGGTCTGCCAATGGGCCGAAGCCGAGATAGCCGAAAATCGCACCGGCATTCAGCGCCATGATGGCGTAACTGACGTAGGTGGAGGTTAGGGCACTCTCAAGCCCTTTCATCTCCGGCATTTCGCGCACCAAGGTCGGCGCCCAATTGGTTGAACCCCAGAGACCGAAGACGGCGACAAAGGCCAGCGCGGAGCCGACCAGGGTTGAGCGGCGAAGGTCGCCTTCAAAAATGGCCGACAGGGGCGGTGCCTGTTGTTCGTGGGCTCGTGCCCACCGTTCCGGTTCCTTGACCCACCAGCGCACGAGCAATGCGACAAAGGCCGGAAGCACGCCGATCAGAAACAGCACCCGCCAGCCGTACCCCTTCAACATGAGATTGAAGGTAGCCGCTAAGAAAAATCCTACGGCCCAGGCTGATTGGAGAATGCCCGCCGCTTTGGCTCGTTTATCCTCCGGCCAGGTCTCTGCCACGATGGCTGCGCCAGCAGCCCATTCACCACCGATGCCCAGAGCAGTCAAAAAGCGGGATAAGGCGAGTTGCCACCAGGTTTCCGTCAACGCGGCGGCGCCGGTGAACACGGCATAGATGATGATGGTGGCGATCAGTACTTTCGCGCGGCCGAATCGATCCGCCAATATGCCGAACGTAATTCCGCCGATTGCCCAGCCGATGAGAAAAATAGAGAAGATGATGCCGCCGTACCAGCCGATTTGTTCGGTCGTCGGCGGACCACTGCTCGTGTGCAACAGGTCGTGTAGGGCCGGATGGAGGACAATCGCGTAAATCGTCGCATCCATCGCGTCGAAAACCCATCCCAGCCAGGCCACAAACAACACTAACCACTGGTAGGGCGTCACGCTAGCCCGCCAAGACCGGGCGTTCACTGATGGACCTCACCTGGAAGAGGCTGTGCAATGTGGGGGCTGAGTGCTGAGAGCTGAGTGGTGAGGGGATGCATCGGTCGGTGCAGGCTAGAGTTGTTTGCCGCAGGTGTCAAGGTGAAGCGCTCGAAACCCACGTGCTATAGTCCTCCCATGGCGCGGATGGATTACTACCAACTTCTGGGTGTTTCCCGCGAAGCATCGGATGAGGAGATCAAGAAGGCCTACCGGAAGCTCGTCTTCCAGCACCACCCCGACCGAAATCCAGGCAGCGCGCAGGCGGAAGAAAAGATCCGTGAGATCAACACCGCATACGAAGTCATCGGCGATGCGGAGAAGCGCCGGAGCTACGATCGGCTCTCCTGGGGAGACGAACCGCGTGCCGAAGCCCTCGATCCCGGTGTTGTGCTCGAACGGATGGAACAGAAATTGTTCGACGAAGGGCGCAAGGAACTCTTTGCCCTTCTCATGCAGAATGTGTCACGGATCAAGGCGGAGTTGAGGGTGCTTCGGGGGCGGACCATCGCCGAGCAGGGGTATGATTCATTCCTCGAACCGATAGTCCAGGCGCGCGCGGCTGAGATCGTCGATGAGTTTGTGACCGAGGAGATGCAGCAGCGCTCACAGCGCCTGGTCGAAGTGGCGACGGAGATGATGTTATCCCAGGGGGTCGCAAAGCGGAATGACGAGGGCGGGGTCCGTTCGCTCCGCAATCGGCTCGACACGGCGTTCCGAAAGGGCCGCTTGCACGGGATCGCCTCGGCGATGGAACTGTTTTACGAGAGACAGTAGCGGTTCGATCCGCTGACCTTTAATGGACGGAGATGCAGCGGTCTCAACTCATGAGGAGTGATACTGTCGGGGAATGCGCGGTCCGATCGTGCAAAGAACTTCATAGGCGATGGTGCCGGTCCATTCGGCGATGTCGTCGGCGGTAATCCGGTCGGCGCCCTGGGAGCCGATGAGGACGGCTTCGTCGCCGATGGTTGCTCCGGCGATCTTGGTGACATCGACCATAATCATGTCCATGCAGACCAGGCCGGCGATCGGGGCGCGTTGTCCATGGATAAGGACACAGCCACGATTTGAAAGACGGCGACTCACTCCGTCCGCATATCCGACGGGCAATACCGCGATTTTGGTTGGTTGCTTTGCGGTGAAGGTGCCGTTGTAGCTGACTGTATGCCCAGGTTGTACGGTCCGGAGTTGAGCGATGGATGTTCGCAAGGAAAGGACCGGTTTCAGATCCGGGACCGGAACGGACTTAGGCAAGGTGTGATACCCGTAGAGCATGATGCCGGGGCGAACAAGTGAGAATTGCGCTTCCGGAAAGCGGATCGCACCGCCGCTATTGGCCGCATGAATCAGCGGGACTCGGAATCCGCGTGCTGTGACGATGCCAATGGCGTTGCGAAAGCGAGCCAGTTGTTCCTGAGTTGTATCCGTAGCTGACCCATCGGCGTCCGCGAGATGGGTCATGAGTCCCTCCAAATGCAGCGTGCGCGGGAACCCCTGTGAGCCGAAGAGATTCGCCAGTTCATCCAGTGTGAGTCCCAGACGCCCCATACCGGTTTCCACCTTGAGATGAATGGGGTAGGGGGGGTGGAACGACGAGGCAGCGTGTGCCAGCTTGGGGAGGGTATCGGCATCGCTCACCACGGGAGTCAGTTGATGAGCGAACAGGTCGGTGAATTGCTCTGGAAAAACTGGCCCCAGAATGACGATCGGTGCGTTGATGCCGGCTTGCCGAAGGGTGATCCCTTCTTCGATCGACACGACGGCGATACGCGACACCCCTTGGCGTAGCAACGCTTTGGCCGTTTCGACGGCGCCATGGCCATAGGCGTTCGCTTTCACGACGGCCATGATGTCGCAGCCGGGAACGAGCGTTTTACGGAATTGAGTCAGGTTGTGGACCAGGGCGGTCAGATCAACTGAGGCACTGGTTGGGAGAAAGGTCGAAGTGGTTAGCACGCCGGGGGACAGGGGAGAAGCCTGAGCCTCAGACTTCCATGATCTCCTGTTCCTTCTTCTTGATGACGTCGTCGATCTTCTGTCCGAATTGATCGGTGAGCTTTTGGGTGTCCTGTTCGGACTTCCGCAGCTCGTCCTCCGTGAGCTTGGCATCTTTTTGGAGTTTCTTCAACTCTTCGTTCGCATCGCGCCGGAAGCCGCGAATCTGCACTTTGGTGTCTTCCCCATGCTTCTTGCAGATTTTCGTCAGTTCTTTTCGGCGTTCCTCGGTCAGCGGCGGGAGCGGGACGCGGATCATTTTCCCATCGTTGGAAGGGGTGACTCCTAATCCGGAATTGGCCAGCGCCTTCTCGATCTCCTTAATCAGGTTGGGCTCCCATGGTTGGATGGTGATCAATCGCGCTTCAGGTGTGGACACGTTGGCGACCTGTTTCAAAGGTGTCATAGTGCCGTAATAGTCGACCCGAACTCCGTCGAGGAGGGCGACCGAGGCACGACCTGTGCGGAGGCCGGCGAGGTCCCGTTTTAGGTGCTCCACTGCCTGTTCCATGTGGGTGATGAGCTTTTGCCGAACCACGGCTGCGTTGGACATGGCGATACTCCGTGTTGAGGTCAACGTTGGCCGGCGGTGACCAGAGTTCCGATCGGTTCGCCGGTCGCCACTCGCTTGAAGTTTCCCTTGATCTTGAGGTTGAATACGATCAGCGGAAGATTGTTATCCATGCAGAGGCTGATCGCCGTCGAATCCATCACCTTGAGGTTTTGATTCAAGATGGCCATGAAGGGAATGTCGGTGTATTTCGTGGCGCCAGGATGTTTCATGGGATCGGCGTCGTAGATGCCGTCCACCTTCGTGCCTTTCATGATGACTTGCGCGCCGATCTCCATAGCACGGAGCACAGCGGCTGTGTCGGTTGAGAAGTACGGGTTACCCGTGCCCCCGGCGAAGATCACTACGCGGTTTTTTTCCAGATGGCGAATGGCTCTCCGGCGGATGTATCCTTCCGCCAATTGGCGCATTTCAATGGCGGATTGTACACGCGTGTTGATGCCGATCCGTTCGAGGGCATTTTGGAGTGCCAAGGCATTGAGCACAGTGGCCAGCATGCCCATGTAGTCGGCAGACGCCCGCTCCATGCCGGACGCACTGGCAGCAATTCCTCGGAAGATATTCCCACCGCCGATGACGACGGCCACTTGAACATCGAGTGCAACGACGGAGGCTATTTCAGCCGCCAGGCCTTCGAGGATGGAGGGTTGGATGCCGTAGCCCTGCTCACCGGCCAACATCTCCCCGCTCACTTTCAGAAGGAGGCGCCGGTATTTGGCAGTGGTCATGCTTCGCCCAGTTGGTAGCGGGTAAACCGGCGGATGTTCATGTTCTCGCCGATCTTGGCTATTTTTTGGGACAACAGGTCCTTGATGATGACGGCCGGGTCCTTGATGAAGGATTGTTCCAGCAGGCAGTTTTCCTGGTAGAACTTTTCGAGTTTGCCCTCCACGATCTTCGGCCAAGCGGCAGGGGGCTTGCCCATTTCTTTGGCCTGCGCTTCGTAGATCGCGCGCTCCTTGTCCTGGACCTCTTTGGCGATATCTTCCCGCTTCACGTAGGTCGGCTTGGCCGCCGCCACCTGTAACGCGAGGTCGTTGACAAACGATTTGAACTCCTCATTGCGCGCAACAAAATCCGTTTCGCAATTGACTTCGATAAGGACGCCGATCTTGCCTCCCATGTGGATATAGGAGTGAACAAGCCCCTGGTTCGTCTCGCGCCCGGACTTTTTTGCCGCCGCCGCGAGACCTTTTTGCCGGAGATAGTCGATGGCCTTCTCGATGTCGTTCCCGTTCTCGGTGAGGGCCTTTTGGCAATCCAGAATGCCGGCGCCGGTCTTTTCACGAAGTTCTTTTACAAGCTGACTTGATCCTGCCATGGTCCGTTATCCTTCGACGTCTGATGTAATGGAATCGTTCACTGCCGTCCGATGATCGAATTTAGGTTGCCGGGACACTTTCCATACGAGCGGCCGGTTTCTTGTCATTGGCTGCGGGAGACGCCTGAAATTCCGCTTCTTCACGCTGTGTCTTGAGGTGCGCGCCTTCGATGCACGCGTCCGCAATCTTGGACGTAATCAATTTGATCGATCGGATCGCGTCGTCGTTCCCTGGGATCGGGTGCGTGATATGATCGGGGTCGCAATTGCTGTCTAGGATGGCGATCACAGGAATATCCAGCCTGGTCGCCTCTTGTACGGCAATTTTCTCTATACGGGTGTCCAGGATGAACACGGCACCCGGCAGGCTCCGCATGTTCTTGATGCCCGACAGATACTTTTGAAGCTTGGCGATGTCCTTCTGCATCAGAAGGATTTCCTTTTTCTTAAGGCCATGCTCGCTGGGGTTCAGCAACGTGGCTTCCATCTTTTTCATTTTGTCGATGCTGCGGCGGATCGTTTGAAAGTTGGTCAACATGCCGCCGAGCCACCGCTGATTGACAAAGAACATATTCGCCCGCTTCGCTTCCTCTTCAAGGATCTCCGCAGCCTGGCGCTTGGTGCCGACGAACAGGATGGAGTCTCCGGCCGCCACTGTATCTCGGACGAAGGCATAGGCCTGCTCCATGCGGGTCAGGGTTTGCTGCAGATCGATGATGTAAATGCCGTTGCGTTCGCCGAATAGGAACTTCTTCATTTTTGGATTCCAGCGGTTCGTCTGGTGCCCGAAGTGCACGCCGGCTTCCAGTAATTCCTTGATCGCTACGACTCCCATGCCTTCACCTCCCTTCAAGGCTTGCAGAGCACCACAAGGGGTGAGGGGCGTCACGCCCCTTATTCTCAAGCCAGGCGGCGTGTGTTCACGCCGATGTTGGATTTGAATAATTTCCCATCCGCCGATGGGCGGAATAGGATGGCCTTCACTGTCCGATCGTCAACCGACCGCGCACGCTATCACAGTCATGGTCGCTTTTCAAGTTGCCGGATCAGATTCTTCCCTAAGATCGATAGCTTGCGTTGATGCGGACATAGTCATAGGAGAGGTCGGTGGTCCACATATGCGCGTGGGCATGGCCCTGCCCCAAGTGAACGGAGATCGTAAACTCCTTTTGTTTGAAGACCTGGGTGATCTTCCGTTCAGCGGCGAGTCCCACGCCGATGCCTTGTTTGACCATGATGACGCCGCCGAAGCGCACCGTCACTTTCTCGGGATTGATCGGGACGCCAGACCGGCCGATCGCGCCCATGACGCGTCCCCAATTGGCATCTTCGCCAAACAATGCGGTTTTCACAAGATTGGATGTCGCGATCGTGGAAGCGACCCGCTTCGCGGCCGAGACCGTCGCGGCTCCCGCCACCGCAACCTTCACGACTTTTGTCACACCTTCGCCATCGCGGCAAATAGACAAGGCGAGCTGTTCTGCCGCTTCAGTCAACAGTCGCACGAATCGTTGATAATGCGGAGTCTCTTTCCGAATCGGAGCATTCTTGGCCAGCCCGTTGGCAAGACAGAGGACGGTATCATTGGTGCTGGTGTCGCCGTCCACGGTGATGCAGTTGAACGAATGGTCGACAGCGCTCCTCAGTGCTGATTGAAGGGCTGCAGGTGCAATCGCGGCATCGGTCGTGAGGTAGGCCAGCATGGTAGCCATGTTGGGATGGATCATGCCGGAGCCTTTGGCCATGCCGCCGATCGTCACCGTCCGGCCGCCGATCGTTCCGCGAATGACGACAGTTTTGGGACGGAGATCGGTGGTAAGAATCGCCTGGGCAGCCTGTGGTCCGCCTCGACGGCTCAGCCTGGCGATCAAGGTTGGGAGGCCAGCCTCGATGCGATCGATGGGCAACACTCGGCCGATGACGCCGGTCGATCCCACGAAGACCTGATGCACAGGAATGGAGAGGCGCTGGGCGACGGCAGTGGCCATCGTCTTTGCCGCGGCGAGCCCTCGTGCGCCGGTGCAGGCGTTGGCGTTTCCGCTGTTGACGAGAATCGCCCGCCCCTGATGCCGGCGGAGGTGGATCCGGTCGAGTAGGACCGGCGCGGCAGCCACGCGATTTTTGGTGAAGACCCCGGCGATAGGGCCCGTGACATCCGATACGACCAGTGCCAGATCGGGAATTCCTGGTTTCTTAATCCCGCAGTGGATACCGGCTGCTTGAAAGCCGAGGGGCGCGGTGACGCCGGCTGTTTGATCCTGTTTCATCATGTTGTGTCGGCTGGTGTGTACGGTGACGTGGTCGGACTCAGTCGAGTCGTTACGGATAGCTGCTTGGCATGGTCAGTCCGCTCTCTTCTGGAATGCCCATCATCAGATTCATAGCTTGGATGGCTTGGCCAGCCGCACCTTTGACGAGATTGTCAACGGCGGCGACCGTCACGACCCATCCGGCCCGAGGGTCAGCGTAGACTCCGACATCGCAAAAGTTAGAGCCTTTGATGTACCGCGGGTTGGGCACAATGTCTTCGTAGAGACGGACGAACCGCTCGCTCTTATAGAAATCCTTGTAGAGTGCCCGCAGATCAACGAGCGGCACCTGCTGCAGGAGTTTGCAGTAGGCCGTGCTCAAGATGCCACGATTCATCGGCACCAGGTGAGGCGTAAAGGTGACTGTGACGGCGCACCCGGTTACGTGTGAAAGCTCCTGCTCGATTTCTGGAATATGGCGATGCTGTCCGATCTTGTACGGTTCCAACGACTCATGGGCTTCCGGAAAATGATAGGGGAGGGCCGGACTCCGTCCCGCTCCGGAGATTCCGGATTTTGCGTCGATCACGATAGTATCCAGCTGGACTAAACGTTTGGCAATCAACGGGGCTAGCTGCAAGATGGCCGCGGTCGGATAACACCCGGGTGACGCGACGAGCGTTGCTTGGGCGATCGCGTCCCGGTGCAATTCCGGCAATCCATAGACCGCTTCCCGTAGCAAGTGCGGATGGAGATGCGGGGTCTTGTACCAGGTCTCGTAGGTCGTGGCATCCTTGAGCCGATAATCGGCGCTCAGGTCGACCACCAGCTTGCCGGCTTTGAGGCAGGTGGCGACCGGGTCTTGCGACTTCGTGTGGGGAAGCGCCAGAAAAATTGCGTCCGCTCGTTCGGTCAACGCTTCAGGGGCCAGGGCTTCGAATCGGTGTTCGACAATGCCTGTCAAGCTAGGGAAGACGGATGCGACCGACTGACCGGCGGATTTCTCAGAGGTCACCGCTGTGATTTCGTAATAAGGATGGGCGGCGGCGAGCCTGACGAGTTCGGCTCCGGCGTATCCACTGGCACCGGCAATGGCAATGCGAAACTTCTTGGTCATGGCGTGACCTGCGTGTGTGTGAAGGCTCGAAGACCTCTGCAATCGGACATGAAAAAGGGAAGGCGAGGAGCCTTCCCTTTTCTTCTGTCGACTCCTGTGAACCCTTACCGTTTCGAGTACTGGAAGCGCTTGCGGGCGCCCTTCTGTCCGTACTTCTTTCGTTCTTTGACGCGAGAGTCTCTTGTGAGCAGCCCCTCTTTCTTGAGGGGAGGCCGCACGGAAGGCGTCATAGTCACGAGGGCCCGCGCAATGGCATGCCGGAGTGCGCCGGCCTGGCCGGTCGGTCCACCGCCGTGGACGGTGGCACTGATCGAATACTTCCCCATGAGCCCGGCCATTTCGAGCGGGAGCTGGATGATTTGCCTGAGGGTGAGGCGAGGGAAGACCTTCTCCAGAGGCTTGTCATTAATAGTAATCTCACCCGCAGTTCCGGTGACCCAAGCCCGGGCCACCGCGCATTTTCTTCGACCTGTTGCGTACTGTGTGGCTGTTGCCATTTCGATGCGCCTCCTTACGTCCAACGTCTGATACCTAGAGAGAAATCGGTTCCGGCTTTTGTGCCTGGTGCGGATGGTTGGGGCCGGTGTATACCCGCAACTTTTTGGCCATGCCGTTACCAAGCGGATTTTTGGGGAGCATGCCTTCGATTGCCCGCGTCAGCAATTCCGTGGGATCTTTTCGGAACAGATGTTCCGCCGAGCTGGTTTTGAGGCCGCCGGGATAGCCGGTGTGGTGCCGGTAGAGCTTGGTCTCCATCTTGCTGCCGGTCAGCTGAATTTTTTCTGCATTGACGACGACCACATGATCACCCATGTCTACGTTTGGTGTGAACGTTGGGCGGTGTTTACCCCGTAGGATACCGGCAACACGCGCTGCCAGGCGTCCCAGTGTCTTTCCCTCGGCATTCACCAGGTGCCAGGTTTCTTTCACGTCGGCTGGTTTTTCGAGATACGTCATGGAACAGTCTCCACCTCTCGCAAGAATGAATTGAATGAAGCCTACACTTCTTGGGTTCCGATATTCTTCGTGTCAAGTTTCGACAGCCAGGCATCCAGATTCTGCCCGCTGCGCCGTTTCCAGACATCCTGAGTGACATAAATCGGTGCCTGGCAGCGGAGTGCCAACGCAATCGCGTCACTGGGCCTGGCATCAATGGTTCGTGTCACTCCATTGCTTTCAAGATAGACGGTCGCGAAGTAGGTACTGCTCTTCACATCCGTTAAGACCACTCGCTCGGTTTTCACTCCGAAGTGTTCTCCGAAACTCTTGATCAGATCGTGGCTCATGGGCCGTGGCGTGACCGACGTGTCCAAAGCCCGCCGGATCGATTCACCTTCTGCTGCCCCGACCCAGACCGTGAACAGTTCGGTTCCGCCGTCAATGCGCGACAATACGAGAATCCTCGTATCGGTATTCGAATCTTCAACGACCCGATCGACGGTCAGTCTGATCAGCGTCCCGGCAGTATGCGATGTATGTTCCGGCATGGTGTATGGGGTCAGGAGTCCAATTTCCCAAAGTCTTCAGGTTTCAAGTTTTCAAGCCATTGATCGAGCTCTTCAGAAGTTTGCTTCCGGATGACCGATTCATTCGCAAAGATGGGGGCCTGTGATCGGAGTGCGAGGGCGATCGCATCGCTGGGCCTGGAATCCACGGTATATTCGGAGTCTTCATAGGTTAAATGGATCTTGGCGTAGTAGGTGTTCTCATTCAAGTCGGTAATGACGACACTGATGACTTTGGCGTTGATAGCATCGAGGTAGGCCTTCATAAAGTCATGTGTCATGGGGCGGGGAGGCGCGACGCTCTCCAGAGCCAGGCTGATTGAACTGGCTTCCGATTTGCCGACCCAAATGGGCAACATCTCCGACTGGTCCTCATCTCTCAAGATTACGATGTACGCGTTATTATAGGGGTCAAACATCAACCCCTTCACTTGCATCTGCGTAATCATATCGAATGGAATCCTCTATGCTCCTCTTACCCTTAAATAAGGCAAAAGCGAGACAACGAAAACACTATTATGTATCACTTCCGAATTCGTCATGTCAACGAACCCGGCGACAACACAGGGAAAATCTTTTCAGGAAGGATACGGCTCAGGGATGTGACATGCTGTGATTCGTCGGGTCAGGCGCTCGGCGGGCGATAGTTCTCAGCGATTTTGGAGGAGTCAGCCTGTTCGCCCAATTTCAAGAAGGCCTTCATTTGCTTGCGGACCAGATCGCGCCCGCTTTCGTCTCCAAGATTGACTTGGTACTCATTGATGACCATGACGCGCATCCCTTCCCACTTCTTCCAGCAGCCCGTGCACACCTTGGCTTTCACCTCCGCTTCGAGCTTGCCGAGAAATAGGGGAGCGGTAATGGCTTCTCCCGTTTGTCCGCAGGTCACACATGCCACTTCCGCCATGTCCGCGCTACTCCTTTGCTCGTGTTGTTACGAAGACGTTCAACCACCGGCGCATTCTATCAGACCGGTCTGTTCGAAGAAAAGAGGCGATGCCGATTGACCCTCAGCAGGAGGCATGCTAGAAAGGCGCACTACAGCACGTCGGTATGCAGTACGCCCGGATGGCGGAACTGGCAGACGCGCCGGACTCAAAATCCGGTTCTCGCAAGAGAGTGGGAGTTCGACCCTCCCTCTGGGCACCAGGCGAAACTGAAGATGTAGATGTAAATGAGGCGTGCGTCCTGTGCAGTATCGACAAGGCGAGGCCTCTTGACAGGATGCGGCGGTTGTCCTAAGTTCTTGAAACGTTTCAATTCCGAGCACCGACGCATTTGGATATGCACGCAATGCAGATAGTCGTCTTTGCACTTGTACTTTGTTTTATATCTTACCAGCGCGTCATCTTCTAACTCACAAGGAGGCAGCACATGCATAAGGTGTTGGCACTGGGAGCCACAGTTCTTTTTGTCGGCTCTGTGAGCGTTGCAGCAGCGCAAGAGCGCCTGCAGCAATCATCTGGCGGATCGTCCCTCGGTGTCGGGACCGGTGTCGGCGACGTGTCCGGCAACGCAAATCGCGTTCAGGCGTTCGATCGGAATACGTTTCTCGACCGCCTGTCCCAGCCTGAGACCGTGATGGGTCGTGTCTTCGCGCTCGATTTGCCCCAGCGGAAGCTGATGATCGAGACCGGTGGAGCCGGCCGCATGCAGGATGAGGGGCAGGAAGGCAAGGCGGGCTACGGTGCCCGCACGGTCATCCCCTTGTATTTGTCGGATCGGTCGAATATGCAGGCGATTCGAGAACTCAATGTCGGGGATGAAGTCACGGTCCAAGTGGAGGAAGAAACCAGCAAGGACCAGCCATATGGAGTCGGCAGGAAGATTGTTCTGGAAGTTTCCGTAACAAACGTCGTGGCGACGCGAAAGGGATTTGGCGGACTTGGCCAGCGTCCGGATCCGTACAATGATCGTGCGCTACGCGTCAATGGCGGCGGCGTGACCGGTGGGATTCCTGGAGCGGTATTGCCGGGGAAGATCTCGGGCGCGATCGATACGACCATCGGCGAGTATACGGGTTCCGCTCCGTGCTGGAACTGCGAGCCGCAGCCGGGGTGGGGATACCAGGCACAGACCAAGTCGGACTATGGTTCAGATGTCAATAAGCCAAACCTTGTCAAGGGCGCACAATAAGCACATCGTTCCGAAACCTGTTTTCACATGGGGGCGGCTTCGGCTGCCCCCTTTTTGCATATACAGCGTAGTCGGTTGCATCTACGCGAGCTTGAGGATCGATCCATGAATGAGCAAGGGCACGAGCAGTCAGCTCTTACTTCCGATGCGGAGCTGGACCTTCGAGGGGTAATTTGTCCCTACAACTTTGTCAAAACAAAGCTCAAGCTTGAAACCATGGAAGAAGGCCAGGTGCTGTCCGTGTTGTTGGACGAGGGGGATCCCATTCGGAACGTTCCCCGCAGTGTTGAAAACGAAGGGCACACGGTCTTGGCTCAAGAGCGCCTTGAACAGGCCTACCGCGTTCTGATCCGCCGAGAAGAAAACTGACCATTTCCTTGCCTGTTCTTTCGCTTAGCAGGTCCTGTCTTACTCCGAGTCCCCGATCCTCCTCCTTTCACAATGAGGGTGATGTCCTGAGCGGTCACAGCGTCGTCCAACTGCTGTAGAACATGCTCCGCCGTTCCCTGAATGACCCGCTCGTCCGGCTTGGTGAGGTTACAGACGAGCGCGATCCGCCGTCGAGGGGCGATGGCCGCTATCATGCGCAGGGCGAAACCAAGGGATTTTGCTGAGCAGAACGCAACGGTGGGAGTCTTGTCTTGGAGTCGAATCTGCAGTCGACGGCGGAGGCCGGATTTCGCTTTCGGCAGCTGGCCTTCAAAAAACCATGAGCTGGAAGGGATTCCCGCGGCTGCGACAGCCGCTGTCAGGGCTGAAGGGCCGGGAACCGAGACAACTCGGATTCCGTGAGCGTGGGCGGACTCCACGAGCAGTGAGCCTGGATCGGCCACCACCGGAGATCCCGTGTCCGACACCAAGGCAATGTGATCGCCCTGACGCAACCGATGAATGAGCACCGCGACTTTTTGTATGATATTCGAAGGGCCGTAACTCGTAATATTGGCGGTCAATCCATGATGGGCCAGCAGGCCTTGTGTGGCCGACGGGTTTTCCGAGGCGATCACGTCGGCTTCGGCAAGTGTTCGGAGAGCACGGAGGGTCAGATCGTCGACATGTCCGATTGGCACCCCGACAAGCGAAAGAATCCCTGTCTTGACCGGTGGGCCCGTCAAAGCCCCTGATCCACCGGTGGTTTGTTGACTCCGTTCTTGTCGCATCTATATAATTTATTGTTTATCCTATCGGTCTTAGTTCTTTAACCGTGGCAGGGATCTTCCCGATGGCAGCCGTCTGTTTTATCATTACGATGGCCCTGTATTTTGCGGCCACCGTGTCGTTTCTCGCTTATCTGCTGCGGCGTTCCGAAGCCCTTTCGAAAGTATCCTTGGGAATCACAGCCGGTGGATTTGTGGCTCACACAATCGCCCTGGCGGTGCGAATGGCCGGAGCCGCTCCCCCGGCGCAACCGAGTTTCTACGAAGCTTTGTCCTTTTTTTCCTGGATGATCATTCTTGTCTTCCTGGTGGTCGAGTTTCGCCACCGTATTCACGTGTTGGGCTCGTTCATGGTTCCCTTGGCCCTCGTCTCCCTGGTGTCGGCCGCGGCATTGCCTGAGACGGTACCCACCCTGCAGCCGGTATTCAAGACCCTGTGGTTCCACGTCACGCTCAGCATGCTGGGAACCGTTGG
Source organism: Nitrospira sp. (assembly GCA_015903945.1). Classification (GTDB taxonomy): domain Bacteria; phylum Nitrospirota; class Nitrospiria; order Nitrospirales; family Nitrospiraceae; genus Nitrospira_D. Next base: position 24,431 of record JABMDL010000007.1, on the reverse strand, counting down.
GTTTACCGTCGCGTTTGTCGCCGGAGTGATGTACCTGATTCAGGAACGGTTGCTCAAGTCGAAACGATTCAACGTGCTGTACAGCAAGTTGCCGGCGCTCGACTTTCTCGATCACCTCAATCAGCAATCCATCGTGTTGGGATTTCCTCTGCTGACGTTGGGGATTGTGACGGGCGCGATCTCCGCTGAGTTCGCACAGGGATCGTACGTCAGCTGGAATCCCGAACAGACGGGGGCGCTGATCACGTGGCTGTTCTATTTTGTCGTGCTGTTGGGACGGTTGACGGTTGGCTGGCGGGCCAAACGGGCCGCCTATTTGACGGTGGTCGGCTTCGCCTGCGTCATTCTGACCTTGATCGGCGTCCTGCTCAAAGACCGCGGAGTTCTGTCGTAATATGCACCTGATTGTCGTTGGGTTGAGCCATAAAACGGCGCCGGTCGAGATTCGCGAGAAGCTGGCCGTCCCGGAGAGCCGTTTGGGAGAGGCGCTCGGCAGACTCTGCACCTATCCCGGCATCAGGGAAGGGGTGTTGCTCTCCACCTGCAATCGCGTGGAAGTGTATTCCGTCGTTGACGATGTCGAAGCCGGGTACGGACGGATCCAAGAATTTCTGGCCGATACGCATCTGTCGCTGTCCTCCGAGCAACTCACGCCGCATCTCTATTGGCACACCGGCGATCGGGCGATCGCCCATTTGTTCCGCGTGGCCGCCAGCCTCGATTCGATGATCGTCGGCGAGTCGCAGATTCTTGGACAATTGAAGGACGCGTTCGAGGTGGCGCTGGGGCACAAGACGACCGGCGTGATCATGAACAAAGTGGTCAAAAAAGCTATCTCGGTGGCCAAGCGGGTACGGACGGAGACGAAGATCGCTGAAACAGCTGTGTCCGTGAGCTACGCCGCCGTGGAGCTGGCCAAGAAAATCTTTTCGAATCTGGAGGAGAAGACCGTCCTGTTGGTCGGTGCCGGTGAAATGGCAAAACTCGCGGCACGGCACTTGATCGCGCAGGGTGTCCAGCACGTGCGCATTACGACGAGGACCCCACAGCATGCGGTCGATCTGGCCGCCAAGTTCGGTGGGACCCCAGTGCCATTTGAGCAGTTCAAGAGCGAGATGGCCTCGGCGGACATCGTGCTCGTTTCCACAGGGGCCGCGCACTATATCGTCGGGGCGGAAGATGTGGAACGTGCGGTCGAGAAACGCGGTAATCGCCCCATGTTCTTGATCGACATCTCGGTGCCGCGGAACATCGATCCAGCCGTGCGGCATGTGGACAACGCCTTCTTGTTCGATATCGACGATCTGACGCATCGTGTGGAACAAAACCGCGCGGAGCGGTTGCAGGAAGCGGAAAAGGCGGAGCGGATGGTGGTGGAAGAGGTCGGGGCGATCATCGAATGGATGAAATCGCTCGAGGTGACCCCCACGATCGTAGCCTTGCGGAACCGTGTCGATGACATCAAGCGGGCGGAAGTCGATAAAGCGCTCGGCCGCCTCGGCCACCTTTCCCAACAGGACAAGGAATTGGTTGAAAACCTGGCATCATCGATCGTCAATAAATTGATTCATCGAACGATGGTTACGCTCAAAAGCGAAGTCAACTCGTCGAACGGGCCGGCATTTGTCGAAGCAGCCCGCCGATTTTTTCATCTCGACCAGTCCTCGGGGGAAGGTCCAGAAGCCGGACGATGCGTTGATCAGGCCAAGTATCTCGATCCGGTCTCCGAGGAGTCCGAGCACGAAGAGCAGGAATCGCCGCTGCGTAAACGCGGTCGGTGATTTTCGCCCGGTATAGTCGGAAAGGATGTGCCCGTGTCTTTGCCCAATGGCCCGCGCGCGACCCTGATTTTGGGAACCAGGGGAAGCAAGTTGGCATTACAGCAGAGCCAGTGGTTTCAGGCTCGCCTGCATGAGGTGGCGCCCGACGTTCAGGTGATGTTGCGCAAGATTCAGACCTCCGGTGACAAGATCGTCGATGTGCCCTTGGCAAAAATCGGCGGGAAGGGGCTGTTCGTTAAAGAAATCGAAGAGGCGCTGCTGGCCGGCGAGATTGATCTGGCCGTCCACAGCATGAAGGACCTTCCGGCACAATTGCCGGACGGGTTGGAGATTCTCTGCGTACCGCCCCGCGAAGACGCGCGCGATGCATTGATCAGCCGGGATGGGCGCCGGTTCATGGATTTGCCGCAGGGAGCACGGATCGGCACGGCAAGTCTGCGCCGGCAAGCGCAGCTCCTAAACGCCCGTCCTGATCTCTGCATCGACATGTTGCGGGGTAATTTGGATACCCGGCTGCGAAAGCTCAAGGAGGGGCAGTTCGACGCCATCGTGCTGGCCGCCGCCGGGTTGCATCGGTTGGCCTGGGCTCAGGAGATTACCGAATACCTCGATCCGGTCGTCAGCTTACCTGCGATCGGCCAAGGAGCCTTGGGCATCGAAGGGCGTGGCGAAGACCACTTCGTGCGGTCGATCCTTGATCGTCTCAATGATCAGACGACTGGGACGGCGGTGACGGCGGAACGGGCCTTCTTGTATAGACTGGAAGGTGGATGCCAAGTACCGATTGCCGCCCATGCAACCCTGTCCGATGGGCAGTTGACCTTGGACGGTCTTGTGGCAAGCGTCGATGGCAAGACCATCATTCGTGATGAGATCCGGGGAAAGAGCGGAGAGGCCCATGCGTTGGGTGTCCAGTTGGCTGAACGGTTGTTGGCTCGAGGCGGCGACAAGATTCTTCGCGAAATTTACGGAAGGGTCTGATGAGGCATCGACAATCGATGGGCAAGGTCTATTTGGTTGGGGCTGGTCCGGGTGAGCCTAAGCTGCTGACCCTTCGCGGGAAGGAATGTCTTGAGCAGGCGGAGGTGGTTCTCTACGACTATCTTGCCAATCCCGCACTGCTGGCCCATGCATCCGATCAGGCAGAGCGTCTGTATATTGGGCGGCGTGGCAGAGGGAAGTACCCTGCACAGGAGGAAATCAACCGGTTGTTGATCGAGCGGGCGCGGGAAGGAAAGACGGTCGTTCGATTAAAGGGCGGCGATCCCTTTGTGTTCGGACGGGGCGGCGAAGAGGCGGAAGCGCTGGCATCGGCCGGTATCGAGTTCGAGGTCGTCCCAGGCGTGACCGCGGCAATCGCGGCCCCGGCGTATGCCGGTATTCCCGTAACCCATCGGACCATGGCCTCGACAGTCACATTCGTGACAGGGCACGAAGATCCGGACAAACCGTCCACAGGAGTGGAATGGCCAAGGCTCGCCACGAGCCATGGAACACTGGTGTTTCTCATGGGGATGAAGAATCTTCCGTCCATCGTTGCCAATTTGACGGCGGAAGGGCGGCCTTCCACCACGCCGGCGGCGATCATTCGGTGGGGGACCAGGGCCACACAGCAGACCGTGGTGGGGACGCTCACCGATATCGTTGAGAAGGCCGAAGCCGCCAAGATGGAGCCGCCGACAGTGATTGTTGTAGGCGATGTGGTGGGGCTCAGACCTCACCTGAACTGGTTCGAGCAACGGGCGTTGTTTGGTAAACGCATCTTGATGACGCGGGCGAAAGAACAGGCTGTGGAATTGGCGGAGCGGCTGGCCTCGTACGGGGCTGAACCGGTCGAAGCGCCGACCATCCAGATTGTCCCTCCGGTTGATTGGGCTCCCGTCGATCGGGCGATCCGCACCATTAGCACGTACGGATGGGTGATTTTCACCAGTGTCAACGGCGTGGGCAAATTCATGACCAGGCTCGGGACCAATGGATTGGACTCTCGTGCGTTGGCCGGGAAGCGGATCTGCTGTATCGGGCCGCGTACGGCCCTGGAGCTTGAAAAGTTTGGTGTGCGGGCTGATATTGTGCCTGCGGACTATCAGGCCGAGGGGCTACTGGCGGCGGTGGGCACGCAGGATGTAGCTTCTGCCCGTATCCTCATTCCCCGCGCCGAGGTGGCGCGGGAATTGTTGCCGGACGAACTCCGCGCCCGCGGTGCCCAGGTCGATGTGGTTGCGGTCTACCGGACGATCGTCCCTGATGCGGAGGCAGAGGGATGGCGTCAGCAACTGATCGAGCGGCAGATCCATGCCGTGACGTTTACGAGTTCATCCACGGTCCGGAACTTTATCGGGATGCTCGGTGGTGTGGAGGAGGCCCGACTGCTTCTGCAATCCGTTGCGGTGGCCTGCATCGGGCCGGTCACGGCGCAGACCGCAGGAGAATATGGTTTGACGGTCTCGATCATGCCGGGAGAAAATACAATCCCGGCGCTGGTCGACGCGATCGTCCGGCATTATGGGAGCCGCGACCATGTCGCGGCGGGTCATCGGTAACACGGACAGGCCGTAGGCCGAGAGAGAATCTACGTTCCGCAAAAGGAGGGGCATGACATGGTTCCGGTGAAGTCATTCATGATTCCGCGAGAGAAGTTCGTGACGGTACAGAGGGATACGGACGCGCAGACCGCAGCTCGTGTGATGCGCGATAAGGGGATTGGGAGTTTATTCGTGACCAACGGTCGGGACATCATCGGCATTTTGACCGACACGGATATGATGCGGCGGGTGGTCGCTGCCGGATTGGAGGCGACCAAGACCACGGTGGAGCAGATCATGTCCGCGCCGATCGTCACTATTGAAGAAAGCAAGACATTGCTGGATGCCAATGATTTGATGGCCCGATCCCATCTGCGCCATCTCGGTGTCACCCGAGATGGCAAGCTGGTCGGAGTCATTTCTGTCCGCGATCTTGTCGTATTCCTGACGAATCTTCCAAGGAAGAAGTAGGGCGGTATGGCGTTTCCAATTCAGCGACTCCGTCGGCTTCGGCAACAGGAAGCGTTACGGCGGATGGTCCGTGAAACGACGCTGTCGCCGGCGGATTTTATCGCGCCGCTTTTCGTCGTCGAGGGGAAAAACCGGCGCGAGGAAATCGGGTCGATGCCGGGGCAGTTCAGATTGTCGATCGATCTGCTGATCAAGGAGGCTGGCGAAATCCATACGCTGGGAATACCGGCGATCATCTTATTCGGCATTCCGGCGCAAAAGGACGAGCGAGGCAGCGCTGGTTTGGATCCGAACGGCATCGTGCAGAGGGCAGTCAAAGCGGTCAAAGAATATGTCCCGGGGCTGATCGTCATCACCGATGTCTGTATCGATGAGTACACCAGTCACGGGCATTGCGGAATCGTCAAGGACGGAAGAATTCTCAATGACGAAACGCTGGCTTGCCTGAGAACCATGGCGCGCACCCATGCCGCAGCCGGAGCCGACATGGTCGCGCCTTCAGATATGATGGACGGCCGGGTGGCCGCCATTCGAAGCGAGCTGGATCAGGCCGGGTTTCCCGATCTGCCGATCATGGCCTATGCGGCGAAGTTTTCCTCCTGTTTCTATGCGCCGTTTCGCGATGCCGCGTACTCCAGTCCTCAGTTCGGTGATCGGCGGTCTTACCAGATGGACCCGGCAAATGGGCGGGAGGCGCTCCGTGAGATCGATCTCGACATCGAGGAGGGCGCCGACATTGTCATGGTTAAGCCGGCGTTGCCGTATTTGGACATCATTGCAGCGGCTCGGCAACGGACGCTGCTGCCTGTTGCCGCCTATCAAGTGAGCGGTGAATACAGCATGATCAAGGCTGCCGCCACTGCCGGCTGGCTCGACGAATCGCGCGCGATGATGGAGTCACTGTTGGCGATCAAGCGGGCGGGTGCCGATATCATTCTCACCTATTTCGCCAAGGACGCTGCACGACTCCTGCATTGACCATCAAATGAAAGTGACTCGCGGATATCAGGGCGAGGCGGTTCGGCCCTATCCTGTTGCGACGATCGGTAATTTCGACGGGCATCACATCGGGCATCGCGCTCTCTTGCAAACGGTAGTCGAAACCGCGCGCAAGGCTCAGGGCACTGCGTTGGCGCTCACGTTCGACCCGCATCCAGTGAAGATCTTGGCGCCTCAGGTTGATCTTCGGTTCCTGACCAGTCCAGAGGAGAAACTTGACCGATTCCGCGATGCGGGGATCGATGAGGTTGTGTTCTTGGAATTCGATCGGGCCTTTGCCGCCTTGTCGCCGGAGGCATTTAGCCAACAGGTGTTGTGTCAGGCGCTCAGACTGAAAGAGATTTTTGTCGGACAGCATTTTGTGTTCGGGCACAAGCGGGCGGGAAAGATTGCGGATCTTGTCACGTTGGGGAGCCGGCACGGCTTTGCCGTTCATCCGGTGGCACCGGTGACGGCTCATGGGGGCATCGTGAGTTCCACACGAATCCGGCAGCTCATTCAAGCTGGGGATGTCAAGCAGGCGGCGCTTCTGCTCGGGCGACGGTACGCGGTCACCGGAGAGGTGTCTCCCGGCGCTCAGAGAGGACAGGAGCTGGGATGGCGGACGGCCAATCTCCCGTTGCCGCCCGATCGCGTGGTACCGTCCGATGGGGTGTATGCGACGATGACGACCTGGAACCAGCGGCGGTACAATTCCGTCTCTTATATTGGAACGAGGCCGACGTTCGATGCGGGAGTGCGATTACTGGAGGTGCATCTGTTGGATGAATCGCAGAACCTCTACGGCCAGCGGATCACCGTCGAGTTTGTCGAGTCGGTTCGCGGCGACATGCAGTTTGCGGGAACCGAAGCGTTGGGCCGCCAGATCGCGTGTGATGTGGAGACGGCTCGAACGATGTTGCGAAACTGTCACGAAGTGATGGGAGAGCGATGACGGCTACGGCGCCAGTAGTAGTTCAAAAGGGTCGTCGGAAAACCTGGCCCGCCCTGCTTCATCGGGTGGTGCAGACCATTCGATCGCGTGGCCTGTTTGATCGTGGACAGCATGTGCTCATTGCTGTGTCGGGAGGGCCAGATTCGATCGCGTTGTTGTCTCTCCTGCATCGACTCCGCCTGTCCTGGCGCCTCACCTTGACGGTGGTGCATTTCAATTATGGACTGCGCGGGGAGGAATCCGATGCCGACCAAGCGTTCGTCGAAACGATGTGCAGGCGATTAAATCTTCCCTTCCTGACAATGCGGCTCGATGTGCGCAGGCGTGTGCGCGGTCTGTCGCTGCAAGCAGCGGCTCGTGACCTGCGGTATCGTGCAATGAACCAAATCGCACAACAGTGTGGGGCGGATCGAATCGCAGTCGGGCATACGGCCAACGATCAAGCGGAGACGGTTCTTCTCTGGATGCTTCGAGGAGCAGGACTGACCGGTCTCTCCGGTATGCCTGCATGTCGAGATGGCATCGTCGTCCGGCCATTGTACGAGACGAGACGAGACCAGATCCTTGCCTATCTCTCCCGTGAAGGAGTGCTGTTTCGGCAGGACTCCAGCAATGACAAACCGATCTATCTCCGGAACAAAATCAGACAGGACGTGATCCCGATTTTACAGCGGCTGGTGCCATCGGCCGTGGATGCTCTCTGTCGGCTGGCCGATCTCTGTCGAGACGACGACCGGTATCTTGGGGGGCACGTTCAGGCGCTGTGCCATCCCTGGGTCAGACCGCTTCCTGAAGGTGGGTGGGCGATTGACAGGTCGTTCTTGCATCAGGTTCCCGTTGCTGTGCAGCGGCGCATCGTGAGGGAGTTGTTACGGCGAGGGGAGTCGCAGCGCCGATCGCCGAGGCGGGACACTGTTGAGCTGGTGCTCCGGGCTGTCGCAAGACAGAATGTCGTCTCCGAGGTTGCAATCCCGTCCGGCTGGGTCGCTGTGGGAAAAGACTCCGTCCGGTTCGTTCAATTTAACAATGCGGAACGATCTCTTCACTGCCAGCCACGCCCTACCAGTATTGCCGTACCGGGAAGTATGACATGGGCTGGAACGGGACAGCAGATTCAGGTACAAGAGGTGACGCGGCAACAGATTGCTTCAATGGTTCTAACGAAGGACCGCATTGTGATCGATGCCGACCGGATCTCTCAACCGTTCGTGGTCCGGGCCTGGCAGGCCGGAGATCGGTTCTGCCCACACGGCATGAAAGGACGATCAAAAAAAATCCAGGATTTTTTTATGGATCTAAAGCTATCCCGTGCCGACCGAAAACGGATCCCCCTGGTTGTCGCTCCAGAGGGGATTGTGTGGGTGGTTGGCTATCGGCAAGACGAACGGTGGCTGGTGGCGCCGGATACGAAACGATATATGACTTTGGCAGTGCATCCAGCGCGGGCAGAGAAGGAGAGTTAGCGGAATGGATCGTATGTTTGGAAAGCCGATCGTGACGCAGGAGCAGATGCGGACCCGCATTCGGGAGCTGGGCCGTCAGATCAGCGCTGATTATGCCGGCCATGATCTGGTCCTCGTCGGTGTCTTAAAAGGCGCGTATGCTTTTTATGCCGATTTGGCCCGGGCGATTCGAATTCCGGTTCGGGTCGATTTTATCGTAGTCGCCAGTTATGGATCACGGACCAAAAGTTCCGGTAAGGTCAAGGTGGTGACCGAGTTGACCGAGGAGATTAAGGGCAAAGACGTGTTGCTGGTCGAGGATATCGTGGATTCGGGTATGACCGCGCAACATCTGCTGAAGACACTGGCAAGGAAAAAGCCGAGGAGTATCAATGTCTGCGCGCTCTTGGCCAAGCAGGAGCGCCGTGTCGTCAACGTGCATGTCGAATACGTTGGATTCACCGTGCCCAACCAATACATCGTGGGATACGGGCTTGACTATCGGCAGAAATATCGAAACCTTCCCTACCTGGCGGTGCTCGATCAGAAGGATCTTCAGGATGAGTAAGAGCGTGAATGCAAGAAACCAAGCAAGATAACGGAGCGTGGTTGTCAACCTAAACGTGGCTGTGTTAACATCACCAGGGTTTCTAAATAGGATCTGTTCCATTCGGTTCACGTTAGTACGAGAAGGAGATCCGGATGAATTCCAGGGTCAAGAACTTGCTTTTCTGGGTCGTGGTCGGCTTGTTCATGATTCTGCTGTTTAATCTGTTCAGCGTTCCGACCCATGCACCGGAAGAAGAAGTCATTTTCAGCGACTTCATGGCGAAACTCGATAAGGGCGACTTCGAGAAAGTCATCATCAAAGGTAACCATATCAGCGGGGTCTTGAAGGACAAGACGCGTATCCGCACGTACGCGGCGGACTATCCGGATATGGTGAAAATGCTTCGCGAAAAGGACGTTCAAATCGAAGTCAAGCCACCCGACGAAAGTCCGTGGTATATCACGTTCCTTGTCACGTGGGGACCGTTTATTCTTTTCCTTGGCCTCTGGTTCTTCCTCATGCGCCAGATGCAGATCGGAGGGAACAAGGCGCTCTCGTTTGGTAAGAGTCGTGCTCGGATGCTGACGGAAGAACGAAAGAAAGTCACATTCTCCGATGTTGCCGGCGTTGATGAGGCAAAAGAAGAGGTCCTTGAGATTATCGAGTTCTTGAAGGACCCGAGGAAGTTCCAGAAGCTTGGCGGACGTATCCCCAAGGGTGTGCTGGTCGTTGGCCCCCCTGGAACTGGCAAGACTTTGCTCGCCAAAGCGATTGCCGGGGAGGCGGGTGTCCCCTTCTTCAGTATCAGTGGGTCCGATTTCGTTGAGATGTTTGTCGGCGTGGGGGCTTCACGAGTACGTGATCTCTTTGAACAAGGGAAAAAGCATGCCCCCTGTATCATTTTCATCGATGAGATTGATGCGGTAGGTCGCCTGCGTGGCGCCGGGCTCGGTGGCGGGCATGATGAACGGGAACAAACCCTCAATCAATTGCTGGTTGAAATGGACGGATTTGACACGACCGAAGGAGTAATTTTGGTCGCCGCCACCAATCGTCCCGATGTGCTTGATCCTGCGTTGCTTCGGCCGGGCCGCTTCGATCGACAGGTTGTCGTGAATCGGCCAGACCTCAAAGGCCGTTCTGAGATCCTGAAAGTCCACACGAAAAAGGTTCCCATCGCAGCGAATGTAGAGTTGGAAAAGATTGCCCGAGGGACCCCAGGGTTTTCCGGTGCTGATCTTGAGAATCTCGTCAATGAAGCGGCGCTATGGGCTGCTCGTCAAAACAAGAAGGAAGTTGAGAACATCGATTTTGAGATGGCCAAAGATAAGGTCATGATGGGTGCGGAACGAAAGAGCATGATTCTGACCGATGAGGAAAAACGCATCACGGCGTATCATGAAGCCGGCCATGCCTTGATGGCGAAGATGCTGCCAGGCACCGATCCTGTCCATAAGGTCACGATCATTCCCAGAGGCAGAGCATTGGGGTTGACCATGCAGTTGCCGACCGACGACCGGCATAATTACTCGAAAGAGTTCTTGTACAATACGTTGGCGATTCTTATGGGTGGCCGGGTGGCGGAGGAACTGGTGTTCAAACATATCACCACCGGCGCAGGCAACGATTTGGAGCGCGCGACCGATCTGGCACGGAAGATGGTGTGCGAATGGGGCATGAGCGAAAAGCTGGGCCCCCTGACGTTTGGGCAGAAAGAGGATGCCGTGTTTCTGGGCCGCGACTTTTCAGCCAAACGGGATGTCAGTGATCAAGTGGCGTTGGAGATCGATCTGGAAATCAAACGTTTTGTTACTGAGAACTATGAACGCGCGAAGCGTGTCCTGACGGAGCAGATGGCTAGCTTGAAGGCGTTGGCCGAAGCCCTGCTCGAAAAAGAAGTGTTGGACGCGCCGGAGATCGATCAAATTCTCATGCAGTCCTCCTCTCAGACGGTTCCCGTCTGAAACGATTCATTACGCAACGGTTCCCTCGGGCAAAGGAACCGTTGCGTGACAGGAATTCCGATACCAATCCATTGATATGGGTATGATCTGCGCCGTGCCTGCGACGGTGTGGTGCCGTGTGATCTATGGAATCAGTAGAGGCAGGGGAAACAGTTGATGGAGCAGCGGTGGAGAGGCCTGCTCGTAAAGATTGGTTCCTCGCCGGCGGTAGAGAAATCAGATACAGCCGGCCGCTGGTCATGGGGATTGTGAATGTCACGCCGGATTCATTCTACGATGGGGGGCGGTACAATCTTCCTGAACAGGCCGTTGCCCGTGCACTTGAACTGGTTGATCAAGGGGCGGATATTCTCGACGTCGGGGCTGAATCGACCAGGCCTGGTGCTTATCCTGTCAGCCAGGAGGAGGAACTGGCTCGGCTGATTCCTGTCGTCGCTGAAGTGGCCCATCGGGTGACGGTTCCGATTTCAGTAGATACGAGTAAAGCAGCCGTGGCACAGGCGGCTCTGAACGTGGGAGCCTGTATTATCAACGATGTCAGCGCGCTTCGGTGGGACCAGGAGATGGCCTCAGTCGTGGCCCGATCCGGTGCAGCTGTCGTGCTGATGCATATTCGAGGGACTCCTCCGACGATGCAGCAAGCGCCGCAGTATGGCGATGTGGTCAAGGAAGTCGCATCCTTTTTTCATGAGCGGATGCAGGCGGCTGGGGAGGCGGGAATTTCAAAGACTCACATCATCCTTGATCCAGGTATCGGTTTTGGTAAGCTACTCGAACACAATCTCAAACTCTTGAATCGGCTTTCCGATCTGACCAATATGGGTTGTCCCGTGCTTGTGGGTCTTTCTCGCAAAGCATTCATCGGTCAGCTGCTTGACCGGCCTGTCGAGCATCGGGAGTGGGGAACAGCTGCGGCAGTCGCGCTTGCGGTCGATCGTGGAGCCGCGATTCTTCGAGTTCATGATGTGGCGATGATGGCGGATGTCGTCAAAGTGGCGGCCGCCGTGCGAGCCTCTCTACCGCAAAGCAGACAGGAGCATGATGCGTAAACTTTTTGGAACGGACGGAATCCGCGGCGTGGCTAATCTCGATCCGATGACCAGCGAGATGGCCATGCAACTGGGACGGGCCGCCGCACATATTTTCATGCGGCGGGCCGGACGGCATCAGATCGTCATCGGCAAAGACACGCGTGTGTCTGGCTATATGTTGGAGTCCGCCTTGACCTCAGGAATCTGCTCCATGGGCGTCGATGTACTGCTGGTCGGGCCGATGCCGACGCCGGCCATTGCGTTCTTGACGCGTAGCCTTCGGGCCGACGCCGGCGTGGTGATTTCGGCTTCGCACAACCCTTATCAAGACAATGGGATCAAGTTTTTTTCGAGTGATGGATTCAAGTTGCCCGACGACGTTGAGGCCCGGATCGAACAGTTAATCGTGTCGAACGAAATCAGCCATCTCCGGCCGACTGCGGACCTGATTGGAAAGGCCTATCGGATCGACGATGCGGATGGCCGGTACATCGAGTTCACAAAACGGTCACTGCCTCGGGACCTAGATTTTCAAGGGATGAAGCTCGTCATCGATTGCGCCAACGGTGCCGCCTATAAAGTGGCACCGGCGATTCTCAGAGAGCTGGGCGCCAAGATCGAGGTCATCGGCAACAATCCGGACGGCATGAACATCAACGCTGGCTGTGGAGCCGTCCATCCCGAAAAGCTGCAGAACGCCGTACTCCAACATCAAGCCGATCTCGGGATTGCGCTAGACGGCGACGCGGACCGGGCGATCTTCGTCTGCGAGCAGGGGACAATTGTCGACGGCGACCACATCATGGCGGCCTTGGGGCTCGACCTCTACCGCAATGGGCTACTGGCCAAGCAGACACTGGTAGGGACCGTGATGAGCAATTTCGGTCTGGAATTATCCATGGCGAAGGCGGGCATCAAGCTGGTCCGAACGCCGGTGGGTGACCGATATTTGCTGGAACGGATGCAAGCCGACGGATATAACTTCGGCGGGGAGCAATCGGGCCATTTTATTTTCCTCGACCACAACACGACGGGAGACGGACTCATTTCCGCCCTCCAAGTGTTATCGCTGATGAAGCGAACGCAGCAGCCGTTGTCGGAGCTGGCCAAGGCGATGTCCGCGGTTCCTCAGGTCTTGGTGAACGTGAAGGTCACGCGGAAGCCTGACTTGGAGTCAATTCCTGATGTCGCGAGGGCGATGCGGGAAGGCGAACAGAGCCTGAATGGATCCGGACGGGTACTCGTCCGGTATTCTGGGACGGAGCCTCTGCTGAGGATTATGGTAGAGGGAGAGAAAGCCTCCATGATCCGAGAGGTGGCCGAACGGCTTGCAGGCGTCGTGCGGACTCATCTGGGCTAGGTATCGTCGTTGTACCTGAGGGGCCCATGCTTCCGTCCCTCACTGCCGCATTTCTTTTCGGGCTTCTCTGCAGTTCACAGGTTTCATTCTTCCCTGTCAGCATCGTCGGTCTCTTAGCAGCCATCGCCGGCGGATTGAGTCTGCTTGAACGGGCTGACCTCGTCGATGCACGGCAGGCGCTCTCTCTGTACGGAGCGATTCTCGCAGGAGTGCTCTATTGGAGTCTGGCCACTCCATCTTCCTATCCGCACCGCGATTTCTCAGATCCCAGCCACAGTTCGTACTCTGAGCTAACGGGACGTATCGTGGCTCCGGTCCGGCATGGCTCCGGGCGTCAAACCGCCCTCATCCAAATCGATGGGCCTATTTCAGCGTCAAGCCTCGTTCGTGTGGTATGGCGAGACCAGGATCAAACATTACTCCAAGGAGATCGTGTTTCGCTTCGAGCAAAAATCCATCGACCGAGAGGCTCATTGAATCCGGGCGGATTCGACTACGCAGCATATCTGGAGCGCCAGGGAGTTGATTATGTGGCGACAGTGACAGGGGCTGGCGGTGTATTGGTTCTGGAATCGGGCAGAGAAACGTGGCGCTGGGCCATCTGGAATCGGATCGATCGCTGGAGAGTAGTGATTCAAGAAGCAGCGGCCCATACCTTGTCGCAACCAGCGCTTGGAGTATTTCTCGGGATTATCATTGGCGAACGCGGCTTTATTCAACCAGAGCTTGAAGAATGGTTCATGGCGACCGGCACGGTACATCTGTTGTCGATCTCCGGGTCGCACCTGGGGCTCGTTGCCCTCGTGATGTTTTGGCTGGTGAAGCAGACAGTCCTCAGATTACCGGCAGCCGTATTATTGGAGCTGTCCCGGAGGATCACTCCGTCGAGGGTTGCGATTCTGCTCACCTGGCCTGCCGTGGCTTTTTACGCGTGGCTGGCCGGGGCCGAACTGGCTACCATTCGCTCGCTGACCATGATTACCCTCGCAATGGTCACATTGTGGTTGGGATATGAGCGTCGGCTGCATCATGCGATAGCCGCTGCTGCGCTGCTTATTGTCTTTCACGACCCCCGCGCCATCTTCGACATTTCGTTTCAGTTGTCCTTCCTGTCGGTCTTTACGTTGATCCAAACCGCGGATTGGTTGCGGCAATGGAACGGTGAGCCTACTTCAGCGGAGGGCAGCATAGGCGCGACAGTTACCGCGTATGGCCGTGATGCGGTGGTGATGAGCGGTGCGGTGACTCTCGCCACATTGCCCATTGTTGCCCTGTACTTTAATCAAGTCTCGTGGATGGGTTTGGTGACAAACCTTGCCGCCATTCCCTTCACGGGGTTCGTCTTGGTGCCGGCAGGACTCCTGGCCTCGCTATGGACGGTGCTGACAGGGACCGGGAATCTGCCGATGGGCTACGGGCTGGAGTTGCTCCTGACATGGATGGTTGAAGCGCTTCGCTGGTGTGCCGGGATTCCAGGTGGGGAGTGGCACGTCGCTGCCCCATCTTATCCGACGATCATATTGTTTTATGCCTGCCTCGTCCTTGTGGGGTTCAGCTTGTCGCCGCGATGGGCTCGCATAAGTGGGGGCATGTTGGTGCTGGTCATCTTATGTTGGTGGGTCTGGTCTCCCCGTGTTGGCGGAGATGGCGATCGTTGGCGGGTAACGTTTCTTGATGTAGGGCAAGGAGATAGCGCTGTCATCGAATTGCCCGATGGTCAGACGGTGTTGATCGATGGAGGGGCTCGCTACGAGCGCTTCGACATGGGGCGCGGTGTTGTCGCGCCGTTCCTTTGGAACCGAGGAATTGCTCATCTCGACCATATGGTCGGAACCCATCAACAGCTCGATCATGTCGGCGGCCTGATCTGGATTCTTCGTCACATGTCTGTCGGACGATACTGGGGAAATGGTGTCGAACGGTCGGAGCGATTTGCCACCGACCTTACGGCTACGTTGCATAGCAGGCAGATCCCGCAGTCGGTTGCCGTTCGTGGGCGCGATCTGTTGCAGTCGAGCCCCTGTCGGGTGAGGATTCTGAACCCTTGGGAGGAAGTTCTGATTGGACAGGGGCGGGCCCATGCTGATGGGACCACGCTGAATAACCAGTCAATTGTGTCGCGATTGGAATGCGGTGTGCACGCCGTTCTGTTTGCAGCCGATATCGAAATTGACGGTTTGCGTCGACTTGGCGAGGATGGGCGGCGGCCCGTGACGGTCGTGAAAGTTCCCCACCATGGAGCGAAGAGTTCATTGGACCGCGGGTGGATCGGGGAGATCCGTCCGCAATACGCGGTGTTTTCCGTCGGACAAGGCAATTCCTATGGACATCCGGTGCCTGCGGTTCTTCACGCCTACGAGGAGGAACGCGCGGCAGTCTTTCGAACGGATCGCGACGGGGCAATCTGGGTCACGGGACGGCTTTCAACGGCCGACATTGCTGTAACCCGCATGCGCGATCTGCTTCTGCAGCCCGTCGTTAGTTCACAGTGTCCGTGGCGTTGCGAACAGGAGAATTGGCGTCGCGTGTGGGTGCAATTTCTCGACCGCTCGATCTGATCTGTGATGACATGGCGGTTGAGAACGAGCTCCGCAAGAAAGGCTTGCACTCCGCTTCCGTTCAAGCTAGAAGATCCCTGCATGGTACCGACCGTCGAATGGAAAGATGGGGCTGTTTGCCTGCTGGATCAAAGCAGGCTTCCCGGAGCCGTCGAATTTCTTGCGTGCCGAACGTACCAGGATGTTGCGGACGCAATTCGCCAGCTGAAGGTCCGTGGCGCCCCGGCTATTGGAGTAACCGCGGCCTTGGGGGTTGCGTTAGGCGCATCGTCCATCGACGCCAAGGAGTATGCCTCGTTCGCCAAGACAGTATTCGCAATTTGCGATCAGCTGGCCGCAACCAGACCTACGGCTGTGAATTTATTCTGGGCCATCGAACGAATGAAGAGAAGACTCGAAGCCTTGCACGATCAGCCGGTTTCATTGATCAAGCCGGCACTGCTTGCAGAAGCTCAAGCGATTCTTGATGAAGATGTCGTACTGTGCAAGAACATCGGGCGTCATGGCGCTACGCTTATTCATGATGGACAGACGGTATTGACGCACTGTAACGCAGGGTCGCTCGCGACGGCCGGTTATGGAACCGCATTGGGGGTCATTCGTGCCGCATGGGAGCAGGGGAAAAAGATCCAGGTCATTGCCGATGAAACGAGACCGGTTTTGCAAGGAGCGCGGTTGACTGCTTGGGAGCTGATGCAGGATCACATTCCGGTAACCCTGATTACGGACAATATGGCCGGGACTCTGATGCGGCAGGGGAAGATCCACCTCTGCATCGTCGGAGCCGATCGTATTGCGGCGAACGGGGATGTGGCCAACAAGATCGGCACCTACTCGGTGGCGGTATTGGCGAAAGCCCACAATATTCCCTTTTATGTGGCGGCGCCCTATTCAACGATTGACTTGAAGGCCAGATCAGGGGAGGATATTCCAATCGAGCAGCGCAACCCTGCGGAAGTGACGACCATTCATGGGAGTCACCCTGTCGCTCCCGATGGAGTCGCCGTCTACAATCCGGCTTTCGACGTCACCCCGGCCGAGCTGATTACCGGCATTGTTACGGAACGAGGGATCTTCAAGCCGGGCGAACTGACCAAGCAGTTTCAGTTGTAATCGCACGCGCACCGGACTTCAGGCATCATTTCTTCGTATCCAGAATGCTTCCCAGCAAATCGTCCGCAGTTTTCAATGTGCGCAGATTAGCCTCGAAGCCCCGTTGGGCAATGATCTGGCTCACGGCTTCTTGACCGAGATCCACGTTGGACAGTTCGACTTGTCGTGGGCCTTGAGCCGTGTCTTTGAGAACAGCGGGGCCGGCCGAGTTGTCTTTTTGAACGACGGGAAGTACCCCGCCGCTCTGTGCTTCAACGAGCTCTGTTCGGGAACTCTTAAAGCCGTCGGTATTTACGTTGGCGACATTGTGCGCCGAGACTTCGAGTTGTTTGCCGAACGCGCTCAGCCCTGATAGGGCGGTGTGGATGGCGGAGATCATAATGCACCTCCAATATGAATCGGCAGCTATTTTGAGTGTAGCAGGCACTGGCCGGCAGCAGCCGAATCGGATGGGCACCAACAGGCACGATTGGGGTGTAACGATGATCGGACCTCTCTTTCCCCAGTGGATTCCATGTGAACATTTCAGTAAAGTGGCGGCATGAGCCGTGCGAATGGTTCGTTTCTTCTCTACAGTGATTTCAATTGCCCGTTCTGCTACGCGCTGCACGAACGGTTGCACGAGTTGAATGTTATCGACCGTTGCGAGTGGCGTGGGGTACAGCATGCGCCCCACTTACCCCGCCCCATGAAACCTTGGAGCGGCGCGTTGGGGGCAGAACTGCGGCATGAAGTGGGAATGGTGCAACGGCTGGCGCCGGGGCTGCCGATCCAGCTGCCCCCTGGGAAGCCGAATACACGGCCTGCTATCGAACAGGCTATTGGATTGTTACGCGAGGATCGCACACGAGGCATGGACTTTGTGAGGAGAACTTACCGCGCATTCTGGTGCGAAGGGAAAGATATTTCGGATCCGTCCGTGTTGACTCTGTTGGCCGACGGGCACCTGTTTATTGGTCAGGATGGAAACAGCCAACAGACAGCTCAAGAGTGGGAAGGGGCCTGGCATATGACAGGCCAGGCCGGTGTTCCGCTGATTGTCTCGCCCGATGGGGATCTCCTAGTCGGCTGTGTGCCGGAAGAGCGGGTCCGGCGGTTTTTCGCATAACCGGCGGTCAGCCTCCGATTCGGCTCTTGAACGTCAGCTCGGCCACTGCCGACTTGTCCAGGTCACCCTTTCCTGCTTCGATCAAGCGACGATATTGGGTAAGCGTCGCCTCGGCAACCGGGAGTGCCAGACCGGCACGGTTCGCCAAGTCCAGCGCGATGCCGGAATCCTTGGCTGCATGGGCGGCAGAGAAGAAACAATCGTGAGCCCGCTGCTGCATATCTTCCCCGTCGGTTTCCAGGACACGGGAAGCGGCGCCGGTTTGGCTGAAGACTTCACGAAGCAGCGTCAGATTGATCCCTAGTGCCTCGCCTAAGCCGAGCCCTTCAGCAAGAGCCGCTGTGTTGCTGTTCATGACCATATTCACCAGAGCCTTGACCTTGGCAGCTTCTCCTGCCTGGCCGATGTAACGCACCTGCGCACTCATGGCGTCAAGGATCGGTTTGGCCTGTTCAAACACCGCCGGTTTCCCACCACACATCAGGTAAAGTGTCCCTTGCCGTGCCTGTGTGATGCTGCTTGCCATGCAGGCTTCGAGACTCGCGCCGCCATGCCGTTCTACCGCCTGCTCGATCTCCATGTGGATCGCCGGCGTGATAGTCGCGCAGTTGATGAATAATCGGTCTTTGGCATGGGACAAGAGACTTGCGGGGTCATGTTCAGCATAAATCTGGCCCATCGCTTCGTCATCCGATACAACCGTGATTACCGTGTCGGAAAGTTCCGCCACACGCGCCGGCGACACTGCCGCCTCACAGCCTAATTCGTGCGCCAGCGATTGCATGCTCGCGGTATGGCGGTCCTGAACGGCGATGATGCGATAGCCGCACTCTTTGAGTCGCCGGGCCATGTTCGCGCCCATACGGCCCACACCGACGAATCCGACTCGTATGCGTGGCTGCTCCATCAGCTCGTCTCGACCTCAAGATGGGACGAACTTCAACGCCACTCCGTTGATG
This sequence comes from Nitrospira sp., assembly GCA_015903945.1. Lineage (GTDB taxonomy): Bacteria > Nitrospirota > Nitrospiria > Nitrospirales > Nitrospiraceae > Nitrospira_D. Next base: position 5,636 of record JABMDL010000007.1, on the reverse strand, counting down.
CAGTAGCGCAGGCCGGTCGGCTTGGGGCCGTCCTTGAACACGTGCCCTTGATGGCCTTCGCAGCGGGCACAGTGGACTTCGGTACGGGGCACGAACAGTTTGAAGTCCGTGCGGGTTTCGACCACTTTGGGATCGATGGGTTGCCAGAAGCTAGGCCAACCGGTGTGACTGTCATACTTGTGTTCCGACGAAAAAAGGGGCAAATCGCAGCCGGCACAGTAGTAAATGCCCTCTCGTTTGTTGTCGTGGAAGTTGTCGCCGAATGGGCGTTCGGTGTCTTCATGCCTGAGGACTCGATAGCTTGCGGGCGACAAGAGTGTCTTCCATTCCGCATCCGATTTTGTGACTTTGACGATCGGACTGATTTCGATTTTCGCGGGCATACGGCACCTCCTTCATCCGCGCGCAGGCGCTGTACGGTGGTCGAACAGCGCACAGCATCCTTACATACCCTCGTCCGTGAGGGCAAGGTACAGAACGAGGAGGTTGGGTATGTGTGTCAACCCATCGCCGCCCAGATTTTCTTGGCATTCTCGCCGGTAAACGTCATGTCATCCTGGGCAGATGAACTGCGTTCGAAGTACAGGTGCAGCATGCCCCCACCGAAGTGCGCTTCCCGCACAAGATCCAGATTGATCGCGACCTCCCCCTTGCGCTCTTCATCTTGGACTTTAATGAACCGCATCGTTTCTACCTCCTTATGTAAGTAAGAGCAGATTGCTGAATCAAGACAGTATTTTGCAGGACAAGCGGTATCTGGACAAGCGGCGATGAGGTTTGCTGCATCGTCAGTCTTAGACGCATCGAAGGCCTGAGTCAGCGAGGAGCCCATTCGAGATTGCAGGGATTCCGAGCCGTTTTCGTTGACTCTCTTCCGACCCCTTCATATAATGCGGCTCGCTCGTGGTTTCCCTTGTCCGGCCTGCACTTATGCCATTACCATCCAAGGTTCGCGTGTCTCAAAAGCTGGCTCAACTTCAAGCCGGTTTCCGCCATGCGTTCGCCGTTCGGTCCGATTCCCAACCCCTCTCCATGGAAGATGTCGAACTGATGGAGCGTGTCGCCGATGTCATTGTGAAACGCGGGATGGCGGCGCCGGCGACGGTCTTTTTGGAGTCGATGGGGCCGATGAACTTTCTCGGCAGCCAAGCGCTGCATTTTTTCACCCCGATCATCGAGTGTGCTTTCAACGTAAAGGAAGTCGAGCAAGTGGCCCGGTTGCTTGAACGCCGCGAGACGATTCCCCAGCTGATCGCCATCATTGAATCTAAGTCTGCTCCCCGCGCTCCACAAGGAGCGTCGGCTCAATGAGCTGCTTTTGGGGTGCGTATTTCGTGAAGCGTGAAGCGTATCTCGTATGCGAACGACGAGATACGAGATACGAGATACGTGGTCAGGTACCTTGCTGATGGCTACGCATGAGCCAGCCAGGACGGCCACCCCGTTGAGTGTGATCGTCGCTACGGACTGCGGTAGCACGACGACCAAAGCCATTCTCATAGAAAAAGTCGGAGATGAATACCGCCAGACCTATCGCGGTGAAGCGCCCACGACGGTTGAAGCGCCGTTCGAAGATGTGACGCGCGGGGTGCTCAACGCGATCGCGGAAATCGAGGAGCTTTCCGGGCGCAAGATTCTCGATGGCGACGAAATCATCACGCCCTGCCGGGATGCCAAGACCGGAGTCGATATCTATATCTCCACCAGCAGCGCAGGCGGGGGCTTGCAGATGATGGTGACGGGTGTGGTGCAGAATATGACGGGCGAGAGTGCGCAGCGGGCAGCCTTGGGCGCCGGGGCCATCGTGATCGATGTGCTGGCTTCCAATGATGGCCGTCTGCCGCACGAGAAGATCGAACGCATCAGGACGATGCGGCCGGATATGATTTTGATGTCCGGTGGCACGGATGGCGGGGCAGTCACCCATGTGGTGGAAATGGCCGAGTATATTGCGGCGGCGGAACCCCGTCCCCGGTTTGGCGCGACGTACAAGCTTCCGCTGATCTATGCCGGCAACAAGGATGCGCAGCCGCAAGTAAAGAAGATCCTGGGTGAAAAGTCCGCTTTGGTGGTCACCGAGAATATCCGGCCCGTGTTGGAAAAGGAGAACCTCGCGCCGGCGCGCCACAAGATCCACGATCTCTTTCTCGAACATGTCATGCAGCAGGCGCCCGGCTACAGGAAATTGATCGAGATGGCGGGCGCGCCAATCATGCCGACACCGGCAGCCGTCGGTGTGATTATGGAAACGATTGCCAAGCGCGAACACTTGAACCTGATCGGCGTGGATATCGGCGGAGCGACGACCGACGTGTTTTCGGTCTTCGAAGGGGTGTTCAATCGGACGGTCAGCGCCAACCTGGGCATGTCTTACAGTATTTCCAACGTGCTGGCCGAAGCCGGATTGGCCAACATTATGCGCTGGGTGCCCTTTACGATCGATGAACAGACGCTGCGCAACCGGATCAAGAACAAGATGATCAGGCCGACGACCATTCCGCAGACGCTCGATGAACTGCAAATCGAGCATGCGATCTCCCGCGAAGCGTTGCGGCTGGCGCTGATCCACCACAAGTCATTGGCCACGGGTTTGAAAGGTGTGCAGCAGGAGCGGACGATTTCCGATGTCTTCGAACAGCAGACGTCCGGGAAGACGCTGATCGACATGCTGAAGCTGGATCTGATCGTCGGGAGCGGCGGCATTCTTTCCCATGCCCCGAGACGGATTCAATCGATGGTGATGATGGTGGATGCCTATGAGCCGGTGGGGTTCACGAGGCTCTCCGTCGACAGTATCTTCATGATGCCCCATCTCGGGGTCTTGTCGACGATTGATGAAAAGGCCGCGACGGATGTCTTTGTCCGAGACTGCATGGTCTATCTCGGCACCTGTGTTGCGCCGATCGGGCAGGGAAAAGACGGAGAACGATGCGCCGACTATGAGATTGTGTTTCCTGACGGAAAGACCGTGACGGACCAGCTCAAGTTCGGCGACCTCCGGCTCTATCCGCTTGAGCTGGGTAAGAAGGCGACCGTGACCATGCAACCGGCCAAGGCGGTCAACCTCGGAGCGGGAGTCGGTGGCACAGTGACACGCGAGGTCCAGGGCGGGGCGGTCGGCTTGATACTCGATGGGCGGGGCCGTCCGTTGCAATTACCGTCTGATCAGCTGACCCGTATCGAAATGTTAACCAAATGGTTTGATGCCGTTGGCCTTTATCCAGCAGCCTAGTAATGAGGACTGAGGACTCAGGGCTGAGCATGAAAAGAAGTCTCTACTTCACTCAGCCCTCAGTCCTCATCACTCAGTCCTAACGATGGCTCACAGCTACACACCAGGTCTCACTGTCACCGACTCGACCGTCATTCGTAGGCGGCGGATTCTACCGCTTCCTGGCACGGTGCTGGTGAAAGTGTCCGACCGCGTCCGATCGAATCAGCCGGTGGCCCGCGCTGAGTTGCCGGGCAAGGTCTACCCGCTGAATCTCGCGAATCAACTGGGCGTCGCTCCGGATGAGATCAAAGACTACTTGATCAAGAAGGAAGGCGACGCCGTTCAGAAGGACGAGATCCTTGCGGAGAACAAGCCGCTGATCAAGTGGTTCAAGACAGAAATCCGCTCGCCTGTGACGGGCAAGGTGGAGTCGGTCTCCACCGTGACAGGGCAAGTGCTCCTACGGGAACCACCGCGCGTCCTCGAACTGCTCGGTTATGTAGATGGCACGGTCGTGGAGATCCATCCTCAGCAGGGTGTGACGATCGAATGCCTGTGCAGCCTGGTCCAAGGCATCTTCGGTATCGGTGGAGAAACGTACGGCGAGTTGGTCATGGCCGTGGCTGCTTCCGATGAGGCGCTGACACCGGCGCATGTGAAGCCGGACATGAAGGGAAAAATCGTGGTCGGCGGATCGTTCTTGTCGGCGGAGACGATGGCGAAGGCGAAAGAGATGGGAGTCGCCGGCCTGGTCGTCGGAGGGATGCATGACAAGGATCTACGCGCGCTCTTGGGCTACGACCTCGGGGTGGCGATCACGGGTACAGAGCAGGTGGGATTCACGCTGATCCTCACCGAAGGGTTTGGCACGATTCCGATGGCCGCGAAGACGTTCACTCTCCTGTCGGCCCATGCAGGACAATACGCCTCGATCTCCGGTGCCACGCAGATCAGGGCCGGCGTCATTCGCCCTGAGATCATTATTCCTCAAACGGAAACACAGGCCGGTACAATCACGCAGCCGCAGCGATCGGGAATTCGTGTGGGCGATCTGGTTCGCATCATCCGTGACCCGTTGTTTGGTAAGATCGGCGAGGTATCCGCCTTGCCATCGGATCTCACCAAGATTCCTACGGAGAGTGAAGTGCGGGTGCTGGAGGTACGGTTTCCAGATCGGCAGGTTGCGGTGATTCCACGGACGAATATTGAAGTGATTGAAGGCTGAAGCGCGTGAATCGTCAAACGTCAAGCGTCAAGCGTGGGAAGACTTGGGTCGCAAGCGTGACCGTCATTACTTATGGCCTGGCGTATGCGCTCTTGTTCGGAACCGGTCCTGCAGACGTTAGGGCCGAAGGGCCGTTGGCGCCTCCGGCTGGGGTTCGCGTGATCGATACGCCGAACGACGGCGGCGCGAGTCTGACCCTCTTCTGGGCTCCGAGCGATGTGGATTCTCCCAATGCGCGCTATCAGATTCTGTTCGGGGATGGAGGCGTTGTTGATTCTGCCTCGCTGAAAGTGATTGCGGAGTTTCCTGCCGATACTCGATTCGTGAAGGACGTTAAAACAACCTGGTGGACGAGGGAGGCAGAGAAGACCTGGCATCAGTATGTCATCCGGAGCGGGAAAGATGCTGAGATAAAGGACGGCACGGCGTATACGGTTGCGGTGGCATTACTCAAGGGGGAAGACCGGGCCATGAGTTCATTCATTCAGGCCACTCCTGCCCCCAATTGGTTCAATTGGAACCAGCTCAATAACCTGATCCTGGCCCTGTCGTTCGGTGGAATAGTCTTCTACGCGATCAGTCATGCCAAGCGGAATGAGATCTTTCTACGCCGGATTCCCGGTCTCGACGCAGTCGATGAGGCCATCGGCCGTTCGACCGAGCTGGGCAAACCGATTCTGTATTTGACCGGCGCACACGATATGAGCGATCCCTCGACGATCGCCGCGGCGGTGATTCTTGGCCGAGTCGCAAAGCGCACCGCCGCCTATGAGACCGAGCTGATGGTGCCCCATCGAGACCCGATCACGATGGCCGTCTGTCAGGAAATCACCAAACAGGCTTATTTAGAGGCCGGTAAGCCGGATCTCTTCAAGGAAGACTCAAACTTTTTCATCACCTCCGATCAATTCAGTTATACGGCGGCGGTCGACGGCATCATGCTTCGCAAGAAGCCTGCGGCGAATTTCTTTATGGGCGCGTACTTCGCCGAATCGCTGCTGCTGACCGAAACCGGCGCGAGCACCGGCGCCATTCAGATCGCCGGGACGGATTCCGATCACCAACTTCCGTTTTTTGTGACCACGTGCGACTACACACTGATCGGCGAAGAGCTGTACGCCGCCAGCGCCTATCTGTCCAAAGAGCCGGTTCAGATCGGCACTCTCCGCGGGCAGGATATCGGGAAAGCGATCATCT
>JABMDL010000097.1 GCA_015903945.1 Nitrospira sp. | reverse complement strand
CGTCGAAGACAACTCGTGAAATTTCCGGCCTGCGTTTCACTGATGATGCAAGGGGGACATCACCATCACCCGGTTATCCGTTCAATGAGCGCGATTGGCGTGAAATGTTGCGTCGAAACCCGAGTCATTTGACCAGCGTGACGGGGACCTGGGTCAGATGGACGACCTTGGTGGTGACCGAGCCCATCACGAGCCCGGCAATACGCCCGAGTCCACGCGATCCCATGACAATTTCGCCGGCCCCAACTGCCTTGGCGCACTCCACAATCTTTTCGGCGGCATCGCCTTCCGCTGTACTGCTCGCGAACGCCACGCCCGACGAGCGCAGCACTTGCTCCGCCGGTTCGAGAATCTCGCGATTATGCTGCGCTGCCATTTCCGCTGCTTTCTTGTCGCCCACGTAAACCTGGATTTCGCCGTAAACGCGTAGCGGGGGGTGCACAGTCACGAGATGCACGCGACCTTGTGGTTTTTCACGTGCTCGCTCAACGGCAAGATGTAGTGCACGCATCGCGCTCTCCGAGCCGTCGACCGGAACCAAGATTGTGTTAGGCATAACGGCCTCTTTCAAGCCAGTGGCGACCAATTAAAAAAGATCAGTACATCCTATATCTCGCGGATTCAAGTAGCCAGTGCATAAATTCACCGACGGCGTGGTTGTCCCGGCCCTCTTACAGCAGTTCTTTGCTCGGAGACTGCAGACGGGCGAGACGTTCCGGGCAGGGCTTGTCGCAGCCGGCATCGCACTCCAGACCAAGGCGTTCAAGACCGCCACAACTCCCGCCGATCGGACGGCGACCGACCAGGACACCCACCGCCATAGCCAGGATCGCAATACCTATGACAAGAAAGGTCACCAGGAAAATAGTCATGACAGCTCCTCCTGCCTCCGGTACCGTTGGAAGGCGCAGCAGACCTGCTCCTCGAATTGCCCATCACGTTCGATGACGAAGAGGACGGGAAGGTTGAGCCGTTCGGCTATGGCCATGCCACGCTCAGGCCCCAACACCTGAAACGCAGTGGCCCAGGCATCGGCTCGCATGCTGGTATCCGCCAGCACCGTCACCGACACCAGATGATTATCGACCGGCCAGCCGGTGGTCGGATCGATGGTATGGGAATAGCGTCGCCCGGCGATTTCAAAAAAGTTTCGATAATTGCCCGAGGTGGCGAGCGCGATGTCGCTGAGGGCCAGCATCGTGTGCACCGAGCGTTCGCCCGGCAACGGTTTCTCAATCGCGATCCGCCAGGGCGTATCGTGCTCCTTGAGTCCGCGTACCCGTATCTCGCCACCGATCTCGACCATATAATGTTCAATGCCGTGTGCGGTCATGAGTTCAGCAACCCGGTCCACCCCGTAGCCCTTGGCGATCCCGGAAAGATCCAGGAAGACATCAGGGCGGTGCTTGCGTATTGCCGGTTGGGTGTCACGGAGCGTGACTTTATCGAGACCGCTGCGCATGCGCGCAGCGGCGATATCGCGTTCAAGCGGGATGCGGTCCGGATGCGACTCAGGGCCGAAGCCCCATAAATTGACCAGGGGCCCAACCGTGATGTCAAACGCCCCTTCGCTTTGAGTTCCGATCTCGAGCGCGGCCTTGAGCACGGCAAGCAGCGAAGTGGATGTGGCCACCCAGTCGGTGGTGCGCAGACGGTTCAAGCGCGACAGTTCCGATTCCGGGTCATAGGTGGACATGGTGTGATTAATCTCGGCCAGCAATGCGTCAACTTCGATCTGCATCGCCTTCAGTGAGGGAGTATTCTGGGTGGGGCGGTATTTCACGTTGTAGGTGGTGCCCATGGTGCGACCACTCATGTGCAGCTCTGGGACAGGCGGTTCAGAGCGCAACAGGCTGAAGCCGGCACCGGCAGCCAGCAGAGCGATCAAGGCAATCAGCGCACGGGGGCGTGGAATGGACGGATGCATGGATGGTCATCCTCCGAAGTCATCGAGCATGATGTTGTCCCGCTCGACACCCAGATCCAACAGCATCTTGATCACGGCCGCATTCATCATCGGCGGTCCGCAGAGGTAGTACTCACAGTCCTCAGGCGCCGGATGGGTCTTCAGATACTCATTATAGAGCACGCTATGGATGAAGCCGGTATAGCCGCTCCACGCGTCATCTGGAAGCGGGTCGGACAAGGCGACATGCCACTTGAAGTTGTCGTGCGCGGCGGCCAGCCTGTTGAAATCGTCGACATAGAACATCTCGCGCTTCGATCGTGCTCCGTACCAGAAGGACATCTTGCGTGTGGTCTTGAGGCGAACCAGCTGATCGAAAATATGCGAACGCATGGGTGCCATCCCTGCACCACCGCCGATGAACACCATCTCGTTGTTGGTGTCACGTGCAAAGAACTCGCCGAACGGTCCGGAGATGGTGACCTTGTCGCCCGGTTTCAGTCCGAACAGGTAGGAGGACATTTTACCCGGAGGCACATTGTGGCTGCGCGGTGGAGGAGTGGCAATCCGAATATTGAGCATGATGATGCCACGTTCCTCAGGGTAATTGGCCATGGAATAGGCGCGCTCGAGGGGCTCATTGACCTTGGACACAAGGTCCCAGAGGTTCAGCCGGTCCCAGTCGCTGCGAAACCGGTCTTCGATGTCAAAATCCTTAAACGAGTGCTCATACGGAGGGCAAAAAATCTGGATGTACCCTCCGGCACGGAAATCGACATATTCATCCTGGGGAAGCTCCAGGACCAGTTCTTTGATAAAGGTCGCCACATTGTGATTGGAGCGGACGGTACATTCCCATTTCCTGACCCCGAACACCTCATCGGGAATCACGATCTTCATGTTCTGCTTGACCGCCACCTGACAGGAGAGACGGTAGCCCTCGCGCGCTTCACGCTTGTTGATGTGCGAGGTTTCGGTCGGCAGAATGACCCCACCCCCTTCGAATACCTTGACCCGACACACGCCACACGTCCCGCCGCCGCCGCAGGCCGAACTGATAAAAATCTTGGCGTCGCCGAGGGCACTGAGCAGCTTGCCTCCGATCGGCGTCTCGATTGATTTCTTGTCGTTAATCGTGATCGTGACATTGCCACTGGCCACCAGTTTCGAGCGCGCACTCAGAATGAAGACGGTGAGAAGGAGGACGAACCCGGTGAACACACCGACTCCCAGTAGGATCTCGATCATACGCGGTCTCTCATCCGACTCAGAGTTGAATCCCAGAAAAAGCCATGAACCCCAGGGCCATCAACCCTGCGGTAACGAACGTCACACCCAGTCCCTGCAACCCTTCGGGGATGTCGGAATACTTGAGTTTCTCACGCACCCCTGCCATTGCCACGATTGCGAGCGCCCACCCGACACCTGAGGCCACCCCATAGGTGACGCTCTCCTCGCTGAAGTTATAGTCCCGTTCGACCATAAACAGACAGCCTCCGAGAATGGCGCAGTTGACGGTAATCAGCGGCAAAAAGATCCCCAGCGAGTTGTACAGGCTCGGGACGTATCGGTCGAGAAACATTTCCAGGACCTGTACGACCGCCGCAATGACGCTGATGTAGGTGATAAGCCCAAGGAAATCCAGACTGATCTCAGGGAGCCCCGCCCATGCCAGCGCGCGATCACGAATCAGAAACTGGTAGATCAGATTGTTGATCGGGATCGTCAGACTTTGGACGACGATCACCGCGATGCCGAGTCCGAGCGCCGTGCCGATTTTTTTCGAGACGGCAAGAAACGTGCACATGCCGAGAAAAAATGTCAGCGCCAGATTCTCCACGAAGACCGCTTTGATGAACAGATTGACCAGATCCATCATGATGCCACCTCCGGTCGAGGTGCGTGATAGATCTTGTATTCTGGTTGCTCCACTTGTGCCGGTTTCCAGGAACGCACCACCCAAATGATCATGCCGATCAGGAAAAACGCACTCGGAGGCAGGAGCAACAAGCCGTTCGGCACATACCACCCGCCATCCCGATCAAGAGGGAGGATCGGATACCCGAACAAGGACCCGGACCCCAACAGCTCGCGGATGACCCCGACGACCATTAAGAGTGCGCTATAGCCGAGGCCGTTGCCGAGCCCATCGAGGAAGCTTGGGAGCGGAGGATGTTTCATCGCATAGGCTTCCGCGCGTCCCATGACGATACAATTGGTGATAATCAACCCGACGAAGACCGACAGG
>JABMDL010000053.1 GCA_015903945.1 Nitrospira sp. | reverse complement strand
CCGATCGAGAATCTTCTGGCTGCCGCTCTCGATGCCGAACATCATGGCACCGCAATTGGCCTTCGCCATGGCGGGGAAGAGATGTTGGGCGACGGAATCTACACGCCCCTCGATGCCCCACCGGATCGAGAGTTTTTCCTCCATGATGCCGTTACAAATCGCCTCGATTCGTTTGGGCTGGAGCAGAAAGTGATCGTCGACGAAGCCGACGGACTCATACCCCAGTTCTTCGAGATGCTTCATCTCCGCGACCACATGCTGCGGGCTACGGGCACGCCACTTCCCTTCGTTGAAGATCGGGATGTCACAGAAGATACAGGGCCAGGGGCACCCCCGAGAGGTTTGCATCGTCGTGAACCGTCTCATCGAGAGCACTACCGGGACATCCAGCGGCATGGATTCGACATAGTCGAGCTTCAGGCTCTCGCGATCCGGGAACGGCCACTGATCCAGGTGTCGCTCCATTGAACGATTGGCATTGTGGACGACCTGCCCGTTCTTCATCCACGTCAGACTAGCGACATCTTGAGGGTTGTCAAAGTTCGCCAGCAGGTCGAGCAGTAACTGCTCCCCATCGCCGCGGCACACGAAATCGACCTCAGGGCATTGCAGTTTCACCAGAGCGGCATTCAGACTGGCGAAGACCCCGCCGAACGCGAGCTTCACTCTCTGATTGGTCGCACGAATCTCCCGTGCAAGTATTTTGGCATAGGGATAGCTGGTGGTACTGAGAAAGCTGAGGCCGACCAGCGCCGGTTGTTCCCGATTGATCCGGTCGATGATGACAGAGTTCGGGGTGTCTGGATCGGCCTGATCGAACAGCACACATTCGTGCCCCGCCTGTTTGATGACGGACGACAGCGACATGATCCCGATGGGGGGGAACCCCATCACGCGAATATTGCCGTTCGCGGCGCGTGTTTTAGCCGGAAGCGCGTAGAATTGTGGATCGCGAACGTGGATCAGGTAGACGAGCATGCCTGCCTCCCAACATGTGAATAGTTCAAATCGTTGATATCGCGTGGCACGGGGTCTCTCGTTGTGACAACCCTGGATCAGGTCATCACCATCCAACCCTCTGATTCATTCAGGGGAAACCAAGGGGCAATTTGACTGAAATTATGCCTGGGCCCCTTTTCCCAGTCTGGTCAATAGTGCTCACTTCTAGGCCTAGCAGGTGACATGCACGCAGCAGTACTTCATGGGCTTAGATCACAAGCCACCAAGGGCAGTTCTTCTAGCAGGACGATGGTGGTGAGGAGGGAATTGCCGGTACAGCCGGCGGTTCGGATCTCGCCATTCGACGGGCCGGGTTGCTACGGGTTGTTCAGTGGAATTTGGATGCTGATCGCACCGGCAAGATCGCCTTCCTTGGCGCCTTCCCGAGGATAGCCCGAGATATCCAAAATGCCTTGAGGACTGCCGTGGCAGGTGAGGCAATCCTGTGAATAATAAATCGGCTTTAAGACCCTGAGCGTCTTCCCACCGTCAACCCATTCGGCGACGGGGTCGGCTGAAGCCGACTGCGTCGCCAGTTGTTTCAAGACCCGCTCTTCGTACGCGTCGGGAGTGTTTTTCGGATTTCTGGGATTGAGCGTGGTTTGCTTCATCTTGACGGGAGAGCGACTGGAAAATTTGCGCGAGGCCTGGCTGCCGTATGTGGCCGGAATGAAATTCTTGTATCCGATGCCACGTTGATTGATGACGAGTTGCGCATCGGCTACCACTTGCTTGCCGGATTCCAACAAGATCGGCAGCAGTTCTTTTGCCAGATCGGGGAGGCGGGCGGGGGGGTGTTTCAAATCGATCGACGTTTGACGGAAAAACTCCTCGATCACCTCCCGCTCGAACACATCCGGCGTAAAGCCTTTGTCGCCCTTTTGAGGGTCGTTGATCAACGGCTGATGACGTTCGACGATGAGCCGTCCGACATTCAGCAATGTGGTCAAGTAATGAGCGCTGCGCTCGCTCGCTTCCCTCTGCGACTGCGCCAAGCCGAGGTCCCGCCACGGGAACAGGCAGGCAAGGGTGAGCACGATGAGCACACAGGCGCGAGATTTCATGGGCGTTCCGTTGCCATGCGCCGCCCGTCCGCCATGCGGCACTGGCCCTGGTCATAGTGGTTGGGCACCTTCGAGACTTCAAGCTGCAGGCCTTCGGCGGTCGCCCGGCGAGTCGGGGCGTAGTCCTCTTCGAGCCAGCGCTTTCGCATCTGTGCCAGGCGTCCCGTCTCTCCCAACCGGTACAGCAAGTTGTTGAGGAACCACTGCAGTCGCCTCTTCTCTTCGCCGGTGACGATGGAAAAGGATTCTTGGGAGAGGATCAAGGGTGATCCGTCCGGCCGTTCAAGAAGGCGCCAGTCAGGCCAGACTCGCTTGGTCACATATTGGAGGATGGGGTAATCAGTCAAGATCACGTCGATATGCGGATCCTTCGTCTCCACCGCGGCGGGGAGCGAATCACAGACCAACAACCGGATGCCTCGAAGATTGGCCTCTGCGTAGAGATGAGCGCTTCTTCGATTCTGCACGGCGACCGTCAAGCCGGACAGGCTCTCCTGAATCGCCGCCAGCGTATCGGCGCGTCCGGCCTGCGTGCGAAGCTTCGTTCGGACGTTCTCGGCTATTTCCAGGTTGCGCGTCATGGCGCCGATCCCGGCGCCATGAAAATACGGACTAGACGACCACAGGCCCGAGGGGGTTCCGGCGGGAATGTGACCGCTGAACGACGAGACAAAGAGATCGAGATGCCCTTCGTTCAGTTCGATGAAGAGATCGCGGAATCTTGTTAAGTACAACGTGGGCACGACGGGTTGCTGCCCGCCGCACTGGACGGTGAGCGCGTCGGCCACTTCCCGAATCAGCTCGACATCGAGGCCGGTCACCCGAACGCCTTCGTCGGTGTAGACGGCCGGAAATACAAAGGGACGGAACGGCTCGACGGAAATCCCGACACGAATCTGCCGTTGGGCGCAAATCGTCGTGACCTCATCACGGGTCAAGGGGTGAACCAATTCGACTGCGTCAAAGACCAGCCCGCATCCCGGTAGAAGCATGCTCAGTATCAAGAGAAACAGAAGCGCGCCCCCGGCGCCCGATTTCTCTGGGCCGATTGTGGCTTTCCCGCGACTGCTTTTCGCACCGTTGACGGATTTCTCGATGGTCATGTTGTTCAGAGTCGAATGCCGATGGTAAAGAGCCACTGCTCCGATAGATCGGACTTGCTCTTGAAGTCAATTTCAAACCGCGAGTACTGGAATCCCATATCCACCGACACTCCCCGTGCAACTGGGAACCGGACTCCAACCTGGCCTCCATAAAGATACCCTGGAGAGTTGGCATCTCTGCCGGGAAGCGTTCCCCCGAGCAGCGCGCCGACGTACGGAACCGCCCGGTCTTCCAACGGTCCAAAGAGGAGATGCCGAATAATTCGATTGATTGGTTTGTCTCTGGGGAAGTCCAACAAGTCAATGAAATTATTCCATCGGGGGTTCACGTACAACGAATGCTGGTCGGTCGTGAAGGTCTGAGTGTGGTGGCTGTAGTATTGATAGACGGTTCTTACCTCAAGCACGCCATAGCGAAGGGCGGTGAGGCCGGCTTGGACGGCGAGCACCCTGGCTTGTGGTGCAAATGTGCGCTGATTGAACGACACGTCGAAATTGAACGGGCGAAGAGGGAACCATTCAGGAGCCGCCTCGATGGCCGCCGCGCAGGGAGGAAATGCCGTCACCGAGAGGAGAGCAACGAAGAAGAAAGCCACGAGTGTTGGGTATCGACGGGTGCGCAACCAATCCCCTGTCCCAAGAGATCGACTCTGCTGATAACCGTATTGTAGAGGGTATATCACCCACGTCTGTCGGAGGCAAGGTGCGGGCGTAAGCATTTGGATAGGTGCTAGAGGTGGGGATGCAAGAATAGCTATGGGCGACGCTCGGAGTTCGACACCGTCCCGCAGCGCTTCAGCCGGAAGAATTCTCGTAGCAGCGTCTGACTTTCCTTTTCCAAGACACCGCCTACGACATCCACTCGATGATTGAGTCGGTGGTCGGCGGGGATGTCGAAGAGTGATCCACAGGCGCCCGCCTTCGGGTCCCAGGCACCGAAGACCAGTCGCGCAATGCGCGATTGCACGATAGCGCCTGCGCACATGGGACAGGGTTCCAGCGTCACGTAGAGTGTCGTGTCGGTGAGCCGCCAGGAACTCAGCTGCTCGGCTGCCTTGCGGATGACGATCATCTCGGCGTGCGCTGTGGGGTCCTGCAAGGCTTCCCGGAGGTTGTGCGCGGCTGCCAGGACATCGTTGTTACGCACGAGGATGGCGGCAATCGGAACTTCCCCCACCACCGTGGCACGCGAGGCGCCCTCAAGGGCGAGCTGCATGAACCGCTGGTCGAGCTCGTGTTGCTGCATGGCCTCATGATCTGCCGTGTTGCTGCCCGCATGCTAGCACAGGGAAGCAGCTGGAGACAGTGCTCCGTGCGATATTTGGGGTGATCCGGCTAGGACTGGGGCTGGCTCAAGAGGTAGAGCGGTCCTGTCGGTTCAGGGCTCCCGCCGCTGGGTTCCAGGCTCACGGCAAATTTCTTTGCGCTCATGAAGGTTGGTAAGGGTTTGGCGAACATCTGAGAGGTTGCTCCGGTGCCAATCTGGAAGACACCGATAGGAGCGGGTTTCTCATACATGGCCCACAGTTGATACGTGGTGCCGTTGGAGTTAGCAGGGAGATTCAGCGCGTAGAACCAGGCCCGCTTGGTTCGGTCGTCATAGAATAACGTGCCTGAGGCGTGCCGGCTCATTTCCGTTCCCGCCAATGCGACGGCCTTGATGGCTGGCGTACGCAGGAGGGCAGCCAATTCATCCTGTGGGATGGACCTGCGTCGAGTATTCTGCTGAGCGAGCTGAGCGTTGACGCCGTCCAATTCGGCTTCGCGCTGAATCAATTGATCCTTCAGTTCCGCCATCGCCGTCCTGGTACGCCGCAACTCCTCTTGTGTTTCGGCCAACATTCGCTCGCGTTCGTTCAGCAGCAGCTGCTGGGCGGCCAGTTTGGAGTTGCCGACGGTGAGTTGCTCTTGGAGTTGTGTCAACTTCACCGTATCTTCACGGATTTTCGTGTTATAGGCTGCCCACGCGAGATAGGCGACACCGGCGATAATGGCGACGGCGGCCAATGCCAGCGTCCACCCAAGAGATTCAGCGCGCGAGGAAGTCTCCGGTGGGAACAGATGATTCATCCATTCTCCCGGTTCAAGGCTCGGCTTCCCCGTGTGTTGATCGACCGGTTCTGTGGCGACGGTCATGGTCCGCGCGGCCATCAGTCTGGCTTTTAAGCCGCGCGGAGGTGCGGACATGTTCAGTCCGAACGGAAGCATCACCGCAACCGATTGATATTCCTTGAGGGCAGTATGGCAGGGGACGCATCCCGACAGGAGATGAGCCTCAATGGCTTGACGCTCGGCCCGTTCGAGGGTGCCGATGGCATACAGCGGAATCACATCCTCCAATTCTTCGTGAGTCATGGGCGTTCGTTCTGCACCCAATCATGCCGAAGAGACTCGCGGAGTTTGGCCATGCCAAGCTTGAGGCGAGTCTTTACTGACTCCACCGGTTGATTGAGTCTGACGGAAATCTCCGTATGGGACAGGCCTTCGTAGTAGGCGAGTTCAATCGCCTGTTGTTGCGCTTGCGGCAAGGTCGACAAGATGTTGCTGACGTGGGTGCGCAATTCCTGATCGGCCTGTGCCTCGACCGGGGGCGGATTGTAGTCCGTAAGGGGTGGCGTCGTGTGGCTATTCACGGCCTGGACGCTGGTGGGTCGGGTGCGCGTACCGCGCATCCGTAATCGGTCGATGGCGCGGCTGCGGGTGAGTGTGATCAGCCAGGCGATCGGTGTGCCACGGCCGACATCATACCGCACCACTTTACTCCAGATTTCGAGATAGACCTCTTGCAGCAATTCGGCGGCTTCTTCGCGATGGCCGAGGATGCGGAGCGCAATACTGAACAGGAGAGTGCTGGATACATCGTACAGTTGGCTGAGGGCCTGTTGTTCCCCCTTGGCCACGCGAGCCAGGAGTGTCGGGGCAATCGTCGATGCGGCGTGTGGTGAGACGGGGGTCATGGTCGAACGATTACAGGTCCATGTGCTTCTTGATGCTGGTTCCTACGGGTACGAAAAACACGTCCACCACTATAACATCCTTTCCCGATTCTCCTAATGAAACGGGCAAAAGCACGAAGGTCGTGGGAGGGGCGGTCGTGACGATATGTGTGGCGTGGTCGGGAGACCCATCCCGGCGCGTTACTGGTGAAAGAACGGCAGTTCCAGGAGGCGGTGTATGGCCGGCGGGCGGGTTACAAGTACGTTGCCAACACGTCGGCGGCATCTTCCGCCCCCGATGTCGTCGGGGGAGGGATGGAGGGAGCGGGAAGGTCTTTCACAGCACTGAGGGCAGGTTCCCACCTGCCTGCTGCAAAGTCTTGCCCTGCTAATTCGACACCGCGACCGTATCGATGCAGATAGTCCACCAAGGGTTGCTCGTCGGCGAAGTTATAGCGCCGGACATAGACGAGGGGTGTGCGCAATCCCACGGCTTCGACGAGGGTGCCGTACCCCGGTTTCGACATGACGATGTCGACGGAAGCCAGCAATGTTTTGAAGGAGAACGGCAATGAGTGTGTGGACACGATTCTGGTGCTGTTCGGTGGAACCGGGCCGTCAAACAGAAAACGATACCCATCCAGCGCGTCCAACTCCGTAATTGGGAGGGAAATCAGAGGAATCCCACCGAATCCGATGAGCACGGTGCGCTCGCCTGGCGAAAGGCCTAGCCGGGCAGAGAGGGCGTCACGAGCGGAGGGAGACGGCTCATAGATCGGCCCGATGTCGATGCACTGCCCAAAGATGTCCATTGTGGGGGAGGGCGTGATGCGTAAGGCGAGGTCAGCCTGGGCATAAGCCTGACGTATTGCGTGGATGAGCGGCTGGCCGTCGATATCCGACGGAGTAGAGAATGCTGAGAGAACAAGGTCCCAGGTAAAGCTCACGAGTCCCACGGTGCGGAGGCCTGCTTCGGCTCCAGCCGCAATGGCCAAGTACGGAGTATCGGCGAGAACCAGGTTCGGGTGAGCCTGGCTCATGGCGCCGATCTCGGCCTGAATCCGGTCGTTCCACGTCGCATGGAATCGGGCGTGTTCCCGCCATGTGGCATCGACATCGATCGTCAAGGGCCCCTGTTGAATGCAGCCGACATCCTGCTGGACCGTGCTCAATTCCCAGGGAATGGCCAGCCGGTTCTGAAAGAAGGAAGCCGGGACGGTGGTGCGGAGGATTGCACGGAGACCTGATATCTTGCGGCCCAACGCGTTGAGTACCGGCACGACTTGCGCGGCATGCCCGAACCCGTGCGATGAGATGGCGGCCCAGATCAGCGGCATCCGAAAAGAAGTATAAAGGTGGCAAGTGATAAGTGCCAAGTGAAACGGCGGCAGGGGAAAATCAAGGGGGAGATACCTGTTCCTTACGCCTTGGCATCGCTCTGCCTGGCTCAACTGTTGGAATGGTCCGATTCCATCGGCGCGATGTTGTACAGGAGCTCTAAATCGAAATCTTCAACCAGTTCGTTGAATGCGCGCGCCCCCATGTCGGAACGGACCTCCGCCATGACGAGATCGATCGCGGGGGCGGCATGCTGTCCATACTGGGTGACGGCTGTTTCGATACGGTGTCTAGCCTCGTCGAGAGTCATAAGCGGCTCCCTTATCGTTCGGGTTGATCTATGCGAGCGAGCGCAGCAGGTACTGCATTTCAGGTACGAGATCCTTGCCGCCGTTGGACCGTCCCGAGAGCGCAGCCTCGATGCCTGCGGTGAGAATCGGTTTGGCGTCGGCTGGTTTGCCTAGTCCGATCAACGCACGACCCAGGGCCAGATGGGAGGCCACATGGGTCGGGTCCAATTGTGTGGCGACGGTGAGATGCTCGACGGCTTCCTCAAGACTGCCGCCTTCCTGGAGGATCTTGTTCCCGAGGCCATATCGCCCGAGAAATCCTTTTGGATGTTTGGCAACCAGAAGGCGAAATGCATCGATGTCCATGAAGCGTTTCTCCGTTGCTATCGGGGAAGCACTATACCATCGAAAGAGTCAGATCGGCCAGATGGTCGGGTGATGTTCAGGTGAAGCGTATCTCGTTAAGGAGAAGAGCGTATAGCTGATGGCGTATAGCAGGTGATCGAAGGAGAAAAGAGTTGATAGCGCATGGCCTGTATCACGAGATCGGAGGAGAACGTCGCGCCATCGGCGACCCATCGTGAATCATGCGGATTAGGGAGCCGAGTTTGCCGAGACAGGGACTGCGGGAAGGCCCGCTGTTGCGCCTGCCGGCCGGTGAGTCTTCACGGTGACAGTACGAATCCTCGACGCCGGTAAGGGCGTCTTACTCGCCATGTACAAAGGGGTGTCCTGCACCAACTGATTCATCAATGAATTCAGGCAGGTTTCGATCACCTGTCCCTTCAGTTCGTCGATCACGATCGGACTGGCGCCGAACAGATTGTAATGGGCCGTTCCGGATGATCGCGCTTCATAGTGTGTCACGTGCCCGTCCCAGCGCTCAAGTTCCAGATGCGCCTGCGCGGTATAGTCGTAGTTCAGCTCAATGATCGGCGAGAGGAGGAACATCGAGGCGCCGATCACGATGCCTTTGAAGGCTGTGGGCCCTGAATGGGGATCGATCGTTTCATCGAATGAGACTCGAGCGGATATCGCCTTGCCTTCCACCGAAGCGGAGGCTCCTCCAAGGGGAACGAGCGTGGAAAAGAGACGCGTTTCCTGGAGCGCATTCAAGACTCGGCGTTCGGCGTCAGAGGCAGGATGTTGAGGCGTGCCGTTCTGCGACAAGCGGAAGGTATCTATGACCAATGGAACCCGTTCATCACTGGAAAACGCAAGGGAGATACTTTCTTGTGGACCCGGTGAGGGAGATTTCACATCGATCCATCGAGTGCATGCAGTCAAGCTGCACATCACGAATCCAACGAGACCTAAGGCCGACCAGCGAAAGGCAGACATCGTCATGATCATCGTCTCCTCAGAAATAGAATGAAAAGCCACCGAAGGGCAGGCTTGCATTCAGCCCCAGATTCGGGAATGCGGTTCCGGCATTCGAAATATGATGGAAGCGGTACCCGGCGTTGGCGGCGAGTTGCGGCGTGAGAAACCAGGACACGCCGACTCCCCCTGTGAGCACAAAGTTGAACTCATTGGCCTGTTCGTCGATATTCCCGCCGAGATCGGTCCAGAAGGGCCCGCCGGAGAATTCCGCATAGGGCCGGAGACGACCCAAGGCGACGAACGTGTACTTGATTCTTGGCGTGAAACCGACACCATGGGTCAGGATCGGTTCGCGAAACTGGAGATAGACCATCTCGGCACCAATCGAGATTTGCCCCCGGTACCAGCTGTCGCCGATGGGATCAGTCAGAGTCATCATCCATGACGGCATCAACGCGGGTCCATGTTGTTTGGTCGTGTGCAGTTCGGTCAGGCGATGAGAAAACATATAGCCGGCGGTGAGTCCGATTTCTTGCGTGCCGACGGTGATGGTTGGCGAGACTTCCTCGGCCTGGATATTGGACGCCATCAGCATGGTTATGAGTGTCAGGGCCGTGAAGGTTCGCGCAAGCAAGGCCATGCTGTCTCCAGGTCAATACCCTGTCGGCGTGTGTGAGATGAAACTTGATCAACAGGCGTCCAGGTGTGACGCTTCAAAGGTAGCAGAGGTTTTGATACTGTCCAGCAATTTGGATAGAGCGGTGTGTCGCAAAGTGCAGAACGCTGGACAAGGCGCAGGGGGCAACGGGGAATAAGCACATCGAGTCCGAGGCAGGGGGGGGCGACCGGCGCAAAGGCTAGTCGGAGCTGATCAGTTCGGCGAGGTGAGCCGAGTCGGCTTGGAACTCCGGCAGTCGGTATCGCTGGTCGAGCGCGACCACACGTTCAAGACATCGCCGCGCGGACACCAGATCACGGCGGCGGCTATAGACCGTGGCCAGAAGCCGGAGCACAGCCGCTTCAGCCGGCTCGTGGCCGAGCTTGATGTAATGTTCCGAGGCGTTGTTCAGACAGCGTTCGGCTCTGACGAGGTCGCCGCAATCGAGATAGCACTTCCCCAATTGACTGTAGGTGACGGCCAATCCCTCTTCATTGCCGACGACTCGGTGGTGGTCGAGGGCACGTTTGAACGACAGGACTGATTCCTCCCACTGTCCATCACGGGCTTCCTGCAGCGCCAGGTTGTTGTACAGAATGCCGAGGGCGCGATCGTCGTTCAGCGCATGCAGAAGGTCCAAGGCTTCGAGGTAATAGGGGCGGGACTTTTCCGGGTGGTCGGCGCCGATGTGAAGATTGCCGAGATTGACGAGCGTATGAGCGATGGCGTGCTGATTGCGCTCCGTCCGTTGAATGCCAAGGACTTCCCGATAACAGTGCTCTGCGGCGGCAAAGTCCTGCATCAACGCGCAGGTGTTGCCCAGATTGCCGAGCGAGGTTGATAGTTCACGGGGATTGTTTGCGGCCCGATCATCGGCCACGGCGGCTTCCCAGGCAGCCCGGGCCCGGACCAGATCTCCCCGATGGAGAAAAATCCGCGCCCGATGTTTGTGATCATCAGCCATGGGAATCATCATTCGTGAAGCGTATCTCGTGAAGCGCGGAACGGAAAGAGAATGTGTCCGTGTTTTTGTTTGCGAGATGCGAAATACGCTTCACGAGATACGTATTCAGTCGCCGCCCTTCGGTGTGTCTTTTCTGTATTCGACTTGGATCTCGTCCTCTTCTTCCAGGCCCAATCCTGCCCGAAACGAGCCATACAGTTCTTCGATCTGTTCGACATCTTGTTCTGTTCGTGCTTCACGCGATGCGAGATACGCTTCACACAGTCGTATGCCTGTCTCGAAATGGCGCGCGATCGTCTCCTCTGTCGCCTGTTGCCAGGTGATGTAGATACAGAAGGCCTGAAACGACCGAGCTTTGGGGCAGCGGGTGGCCAGAGCCAACAAGCCTTCGTATGCTTCCCGTGCGGTTGGCCCGGCGTTGGAGGAAAACGTAGTTTCGAGTTCGACGGCGGCCTCCCAGTTGGAGCCGAGCTCGGCGTTTGATTGGTGAAACGCTTGCTGAGCGGCCAGGGCTGGATCGAATCGCATGGTTGGGCTATGGGGCGCAGGTGGTACGTTCAGGCGGACAATTTCATGACACGGAGGCGTTTACGCCCTTGTTCCGCGTGCCACAGATCATACTGAATTTGTTGGTTCATCCAGCTCTCAGCCGTAGTATTGAAGGCAATGGAGAGACGGACTGCCATCTCGGGGCTGATTCCTGCCCGACCATTCAAGATAGCCGAGAGGGTTTTGCGGCTGACGCCTAAAGCTTCGGCTGCTTGAGTCACAGTAATACCCATTGGCTCAAGGCAGAGCGACTTGATGACTTCGCCGGGATGGGGAGGGTTGTACATGCGCATGACGGTTCCTTTCAATGGTAGTCCTCGTAATCCACAGCGTCCACGTCCTTGCCCACAAGCTCAAAGGTGATCCTCCAGTTTCCGCTCACTGAGACGGCCCATCGGCCAGATTGACTTCCCTTGAGTGGATGCAATGCCAAACCGGGAAGTGCCATGTCGTGTGGCGTTGTCGCGGTCCCCAGGCGACCGAGGATGAGGCGAAGGCGAGCGGCATGTTGAGCTTGAATGCCGGACTTGGAGCCGGTCTCAAAAAACTTCGCCAGTCCCTTGTGTCGGAAGCCTCGGATCACCCGCAAGAATGTAACCCATCAGGTTACACAATGCAAGAGGGCTGAGGAGGGGGTGTGGTCTCGGCGTTGGAGGAAAACGTAGTTTCGAGTTCGACGGCGGCCTCCCAGTCGGAGCCGAGCTCGGCGTTTGATTGGTGAAACGCTTGCTGAGCGGCCAGGGCTGGGTCAAATCGCATCGGAGTGTCTACCTCGCATGTTGTAAAGCATATCGTATCGGCTTGTTCGAGGATACTGAGGATGAGGAAAGGAGGTCAATGCCGTTTGCGGCGTTTACTTTCTTTCCCGCTGCTCGGTAGACTGCCTCCACCATTGCAATGAGTACCGAGAAGACAGCGCCTATTCCTGCGGACGCCTCCGCTTCGACTGATCCGGTCGAGCAGGTCATTCGTTACCATGTTCAGACCAAACACCACTACAACCGGTATGCCCGATCGTTGGGGTTTCTCGATTGGGTGAATCAGCCCGATCCGTTTCGGCGGTTTGAGGGCGCGGAGCTGATTCCGCTTCCCCTGCTGACGGCGGACGATGAGCCCGCTTCGCCGTTGTATAAGGCCATCTACGAGTCCGGGGCCGTTCTTCCCCAGCCGGTGACCATGCGGACAATTTCCCGGTTCTTTGAGTTTGCCCTGGCTTTGTCGGCGTGGAAAAAGGCCGGGGACTCGGAGTGGGCCTTGCGAATGAATCCCTCGTCCGGCAATTTGCATCCTACGGAAGGCTATCTGGTCGTGCCGCAGATCGAGGGATTGGATCTGATCCCCGGTCTCTATCACTACGCACCGAAGGAGCATGGACTCGAACGCCGCGCGGAGTGCCCTCCGGAACAACTTGCCAATCTGATGATGCCGTTTCCTGCCGATGCGTTTCTCTTCGGCCTGACGTCGGTGCATTGGCGCGAGGCCTGGAAGTACGGCGAGCGGGCGTTTCGGTACTGCAATCACGACGTGGGGCATGCGATTGGGACTGCACGAATTGCGGCGGCAACGCTTGGCTGGAACATGGTGTTGCTGGATGGGCTGGATCAAAACACGGTGGCATTACTGTTGGGGGACGAACCGGAAAGAGGATTTTGCAGATGCCGAACCGGAGCATCCGGACTGTCTCGCGGTGATCTGGCCCCGGGGCGTCAAGAGTCAAACGTCAATCGTCAATCGGCCAGAGTCAGAAGAAATACCGTTGTTTCTTGATCAGACAGTGGTGAAGGACATGATCGGTGGCACATGGCATGGCAAAGCCAATTGGTTAAGTCGGGAACATGGGGTTCATTGGCAGATCATTGAGGAAGTAGCCGCAGCGAGTTGGAAGGACACAACAGAGCCGCATTCGGTGCTCCGTCCGAGGCTTTCCACGAGTGACGTTTCACGAATGACGAATGACGCTGGTCCGTCGGCGGGCCAGATCATCAGGCAACGCCGGAGCGCCGTGGCCTTCGACGGTCGAACGTCGATCACAGCTGCGATGTTCTTTCAAATGCTTCAGAAGGTCATGCCCTGTGCTGAACGGGGGCAATTGAATCGGCCGATGCCCTGGGACGTGTGGCCATATGATCCCGCGGTTCATCTGATGCTCTTTGTCCATCGGGTCGATGGGCTGACACCGGGCCTCTATTTCTTAGTCCGAGACCGGCGGAAGCTTCCCTCTATTCAGCAATCTATGAATCCCGAGATCAATTGGGTGCCGGCACCAAGCTGCCCGCACGACCTGCCGCTCTGGTGGCTGCTGGAAGGAGATGCGCGGCAGCTGGCGGTGCAAGTCAGTTGCCGACAAGATATTGCCGGAGACAGCGCGTTTTCGTTCGGAATGTTGGCGGAGTTCGAAGGGGGATTGCGTGAGCGCGGTGCCTGGTGGTATCCACGCTTGTTTTGGGAATCTGGGTTGCTGGGTCAGGTGCTGTATCTGGAAGCTGAAGCGGCTGGCGTGCGTGCCACCGGCATCGGCTGCTTCTTCGACGACCCGGTGCATGAGATTGTGGCGGTCAAGGGGATGGCATTCCAATCCCTCTATCATTTCACGATCGGCGGGCCGGTGGAAGATCGAAGGGTGCAGACGTTGCCGGCGTATGGGCACGTGAAGCCCGCTCCGCCCGCGTAGCGAGGCGAGCGTATCTCGTGAAGCGTGAATCGAGTTGGCTGAGGACCAGATACGAGAAACGAGCTCAAATGTTCAAGATCAAGAGGAAAGCTGAAAAGCCGAAGCCTATGGTCCTCTACAACATCGTGGAGGACTATTCCGAGCTTGATGCGCCCGGCAATGTGACGGTCTGCGCGATGACGCACATAGAAGACCTGGCGGCACACGCCAAGGTCTTGGCCGAAAGTTACGATGTTCCGCTGGAGAGGATGACGGCGGTGCTGACACAAGGCGGGGTCTATGTGTACTCGCAAACGGGCGGGCTTCTGACGCGGGGGCTGTTCGCCTGCATCGTGGATCCGGCCAATACGGGACCGAAACAGACGTTCGTGTTGGATCTGATGCAATTTGCCGAAGCGGAGCAACTGGTGCGGGCTCGGGCAATTTCGCTCGAGGCGGCGGCGGTTGAAGTATTTCATCGGACTCTGCCGGAGGAATTGAAGGCCAAGCTGCGGCAAAAGAATCTTGGGCTGGACTATCGCACCCTGGATCGATCCGTGGCCAAAGGCGGTGACATCAAGTACATCGATTTCCGCAAGGACTGGTCGCCGCACTTCAAGCGGCTGTGCATCATGCCGGATGGACGACTGGTCGAAACCGGCGGGTTGGAAGAGTTCGGCCGGTTGCACGGCATCACGACGGCCCAAGCCAAGACGCTGGTCGAACAAGGCGGTACGCTGGAGGTGCGAGATGAAGTGCTGGCCTGTCAGATTGTGAACGGGCAACCGGCGGTCGCGCGATTCAGCGCGGCGAATTACGCCAAAGCCAAGGAACTGGCGGCGTCCAGAGGCCTGCATCTCATGGATGCGCTCAGCGAAGTGGCCTACAACGATCCGGCGATGATGCGGGGATTGGCGAGAAAAGCAATGGACACGCGATCCAGATGAGTGCGGGATGGGTCAGAGTATTGTTTGTGAGCCGTTTTCTTCAATGACCAAATACCGGACTGGCTCCGCGGCGAGTTGGGCTCGGTGTTTCCAGCCAAAGTAACCGCCGAGCGCGGCACCGATCAGATTGCACGCGACATCCGTCATTGACGGTGTGCGGTTGTGACAGTAGACCTGAAACAACTCAAGAGAGAGAGAGACCCCGCTCGCAAGAAGCAAGACCATCGCAATGGACTTGAACGGAGACACCGGCTCTTTCGTCCAATAGTAGGAGAGATAGCCGAGTACCATGAACCAGACGGTGTTCCCGGCAATATCTATAAGACCATTAGCAGAGAAGGAAAAATCCTGAAAGGGTACCCACCGGACCGAATCCCAATGAGCATGTCCGACGAAATTCTCCAGAGGGAAAAGCGGTGTCAGGACAAGCACGGCGAGCCACAGCCACAACAATTCTGTTCTCGGTTTCAAAGCCACTGGAAGGGTGAGAATGCGGAAGGCGTTGACGCCCATGGCCGCATATCATCTCAGACATCGAAGGCAGTCGTCAACCGGGGCCGCGTTCTTTATGGAGCTGCGAGTTCTTCCTGTACCGCTTGGAGTAACTGATTGATATCAAAAGGTTTTGCAATGGTGCGGCGGGCGCCGAAGAGTTTGGCGACATCCAGAAAGTTGCGGTCGCCATGAGCCCCGGTCATGGCGACCACTTTGGCATCGATGTACTCGCGCGTGAGCTGGAGCGTCGCTTCCAAGCCGTCTGTGTCCGGCATCAGTAGATCCATGAGGACAAGATCGACCGGCTGTTGTTGATACAGCGCAAGCCCTTCGCGTCCATCTGCGGCCTCGATCACGCGATGCCCCGCCTTTTCGAGCACCTCCCTCAGGAGCCCGCGAATGGATTGTTCGTCGTCGATGACGAGAATGGTGGCCATACGGTACCCTCAACGAATGGTGTGATCTTACCTGTCGGAAGCAATGCTGTCTAGGGAGAAATGGCCTTAATCGCCATGAATAATGCCCCGAAGCCCGACAGCCGTCCTCGGAATCGGATGGGGCTGCGCATGCGATGACGCATTATTCCGCCTCGCTTGCCGGGGTGGCGTGTGGATGCAAGGTGAAAACCGTTGACCGACTTCGGCGAGTTTGTTACAACCAGATCACCGCTAGTCGTGATTGCTTCGCACCTGATTAGGAGTTGACTTCGTGGACAACATGCAGGAATCTGAACGGGGCTGGACCCGCCGAACGTTTCTGCGCGCTGCGCTGGTAGGGGCTGCGTTAATGGGAGGACGCCTCATCATCCCACCCTCGGTGTTCGCTCGTGATCTGCCGGAGGGACGGCTGACATTCGTCAATCTCTGGACAGATGAACGGCTGGATGTGACCTATCGCAACGATGCGGGTCAGTACGATTGGGACGCGCTCGACGACGTGAACCATATCCTGCGCTGCCATGTTACGGGAGAGATCGCCGCCATGGATGTGCGGGTGATCGAACATGTCAATCTGGTGCAGAAAACGCTGGGTGGTGATCGTGAGATTCAAATCGTCTCCGGCTTTCGGTCTCCGGAGTACAATGCGCGGCTCGTGCGGTCGGGCCGGCGGGCCGCGAGACATAGCCTGCACATGCAGGGTCAGGCGATTGACCTGCGGATCACCGGCGTCCATCCAAAAGTCATCCGGCAGGCCGCGCTCGAATTGGGATACGGCGGCGTCGGGTATTATCCCCGCTCAAAGTTCGTGCACTTGGACTCAGGTCCCTTCCGCCACTGGTAGGTTCTACATCGGGTCCTCGCTCTGAGACGTGATTCGTTCAACGTGAACAGTAGCACGGGTAACCGGCTGTGTCGTCGCGAGGGCGCGCCCGTACTCAAGGTGGGTTCCTCACGTTTCATGAACAACGAGATACGATTCACGTACTCACGAGGCTGGTTCACGTTTCAACAGGAGCATGCCCAACGGCGGCAGGGTCAGCGTCAGCGAGTGTGGGAAGCCGTGACAAGGATTTTCGACGGAATGCGCGCCGCCGCTGTTGCCGACATTGCTTCCACCGTAGTAGAAGGCGTCGGTGTTGAGGAGCTCACGGTACCACCCGGATGTGGGCACGCCAATGCGATAGCCATGGCGGGGAACCGGGGTGAAGTTGCAGACACAGACGACAGTCTCGGAACTGCTGGTCGCCTTCCGGAGGAAAGCGATCACGGAATTGTCGGTGTCGTTGAAGTCGATCCATTGAAATCCGCTCCAATCAAAGTCGGCTTCGTGCAAAGCCGGTTCCGTTCGGTGTATGCCGTTCAGGTCGCGGATCAGGCGTTGCAGGCCACGGTGCGGCTCGAAGTCGCACAGATGCCAATCCAGGCTCGCGTCGTGGTTCCACTCCCGCCACTGGCCGAATTCTCCGCCCATGAAGAGCATTTTCTTGCCCGGATGGGCGTACATGGATGCATAGAGCAGGCGGAGATTGGCAAATCGCTGCCACAGGTCCCCCGGCATCTTGTCGAGCAACGCGCGCTTACCGTGGACGACTTCATCGTGCGACAGCGCGAGGACGAAATTTTCGGTGAATGCATAGAGCAAGCCGAACGTGAGCTGGTTTTGGTGAAACCGCCGGTGGACCGGATCGTGGCTGAAATACTCCAGCATGTCGTGCATCCAGCCCATGTTCCACTTGAACGTAAAGCCCAACCCGCCCGTGTAGGTCGGCCGTGAGACCCCGGGCCAGGAGGTGGACTCTTCGGCGATCGTGATCGCACCGGGGTGTTCCCGATGGACGAGGACGTTCAGTTCTTTCAGGAACGACACGGCGCCGAGGTTTTCATGTCCGCCGAACTCGTTGGGGATCCACTCGCCGGCCTTTCGTCCGTAATCGAGATAGAGCATCGAGGCCACGGCATCCACACGCAGGCCGTCGATGTGATACCTGTCCAACCAGAACATCGCGCTGTTGAGAAGAAAGGCGCGAACCTCCGCGCGGTCGTAGTTGAAGATGCGGCTGTGCCAATCGGGATGATAGCCGAGACGCGGGTCGGCATGATCGTACAGGTGCGTCCCATCGAACGTGGCCAGCCCATGCGGATCGTCCGGAAAGTGCGCGGGGGCCCAATCCATAATCACGCCCAGCTCGGCCTGGTGCGCCGCGTCCACGAAGGCCATGAAGTCTTCGGCCCGGCCGTAGCGGCTGGTGGCGGCGAAATAGCCTGTCGCTTGATAGCCCCAGGACCCGTCGAAGGGATGTTCTGTCACCGGCATCAGTTCAAGATGGGTGTAGCCGAGCTCCTTCGCGTAGGGGATCAATCTCTGCGCGAGTTCCTGGTACGTCAGCCAGCGGGTGCCCTCTTCAGGAATCCGCATCCACGATCCCAAATGAACCTCATATATGGAGAGGGGCGTGGACAGGGGATTCCGCCGGGCGCGCGCGGCCATCCACGTGTGGTCGTGCCAGGAGTAACGGGACAGATCGCGGACGATGGACGCGGTGCGCGGGCGTAGTTCAGCAGCTTGGGCGTACGGGTCGGCTTTGACCAGGAGCGCGCCGCGCGCCTGGCTGCGGATCTCATATTTATACAGGGTCCCTTCGGGCAGATCGGGGATGAACAGCTCCCAGAGTCCGGTGGCGCCCCGGCTGCTCATGGGGTGGCAGCGCCCGTCCCATCGATTGAAGTCGCCGATCACACTCACTCGTTCGGCATTGGGTGCCCACACGGAAAAATGCACGCCTGTGATGCCCTCCACCGTGCGAATGTGAGCCCCCATCCGGTCATAGGCCTTGTACCAGGTGCCTTCGGCGAAGAGATGAAGCTCAAACTCCGTCAAGAGGGGCGGAAATGCATACGGATCGTGTAACTCGACGACAGTGCCATCGTGCTGGGTGACTCTGAGACGATAGGAGGGGATGGGTGTCGCTTCCGGAGCGATCGCTTCGAAGAGGCCGGCGTCATGCAGGCGGGTCATCGGCACCGGTGGTCCCGCCGGAGCTTCGGGAAGCACATCGACTTGCGCGGCATACGGGAGCCATGCGCGGATCATCAGCGAAGGCTGGCCGCCGATCGTGCTACGATGCGGTCCTAAAATAGCACGTGGATTCCAGTGGGTCCCCGCGAGAAGGCGGTCGAGATCCTCTTGCTGAAACGTCGGCTGTGAGAACATGGCCTATCCTAGCAGGATCTTGTGAAAACTCCGCTAACTTTTTCAAGTGAAGGTCAAGGTTGAGGCTGAGGTTGAGCGAATTGAATCTCCCTCTTAGCCTTAACCTTAACCTGAGCCTCTCTGCCTCAAGAAATCCGACTCGCATTGCATTGTGGGCGGAGTCTCCCGATAATGCAGCCAACCATCCGCGTTCAGCGCGGTCTGTTGTTCCTGAGATGAGAATGATTAGGGGGGTGGCTCCGGTGCAGCCGATGCCTGTCCTTTTTGTGAAGTGAGGAGGGTGCTATGTACGTGTGGAGCAAGAAATTGGTCATCGGAGTCCTGGCGGGGTTTGTGTTGCTGCTGGGGCTGTTTCTCACCGTAGGGTCGGGCGTAGGGTCGGGGGGCGAAGCCAGCGTACTGAAAACGCACACGACCCGTTGGATCACCTTGAACTATATCGGCCTCGTCGTGTGGGTGTTCGTGTGGATGATCGACCAGGCCCGCGTGCGTGGACGGAATGTGTGGGTCTGGCTGGTTCCGTTTCTGCTGGCGCCGCTGCCGACCTTGATGGCCCTCATTCTGTTTCTCCAGCGGCCGATGAA
>JABMDL010000052.1 GCA_015903945.1 Nitrospira sp. | reverse complement strand
CCCAATACCGGCTCGACCTACTTCGCCTTTTCACCAGGGTTCCAGGTGAACGTCGATGGAGTGATCGATTCACCTCTCACTAAGATGAGTTCCGTCTACTTCTATGCGCAATTGCCGATTGAGCGGGATTCCAATAACAATTTGGCGCAGGGGACCAGCTATATCTTCGGAGTCACCCGCTCGTTCCAAGTGATGTGAATGTGCGATGATGATATGGGAGGACGAGATGAAAACGATCTGCCGCAAGACCTTGGTCGGGCTGATGGTCATGGGCATCATGACCGTCACTGCGGTCGGGTTACCTTGGGCCATGGGCTCGCGTGTGCCGGCGGTCGGCACAACGGCTGAGGATTTCCGCCTGGTCGATTTGGAAGGCAAGAGCCAGAGCCTCAGCCAGTATCGGGGCAAGGTCGTGCTCGTGAACTTCTGGGCGACCTGGTGCAAGCCCTGCACGACGGAGATGCCGGCGATGCAAACCACCTACGACAAGCTGCGAGACAAAGGGTTCGTCGTGCTGGCCATCAACGAACTGGAAGACGAGGCCAAAGTGCGCGAACACATCAAACAGTACAGCCATACCTTCCCGGTTCTTTTGGACCGCGATAATAAGGTGGCAAACCAATTCGGCGTATTCGGATTACCCGTCAGCGTATTCATCGATGAGAAGGGCGTCGTGCAGGAGTACATCAAGGGCGGGTTGCTGACCGAGCAATTGATTCTCGATGTTGTGGCAAAGATTCAGAAACGCGGGCCAATCAAGGCGGCGGCGCTCCACTAACCAGACAGCATGTTGGTTCGACTCAAATATCCTGGGGCTGTATGGGCATTGGTGCTCTGTCTCGTTCTGGTGAACGCAGCCATGGCTGCGCCAAGCGTGGCCCATGCTGAACACCATGGAGCCCACAAGGCCGGTACTCATGCCACCGGCATATGCGCCTGGCTCTGCGCGGCGGGGCAAGCCGTCGAATCATCGCCCGTCGAGTTCACCTCGGTGCTGCAAGCGGCTACTTGTCTTGTTGTTTCGAACAGCACCGACAATTTCGTCTTAAAATAGAGTCCGAGTAGGTGCCTCTCGCTCAGACCGGCGCGGGGCGCAGGTCTGACTCCATTGACCTCTGCCCCGCTTGTTTCCTTTAAGGTCTTTCCGGCGCCTGCCAGGTGTCATCCCCACATTGATTTGCCACAGCACTGCCTTTACCATGGGTACAGTCAACGGCGAGGGCGACTATGCGGGGTCCGATAGGAAACCGGGTTGTTGTACGTGTCGCATGCGTTCTGGGCCTTGTGTTCCTCTCGGTTGCTTCACCATCCTTGTGCCAGTCCGCCTCACAGACGACCCGACAGGATGACGCACGGCTGCAGCTGGAACGCGGCGAAGCGCTGCTGCACCAAGGGAATCTCAAGGGAGCGGCCGACGCGGCGAGACGAGTGCTCGAACAGAATCCCTCGTCGGCAGAGGGGCACTATCTCCTTGGGCGCGTGTTCCTCAATGACCGCAAACCGGAGAAAGCCGCAGAGGAATTTACCCGTGCCCTCGCCCTTCGGCCGGCCTTTCCTGGCGCATTAATGGAATTGGCCGGTGTCTATGTGTTGCAAGGCAAACTGGCCGACGCCGAGCAGGCGCTCTCACGCGCGATCAAGGCAGATCCCAATCAGGTCGTAGCCTATCTCGTTCTGGCGAAACTATACGAACGGCAGCAAGACTTCGCGGCGGCGAAACAGACATATCAGCGTGTCCTGGTGATTGAGCCGAAGCAGGCCGAGGCGCTCTTTCAGCTTGCGACGCTTCTTGACCAGCATGGCGAATCCAAAGAGGCGCGTGAAACCGTGACCCGTCTGACGACGGTGAGCCCCAAACATGCAGAGGGGTGGTACCTGAGCGGGCGGATCGCCGAGAAGAACGGCGATCTCCTCGAAGCGGCTTCTGCGTATCAGCAAGCCGTGGCCGCCAAGCCCGATCTGGTCGCGGCCCATTACAATCTGGGGTTCATCTATCGGAGCCAAGACAAGCCGAAGGAGGCGGAGCGGGAATTTCTGGAGGTGCTACGCTATCGCCCGGAATATGCGGAGGCCTATGTGAGCCTAGGCGCTCTCTACACCGGCATGAACCGCCTGGAGGACGCGGAGCAGGCCTATAGGAAGGCGGTCACGCTCAAACCTGATTATGCCGAGGCCCGGTACAATTTCGGCGTGTTCTATGAGCTCCATCGAAAAGACATGCCGCAGGCGCTTACCCAATATCGGAAGTATCGAGAACTGGGCGGGCGGGATGAACGAGTTGAGAGGATCGTGGGGGCGGGGCCCCCGTAACGAACGCTCGTCATTCGTCAAGCGTCAATCGTTAACCGTGGGAGGGAAGACCTCTTTGCCGTTTGACGCATGACGGTTGACGAGTAACGCCTGTGTGGTCACCAGTACGGCCAGGGTCTCCAATAGGGTGACCAGTAGGGGCCCCAGTAGGGACCGGGGCCGAAGTACGGCCGAATGCGGGGCGGTTCTTCTTCTTTCTGCCACACACGCAGATTCTTGATCTCCACGACCGGGTAGGTATAGTCCGTTTCATCGAGCGGCAGGATTATGGCTCCGGCGACTGCTCCAGTAATGGTCACGAATGTGCCGGGGGGGAGGGTGGCCGGATCGAGAAACTCCTTCTTCGTTGCGACGAAACGGCCTTGCGATGTGCTCAAGTCCAAGGCCGGCTTCAACGAGGAGACAAGAGGCAACTGAAGGATTTCGAGCCTGGTTTCTTCTTTCAGGCGCTTTGCGCTGAGGACCTTGCCTCCGAACGTCACGGTCTGTCCGGTATAGGTCTCAGGTGCCGCTTTCACTTGTGCGTAGGTGACGCGTGGTCCACTGGATTCGAGGTTGTCCTCTGTCGCGCAGC
Organism: Nitrospira sp.; assembly: GCA_015903945.1. GTDB lineage: Bacteria > Nitrospirota > Nitrospiria > Nitrospirales > Nitrospiraceae > Nitrospira_D. The sequence continues at coordinate 19,205 of JABMDL010000052.1, read as the reverse complement.
CAGACGCGATCAACAGCACCGACAGGGCCGGCAACCACCACCGTGGCATCATGGCGGCATTATAACAAAGAACCGACGGCGGTGTGGTCCATCGTTGAAGAAAAGATATAATGGAGCCCAGGCTATTACCTCGAAAGGAGTGTGCGATGAATGGTCGAACGAGCGCGATGTGGAAACGGGCCGGAGTCGTCCTGGGAGCAATCGTCCTGCTGAGCCTGCCGATGGGCGCACAGGCGGCGACTCCTGAGTTGAAGGGCAACTTCGAGCTGTTGAAAGACGAACCTTCGACCCATCAGCGGGGCAAAGTGAAGATTGTCGAATTCGCTGACTTTTATTGCCCGCATTGCCATCATTTCGAAGAAACGGGATTGCCGCTTCTCGTCAAAGAATTCGGGGACAAGATCGAGGTGACGATGGTCGGATTCCCTGTCATTCCAGGCAAACTCCCGACCGCCTTCGATATGTACGAGCAGGCCAAAACGATGGGTAAAGGCAACGAAATGAAAGCCGTTCTGTTCCGCACGATCCATAAGGACAAGATGAGCGGCATCCTGGACCGTTCGATTCGCTCGTTATTGATCAGGGAGGCCGGCTTGGACGTGGCGGCGTTCGAAGCCGGGCTGGAAAGCGGCAAGCCGGCGAGAGCGTTCGAGGACGGGCGGCGGTGGGGGGAGCGGATCAAGGTGGCGTCTACTCCGTCGCTCCTGCTCGACGGCAACATCAAACTCGACGGCGCGAACATGACACCGGACAATGCCATCACCGTGATCCGAAGTATTCTGCAGAACGACGCGAAGAAGTGACAACGAGGAGTGCTGAGTGCTTTATGCTGAGTCCTGAGTCGAACTCTGCTCACGATGTCGGCACCTTGAACGCGGCACTTAGGACTCAGCACTCCGAACTTCCTTCTGAGGAACAATGGCGATCGATCCAATTTGTGGCATGACCGTCGATCCCGCCAAGGCGGCGGGGAGCTATGACTACAAAGGCACGACCTACTATTTCTGCGGGACGTCCTGCCTGGAACGGTTTCGTACGGATCCTGAGCGTGTGCTGGGCAAGAAGCCGCTGAATCTGATGACGATGCCCGCTCCGCGGAAGCCGCTGCCGATGATGCAGCCGGTTGCACAGGGTGAAATCGACCCCGTGTGCGGCATGACGGTACAACCTGCTACGGCGGCCGGTTCATACAAGTATCGGGAGAAGAATTATTACTTTTGTGCGACCCGGTGTCTCGAAAAGTTTCGTGCCGATCCAGATTATTACCTGACTCCGCCTGAGCAGCGCATTCCGAAACCGGCACGGATCTCGGCTCACGAAAGTGTCACATATGTGTGTCCGATGGATCCCGAGGTCAGCCAAAAGGGCGCGGGAGCCTGCCCCAAGTGCGGGATGGCCCTGGAGCCGGCGGACGTGACCGCTGGGACGACTCGCACGGAATACACCTGTCCCATGCATCCGGAGATCGTACAGTCTGAACCGGGCATGTGTCCTGTTTGCGGGATGGCGTTAGAACCGCGCACGGTAACCGAGGAAGAGGCCAATCCAGAGCTCGTCGATATGACGCGCCGGTTCTGGCAGAGCGTGGTCCTCGGGACACCCATTCTCGCGCTGATGATTTCCGACATGCTGCCGGGCCAGCCATTGCAGCAACTTGTTTCCGGAAAAGTCCTGGTCTGGTTTCAGTTCCTGCTGGCGACGCCGGTGGTGCTCTGGATCGGAAGGCCGCTGTTCGAACGTGCGTGGACATCGGTCATCAATCGCCACCTGAATATGTTTACTCTGATCGGGCTCGGCACCGGTGCGGCCTATCTCTACAGTGTCGCCGCCACTTTCATGCCTGACCTGTTCCCTGACTCATTTCGTGCCCACGGGGGAGAACTTGCGGTCTATTTTGAGCCGGCGGTCGTCATCATCGGCCTAGTCTTGTTGGGGCAGGTGTTGGAGCTGCAGGCGCGCAGCCGGACCAGCAGTGCGCTCAAAGCGTTGTTGGGGCTTGCTCCGAAAACGGCCCGCATTGTCCGAAACGACTCCCGTGAAGAAGACATTCCGTTGGAGCAGGTTCAGGTGGGCGATCGGTTGCGCGTGCGACCGGGAGAGAAAATTCCCGTTGATGGCCTTGTCCTGGAAGGGGCGAGCGCCGTCGACGAATCGATGGTGACCGGCGAGTCGATCCCGGTGGAGAAGCAGCCGGGCCAGAAGGTCGTGGGAGCGACCGTCAACGGAACAGGGAGTTTCGTGATGCGCGCCGAGCGAGTCGGCCGGGAAACATTGTTGTCACAAATCGTGCGCATGGTCAGTGAGGCACAGCGCACACGCGCGCCGATTCAGCGGCTGGCCGATGTCGTGGCCGCCTATTTCGTGCCGATCGTGATGCTCGTGGCAGCTGTCACCTTCGTACTATGGGCGATCTATGGTCCTGAGCCTCGGATGGCCTATGCGCTCTTGAATGCCGTGGCGGTGTTGATCATCGCGTGCCCCTGTGCGCTGGGGCTTGCGACTCCCATGTCGATCATGGTTGGGACCGGCCGTGGTGCGACGGCTGGTGTGCTGATCCGCAATGCCGAGGCCTTGGAGACGTTGGCGAAGGTCGATGTGCTGGTCGTCGATAAGACGGGCACGCTAACCGAGGGCAAGCCGCGGTTGATGACCGTCGTTCCTGTGTCGAGCGTCTCGGAGACAGACTTGCTTCGGTTCACCGCCGGGCTTGAACAGAACAGTGAGCACCCCTTAGCCGGAGCCATTGTAGCCGGTGCTCGGGAGGAAGGCCTCACGCTGGCCAAGCCCAAGGACTTTCGCTCGCTCACAGGGAAAGGGGTCACTGGTATAGTCGAAGACCGAGTGATTGCCGTGGGAACGGTGCCGTTTCTTCGCGAACTCGGTGCGGACACAGAGGCACTCGTGGCTCAGGCTGAACCGCTCAGACAAGAAGGGCAGACAGTCATATTTGTGGCCATTGATGGGAAGCCGGCCGGTTTGTTGGGTGTCGCGGATCCCATCAAAGCCTCTACACCTGAGGCGATCGAGCTGCTCCATCAGGAAGGTCTACGGATCGTGATGCTCACCGGTGACAGCAAGACCACGGCACAGGCGGTGGCACGACGACTTCATATCGATGATGTGCAGGCCGAAGTGCTCCCGGATCAAAAGACTGCGGTCATCAAACAGTTGCAAGCCGAAGGCCGCATCGTTGCCATGGCGGGTGACGGAATCAACGATGCGCCGGCCTTGGCACAAGCCCAGGTGGGAATCGCCATGGGAACCGGCACGGATATCGCGATGGAAAGCGCGGGTGTGACATTGGTGAAGGGCGATCTGCGAGCCATCGCTCGGGCCCGTCGGTTGAGTCGAGGCACGATGAAGAACATCCGGCAGAATCTCTTCTTCGCCTTTGTGTACAATGTGCTCGGCGTTCCCATTGCTGCCGGTATTCTGTATCCATTCGTCGGAGTCCTTCTCAGTCCCATGATTGCGAGCGCTGCCATGACATTCAGTTCCGTGTCGGTTATTGCGAACGCACTTCGTCTGCGCAGATTGACTCTATAAACAAGCTTCATTCGCTCGTATGAACAACGAGGTGGTTTCGAGGCGCCTCCTGTTGAAGCGGATGGGGGCATTGGGGCTGCTGGCTTCGATACAGCAGCTCCTCCCTGCCTGCGCCGGCCATGCATTACTCCCTGCGGCTCTGACTGGTACTCCTGCGACGCTGAGCGGTGAGCTGATCGATCTGGTGATCGGCCAGCATTCCTTCACAGTGGACGGGCGGACCGGAACCGCCGTGACGATCAACGGGACGATTCCAGGCCCGCTCATTCGCTTGAAAGAAGGGCGGCAGGCAACGATCCGCGTGACGAATCAGCTCACCGAACACACGTCGATTCACTGGCATGGCATCCTATTACCGTCTCACATGGATGGTGTGCCAGGGGTCAGTTTCAACGGCATTGAGCCTGGAACTACGTTCACCTATCGATTTCCCGTCAAGCAGAGCGGAACCTACTGGTACCACAGTCACTCAGGCGGCCAGGAACTCATGGGCATGTATGCGCCCCTGATTATCGATCCCATCGAACCGGAGCCATTTCACTCTGAGCGGGACTATGTGGTGATGCTCTCGGACTGGAGTGTCGAATCGCTGGACACCATGCTGGCGAACCTCAAGAAGGCCAGCGGCTACTATAACTTCCAGAAGCGGACGGCGGGCGAGTTTGTGGCAGATGCCAGGCGTCTGGGATTTTGGAGTGCGCTTCAGAACTATGTGATGTGGGACCAGATGCGGATGGACCCGACGGACTTCGCGGACGTGACCGGCCACACCTTCACCTATCTGATGAACGGCCTGTCGCCAGCCGGTAACTGGACGGGGTTATTTCGTCCTGGCGATCGTGTACGCCTTCGGTTGATCAATGCCGCCAGCATGACCTTCTTCGATGTGCGGATTCCGGGGCTGACTATGACGGTGGTGCAAGCCGATGGACAGAATGTCCAGCCCGTCGTGGTGGAGGAGCTTCGCATAGGGGTGGCGGAGACCTACGATGTGATCGTTCAACCAGAGGAAGATAGGGCCTTCACGATTTTTGCCGAAACCATGGATCGGAGCGGATATGCACGAGGCACGCTTGCGCCACGAGCCGGGATGAGCGGTGAAATCCCGGAACGCCGATCCCGTCCGCTCCGCACGATGGACGATATGGGCATGCACATGGAAAGCGTGAAAACGGACGGCACGGCTCCGTTCGGAGGGATGCCGAGCGGAAACCATACGGGGCATGCGCATCAACTGGAGCACGGGCACCATGGTTCCGACGGGCATCCAATGGCAGCCAAGGAGCAGGCTGGAACAGGTCGGGCGGGCATGGCCGCCGGCGAGCCCGTTAAACATGGTCCCGACGATCATGGCTCCGGCAATCAGATGGTGGCCGAATATTCACGAAACCGGTTGGCAGAACCAGGGAGAGGCTTGGAGGACAGTGGCCGGCGGGTGCTGGCCTACGCCGACTTGAAAAGTCTGGCGCCCGCTTACGACCGACGGGAGCCGGAGCGGGACATCGAGATCCATCTCACGGGCCACATGAACCGGTATATGTGGTCCTTCGATGGGAAGAAGTATTCAGAGGCCCGTGAGCCGATTCGCTTCCGCTATGGCGAGCGGCTGCGTCTGACGTTCGTGAACGATACCATGATGGAGCATCCCCTCCACCTGCACGGGATGTGGATGGACCTGGAGAACGGCGCGGGGGAGTACCTGCCGCGCAAACACACGGTCATCGTCAAACCGGCGGAGCGGTTGTCCGTCGCTGTGACGGCGGATGCTCCGGGGCGGTGGGCCTTTCATTGCCATCTGCTGCTCCATATGGACGCGGGCATGTTCAGAGTCGTTGAGGTGGCCGACCATGAGCACGGCGGGCACTCGTGAGCGCTTATCGACAAGGTGTCGTGGCTACAGCAATGGCTTGCCTACTCAGCGCCGGGTTCGATCCGACGTTCGCCTCTGCGCAAACTGTAGGAACGGTGGACTTGATTCCTCTGAAGACCATGGCGCCCCAGCAAGACTGGCCCAGTCCGGTGAGCGACCAGGCACCGCATCTGTTCACACTCGTGGACGTCCTTGAATACCGTCCGCGCACCGGTGCCGGTCAGCATCGCGATGACTACCGGTGGGATATCGAGGGCTGGTACGGGGGCGACTATAACCGGCTCTGGTTCAAAAGCGAAGGGCAGCGGGATACGGCGTTCAAGGCAGATTACGATGTGGACTTTCAATTGCTGTACGGCCGGTTCATTCAGAAACATTACGATCTGCAGATCGGCTCCCGCGTCGAGACGCAAACGTTCCGCGGACAGAACGTCACACGTGGATTCGGCGTGATCGGGATACAGGGGCTGGTGCCCTATAACTATGAATTAGAGGCCGCCTTGTTCATCGACCAGGGTGGTAAAGTGTCGGGGCGATTTTCGTTCACCAAGGACTTTCTGATGACACAACGGCTGATCCTCCAGGGCCGGTTTGAAACCAATGTGGCGGGACAACGGGTTGAGCGGTTCACCACCGGCTCCGGCCTGAATAATCTGGAATTCGGGGTACGGCTGCGGTACGAAATCCGGCGGGAGTTTGCTCCTTATATCGGTCTCTCGCTTGACCGGAGTTTCGGCGAGACCGCCACGTTGGTGCGCGAAGAGGGCGGCCATCCGAGCCAGGTTCGATTTGTGGCGGGACTCAGGATGTGGTTCTAATTAGCGCTCAATCTGCAATGGCAATGTCAGATCATCGAAATAGGTTACAGCATCGGATTTGGTCCAAAGCCCAACCTGGCCCGTCGTAAAAGTCTGATCGCACAGATCAAACACCCGTTTTCCATCAAAAAAGACTTGGACTTGGCATCCGTTCATGATGACGCGGAGGGTATGCCACTGCCGGATATCAACGATCTGATCGAAGTTCTGGATGAGGTGTCGTACGCCCTTGACGACGCGGTAGATGCGGATGTTCTGCTCCAGCGGATTGGCCCTCGTCAGGTAGTAATTGCGATCATCTGTGGCTCGCCAGATCAGGCCGCCTCCCATATCGGCTTTGCCCGCGATCGGCAAGAATGAGACTTCAAGCTCGATGTCGGATGCCTTGATCCCGTCGATAAGCACCATTTTATACGCATGCTCCGCGCCCTTTCCCATGAGCTGTCCCAGCACGCGCGGAGGACTCTTTGCCCGATCACTGTCAAGCACCTTCCACTCCCCGGCAGGTCTTCCGTCAAACAAGGTACCTACCTGGAACTCAGCGGGAAGTGTCCTCGGTGGATCATCGTCAAAACTCCACACGTGAGGTGTGCTTTCAAACGAGTACCCAATCGCCGGCACGGCCATCGCGATGGTTATCAGAAATAGAATGGGTTGGACAGAGGTCCGCATAGCCTATCGCCAGGTAACTTCCTCCCAGCAGAGATGGACGAATGTCTCAAAGGGGGGGAAGTTGTTGGTGTTTTGTTCTTTCGAGCGAACCCACAGGTCGATCTCCATGCCGGCCGGGTCGGTTTCGCCGCCGGGCAACGTCCGTTTGATCGGGTAACGGACTTCATGAGTCTTGGGGTCACGCGAACGCTCCATGACCATAAAGTGCGCGTCGTAGTCTTTGTAAAGCACCTCGTCATTCTTATACATCGTTGCGGTGCCCCAGCCACCCAAGTACAACCAGGTTTTCGGATAGAGCGGATCGCCGTTGTTGGAATCGCCATGTTCGTAAATTCTGGTGGCGATACCGCCGCTCTGAAAGGGAGCTTTTGCGGAAAATCGATCGAACATCACGCGATATCGGTCAGTTCCCTCGACGAATTCAGCCACCACCCGTCCCGTATTGGTGTGTTCGTTCACCTCGATCTCAATCGTTCCCTTCACTGCAATCAGATGTTTGCCTGCATAGTCGAGATGGTCCCATGGCGCCGTATCGTACATGCTCCCGATGAGGGTCGCCCGCTCTCCTTTGATGCGAAACTCCCCCGTATAATGAGGGTGCTCCATGGCTTTGAAAATCCTGGTGCCTTCATCACCCTTCGGGGTTCCGAACGTGCCTTCTTCGGCCTGTCCAGGAGACGCAACAATCCCCAAGGCAGCGGTCAGCAGAATGGATGCAACGAAGCTCGCAAGACCTGTCATCTTGTACTCCTTGGCTGAACCGATTTCATGCAAGCGTGGCCGAAGAATGAGCGTGGCGTGTGCAATCGTAACATAAGATCCTGCTTGCCGCTCAACTGATGCCAGCGATGTCGAAAGGGTCGGTGCCAGCAGAACGTTTGCACAATGTTTACAGGTCGCCTGATGCTGGGTACTATCTTGCCTGTAGGAGGGGCAGCCCGTGCGCTGGAGGGAACGCACACATTCATCTGCAGGAGGTCGGGTGTCTCATATCGAATTATCAATGCACGTGGCTGTTCTGCATGATAGGCTGACCCACGGTAGCATGACGATTTCCGGGCAGTCCGTCCAAAGGAAGCGGTGTCAGTGAAGAGCAACGGGCTTACTACAAGTCTTGCCGTCTGCGCGGTTATGGTCGGTTTGTCTGCTCCGGTATTGGGACTGTCCGATACGCACCAGGTCTTTGCGGCCAACGGCCACGATCTGCAGAGCCAAGTAAAGGCCACGGCCAGTAAAGTCATTCCCGCCGTGGTCAGTATCGCCTCGACCGTCATGGTGCGTGATCAAGCTTTCAGCGACGATGCGCTGCCATTCGGCCTGTTCAAGGACCCTCCCACCCGCCGCCAATATGGGCAGGGCTCCGGTGTCATCGTCTCGCCGGATGGATATATCGTTACCAACAACCACGTCGTCGCCGATGCCGTCGATGTCGAAGTCGTGCTGGCCGATCGACGCCAGTACAAAGGCAAAGTAGTGGCCACCGATCCCAAGACCGATGTGGCGGTCGTGAAGATCCAGGCGGCGAATCTGCCGGCCGCCGTCTGGGGGGACTCCAGCCAGCTGGCCGTGGGCGACTTCGTCCTGGCCATCGGCAATCCCTTGGGGCTGAGCCGTACTGTGACGTTCGGCATCGTAAGCGCGGTTGGCCGCGCCGACGTCGGAGTGGCCGACTTCGAAGACTTCATTCAAACGGATGCGCCGATCAATCCGGGCAATTCCGGCGGCGCGCTCGTCAACGTCAACGGCGAAGTCGTGGGCATCAATACCGCCATCGCCAGCCCCACCGGGGGAAGCGTCGGGGTCGGTTTCGCGATTCCGAGCAACATGGCGCGGGCAGCTATGCAGAGTCTGATCAAGACCGGCCGCGTCGTGCGTGGATTTCTGGGGGCCGCGACGCAAGATGTGAGCCCACCGCTGGGGAAAATCTTCCGATTGCCGGACGTGAAGGGCGCGATTATCACCGATCTGCAGGCCAAGGGATCGGCGGAACGGGCGGGGCTCAAACGCGGCGATGTCGTGGTGCGATTCGACGGGCGGGACGTGATGGACAGCGGCCAGCTGCGCAACTTGGTGGCGCAAGCACCAATCGGCAGCAAACATCGGTTGGAGCTCATCCGGGACGGGAAATCCTATCAAACGGACTTGGTTATCCAGGAAGCTCCGCGTGAGCGCGTCAAGAAAAGCCAAGCCGCTGCCGCCGCATCGACCCTGCATCCCCTGTCCGGTGTAATGTTCGACGATGTCACGCCCCCGCTGGCCCGGCAGATGGATTTACCCGTCACCAGCGGCGTCGTGGTGACCGATATCGAAGAAGGGAGCCTTGCCGAAGCGTCTGGGTTGCAGCCAGGTGACGTCGTGCTGGAGCTCAACCGGCAGTCTGTGAATAACTTTTCGACCTTTCAACGTCTGGCCGATCCATTGAAACCCACCGATCTTGCTCTGTTGCTCGTCAATCGTCAGGGCAATGTGCTGTACGTCCCGGTTCAGGGCGAATAGCGTCCATCGACGGAACTCCCGCTTCCTCAGACTTCACGATACCGCCTTGCGTTGTTCGCACGCGTGAGCATTGCATTCGTGCTCTGACGGTGCTACTAAACTACAAATCGTGTTACCAAGGGAGGATGCCATGGATCACCTGGTGCGGTTCGGTGTGTCGCTGGATCAACGGTTGCTGGATGAATTCGATCGCCATATTAAGCGGCGGAATTACGCCAGCCGCTCCGAAGCGTTGCGCGACCTGATCCGCGACAATCTGGTCGGACAGGAATGGGATGACAACAAAGAAACCGTCGGCACGATCACCTTCGTCTACGATCATCATGTCCGGGATTTGACGGGCAAGTTGACCGACATCCAGCACGACTATCAGGGGCAGATTCTGTCCGGCATGCACGTCCATCTCGATCACGACCATTGTTTGGAAGTCCTGGTGGTCAAAGGCAAGGGATCGGAAATCAAGAAAGTGGCGGATGCGTTGGTCTCGGTCAAGGGGGTGAAGCACGGCAAGTTGACGATGACGACCACCGGGAAAGCATTGCGCTAGCGATTTCACGAAGCCCTTTCATCATGCTGATGACGCCCCCACGGTACCTCATCGGATTCCTGTTAGTCTTGCTGGCGTGGAACGTGACCGGTGTCGTCCTGGCACATGATCCCGATGAGCAGGAACTCGAGGTCCCGGAAGTGTCTGTCCGTGTCGAACGACCGGTGGCGGCGTCTTCTCAGCAATTCATCCCTGACAAAGAAATTGTCTTGCAGCCCCAGGGCAGACCGGCCCAGGTCCTTCGCCTGATCCCAGGCTTCGTGGCCGTTGAACATTCCGGCGGCGGGGGGAAAGCCGATCAATACTTCCTCCGGGGTTTTGACGCAGACCATGGGACGGACGTGGGATTCTTCCTCGACGGGATGCCGATTAACTTACGCACGCATGCGCACGGACAAGGCTACACGGATCTCAACTTTATTATTCCCGAAACCATCGAAGGGGTGGATGTTCACAAAGGTTCCTATCTGCCGGAGTATGGAGACTTCGTCACGGCGGGGGCGGTGAATTTTCGGACGCGTGAGATGGTCAAAGAAGGCATCATTCAGGGAGCAGGCGGGGAGTACAGCACGCAACGGTATCTGCTGATGCTCTCTCCGACCAAAGACCGTGTGCGCTCGTTGTTCGCCGCGGAAGGGTTCTATACGAACGGCCCGTATCTCAACGACAACCAGTACTATCGGACGAATCTGTTGGGCAAGGTCACGACGAATCTGACTGGAAGAGACGAGCTGAGTGTCAAGGCCACCTTCCTTCGATCCAAATGGGATGGTTCCGGTGAAATTCCCTTCCGTGCCGTGAGTACTGGGCTGCTGGATCGGTTCGGCTCCATCAATCCGTATGAAGGAGGCAACACACTCCGCACGACGGGAAATGTGAACTATCACTACGACACCACCACCGGTGGGCAGTTCTTTGCCAACGCTTACGGCCAATATTATCAGATGGACCTGTTCACGGACTTTACGTTTTTCCTCAATGATCCTGTTAATGGCGATGGTTTTGCGCAATTTGATCGGCGCGTCATCTATGGTGGCGACCTTGGGTTCAAGCAGCGCATAGAACTTCTCGGAATACCGACTGTTGGGACGGTCGGGTTTCAGACGAGAGTCGATGATGTGCATGTGAAATTGGGAACGCAGACCCGGCGGACTCCCACCGGCGTTACGATCGACAGCGACGCCCTCAGCGTGTCCTATTCTCCGTTTGTCAAGGCGGAAGTCCAACCGCTCTCCTGGCTCAGGTTTTCTGGAGGGGTACGCGGAGAGTTTTATGCCTTTGATGTGAGCAACCGCTGTGCCATCTGTGCGGAGCAACCTGACGGCCGAAAAGGTTCCGGTCTCATACTCCCGAAGATGAGCATGATTCTTGGCCCCTGGGCGGGAACTGAATTCTTTGTCAACTATGGAGAAGGGTTTCACAGCAATGATGCCCGATCAGCCGTCATGGGTGGGGCTTCACCACTGGCGAAAGCGAGTAGCTACGAAGTTGGGGTCCGCTCCAAGCCATGGGGTCCGGAGGGTCTCGAGTTGATCGCCACGGTATGGCGATTGGATCTCAAGTCCGAACTTGTTCTGGTCGGCGACGAAGGGACGACGGAGACTCGCGGAGCCACCAGGCGCCAGGGGGTGGAAGTCGCTGCCCGTGGGAACGTATGGGGCCCTCTCTATCTCAACGGCAGCTTTACCTGGACGCACGCAGAATTTCGCAATGGGGACGCCATCCCGTTGGCGCCGGAATACACGGCCTATGGCGCGGCTATCTTGCAATGGCCTGAAGGGCTGACGTCGCAACTGCAAGCGACTTATCTGGGTGTCAGGCCCTTGGCTGAGGATCGCAGCGTGAAGGCGCCTTCCTGGCTGACATTCGATCTGTCGGAACGATACCGGCTCCCGATCACATTGCCGCATGGGCGTATGGAAGCCTTCCTCTTTGTGCAAAATCTCTTCAATACCGATTGGGAGCAGGCGATCTTCGCATTCGAATCACGGCTCCGCAATGAGGCGGCAGGTGTCAACGACATCCATTTTGTGCCGGGCAATCCGCGCACAGTAATGGGAGGGGTCGCCTGGTATTTTTGACCCTCCGGTGGGACTCGACTGACCAGAAGCGGTGCCGTTCCGCCACGATCTGCCCTGCGAAAGGGTGAAGGACCGGCCACTCTTTCTGTAGTCCAAAGAGTACAACAGTAAAACATCTGATAAATCATCAGGATATGTGCATGACCAACTTCCTGTGAAGCTACTTCCCTGCACCCCGATGAATGCACGCACTCGCCACTCCATACGAATCACCAGGAATCTTGGCTGATTTCATCCACGTGACCGTGGTTGTTCCAACGGTACAGCGTTTGCTCCTAAACAGCATGCCGACTCCCCAACACGGAGGTGACGCAGCATGATTGGAACACGCGAGGTCGTTCACCAAGTTCATCCACAGCTTGCGGAGTCTATGCGAGCAGGCAGGCTTTCCAGTCTGTCCGGTCTTCAAGCCGACCTTCCATCGGTGAATCACCGGAGGGAGGATCGGGTGCCAGAACAACGGGTTTGTACCTATGAGATCTGCGAGTCTATCGGTGAAGATGAGGTCGTGATTCAAGAGGGCGAAGCCTATAGTCTGAACCGAAGCACACATGGGATCATGTTGCTCATGGGCTATGCCCCCAGGGTGCAACAGCTTCTCGAGCTTCATATTCCCGAAGCCGGATGGCGCCGGTCGCTGAACCTGTACGAAGTTCAATGGACAAAGTCCATCTGCATCGAGTCCCGCGGGGAGCTCTTCCTTGTCGGATGCCGGTTGACGTTCGGACCGTCACGCTACTGGGCCTTCTAATGCAGTATCAATCCCCACCTGGACACGGACCAGCTGCTTTTTGAGGAAGGTTGCGAAGGCTGTCCGATCTGGTGCTATCCCCGTCTGTGTGAGATCGCTCTCGCCATTGCGGCTCGTGAGTTCCTTCATCCGCTTTATGACGAGCGACTTCTCGTATTTGTCCATCCTGCCGGGGAGCGGCACGATCTGCACATACGAAATATTTTCGGCATCGGGAGGGGTTTGGGCTTATAATTCGGTGGAAAACGCGAGGATGGTTGCCTTTGACGATGAAAGATAGAGAATGACTGAACCATCCCCATCAATCGTTCGTTCCACCCTCTTATCAGGAAGGGAGTTCATATGCATCGCTTGTCGGTCCAATTGTCCGCTCTGATGGTTGCCTCGGTCTTCGGCATCTCGACATTTGCGCAGGTGCCGGCCTCTGACCCCACAGTCCCGCCCGTCACTCCTCCACCGGTTTCTGTACCTGCTCCACCGCCGGTGCCGCCTACGCAGGCTCCTGCTTCTTCATCCGAGGAGAGGAAGGGTGACGGCGAAAAACGGATGAGAGGTGATCGCCACCGTGACAAGTCTGAGCGGAGAGCGGAAAAAGAACGCCGGAAGGCAGAGAGAAAGGCCGAGAAAGAGCGCCGAAAAGCCGAGCGGAAAGCAGAGAAGGAAAAGCGGAAAGCCGAAAAAAAAGAGCGGAAACAGGATGACGACGACGACGATGATGATAAAGATGACGATGATGACAAGGATGACGACAGGGATGATGATCGTGGCAAGAAAGACGGCAAGCACAGAGGTAAAGGGCAGCACTGAGTCTTGAGCATACAGTCGTCATGCACGGGGTCACGGTTCTCGGAGCCGTGGCCCCGAACTGTTTCCAAACCGGTTCCCATTGCTCCCCGCCCAACACCCCGCTAGAATCCGCCCGCGATTGGGATCGAGGCGGAGCCTCATGCTGCTAGCGTTTGTCATTCTCTATCTCCTGATTTCCGTGGCCATCGGGCTGTTTGCCGCCACCCGTGTGCAAAACTCCAAGGATTTTGCCGTGGCCGGGAGAAGTTTGCCCTTGCCCATCGTCACGGCGACCGTCTTTGCGACCTGGTTCGGCGCCGAGGCTGTGCTCGGCATCTCTGCCACGTTCGTCAAAGAAGGATTGCGCGGCGTGGTCGCCGACCCGTTCGGCTCAAGTATGTGTCTCATATTGGCGGGGTTGTTTTTCGCGCCGCGGTTATATCGGCTGAATATCATCACCGTCGGCGACTACTACCGGCTGCGCTTCGACCGTCGCGTGGAAGTGCTCTGCACGCTCGCCGTCGTCCTGTCGTATTTGGGGTGGGTTGCGGCCCAGTTCAAAGTGTTGGGGCTTGTGCTCAATGCCGTCACCGACGGCGCCATCAGCCAGCCTGTCGGGATTGTCATCGGTGCCGCGATCGTCCTGACCTACACGACCTTCGGCGGGATGTTTTCCGTGGCCATTTTGGATTTCGTCCAAATCTCCGTGATCATGGGCGGACTGTTATACATCGCGTCCGTTGTCAGCGGGCTGGCAGGAGGGGTGGGCGCCGTCATCGAACATGCGGCTGCGGCAGGCAAGTTGGATTTGTTTCCGCCGCCGAGACTGATGGAATGGATCCCGTTCATCGGCGCGTGGATCACGATGATGCTGGGGTCGATCCCCCAACAGGATGTATTCCAGCGCATCACCTCGGCAAAAGACGAACGGACGGCAGTGCGCGGGTCGTTGCTCGGGGGGACACTCTACTTCGGATTCTGTTTTGTGCCGATGTTTCTGGCGTATGCGGCAATGTTGATCGATCCTGGGAAGTTCGGCGTCTTGCTGGAGCGGGACTCCCAACTGATTCTGCCGACGCTGATCTTACAGCACACGCCGCTGGTGGCGCAGATCGTGTTCTTCGGTGCGGTGCTCTCCGCCGTGATGAGTTGTTCCAGCGCGACGTTGCTGGCGCCGTCCGTGGCGTTGAGCGAGAACGTCTTGAAGCCCCTGCTCACCCGGTTGAACGATTCGGAGTTTCTGCGGCTGATGCGCGTTGTCTTGGTGGGGTTTGCCGGAGTCGTCCTAGCCATCGCGCTTTGGTCGGATGCGACGATTTACAAGTTGGTGGTGAATACCTACGAGGTCACGCTGGTGGCCGCGTTCATCCCGCTATTCGCAGGACTGTACTGGAAACGAGCCACGACGCAGGGAGCCTTGTGCGCAATTATCGGCGGCACGACAAGTTGGATTGCGCTGGAGTTACTCGGTCCGCCCGATTCCCTCTGGCCGCCGCAACTTGTCGGATTGTTGATCGCAGGGGCCGGGATGGTCGTGGGATCGTTATGGCTCTCTCGGACGACGGCTGCGCCATAAGCGCGAGCCGTTCTTAGAGTGTTCTGTCTGGTCACCTGCTCATCGAGTGTCCGCCTCGGCCCGGTGATGGCCGGCGCTGGAATCTTGGGACATCGTGAGTGCCTGATAGGCCTGAAGCACGGTTCCGACGGATGAGACTCTTGTGAGATACGGCATCCTTCCCTTGCCGAGACTCGTTGGCGGCACCAGCACCATGTGGAGACCGGCCTGATAGGCTGCCGCGATCTTCAACCACACATCACCGACCGGCCCGATCCGGCCGTCAGGAGTGACGGTGCCGGAAATAACGCGCTGGCGTGGAATCGCTTTTCCCTTCGCCATGGCGGCGACCGAGAGGCCGATCATGGCCGAAAGACTGTCTCCTTCGATGACGAGATCCGGATAGGGGACCGACAGGCCGACGCTCCAAGAGTCGGTGGAGAGCCCCAGCGCGCGGGCCGCGCCGCCGATCGCCTGCACGGTGGCGGCTTGTGTTTTCTGTGCAAAGCGGCCGGGACCGGAAAGGAAGTGGACCTCGAGTCCCTCGGCATCGCTCCGCTCTGTGAACAGCACCATGACATAAATGACGATGCCTGC
Source organism: Nitrospira sp. (assembly GCA_015903945.1). GTDB lineage: Bacteria > Nitrospirota > Nitrospiria > Nitrospirales > Nitrospiraceae > Nitrospira_D. Next base: position 3,486 of record JABMDL010000052.1, on the reverse strand, counting down.
GGGTTTCTCCCCTATCGTCACGCCGAGCACCGGAACGTATTGTTCCCGCGGACCCTCGTAGGCTGCGGCGATATCAGCAAGAGGAACCAGGCACAAGAGACTTAGCAGGAGTATAAGGGACCTCGCATGCCACCAAGTGGAGGTTTTGGTAGAGGCCGGCTTCCGAAATCGTGTGCACCAGCATGCTCCACTGGTGACGGCTCCGTTCCCCAAAAGTCCTTCGCAGTTGGTTGACATGGAGTGCAGACCTAGAACCGGGTGTGTCCAGGTGTATGTGTGCTATTCGGCAGGAAGATGGCGTGACTTGAGCGGCTACAGGGAACGGGCGAGGATTTGTGTGTCTAGGCGTGTCTGTCGCAGAAACGACCAGCGGGGCAGTACAGACGGGAGCTTCAAGAGAGCGAGTAAGTCCGATGTGGTTGTGCACTCCGCCCGATTCGATTTGGCCGCCGCAACTCATCGGATTACTGATGGCAGGATCTGGGATGGCTATTGGGTCGCTCGCGACGGAGCGCACTGTCAATAATCGATCGTGACGACGATGGTATCGGAATAGGTGCCGGCAGTCACGTCCTGGCCGGGTGGGATTCGCCCGAAGATCGTCAAGGTGACTGGATTCTTAGAGACAGAGACATGTCTCACCGTTCCGCCAGTGCCATTTCCCCAGATCTGAGTATGCCCAGGATCGAGGTACAGATTGTAGTTCAGTCTCTCGGATCCTTGGGACAGTGTTCGGGGGTTGAAACTCCCGCTGCCTCCTGTGCTTAGTGAGATGGATACCTGCTCGGTACCTGTGCCGAGGCCGGAGCAGCGGACGCTGACGCTTCCGGCCGAGAGGAGCGGGGAAGACGAAAACACGTCGTAGAGCCCGAAGGCGACCCCGACCGTCGTGACGCTGCACTTGACGGCGGCGTGTGCCGCAAAAGGGGTGAGCCAACTGGCAGCCAGGACGACCAAAAGGGTGATCCATCTCGATTTCACGGTTGTACTCCTGCCGCCAATCTGCAATGCAGTTCGCCGAGTTTCAAGATCGGGTCCGGCGAGTCCGGGATCGTCAGGGAGAATCGGCAGACCTGTCCCTCATGGCTGATCATCGCGTCATGCTCGCCAGGCGGAATATTTTCCAAATAGAACTCTCCGTGTTTGCCGATCGGCGATTCGTGCGTGGTCCCTTTTGCGGTGACCGCCAGTTGTCCGTACGCGGGAACTTGTATCCGCGTGTCCGACTCGACCGACAGGGTTCCGGTAAGCATCTGCACGCGTAGGATCGGGAATTCTACGAGGGCCCCGCCCCTGAACGGCGGCGCCACGGTTTTTTCAGTCGCGTCGACACGATAGTTGAGCGGGACATCCCGATCGTTGATGCCGACGCGGTTGCCGTAATAAGAGAGCATCTGGCTGGGGACAACCAGTTCACCTCGGCGATCGGTTGTGCCGACCTCTTGGTTGTTGATATACCCGCGCATGCCGCTGACGCCCGGGGTTCTGATGACGGCAAAGCTGTCCTGGATCGCCCGCGTGGCATGCACTGAACCGCCCACGGCCACGACACCCCCGCTGACCGTGAAGACCGGTTGTTTCACCGCTGAATCGTATAACGCCTCGGCGCGTCCATATTGCCCCTGGTATTGGAATTGGCCGAGGCCGTGGGCATCGGTCCCACCCGTGCCCTCGACTTGATAACCATATCCAGGCCCAACCGGAAGCGATTTCTGTACACGGACGCCTCCAAGGTCCCGTTCGAACGTCCGACCCTGCTGGCGCTGGGCAAATACGTAGCCGGTCGTGTTGCCGCCGAAATAGTAACTGAGTCCGATGAACCCATCGTAGGTTGTGCGCGAGTTGGATCGTTCTGTCTCGCTTCCGGAGAAGAACAGCGTCCAATTGTCGGCGAGCCGCACAGTGCCGGAGGTTCCGATGCGCGTCACGATCCCGGCATCCCGAAACTCCGAGTAGGTCCCCTCCACAGTGACGTTGATACGGGTCCCGATCGGGATGCCGATAAATCCCGTCGATTCGATCGTGGGCCGATCGATCGATGAGAGCAGGCTCACGGTGGCATACCGATCGGTCATCGTCCGAAAGCCCCCGCCGATACTGAACCATCGCTGCACGTAGTTGTACAGCACGGAAGCCGCCGCGCCGGCTGCGCCGCTTTCGCTGCTTCCGGCGGCCAGCAGATCGATTTCGCCCCAGAGGGATTTGGCGGTGAGACGAAAACCTCCATTGGCCAGACCGTCGCCAACCTCGACATTGGTCCCCGGTGTGATGGAGTCGGTCACGCCCACGCGGTAGCGGGCCAACATCACCGGGGAGTCGTAATCCCAGCTGGCCGTCCCGACGTTATCGCGGCGCATCCCGGCGTTGAAACTGTATTCGCTCACACCGGAACTGAGGACTCTAGTGGAAAGATAAAACGGGGACAGAATCTCAGTCTCACGACCGAAGATGTCCCGTACGACAACCCGGTTCATCCGGTATCCGTTGGAGACCGGGAGGTTGTGCAAATCGAATTGGCCGGGGTTGACGGTTTCCCGACGCATGAGCCCGCCGTCCGAATAGACGCTCACGGTTGAGGGGACCAGGGCGGTGCCGGACAACCCGGGTCGGGGGAAGAAATAGTAGTAGGGATCGAGCGAAAACGTTTTTGCCAGACTGACGCCGGCCAGGAATGCGCTGCCGCCCAACCCGGCGTTGTTGGCGAAACTGTCGCCGATGGTCCACCGGGTCAGATTGTCGCGGTCGTTGAGCGTGACGTTGGAGAGTCCCCGCACGATCTGCCCGTCTTCCGTCCGGCGAATCGTGCTCAACAGGAGATGGCCTGCGACACTTAAGCCCGCTTCGCCGAAGACATCGTATTGGTTGAATCCTTTGGTGGAAGCCGCATAGTTGAGAAAAAAACTCGTGTCCTGGCTATAGATCGTTCCCGGCGGAGCGCCCGGTGCCAAGTTGAGCCGCGTGGTGCCCTGCAGGCCCGCTTGGCCGGTGAGACGGATGGTGAGGTTTTTTTCATCCAGTTCATACGTAGTGGCCGGAGCCAGAGATGAGAGGGACAGGTAGGTCTCTTTCCCGATAACCTCGCGCCGGCCGTCGGTCGAACGGACCCCCGCAGCCTCCAGATCTGCCAGGCGGATGAGCACATCATCAGGACGCCGAACTGCCAAGACCTCACCCTTATTGACTTCGTTGACGATCAACTGCAGAAGCGCCCGGTCCCCAGTCTGTGGGAACGCTCTATGCGGCATGGCGAGGACGGCCATCGCCAGGAAGGCCATGTAGCAGACGGATCGTATGGATAGCCATCGTGTCCATGCCGGCATGGGTCATCCCGTGAGCCGTTCGTCCGTCGGTTCAGCGGCTGCATCCTCCGGCGGGGAGGTCCAGGCGGGCGTTGAACGGACCGGCGTCCGTTTTGGCTTCGACCGAGACCATGCGCAGGTCGCGGCACTCGTCGGCGGACAGCGGCAGGTCATAGCGCCGCAATCC
>JABMDL010000051.1 GCA_015903945.1 Nitrospira sp. | reverse complement strand
GGCATGGTGGGAGACGACGATCCGCTCGACATCTGTGTCTTATCGGAGAAGAGCATTCCCCACAGCGACATTCTCATGACGGCGCTGCCGATCGGGGGATTGAGCCTGGCCGATGGCGGCGAGGCCGACGACAAGATCATCGCGGTCATGCGGGACGATGCCGTCTACGGGGACTTTACGGACATTGCACAATGTCCAACGGCGCTCCTGGATCGCCTCCGGCATTATTTTCTCACGTATAAAAGCGCGCCGGGGACAACTCAGCACAAGGTGGAAATCACCGGCGTGTACGGACGAGAGGAAGCGCTCAAAGTCATCCGCGCCAGTCACGCCGACTATCGGGCGAAACATCCGGAGCTGAGTTCCTTGTGGCCTAAGCATCTGTAACGCTGCGGGCGAAGCACCTGAATCTCTCAACTGTTTACCAGCCCGACCTTGCCATAACACCGGCGTGAACCAGATTTGCGGAACTTCTTTTCCGGCTCTTTCATTATAAGGGCGACTGTCATGTTGATGTTGCGGAGTACTCACGACTATAGGCTGCCCGTTGAAGTTTGACTCTCCCGTTACTCCCTTTCTATACTCCTCGTTTAGCTGGAGGCATCGCGATGAAAATCCTAATGGGCTTGCTCGTCGTGGTCGTCTTGATCGTGAGCCTCGTGCTCTCGCTCCCCTTCTTGATCGACCTCAATAAGTACCAAGACCAATACAAGCCGCTTATCGAAGAGGCGCTGAACCGCAAGGTGCAGCTACAGGACATCCGTTTGACAATCTGGCCCAGGATCGGCGCCGGAGTGGCCGGCTTTACCGTGCTGGATGATCCGGCCTTCGGGTCGGGCCCGTTCGCCTCTCTCAAGTCGTTGGATGTCGGGGTGAAGCTGATGCCGCTGCTCAGCGGCAAGGTCGAGGTGGAAGAAATCACCCTGCGCGATCCCGTCATAACGGTGATTAAAAACAAGAACGGGGTCCTGAACGCTTCGACGATCGGGCGTAAAGGTGTGCCGGTACCCGAGACGCCCTCGCGCGCCCCGATTCCCTCGACGGAGGGTCCGCTTAAAGTCCTGGCACTGTTGGCTGTGGATCGAGTGTCAATTGACGGCGGGAAATTGACGTTCCGTGATCTGTCGGCCGCCAAACCGACCGAATATGTGTTGCAGGATATGGAGCTACTGCTTCGGGACGTTCGGCTCGGTCAAACTCCGAGCTTGCATTTTGGGTCACTTGTTCAGCCGTTCAATCTGCCGGTGCGGCTCGACGGCACCTTCGGCCCGTTGAAGGAAACGACCGACATCGATGCGATAAATTTCCAGCTCGCCTTGGGCAAGACCGAATTCACCATCACAGGAAAGGCTGCGGGCCAGAACGCCACAGTCAACATCGGCTCATCGGCCATCAACACCGCCAATCTGCCTATGACGCTGCCGCTGGCCAAACCGGTTGAGATCAAGAATGTCCAGATTGCGGCGGAGGTGAAAGGACAAGAAGCCAAGCTGAACAATCTGGCATTGCAAGTGTTCGATGGGCAGGTGAAGGGGCAGGCGAAACTCGTGACCGGGTCTGAGGCGCCACCGTTCACCAGTTCACTGACCGTGCAAGGGGTGCAACTCGGTCCTGCCCTTGAGGCCGTCGCGACGACGAACCTGTCCGTCAGCGGAACGGCGGGCGCGAATCTATCGCTCCAAGGCCGAGGCTTCTCCATGCCGGACCTCACCAAGGCGCTCGAAGGCACGGGCCACGTCGGAGTGAAAGACGGGAAGGTTGAGGGGGTCAATCTGCTCCAGGAAGCGCTTGCCATCCTGAAAGTGGCCGGGCTCTCCCTGGGCGATCCCAAGGCCACGGTGTTTTCGACAATCGAGACGGATCTTGCGATCAAACAGGGAATCGTCAACGTGCAGCGGCTCTTGATGGACAGCCACGATTTCCAGGCCACCGGTGGCGGTACGATCGGGTTCGATCAACGACTGCATCTGACTGTCAACATGAACCTTTCGCAAGCCTTGAGCCAAAAGATCTCCGGGTTGTCGCCGGTCGCCAAACTTGCCTTGAAGGAGGGCCGCTTGAATCTGCCGCTGACGATCGGCGGCACCGTCCAACAGCCGACCTATGGGCTCGACATGAAAGGCGTGACCGGGGCCGTGCAGGAACAGGTGAAAAAGAAAGCAGAAGAGGCGATCGGTGGGCTGCTGAAGGGCACAACGAAGCCCCAGGACGTCAAGAAAGAGGGCCAAGAGATGCTGAAAGGGCTCTTCGGCCGTTAGGAAAGCTGGTTCCCATGAATGTCATGGACACGCTCACTCAGTATGCCTTGCAATACGGGCTGCAAGCTGCCGTGGCGCTCGGCATTTTCATTGCCGGTAGTATCGCATCACGCGGGGCCGGGAATTTTGCCCAACAGGCGCTCGAAAAACAGACGCTTGATCCGCCGGTGCGGATGCTGCTGGTGCGGATCGTCAAAATCGTGGTCCTGCTCTTCACCGCGATGATCGCGCTCCAAACACTCGGTGTCCCCATTGCCCCGCTGATCGCCGGGGTCGGAGTCGCCGGCGTGGGTATCGGCCTGGCCTTGCAGGGCGTCTTGAGCAATGTCATGGCCGGCCTCTCGATTATCTTCAGCAAACCCTATAAGGTCGGGGAACACATCTCGCTGCTCGGGGTCCACGGTGACGTCGTGGTCATCGACATTTTCACGACGACGCTCGTGCACCCGGACCGCTCCCGCGTGATCATTCCCAATCGCAAGATCGTCGGGGAAATCCTGCACAATTTCGGCACCATCCGCCAAATCCATCTCACGGTTGATGTCGCGTATCGAACGGATCTGGATCAGGCGTTGGCGATTGTGCGTGAAGTCGTCGCCACACATCCGCATGTGCTGAAAGATCCGGCCCCTTCCATCGGAGTCAGCAACCTCGGACATCCGGCTATTACCATCGCCGTCGAACCCTGGACGGCGGTCGCGCACTATGCCAATACACAAGGCGAACTGAATAAAGCGATACTCGAGCGGCTGCGCGCTGCGCAGATTGAATTCCCCCCTTCATTCCTATCCGCCGCACGATAAGTACGTTTCAATAGCATTACCCCCGTGTTTTGATAGGATAGCGTGGCGAGGCAGTCAGCCTGGCTCATCCCTGTCGGTGTGTGAGCGGCGGTGACGACCATGAGTGAAGAAAAACAAAATCGCCGGATTCTGGTGATCGATGACAATCGGGCGATCCACGAGGATTTTCGTAAGATCCTTGAGGCGAGCATCGAGGAGAATCACTATGATCAGGCGCGGGCCGCGTTGTTCGGCGGCCCACAGCCCGCAAGGGAACAGGAACAGTTTGAACTGGACTACGCCGACCAAGGGCAGCAGGCGCTTGCCATGGTGCAGTCAGCGCTGAAAGCAGGCCGGCCATACGCGGTGGCATTTGTTGATATGCGGATGCCGCCTGGATGGGATGGGCTGGAAACCGTCGAACAGCTCTGGAAAGAGGACCCGCAGCTGGAGGTGGTGATTTGCACAGCCTTTGCGGACCAGCCCTGGGTTGAAATCAGAGACCGAATCGGCCGCAACGACAAGCTGCTGATCCTCCAGAAACCCTTCAACAGCATCGAAGTCCTTCAGTTGGCCATCGCCTTGTCCCGGAAATGGAACCTGGCACACCAGGTGGATCAACAACTGAGCGAGCTGAGTCGGCGAGTCGATGAACGGACCGGAGAACTCCAACGTGCGAATGATCAGCAAAAGCAGCTCCAGCTGCAATTTCAGCAGGCCCAGAAAATGGAGGCGATTGGGCGACTGGCCGGCGGCGTGGCGCATGATTTTAACAATCTGTTAACGGTGATCACAGGCTGCAGCGCGATACTCATGGAGCAAGTCCGTCCCGAAGATCCGATGCGAGTACTCATCGATGAAATAGGGAAGGCAGGGGAACGGGCTGCGACCCTGACACGGCAACTCCTCGCCTTCAGCCGCCAGCAGATGTTGAAACCCCAGCGCGTCGATCTGAATGAATCGCTGAAAGCGATCGCTTCGATGTTGAAACGACTGATGGGCGAAGACATTGAATTGGCCGTCAAATGCGAACCGCATCTTTGGCCGGTTCATGTCGATCGCGGGCAAATCGATCAGGTGGTGATGAATCTGGCCGTGAATGCGAGAGACGCGATGCCGGAGGGGGGGATATTGACGATTGTGACGTCAAACTTCATCTTGCATCCGGGAACGCCCGTCCCCCATCCGGTGTTCATTCCCGGAGAATATGTCCATCTCACTATCCGCGACACGGGCCATGGCATGGATGAAAAGGTGCGTTCCCGTATCTTTGAGCCGTTCTTTACGACCAAGGAGGAAGGCAAAGGTACGGGGCTTGGCCTTGCCACGGTGTACGGGATCATCAAACAGAGCCAAGGGTTCATCTTCGTTGAGAGTGAGCCGGGCAAGGGGACGACGTTCGACGTCTACTTCCCCCGGTTCGTCGGACAAGAGGCGGCCCCGGTACCTACCGTATCTTCTCGCCAAACGCGGGGAACCGAGCGGTTGTTGTTGGTCGAAGACCAGGAGTCGGTCCGGAAGCTCGTCGGCAAGGCGCTTGAAGGATATGGATACCAGGTATCCCAAGCCGCCAACGGAGAAGAAGCACTCCGGCTAGCCGCCGCCATGTCCAAGCCGGTGGACGCGTTGGTGACGGACGTCATCATGCCGGTTATGACGGGACCGGTGGTTGCCGAACGGCTGCGTGTCCAGTGGCCAAGTCTCAAAGTGTTGTTCATGTCGGGTTTTACAGAGTGGGGCCACGCAGGCTTTCTGAACGCGCCAGGCACGCAATTCATACAAAAGCCGTTTCGGCCGGACGATCTGGCCGTGCAGTTACGCCGCTTGCTTGAAGAACCCTCCTGATTGTCTCCCGGTTCTGTCACTCTGTCCAATTCAATGCCGATCTGAGGCGTAGTAGTCACGCGACGCGCGAGAATGCCACAGATGCTTCTCCTTCCATAGATTCCTCGCACGACCTCTCTTTAGTAACAGACTGAAAACAATAGAGACGCTCGCATTATGGAAGGCGGGCATCGACCTTGCTCCACCCTGCCTGGCATCTGAGGAAATGTGTGCGATGATGAGGCAGCATTTCAGACTAGTTTCTGCTTTGCTAGGGTTCCAGTTCCGATGCAACGTGTAACTGATAGGTCGCAAGTACCCACCGCACTGAACCGCGTTCTTAGAGGAGGAACACGATGCTGAAAGAGTTCAAGGAGTTCGCCATGAAGGGCAATGTCCTGGATATGGCGATCGGTGTCATCATCGGCGGGGCGTTCGGGAAAATCGTGTCATCGCTGGTCAGCGATGTCCTGATGCCGCCTCTCGGACTGTTGATGGGGAAGGTGGACTTCTCGAGCCTGTTCGTCGATTTGTCTCGCACGGGACCTCCGTCATTGGCCGCGGCGAAAGCGGCGGGCGCGCCGACGCTCAATTACGGGGTCTTCTTACAAAGTGTCTTTGACTTTCTGATTATCGCCTTCGTCATCTTCATGCTGATCAAGCAGGTCAACCGGTTCAAACGGCAAGCGCCCCCGCCGCCTCCCCCCGCTCCACCGGTACCGACAAACGAGGAGAAATTGCTGATGGAGATCCGCGATCTGCTCAAGAACCGTCACTAAGACTCGGTATCACAATCTGAATGTTGCGCAGCATATGCCCCACAACTAACTTTATGGGAGAGAGAACATGATGCGAATGCTCAAGACCACCCTTGTCATAACAGGATTAGCCGCCATGCTGGGTTGTTCTTCAACCCTCGTGAAGCCAGGTTCCTATATCACGCAACCAGAGGTCTGCATTGACAAGAAATGGTACGGCTATCATCAAGGTAGCGGGTGCCCATCCACGACCAAGGCGGTCGCTCCTGACGCATCACAAGAAATGGCTGCCAGGCTTGCAGCGCTGGAGCGAGATCGCCAACGGCTGGCCGATGAACTGGAAGCGGCTCGGAAGCAAAATGGAACCTTGAGCGGGCGCGTGAGCGATTTAGAACGGCAGCTTGCAGACCGCGACCGGGAGCTTGCCGCACTCCGTTCCGGTGCGGGAGATAGTGCACGGTTGGCGAGCCAGCTGGCCGCAGCGCAAAGCGACCTCAGCCGGGCACAGGGAGACAAGGACAAACTTGCCGCAGAGCTGGCCGCCGCCAAGCAGCGGATTGCCGAGCTCGAAGCGCAATTGAGTCAGAGCAAGGGCGATCTCGCCAAGGCCGAGAAAGACCTCTTGAAGGCGTTGCGTCCGGAAATCGCCAGAGGGACGGTGTCGGTCAGCCACGTGGGCGACGCGCTCACGATCAATCTGGCGTCGAGCCTGCTGTTCGATTCGGGGCAAGATCAGCTGAAGGCGGGCGGCACCGATGCCTTGAAGCGTGTCGGGAATGTGCTCAAGGACTTTCCGGAAAAGGAGGTCCATGTCGCCGGGTATACCGATAACGTGGCGATCAAGAGCGCGCTCAAGAAGAAGTATCCGACGAACAAGGAGCTCTCGGATGCCCGGGCCAACAGTGCCGCGCAAGCGCTGCGGGACGGCGGCGTCAGCAGCAATCTGACGGCCGCCGGCCATGGGGACAGTAATCCGGTCGCCAGCAACAAGACGGCGGAAGGGCGGGCTAAGAATCGACGTGTCGAGGTCATTGTCAAGTAGCACAGAGGCGGATTGTCATTTCTGCCTGTGCCTGTCGCAACAAAGGGGCTCTCCCCTCCGGGGAGAGCCCCTGTCTCTTGACGGATGCCCGCCCAGATTAAACCGAATGCTAGAGACCGAGTTCTGACAGACTAGGACGATCGTCTGGCCGTGGGCCGATGGGCCAGAAATACTTTCGATCCTTTAATTGAGAAAGATGTCTTTGTGTCAGGCGGATGGGTTCCCCGATCCCGCTCTGGCGGCACGTAGCTCCGACTCCAGTTCAGCAATGCGCGCCCGCAGCGATCCTGCGAGTTCCTCGACCTCTTCCAGCGAATATCGTGGGGTAATGTACTTCGGGCAATTCCAATCAAACGACACGACCTCAATGAAGACCAGCCGCTCCACCGCCGGCTGCATCGTTGGATCAGCAAGCTGAGCGACGAGTTCCGGATGAGCGCGAGCATCTTCGACACGGGCGTGACCAAGAATCTTCAAGCGTGCTCGATTCGGATAATCCATGAGAAACAGCGCCACACGGTCGTTCAGGGAGACGTTGCCGGTCGTGAGCAGCTGGCGATTGCCCTTGTAGTCGGCGAACGCCAGCGTCGTCTCGTTCACGACCCGCAGGAATCCACAGGGCCCCCCGCGATGCTGAATGTATGGCCAGCCGGTTTCGCTGACGGTTCCGAGGTAAAAACTCTCTCTGGCTGCAATAAATTCAGCTTCTGCCTCACCGAGGGTGTCGCGTTCGGGAGCGTCCGTGATATTCGCCGCATGCCCATAGTATTGCCGCTGCGCGCGAAGTACCGACTCGGTCATCATCGTATCGAGATATTTCATCGCCATCGGTTCGTCCTCCGCCGAATCGACCTGTCAACGGTTGTCCATTGCAGGCCGATCTCCCGTCCGTTCGTGTGTCAGAACACCACCGTGTTCCAGCCTTCACTCACATGCCGGCGCAAGCTCAAGAGTCCAGAGGTTCCGGTCAGCGCATGGTCCTTCTTGAGCGAGACCCCACATGATTCGACGCTTTCTGTGGCTCCAAAGACATCCGCGCAGCCGCAGGAGGAGCCTTGTACGACATCGCGCACCGAATTGTAGAGCCCATTGGCTGGATGTGAGAGTTTAGAGAGTTCCGCCGGCCAGCGGGTCCCAGTGTCGTTGAAGACAACAGCGACTTCATCACCCTTCTGTTTACATTCGGACGCCAGGGCCAGGGCATTAAAGACTCGTCCTAGAGCTTCCTCGGACCCGTTCTTTGGATCGGACATGATCACAATGGCCGTTTTCATAAGCCCTCCTGTGAGTTGGCTGTACGCTAAGGGGCTAACCGTCTAAACTATGTATGACAGGTTACACCGCGAGGGCTAACTTGTCAACATGACCTTAATTGGTTATAGATCTAAGAATGCAAAAGCAGTTGGCGGGAATTGCAGGAGGCAAATTCTTATTTGTGGGGAATCATCCGTGCTTCGATTTCATCAACACTCAGATGATCGTGAATGGAGAGCCGACGGACCTTCTGGAAAGTTTTGACGATTTCATCTCCTGGCTCGTCCAGGCCAACCTCTTGACCAAAGCTCAGGCCGAGGTTGCCGGAGCAGAACTGAACCACAAAGAGTGCATCTCATCGCTGGAACAGGCGAAGACATTCCGGACCACATTGCGAGACCTTACGGCGCGAATCGTGGCACGTAAATCAATCCCTGCCTCAATCATCAATGTCATCAACCAATTCTTGTCCCAACGCCCTGGATACCCGCAGCTCGTCCGAAGGAAAGGCGGGTTTGAGCAACGTTTCCACTCGGCAGCGGCTCCAGTGCACAACCTCCTCGTCCCTCTCGCGGAAACCGCGGGCGACTTGCTATGTCGGGCTGACTTTGCGCTGATCAAGAAATGCGGAAATCCAGCCTGCATCCTCTACTTTTACGATACAACCAAAAATCACACCCGCAACTGGTGCAGCATGCAGACGTGTGGCAATCGGATGAAGGTGGCAGCTCATTATCGGAGGAATCGGAGCAGGCAAGTCTAGCTGAATTGATCCCACGTATCGCACTGTTTGATCGACCAGAAGACGGCTTCTTTCAGCTTCTTCAACACCATATTGTCCGGATCGCGGATGGCCTGGAGTTTCTTGTCGAGGTCATACAACGGTTGGATCGACCGCTTGTCCGGGATCTTGCCGAGGGCCCAGGCGACTTCCGTCAGCACAGTCCACTCGGTTTTGGGATCTTGCAACTTCACTAGCAACGGCGGCACGACAGAGGCGTCGCCGAGGGTGCCTCCGATTTGGCCGAGTCCTTTGGCCGCCGCCGCCTGTATTTCCAGTTGCGGGGCCGACTGCATCAGGTCAACGAGCAGCGGAATGCCCTCTTTGCCGAGATTCCCCATGGCGACCAGCGCCTGTTTGGCCAGGTCGCGGTCCTTCAGGATTGCTTTGAGTTTGGGAAGGGCTTCATTCGCCTGCATTTCACCCAGCAGCGAGATGATCTTGAGTTTCCTCGCCTGACTCGTGTCCGTGGAGTCCAGCAGCTTGAGCAGGCGCTCTGCATGGCCCCATTCTGCCGCGAGCAGCAGGGGAAACTCATATTTTTCAAGCGCCTCCTGCAACTTGGACAGTGCATAGACGCCGGGATCGGCTGCCTGCGTAGCCTGGGCAGCGGCCACCGCATCCTCAAACTCTGTCCGCACCTCTTTTTGCCATTTCACCTTGATGCCGCTCAGCGCATAGGTCAGCTGGCAAGCGGGTCCCTTCCAGAGCCGGGACGGGGCATCGGGGAGGTCAGCATCTCCACCGGCCGCAGTGGTGCCTTCCCAGGTCTTGCGTTGCTCGCATTTTACACGCAGAACGACATCGTGTGGTGCGGACTGATGTCGCACGACCGTATAGCCGACTTCAGTGAGACGGAGTGCCGTGACGTCGGCGATGACACCGGCGTCCATGCTCCCCTTGTCCATGAGCGCCATGGTTTCTACCAGCACCGTCTGGATGTGTTCTAGCTGGGCCCGTTGCTCCGGTGTGAAATATTCCCGATAGGCCGCAGCGGGGGACACTGCCAGACAGAGTAGCCCAAGGAGTATCACAACAGGCAAGGTCGATGATCGTTGCAGGCTGAATTTCTCCATCGTGTTTCCTTTGCGGACATTATACTCTCAGACGGGGACAGGAACGTCTCAAACTGCCGAATCTCGCGCCCGACTTGGCCCGTGGTCATGTTGACAGTCTATGTCGCCCGATGATAGGTTTGCGAGCTCGTTTTCGTGCATTCCTGCACGAGGGTAAGGTTTGTTTCAAGCTAGAGCACGTGGATTTCGACAGTGATTAAGACAGCGGTTGCGCGGCGTTACGCACAGGCACTCTTCGAGCTTCTCGATCAATCCAATATCGAAGTGACTCGGGAGACTCTCAACGGTCTGGGGCAGGCCGTGAAGGATTCGTCATCCCTTCGCCATGTGGTGGTCTCGCCCGCCTTTGGTGTGGACGAGAAGATCGCCGTGCTCACCGCATTGGGCGATCGTTTCGGCTGCCCGCCGGTCGGCAAAGCGTTTCTCGGCCAGCTCGTGAAAAAGAATCGTGTCGTGTTTCTGCCGGACATCGCGGACGCATTCGGACAACTTGTCGATCAGTCAAAGGGCACCCAGCACGTGACCGTCTTGTCCGCCGCCGCGTTGCCGCAGGCCGAGCAAGAGCGAATTAGAGCGCGCTTGCGCGATACCCTGAAGCGAGAAGTTGATGTGACGTTCCAAACCGATTCGAACCACCTCGCCGGCGTGCAGATTCATGTTGGCAGCACCGTTGTTGACAGCACCGTTCGGGGACGCTTGAATGCCATACAATCGTTGCTGAAACGGGATTAGTGAAGGAGTCGTCATGCAGATCAGGGCAGAAGAAATCAGTGCGATCATCAAGGAGAAGATCAAAGGCTTCGACAAGCAAGTCGATGTCAAGGAGACCGGTTCGGTCATCCAGGTCGGAGACGGCATTGCGAAGATCTATGGTCTCGATGGCGCCATGGCCGGTGAGATGCTGGAATTCCCCGGCGGCCTCTATGGCATCGCGTTGAACCTTGAGGAAGACAATGTCGGCGCGGTCTTGATGGGCGACTCGGTCGGGATTAAAGAGGGCGATCCCGTCAAGCGGACCGGCCGAATCGCCGAAATTCCGGTTGGAGAAGCCTTAGTCGGTCGAGTGGTCAACGCCATCGGTCAGCCTATCGACGGCAAGGGTGCCATTAAGTCGACACAGTCTTCGCGTATCGAGATGGTGGCTCCTGGTGTGAATACCCGTCAATCGGTGCGGGAGCCGTTGCAGACCGGCATCAAGGCCATCGATGCCATGATTCCCATCGGACGTGGCCAGCGTGAGTTGATCATCGGCGACCGCCAAACCGGCAAAACGGCCATCGCGGTGGATACGATCATCAATCAAAAGGGCCTGAACGTTTTCTGTATTTACGTGGCCATCGGCCAAAAACGATCGACCGTCGCGCGCGTCGTCAAGACCCTCGAAGAGAATCACGCGATGGAATACAGCATGGTCGTGTCGGCCAGCGCCAGCGACCCGGCTCCGATGCAGTTTTTGGCTCCATTCGCCGGCGCCGCGATCGGCGAGTACTTCCGCGATAACGGGAAGCACGCGCTGATTGTCTATGACGATTTGTCCAAGCACGCCGTTGCCTATCGCGAATTGTCCTTGTTGCTCCGCAGGCCACCGGGCCGCGAAGCTTATCCCGGCGACGTGTTCTATCTCCATTCACGGCTGTTGGAGCGGGCGGCCAAGTTGAGCGATAAACTGGGCGGCGGCAGTCTCACGGCGTTGCCCATCATCGAAACACAAGCCGGCGACGTGTCGGCCTATATTCCGACCAACGTCATTTCGATTACCGACGGTCAGATCTATCTCGGCAGCGATTTGTTCTATTCCGGTATTCGGCCCGCGATTAACGTCGGTCTTTCGGTCTCCCGCGTCGGCGGATCGGCCCAGATTAAGACCATGAAGCAGGTGGCCGGTACGCTTCGGCTGGATCTGGCTCAGTATCGTGAGATGGCCGCCTTCGCCCAGTTCGGCAGTGAACTCGACAAGGCCACGCAGATGCAGTTGGCGCGCGGGGTGCGGATGGTCGAGTTGCTGAAGCAGGGGCAGTACAAACCGATGCCGGTGGCCGACCAGGTGCTCTCCATTTACGCAGGTACACAGGGTTTCCTGGATGATGTGGCGGTGGACAAGGTGCAGCAGTTTGAGGGCGATCTGCTCCACTACATTCAACAGAACCATCCGGAACTGAAGAAGGAGATTACCTCCATCGGGAAGATCGACGACAAGGTCGGCGGTCGTTTGAAAGAGATCATCTCGACCTTCAAGCAGAAAATGGGATACGGAGCCAAGTAGCCATCAGCGTTCAGCCGTCAGCCTTGAGCTGATTGCTGGGAGCTGAAAGCCGAAAGCTAGAATCCATGCCAAGTCTCCAGTCGTTGCGCCGTAAGATTTCGGCGTTCAAAAATACCCAGAAAATTACCAAGGCCATGAAGATGGTGGCTGCGGCAAAGCTCAAGCGCTCGCAGGATCGCATCCTGGCGGCTCGCCCCTACGCACACAAGATGCGCGGCGTGCTGAGCAATCTCAGCCAGCGCGTCAACCGCACCGCCCATCCGCTCCTCCAGAAGCGCGAGGTGAAAAAGGTCGAGATTCTCGTGGTCACCAGCGATCGAGGGCTCTGTGGAGGGTTCAACGGCAACATCGTCCGAAAGAGCGCCGAGTTTGTGCGGCAGTGCGAGGCTCAAGGGATGACGGTGGGTCTCAGCATCGTCGGGCGCAAGGGCCGCGACTATTTCAGGCGCCGGACTTGGCTGATCCGACAAGAATGGACCGGGGTGTTCGACAAGTTAAGCTTCGAACATGCCATCGACATCGGCGGTGACCTGACCGACAACTTCATCAAGGGTACCTTCGACGAGCTTCACGTGGTGTACAACGAGTTCAAATCCGCCATTCAACAACGGGTGATCGTCGAGAAGCTCTTTCCAGTCGATGCGGCCGTTGAATTCGGCGCGGCGCAGGCCGCTCCGGTGTCCGCTGGGGCTTATCTCTATGAGCCGGGCGAAGCGGAACTGTTGAACGCGCTGGTGCCGAAACATTTCCAAGTGCAGGCCTACCGGATTTTGCTGGAGTCCGCGGCTGCCGAGCACGGCGCCCGCATGGCGGCCATGGATGGTGCGACACGCAACGCCGCGCCGGCCAGCTTATCAAGAAGACGACGTTGTATTACAACAAGACCCGGCAGGCGGCGATTACGAAAGAACTGATGGATATCGTCGGAGGCGCGGAAGCATTGAAATGAGACGCGTCATTCGTCATGCGTCATTGGTCAGCCGAGTCGGATTGCATCGTTCGCGCGGCTGACGCTTGACGGTTGACGCTTGACGGATTGAAAGGAGTCAGTCGTGAGCACGTGAGCACAGGTAAGGTCATTCAAGTCATCGGACCGGTGGTAGACGTCGAGTTTCCTCCCGGCCAACTGCCGAACATTTTCAACGCCCTGAAAGTCACGCAGGAAGAGAACAAGGCGGCGGGGACTCCCGCCATTCGGATCACCTTGGAAGTAGCCTCGCATCTCGGTGAAAACCGTATCCGCAGCATCGCGATGTCCACGACCGACGGGTTGACACGCGGGATGGATGTGGCGGATACGGGCGCGGCCATCTCGGTACCTGTTGGCCGTGAGACGCTTGGTCGTCTCATGAACGTGCTGGGCGAACCGGTCGACGAAAAGGGACCGATCAAAACGAAGAAAACCTATCCGATCCACCGTCCAGCTCCAAAGCTCGAAGATCAGGAGACCAAAACCGAGGTGCTGGAAACCGGCATCAAGGTCGTCGATTTGCTTGAACCCTACAGTAAGGGCGGGAAGGTTGGGCTTTTCGGCGGCGCCGGCGTGGGTAAAACCGTCATCATCATGGAACTCATCAATAACATCGCCTTGCACCACGGCGGGTTTTCCGTATTTGCCGGCGTCGGTGAACGGACCCGTGAAGGCAACGATCTTTGGCACGAAATGATGGAATCGAAGGTTATCGATCCGGATGACTTCTCCAAGTCCAAGGCCGCGTTGGTCTACGGCCAGATGAATGAGCCGCCGGGTGCGCGTCTTCGCGTCGGCCTCACCGGTCTGACCGTCGCGGAGTATTTCCGTGACGAAGAGAATCAGGACGTGCTGCTCTTTGTTGACAACATCTTCCGGTTTACCCAAGCCGGCTCTGAGGTGTCTGCGTTGTTGGGCCGTATGCCGTCAGCCGTGGGCTATCAACCGAACCTCTCGACCGAAATGGGCGCGTTGCAGGAACGGATTACCTCAACCAAGCGTGGATCGATCACTTCGGTGCAAGCCATCTATGTACCGGCAGACGACTTGACCGATCCGGCGCCGGCCACCGCTTTTGCGCACTTGGACGCGACAACGGTGTTGTCACGGCAATTGGCGGAGCTGGGTATTTATCCCGCGGTCGATCCGTTGGACTCCACTTCGCGTATTCTCGACCCGCAGGTGATCGGCGAGGAACATTACAAAGTGGCCCGTGGCGTGCAGTCTGTGCTGCAGCGCTACAAAGATCTTCAAGATATTATCGCGATTCTCGGTATGGACGAATTGTCGGAAGACGACAAAATGGTCGTGGCCCGCGCCAGGAAGATTCAGCGGTTTCTCTCCCAGCCGTTCCATGTTGCCGAAGCCTTCACAGGGGCGCCGGGTAAATATGTGAAGCTTAAGGACACCGTCCGCAGCTTCAAAGAGATTCTGGACGGCAAGTATGATCATCTGCCGGAACAGGCATTCTATATGGTCGGACCGATCGAGGAAGTGATTGCGAAAGCGGAGAAGATGGGAGTGAAGGTATAGCGAGGCAGGTGAACCGAGCATCCTCCTTGCTCGCGCAACGCGCGGTCTCGGAAGACCCTCGTTGCATGCGCGCAGTGGAGGACGCATCGGTTCTCCGCCTGTTGAGAGAAGGAAGCAGGGGAAAGAATGGCAGGGAAGATTCTCTTAGAAGTGGTAACACCGGAGAAGCAGCTGTTGAGCCAACAGGTGGATGAGGTCATCGCGCCTGGCTCGGAAGGCGAGTTCGGCGTGTTGCCCGGCCACTGCCATTTTCTCTCGACCTTGAAGATCGGAGAGCTCCGCTATCGGGTGGGCGATCAAACGAGCCATATGGCCATCCTCTGGGGGTATGCGGAAGTAACGCCCACCAAAGTCACGATCATGGCGGAAGTCGCGGAGAAGGCGGAGGACATCGACGTTGACCGCGCGACGGCTAAAGTGGAAGAAGCCGAACGCCGGCTCCAGGCAGGAGGCCTTCCTTCCGAAGTTAAAGAAGCCCAGATCAGTCTCGAAAAAGCCCGTCTCCGCAAGAAGATCGCCGAACGCACCCGCAAAGGCGGCCACGCATAGTTCCCTCAGTCTGCACGCGCATAGCCAAGCACTTCAGGATGATCTCAGGTGGATGGAGGATTGCCCGGGTTCTCAGAGGATGATCTCGTGTCGAGGGGGAGCGCGTTCAGCAACCGGTCGATCCATTTCGATGGCAACTTCTCCACCGACTCATAAATACGGGACTGCCACCAGGCCGAAATTTCAACGAGGTCTTCTTTCTGGAAGCGGTGTTCGATGATATCGAAGGTATCGTGCCGATACAGCACAACATCGAGAGGATACTCGACGCTTGTGGAGCTCGTG
>JABMDL010000006.1 GCA_015903945.1 Nitrospira sp. | reverse complement strand
GAAGAGCGATTCATTGACCCTGATCCGGCGCGCGAGGGTGTGCTGCAGCGCCAGGCTCACGCCGGCTTCACTGCACGGAGTGTCCCGCTCCACAATCCGCAAGACATCACGTCCCAGCGAGTCAGCCGTCGACAGACGCATGCCCTGCGTCGCCAGCGAACGGCTCAGCTTGGTCAACGCCGGCGGCATCGACTCTGCAGCGGATGGGACATCCTGTGGCGCCCCCTCCAGGAGACGACTCAACTCACGCAGTTCAGCGCGCAGTTCACGAAGACGGGTACGTTTCCACCCGTCAGGCTTCGGTGCCCCGGCGCGTTTGCCACGAGACCTCTCCGCCCCCAGGGATGCCGGGTTCAAGATGGCCTCCAGCGTCTCCTGAAATCCCTGCCCGGACGAGGCCGGCGCCACCTGTGGACTGGAATGCCGACGCACCTCTTTCCTGGGCGTCTCCTCGCGAGATGACGGGACGGCTTGCGGCGGCGGTTGTTCACATGCCGCCATGACCTCTAAGATTGGACGATTGAACAGGCGTACCATTCGACCATCCTCCCGAACTTCCTTGGACGAGAGGATAATCGCGTCCGGTCCCAACTCTTCCTTGATCTCTCGTAGGGCGTCTTGCATGGTGAGGGCATGAAATGTTTTGACTTTCATCCGTTACCTCATGACAGTTGCGCAAGGTCCACATCGATCCGAACCATCTCCAGCGACTGCACACGCGCCAGCGCATCGACCTCGTTGAGTCCCATAATCGGAACCGCGCGGAGAATCCGGTCGGTCCAACGGCGCAAGTGGCGCCGAACGAGAGGAGAGCAGAGCACAACCGGCTGTAGGCCTTGTGCAGCCACCCGCTCGGCCGCCTGTTTCAGCCCGCTCAGGAGCTTGTTGGAGATGACCGGATCAAGGTTCAGCGATGCGCCCGACGACAAAGACGTCGCCTGCTCAGCCAGCGACCGGTCGAGCATCGGGTCCAGCGTGATGACTTGAAGCGTGCCGTCCGGCGATTGATGCTGTTTGGTGATCGTACGAGCCAACGCTTGGCGCGCAAATTCCGTAAGGACCTCGGGGTCTTTGGTCGTGGCCGCCTGATCAGAGATCGCTTCGAGGATGGAGCGCAGATCTCGAATCGGGACACCCTCCTTCAGGAGATTGGCCAGAATCCGCACGACCGTTCCCAACGGCACGAGTGTCGGAATCAGCTCTTCCACCAACTTCGGGTGCGCTTTCCCGACCTCGTCCAGCAGCCCCTGCACTTCCTGCCGTCCCAACAGTTCATGGCCGTGGCGCTTGATGAGTTCTGACAAGTGGGTTGTGATCGCCGAACCGGCATCGACGACGGTATATCCGGCCGCCTGCGCCTGTTCACGACCCTCCTCCGGCACCCACAACGCGGGGAGGCCGAAGGCCGGCTCTTTCGTCGCGATGCCTTGCACCATACCCCGCTGGCCGGTTCCAGGATCGATGGCCAACACATGTCCCGGCAACGCTTCCGCTTTCGAGATCTCCACGCCTTTGAGGATGACGGCGTATTCGTTCGGCCGCAGCTGAAGATTGTCCCGAATATGAATCGGCGGCACGACGAAACCCATCGACTCCGCGAACTGGCGGCGCAGTCCCTTAATCCGGTCCAGGAGGGCGGTACCCTTTGCGCCTTCGACCAACCCGATCAGCCCGTAGCCCACCTGCACTTCCATCAAATCCAGCGGCGCCACCCGCGCCGTCCCCTCGTCCGCTTTCGGTGCACTCGGCGCCGGTGCGACGACTTCAGGCGCTTGCTCCCGCTGATGCAGACGATAGGCCATCCAGGCGGCCAGCGCCCCCAATACCAAGAACGCCAAGTGAGGCAGACCGGGCACCAGCCCCAGCGCAAGCAAAATCCCGGCCGCGGTCCCGACGACTCGTGACGAGATAAGCAACTGCCGGGTCATTTCGCCGCCGAGATCTGTCTCGGAGGCGGCGCGTGTCACCACGATGCCGGCCGCCGTCGACACGATCAACGCGGGGATCTGGGCGACCAACCCTTCGCCTACTGTCAACAACGTATAGGTTTGCGCCGCGGCCGCAGGGCTCATTCCCTGTTGCAGAATGCCGATGGCCAAGCCGCCCACGATATTGACCAGAATGATGATGATCGCCGCGATGGCATCGCCTCGAACGAACTTACTGGCGCCGTCCATCGCCCCGTAGAAATCCGCCTCTTCCGAGATCTCCCGGCGTCGGCGGCGCGCGTCGGCTTCATTGATCAGTCCCGCGTTGAGATCGGCGTCGATGCTCATCTGCTTGCCGGGCATAGCGTCCAACGTAAAGCGGGCGGCGACTTCCGCCACACGACCTGCGCCCTTGGTCACCACGACGAAGTTGATGATCACGAGAATGGAAAACACGACCAGGCCGACTGTGTAATTGCCGCCGACCACAAAATTGCCGAAGGCCCGGATGACTTCGCCCGCCGCTCCGGCCCCTTCGTTGCCGTGGAGGAGAATCAGCCGGGTCGAAGCGATGTTGAGAGACAAACGCAACAGCGTGACCATCAGCAGAATGGACGGAAACACTGAGAACTCGATCGGCCGCCGCACTTGCAGCCCGACAAGCAGAATGACCACCGAGATGGTGATGTCGAAGCTCAGCAACAGATCGAGCAGGAACCGCGGCAACGGCAACAGCATGACCATCAGAATGGCCACTACCCCGACGGACATGACGATGTCGGGGTGTTTAATAAACGACGTGTGCTGAATCGGTTCCACGCTGGTCGTCATACTCCCGCCCCAACTCCTTGGCCACGAGCCCGGTAGACAAACGCCAGGATTTCCGCCACCGCGCGATAGAGATCGGCGGGAATTTCCTTGCCGACCTCGACCAGTTTGAAGATCGTCCGGGCCACGAATTTATGCTCCACGACCGGAACACCGTGGTGCCGAGCCAGTTCCCGGATGCGCTCGGCTACCAGCCCGGCGCCTTTGGCGACGACGAACGGCGCAGCCCTTTTGGTGGAATCGTATTTCAGTGCCACCGCGAGGTGGGTGGGGTTCGTGACCACGACGTCCGCCGTTTTCACCGCCGCCATCATGCGCTTCCTCGACAAATCTCGCTGCGCGGTCCGGACTCGGCTCTTGATGAGCGGATCACCTTCCGCCGACTTATGTTCTTCCTTGATTTCTTCCTTTGACATCCGAAGACCGCGTTCCCACTCGTACCGCTGGTAGAAGTAGTCCAACCCTCCCAGCACGACAGTCACGCCGCACACCGCCAGTGCGATCTTCAGCGCCAGCCATCCTGTCATGCCCAAGATCGCGGCAAGATCGAAATCCATGAGCCCGGGGACGCGCAGCACATCATGCCGTACGACAAACAGACCCACACCGGTGATGACCCCGATCTTGAGCAGTCCCTTCACCAGTTCCATCACCGAACGGAGCGAGAAAAGCCGGGACAAGCCCTTCAACGGATTGATGCGGGCTAACTCCATCTGAATGCCGTCCGAGCGCCAGAGCAAGCCGGTCTGCGCCAGCGATGCGGCGCTGCCGATCAGCAGGATGCTTCCGAGGATCGGCAAGGTCAGCGTCAGTACGGTCACCGCGGTCCCGGTGACAATCGTGGCGACCTGCTCCACCGTCATCCCGTCGCGTGCCACTTGAGAGACTGAAAGCCGGAGACCGTGCCTGACCATCTCCGTCAGCCGCTCAAGGCCCAGCGGCATCAAGGCCCCCAGCAGTCCGACGCCGCCCACCAAGATCGCCGCGGTCACCACATCGCGGCTCATGGCCACTTGGCCTTTTTTGCGGGCCTCGTCTTTTCGTTTCGGTGTCGCTTTCTCTGTTTTATTGTCGTTGTTCTCAGCCATGACCCAGTGCTTTCAACAGGCCGTCGATCACGAATTCGAGCCGCTCGATCTCACGCGCCAGCAAACTTACCGTAAAGGGCATTGCCAGCCCCAAGACGGCCAAGCCTCCCGCGATGGTCACGGGGAAGCTGAGCGCGAAGACGTTGATTTGACTGACCGCTCGCCCCAGGACGGCGAGCAGAATATTGATCAATAGAATCGTCACCAGCACCGGCGCAGCCAGTGTGAGCCCGATGACAAACATATGTTGCACCAGATTCAGCACCTCATCACCCAACCCTGAGGGTAGGGCGGCGCCGAACGCCGGAATCGCTTGATAGCTGGAAACGATCGTAGCTACCACGAGGAGGTGCGCGTTCAGCGACAGAAACACCAGCGAGGCCAGCAGCGTGAAAAACTGGGCGATCAGCGACGTTTGCCGCAACGTGGCCGGATCAAACAACTGCACGACGCCGAATCCCATCTGCACGCCGACCAGTTCACCGGCCAACTCGAGCCCACCGAAAAACATGCGCACAGCCAAACCGATCATGAGCCCGATCGCCAGTTCCCTCATCAGCCCGGCCACCAGCGTGAAGGGCTCGACGGGAACGGCCGGAACATGAATGACGGGCGCCAAGGCCATTCCCAAGACGAGCATCAAGGCGATCTTCACTTTGAGCGGCACGGTGCGTCCGCTCAACACCGGCAACGCCGCGAGCAATCCGCCGATTCGTGAGATCAATGCCAAAAAGGCCTGAAACTGCGGGAGCATGATCTGGATGGTGTGCGTTGACGTCATGGCGCCTGTTCAATGGGCGTAATTCGGAATGTTGGCGAGTAGATTCACCGTGAACGTCGTCAGGACATTCAGCATCCACGGCAGAAACACCAGGATCGCGCCGAACAGCGCCAATACTTTCGGAACGAATGAGAGTGTCGCTTCGTTCAGTTGGGTCATCGCTTGAAAGGCGCTCACGACCAGCCCGATCACCAGACTAAGAGCGAGAATGGGAGTCGCCACCAGCAGGGTGGTTTCCAAGGCTTGCCGGCCCAGCTCAGTCACCATTTCAGGCGTCATTGGAAACTCCTCACCATCGAACCCACGACCAGATACCAGCCGTCGGCCAGGACAAACAGCACCAACTTGAACGGCAGCGAAATCACCACCGGCGGAAGCAGCATCATGCCCATGGACATCAGCACGCTGGCCACCACCATATCGACGATGAGAAAGGGGATGTAGATCAGAAAGCCGATTTGGAACGCCACGCGCAACTCGCTCAGAATGAAAGCCGGGATAATGACATGGGTCGGGACCTGTTCGACCTTGTCCGGCTTCGGCAATCGGGCGAGATCGATGAACAATGCCAGATCCTTCTCACGAAGTTGCCGCAGCATGAAGCCCCGGATCGGCTCGCTCCCCTTTTGCCATGCCTCTTCATACGACATCTGTTCAGCCATGAGCGGTTGGAGCGCGTCGTTGTAGACCTTCTGCCCCACCGGGGCCATGACGAAGATCGTCAAGAACAAGGCGAGTGCCAGCAACACTTGATTCGGAGGCACCGACTGCGTGCCGAGCGCCTGACGGAGGAAGGACAGCACGATCACAATTCGCGTAAACGACGTCACCATGATAAACAGCGCCGGTGCCAACGACAGCACCGTCAGGAGAATCAGGATCTGCACGACGACGGCGGTCTGTTTGGGAGCATCCGTGCCCAAATCGATGCTGACCGAGGGTCCGCCTGCCCATGCGAGGTCTATCGACCCCGGGGCCGCTCCCGCCAGAACGGTCATGAGACAGACCATGGCTAACCAGAGCCGGTTATGGTTCATGGCGGCTCCCGTGGTGCGAGGGTACGGAGTCGCTTGAATAACCCTGAAACCACGATGCGATGACCGATGGCGCGATCGACGGGGCCAAGAGCGAGTGCTCGGTACCGGCTGAAGCCAGCAGCTCCTGCATCTTGGCGGCGTCGCTGATACGTCCCAACGGCACCAGATCGGTTGCCGTCGCCCCGATGATGAGATACTCCCCTGCCACCGATACCAGCGCGATCGACTTACGAGGCGCGACATAGCCGCTGGCCACTACCTGAATGAGCGGGCGGGATCCGGACGGCCCGACGCGGCGACCGAGCAGCCGCTTGGCCGCCAACGCCGCCAGCCCCATCAAACCCAGCACGACCGCCAGGGCGGACAATGTGCGGAACAGACTGTCCCAAAGATCAATCACCTGTGCCCCTCCGTGTGCGTTAGCCGAGTTGCTGCACCCGCTCGGCTGCGCTGACCACGTCCGTCAGGCGAATGCCGAATTTCTCGTTGACCACGACCACTTCTCCCCGCGCCACAAGTTTGTTGTTCACCATCACATCCATCGGCTCCCCTGCGAGCTTGTCCAGCTCAATGACGGACCCTTGTGCCAATTGCAGCAGGTCTCGGATGACCATCTTGGTGGAGCCGACATACACCGCCACACTCATGGGTATGTCGAGAAGAAACTCGATGTTTTTGGACGCCACGCCCGTTTCGGTTGGTTGCACGGGAGGGAACGCCGCCGGTTGAGGTGAGGACGCTCCGGTGGTCCCACTCGCATCTGATTGCGCCGCAACACTTGCATCAGCCATACCGTCTTCTCCTCATGCTTCACGATCAGTTGATGAACTTGCTCACGCGGCACGCATGATTGCCCTTGAACACTCCGGGAGTGCCCTGAAACTTGTGATAGCCCTCGACGTAGCAATCGAGGAGATCGCCCGGCCGCTGGTCCAGCACAATAACGTCGCCGGGCGCGAAATTGAGGACATCCCGCAATGTGACGGTCGTCGTGCCCAGTCGAACAGTGAGGGGCAGAGAGCACTCTTGCAATTTCTCACGAAACTTTCCGTTCCAACCGCTGTCCTGCTCGATTTGATCCGAGACCAGCCCCGAGTACAACTTCTCCTTGATGGGTTCCAGCATCGCGTACGGGTACACAATAAACAGCTCCCTGGTCGTGTCTCCCATAACCACTTGGAGCGTCACCACCACCACGATCTCCGATGCCGTCACCACCATGGCAAATTGCGGATTGCTTTCCGAGCGCACGTATTCCACCTTCGCCGGCAACACGGCCTGCCACGCTTTCTCCAGATCGGACAGTGCGTGACCCAAGAGCTTCTTGACGATCCGCAGTTGGACCGGCGTAAAGTCCCGTCCTTCGGGCTTGACGTGCGTTTGGGCCTTTCCGCCGAAGAAGTAATCCACCACGAGGTAGACGAGGAAGGCGTCCATGATGAACAGTCCGTTCCCCCGCAAGGGCTGCATATGAAACACATTGAGCGACGACGGCATGGGGATTTTTTTCAGCAGTTCACCGAATTTGATCACCTGGGTGCCGACAACAATGAAGTCCACGGCTTCGCGGAGCATGCCGGTCCACGATACGGATTGGCGCCGGATGAAGCGGTCGTTGATGAGCTCCAGAGTCGGCATTCGTCCCCGGATAATCCGCTCCTGGTTGAGCAGATCATATTGCGCCGTCCCATCGGCCGCACGCGCCGCGTCTTTCGGAGCGGTGTCAACCTCTCCGGACACGACGCCCTTCAGCAGCGCATCGATTTCTTCTTGAGAGAGAACCTTCTCCATGGCGTCAGCCCGTCTTACTGCACGACAAAATCCGTAAAGTAGGCGGCACGGATACCGGGTTTCGGCAAGAGTCCGTTCACGCGCTGCGTGATTTCATCACGCAGCTGAAACTTGCCTTGCGGCGTTCTCACGCTGTTGACATCCTTGCTGCTGAGCAATACCAACACAGTGTCTCGCACTTGGGGGACACGAGCCGATAGGTCGGCTGCAACCAACTCGCTTTCGACCTCCAACTTGACGACGATCTTGAGATAGCGAATTTCCGGCTGATCCGCCAAATTGACGATAAACGGATCCAAATCGAACATCACGCCTGGCTTGCTGACTTGCGCGGGTTTTGCACCGGATTGCGGCTCGCTTTCGGCTTTCGCCGGTGCGTCCCGTCCGTGCTCCTCCGCGGTCTCACCTCCCTTGCTTCCCCCGCCGAGCAGTTTCACCGCCAGGATCGCACTGCCCGTACCAACCACAAGGGCCAACAGACCGACGATAATCAGCAACTTGACCGGAAATACGGGGCTTGCTGCCTTCACCGGAGCTTTTTCATCTGCTGCAGCTGCTTCCGCCATGGAATCCTCCTCGACTTCTCAACTCATAACGTGAATGCCGGGCAAGACTGCAATGCATATGCCACTTGAGCAACGGCCACGCTCCACCAGCAATGTCAGCATTCATGCGATTTCCGTGAGGACTCGTGTGCGGCCGGTTCCGATCAGGCCTCTGTCTCGACGCCGACGTCAACCAAGCGATTGACGCCGTCAGAAAACTGACGGACCAATGGCCCGAATCAATGTGGTACCGCGCTGCGGTGGGTTGAGAGAGAATTGGGCCGAGAGCTTCAGCTCCCGGCCCAATGAGACTGCGGACTATCGCTTCAGATTGACTAATTCCTGAAGTATTTCGTCCGATGTCGTAATCACGCGCGAGTTCGCCTGAAATCCTCGCTGCGCGGCGATCATATCAATGAAACTTTCACCGAGATCGACATTGGACAATTCCAGTGAATTCGACAGCACCCGCCCGAGCCCTGCGCTGTCCGGAGTGCCGGTCACAGGCTGGCCGGAATTGCCGGACTGCGCAAACGTGTTCTTCCCGGTCCTCGTCAAGCCGATCGGATCTGGAAACCTCGCCAACACAACTTGGGCCAACGCCCTCAGCTGTCCATTGGAGAACCGGCCGCTGATGGTCCCATTGGCATCAACCGAAAACGCTTGCAGTGATCCCGCGGCAAACCCGTCCTGCGTCTGCTGCACCAGGGCCGACGTGGACCCGAACTGGGTGGTGCCGTCCAATCCCGTTCCTCCGTCGGTGGTCACACTCGACCCGAAGTTCATCACAATCAGCTGATCCTGCGTTGCGCCGTTGAAATCGACTTGAAGCTGTCCGGGCGTCCCCCCTGCCGCGCCCGCCGCGGTCCCGGTATCAAACCGAAGGACTGGGCTCTCTCGGTCGAGTGTGCCGTTCGTCCCGAACGTCAACGTGCCGGACCCGACTTTCACGATGCCCAGCGTCGTATCGATGTTGCTTGAATGATAATTGGCGGTCACAACATCGTTGGCGGCAGCCACGACATTGTAGTTCCAGGAGTTCGCACCGATCTTTGTGAAATAGGTCGTCAGGAGGTGGCTGTTGCCGAGCGAATCGAACACTGTCATGGACGTGGAAAAATCGGACGTGGCGGGAGGATCCGACAGGAGGAAATCCGTTCCTGTCGTCGACACAGGTGCCGTCATGTTCAAGTTGCCCGCCAGGGTGTCTCCTCCGTTCGCCGCGACGACGACAGTCCCTGTGCCGGTCGTCGAGTTATTGGTTGTCCCGGTGATGCCGGACGCGAACGTGAAGATGTCGGAGGCATTGACCGTCGCTGTGAATCCGGTATACGCGGAGGCCTTCAACGGATCGGCGGGAACCAGCCCGCGCACGGCGTTTTGAATCGCGGTGGCCAGCGCAGAACCGGTCAAGCCGTTAGCCATAGTGACAACCTGTGGACCGTCACCGTTCAGATCGATCGTAAAGGAATTGTTGCCCCCCGCGGTCGTGGTGACAGACGCAGCTGATCCGACGACGTTGCCACGAACCCCCGTCTGCGCGGTCGCGGAATTCAGGTTGGCTGCAACCAGGGCCGTGGTCGTCGCTCTCGGCGACGCGGTTGTGGATGGCAGAGCGATATCGCCGATCGTGCCGGTGATGGTGCCGGTCGTGTCGGCCAGGAATCCTTGCAGCTTAAACCCGGTGGGATCAACGACGTTGTTGTTCCGATCCAACCGAAACAGCCCGGCGCGGGAATAGAAGGTGCCGCCTTGCGCGTCTTCCACAATGAAAAAGCCGTTGCCGTCGATCGCCAGGTCCAACACATTGGACGAGGTCGCCAACGAGCCCTGTGAGAAATTACCCTGGACCGAGGTCAGGGCGACGCCGATTCCCGTTTGGATGGCGCCGGAGCCGCCGGAGATCGACGAACTGATCAGATCGGCGAACGTGGCTTTGCTTCCCTTGAAGCCCACCGTGCTGAGATTGGCAATATTGTTGCCGATCACGGACAACGCTGTGCCATTGGCATTGAGCCCGCTGACACCGGCAAACAGCGACGATAGAATTCCCATGGATCTGTTCCTCCTTTACAAGTCAACTTACTGCAGCTCCACAACGTCCGACGGATTGACAGTGAGATCTCCGACAACCAGCTTGGCCGCTCCTTCTTCCATTCGAATCCCGGACACCGTTAATTGCGCCCGGCCCTGCGACGTCACCGACGCGCCTTGCGCATCGATGGCCGAGAGCGCATAGCGATACACCCCGGCTGGCATCAGCGTTCCGTTTTGGTTTTTGCCGTCCCATTCGGCGACATTGAGGCCCGACGGCCGCCCGGCGTATTCCAGCGTTCGAATGACCTGCCCTTGCTGGTCCAGAATATTGATGCTGACTCTCGCGGCGTCCTTGTCCAAGGCGTACCGGATCGTGGCCGGCCCTGCTCCCACCTGCACCAGCGGCATATCCAGACCGACCCGGTGCCCCACCATCGGCAACAGGGTGAATTGGAACGAGGCAGCCTGGGTGTCCAGGCTCCGCTGCATCAGTTGCGCCTGTTTCACATTTTGTTCGAGCTGGCTGAATTGCGCGAGCTGCGCGACGAATTCGGTATTGTTTGTCGGATTGAGGGGATCTTGCTGTTTGAGCTGTGTGACGAGCAACTTCAAAAAATCGTCCTGCCCCAATGCTTTGGGCCCCGTGGATCTGGTCGTATCGGTGGCGGACTCCGCCGCCGAGATACCGGTGATGGTCGACATGGCCGACGCTCCTTTCCCTACTACGCCACGACGTTCAATCGACCGGCATATGACAAGCCGGCCGCTTCGTGCCGCTCAAAGAACCCAGTTTCGCGTGAATCCCTATTCGAGGCTTGTTGCCACATGCCACTCTGGTCCTGAGGCGGCCCCTGCTGAAACGACCGCCCCGCGCTCTGGCGGTCGATATCCACCCGGAACTGCCCCATCTCCAACCCATTCGATTGCAACGCCGCCTGCAGACGATCCTGCCCATTGATCAGAAACTGCCCGACCTCAGACCGGTCGGACGACAGATAGGCATGCACCAGTTCGTTTGCCATCGCGACACGAATATTGATGCGGCCTAGGTCCGGTTCAGCGATTTCGAATACCACCGAGCGGTTCATCGTGGGAACAAACGGTTCGAGATCATGCGACGGCGGGAGAGATGACGCAGCGCCGGCAGGCGACGCAGGACGATTGTCCACCGGTCGTGGCTGCGACGAGGCGGCACTCCCGGCGGTCATCACTTGGGCTGCATGATCGTCCGGAAGATCGGACTGAGCTGGAGCCATCGGTGCATGCGACGCCCATGGAGGTTCATCAGACGCCCAGTGCCGTTCATCCTGGTTGGACCAGAGCAAATCGGAGGACTGTCCAGAATCACCGCCCGCCTGCAGCCCATGCGGCACGATCGCCATCGGCTTTCCCCCCCGTTCCTCGTCGCCTGCATCAAGGGAGGGCAGTGGAGAATGAAGATCCCGATGCGGATGGGCCGCTGCGTCGGCTTGTTTCTGCTGGACTGGCGGTTCAACCAGCCGAGCCAGTTGCGGTCCGGCTGCATCCAGTCGAGACAACTCCTGCGACGCCAGCGATGCCTGCTTCCCACCCTCAGCCGCAGGCTGGACAGGTGCAACCTGTTTCTCATTCTGGCTCTGCTGAGCAGGCGTTCCTCCCCGTTCTCTTGTCTCATGATCGACAGCCTTGATCGCCGGCTCTGCCTTTGGATCAAGAAGCTGGCCAGATGGCGCATCATGTGTTTCTTGCATGGGCTGCGTAGCGGATGCCGCTTGGCCTTGCGTCGTCCCCGACTCAGTTCCCCCTTGAGTCGCACCAGGGGCTTGGCTTGTCGTGGCGAGTGCCGTAACAGATTCTCCCGTTACCGACGAGAGTACTACCGGTATCGCAGACGCTTCCGTCACCCCATTCCTCTGCAAAGAAGCTGGGAGTTCATCCTCGGTCGTACCCTGTGGCAGGTCAGTGAGCGGCTCTGACGGACTCTGCACAGGCGCAGTCTGACCCAATAGGCGCAACTCTTCGACGGGAGCGGCAGAGGCAGTGGCCTGCGCGGCCCAACCTTCTTGGCTTTCACTGTCCCCTGACTCGGTTGTGTGGTTCTGTTCGGGCCTCCCCCCCTCAGCATCAAGACCACGTCCTTCGATTTCATGTGACCGTGCCGCATCGTCACGGACTGGTTTCTCTTGATCGATCCTGGTATCGGACTTCGCCACGCGTGTAGATTCCACCTCATCCGATTGTTGCGGCCGCCCCTTGTCTTCCCGTTGCTGAGCCGTGCGGAGAGCCGACGCAAAGCTCTTCTTCGTCTTACCGGAACTTGGAGACTTGACCTCTTGAGACCTCGGTGCCGCGCCTTCAGATGGCGACGCGGCGGTCGGTGAAGGAAGCTGCAAGATTGTGCTGTTCACATCCATAGACAAACCGATCTATCGGGTAGCGCGAATCGACATGCAGCAGGAGAATACAAAGCACGTGCCAGGGAACATTCGAGTGAAATCCCGGCAAATTGCGAGATTTCAGCGGGAACATCTCACCGAGTGGCAGGAGCTGGGAAAATTCTGCTGAGCGAGCGGGGTAATTCTTACCGACGAATGGGAGAGCAGGCGTGCAAACATTTCCGAAGCATTCGATGGCTATTTCGCCTGGGCGAGCAGCTGCTCGGTGAGTTTGGCGGCGCGCTCAGGTTTGACTTGGGCGAGGATCGCTCCGGCAGCTTTCGTCTTGATGAGGCGCAATATTTCGAGCGCCTTTGGATCCGGCATATGCTCCAGCCTTGTCGCGGCGTCTTCGGGCGGCATGGCTTCATACATCTTGGCAAGTTGAGCCTTCTGCTCCTGCTGGTGGCGTTCTTTCTCGATCAGCGCTTTGGCTTTCTGTGCCTTGGCATTCCCCACCTGCTGATCGTCTTTGCCGGTGGCCTGAAGAATCCGTTTTTCCAGCGCCTCATTCTGCGCCAACAGTTTCTCAATATCGGCCCTTACCATCATCAACCGCCCCTCATCCCGTCGGAGCGCTTCCTCGCGCCGATCGAGGTCGCGTTTTCGAGAATCCAGCATGTCGATC
Source organism: Nitrospira sp. (assembly GCA_015903945.1). Classification (GTDB taxonomy): domain Bacteria; phylum Nitrospirota; class Nitrospiria; order Nitrospirales; family Nitrospiraceae; genus Nitrospira_D. The sequence continues at coordinate 44,349 of JABMDL010000006.1, read as the reverse complement.
ACTTCTCGAGGAGCCTCCAGCACAGGGCCATGGATGGCCGGAGTCGGTGGGGTCCAAGACGAGCCGCCGTCTTCCACTGCGGTCTGTTGACCAACCGCCTCAGCAGCCGGTTGTGCCGACGATGGAGCCGGCGACGATGTCGCTGGAGCCTGCGGCGGTTTCACTTTGGGGTTCGTCGACGCTTGCCCCAGTTGTACCATGACCCACAGGAGAACCGTGGACCCCAGGACTCCCGCCGCAATGGTCCAGAGAGAAGACCCTCGTGCTCCACTCGACAGATTCCTCCGAACGCGGCTTGTCTTACTGAGAAGAATACGGTCTACTGTGGAATGTGCGAAGCTTCTGTTCATGACAGGCCCTTTCCAGACCACAGTCGGAGCCGTGTCGCGGCTTCATCCGTCGCCCGCTGCTCCCGGCGCTGAATATCCGCACGATGCGCCGCCTCCTGCCGTTCGGCAAGCCGATCCAACACTTTTCGCTCTTGGGTGGCCACGAGGAGCCGGGCCTGCGCCTGCTTCCACCGATCAGTCAATTCGGCGATCCTGCGCCGGCTCCGTTGCACCGCCGCCCGCTCATTGTCCATTCGGCCCTGCCATTCCAGCATGGCTTCAATAGCCATCCCCTGCTCTGCGTGCACCAGAAACGCGGCTGCATCCGACTCGAGTTGGTCTGTGAGCGCATCACATCGGCATTCCATGCCTGCAAGATCTCGTGTGATCTGTGCCAGTTCCATCATGACGGCTTCCTCAGCCCTCTCCTTCAGCCTGCGAAGCGAATCCAAGCTCATGCGGCCTGTTTCGCCAACGTCACCAGGCCCTGCACCGACGGGACCAGAGGAGACGGTTGGTCGATGTCCTGTCGGAGGTAGCCGTTGATCGCGTCCTGCAACTGCACGGCGCGGTCGAGGGCCCCATTCATTCCCTGCTTGTACGCACCGAGGAGGATCAGATCCTCGGACTGCCGATACCGGGCGATCAGTTCCATCACTGTTCCAGCCGCGGCTTGATGCTCCCGCCCCACGATGTCTCGCATCACCCGGCTCGTGCTTTGGAGCAGATCAATTGCGGGGAAATGATTCCTTGCGGCCAGCGCGCGGGATAAGACGATATGGCCGTCCAAAATCGACCGGACAGCGTCGGCGATAGGATCGGTCAGGTCATCCCCGTCGACCAGCACGGTGTACAAACCGGTGATCGCGCCAGGCCCAGGCCCCGTGCCGACTCGTTCCAGAATCCTCGGCAACATGGTGAAGACCGAGGGGGTATAGCCTTTCGTCGCCGGGGGCTCACCGATTGCCAGCCCAATTTCCCGCTGGCTGTAGGCTAATCGCGTCAGCGAATCCATCAATAAGAGCACTTGTTGCCCCGCATCGCGGAAGTACTCTGCGATCGTGGTCGCCACGAGCGCCGCGCGCAGCCGCACCAGCGGCGCTTGATCGGATGTGGCCACGATGACGACGGACCGCTGCAGCGCGGCCTCACCCAAATCACGCTCCAAGAACTCCTTGACCTCCCGTCCCCGTTCCCCGACCAGCGCAATGACATTGACGTCGGCTTTCGTGTAGCGGCTGATCATACCGAGCAACACGCTTTTCCCGACGCCGGCTCCCGAAAAGATGCCCATCTTCTGTCCGCGGCCGCAGGTCAAGAATCCGTTGATCGCGCGGATACCCAGATCGAGCGGCTCCCTGATCCGCGCCCGTTTGAGCGGGTTGGGTGCGCCGGCGTGCAGTGGATATCGTACGGCGGACGCGATGTCCCCTTTCTCATCGAGCGGCCGGCCCAGCCCGTCGAGCACGCGGCCTAACAGGCTCCGGCCGACGGGCAAACTCGCCACCCGGCCCGTCATCGTAATCAAGCTGCCGGGCCCGATCCCCTGCATCTCCCCCAACGGCATAAGCAAGACGCGGTCGCCGCGAAACCCCACCACCTCGGCGGCAATGGGTTCACCGCCGTCTTCTCTGCTGATCTCGCACAACTCTCCTACCGTCGCCATCGGCCCGGATCCCTCAATCACAATGCCGATGGCTTGCACCACCCGACCCGCGACCACCACAGGGTCGATCTGGTCAAGTACGGCGTTAAGATTCACGTTCCGCCCTGTTCTTCAGTGCGCTGCCTAACCGCAGCAGCTGCGCGTCCAGTGAGGCATCGATCACACGATTGGGCGTCTGCAGCAGGCAACTGCCGCGTGCGAGCCCGAGAACCGGTTCGATCTTCAAAGTCAGCGCAAGATCCCGTTGCGCCGCAAGTTCGACTTGCGCCTCCGCCAGTGTCGGCGCATCTGCCGGATGCACTTGGATGACGACAGCGCCCGGTTCTCGCACAGCACCGATCGCCGACTTGGCTAGCGCCACGATCTGGTCTTTGCAGGTCTCGGCCGCCTCGTGCAGAACTTTGGTCGCGATGTGGAACGCCAGCGACACGACCTCGTCTTCGAATGTCCGCCGGAGCGAGGATCGAGCTTCCTCAAAGGCCCGCAACACATCTTTGAAGACCGCTCGTTCGTGCCGGCGCTCCTCTTCTGCATTCCGCTTTCCCTCTGCCATGCCGCGTTCAAATTCCGTCAGCCCGTCTTCCCCCCGCAGCGACCCGTCGTCGCCGAACGTCTGCAGCGGCACGTTCCCAAGCCGCACCGCGCCGGACCGGATCGCGGCATGTTTCAACACGGTGTTCTCCGCGCGGAGCCGATGCAATTCCAACAGTCGGCGCGCCGTCATCAGCACCACGTCGTTCTGAACAGGCTTCATCAAGAAGTCCGTCGCGCCGGCCTTCATCGCGCGAACCGCGAGTTCCACAGTCGGCGCTCCCGTCATCACGACACCGATGATACGGGTGTCGATGATCTGCGCTGCTTCAAGGAGCGCGATGCCATCCTGGTCGGGAAGCGAGACATCCACAATCAATAGCGCCGGCACGGACTGCTTCATCATGGCGAGAGCTTCCCGGCCCGATGCAGCAGCCCGGACGGATACCCCCTCCGGCCGGAAGATTTCCAGGAACAAGTCCCGGATCAGTTCATCATCGTCGACGATCAGAATCGAACCGTGGGACCGTCGCACATCTCCCGTCTTCCCGCGCGGCATCACGGTCTGTAGCGCCGTTCCTACCCCCATTTAGACCATCTCCTCTCCCGCGCCGGCGATCACGATGCGGCCCTCTTCTTCCAGCTTGCGGCAGACCTTGAGGATGTTCTGCTGCGCCTTCTCGACGTCGGCCACCCGGACAGGCCCTTTCGCCTCCATATCGTCCCTCAGCATCTCGGCGGCTCGCGTCGACATGTTCTTGAAGATTCTCTCCTTGACCTCCGGATTGGCACCGCGAAGCGCGAGCGGTAGATCATCCTTGCTGATTTCCTTCAGCAATTCCTGCAGGCCGCGGTCATCGACCTTGACCAAGTCATCGAACACGAACATGAGCGCGCGAATCGAATCGGCCAAGGGCTGGCTCTTCTCGGCGATCTTGGCCATGATGCCTCCTTCGCTGGCCTTGTCCATGCGGGTGAGGATGTCGGCCATCACCTCGGCTCCGCCGATGCTCTGTCCGCCCAACCCTTTGCTGGCGAGCAGCACCTCCTGCAGGCTTTGACTGAGTTCTTCCAGCACATCCGGCTGCACTTCTTCCATGGTCGCAAGCCGCAGGGCGACATCGCCGCGCATGGCCTCCGGCAGCGCGGCCAACACCTGTCCCGCTTGCTCGCTTTCAAGATGAGCCAGAATGACCGCCACCGTTTGCGGATGCTCGATTTTGATCATTTTGGCAATGGTCTTCACATCCACCCAACGGAGCGCCTCCAACCCTGCGTAACTCTTCCGCGTCATGGACTCAAGGATGCGCGCCGCCTTTTCGGGACCCAGGGCCTTAATCAAAATGTTCTTGATGTACTCTTTCCCCTGGAATTGCACCTCTCCCGAAGCACTCGCGTCCTTAAAATCAGAAATCACCGCATCTTCCTGGTCTCGTGAAATTTGGGCTGTGCCGTTCATAAAGCTCCCCAGCTTCTTGATCTCTTTGGGATCGAGCAACCTCATCACCTGCGCGGCGGCCTCTTCACCGATCGCGCGAAGGAGAATAGCCGCTTTTTGTTCACCCGTCAGATTCTGAGACACGTTATGCGTTTCCTGAAGGGGCCTTCAGCCACTGTTTAACAACCACCGCCGTCGTGTCGGGATTCCTCCGGGCCATATCGATGATCTGGGTCCGATCCGGCGCCCCGGCAAGCGCCGCTTCAGCCGCTCCTGCAGTCACCCCCGGCACGCCGACTCCCGTGTCGGAGCCCGTAGCCTGAGCCGTCGAGCTCAACATCGCGAGCAAGGGACGCACGATAAAGAAGAAGATGATGAAAAAGAGCAGGCCCCCGACGACATACCGCAGATACGGCAGCCATGCGTTCGGTGTATCGGCCGTGGCTTCGGCTGCGGCTGGCGCGTCGTCGGGCCCCAGACCGAACTGCACGTTGACCACCTGTACTTGGTCCTGGCGATCGGCTGAAAATCCCATGGCCTTCTTGACGATCTCTTCGATCCGCTTCAGATCGTCTTCCGAGCGAGGCACATATTTTCGTCCGGACTCGGCGGTCGCCTTGTCGCCGGTCATTCCCTCACCAACCTTGGGCGTCTCATAGGTCCCATCGACCAACACGGCCACGGACAGTTGCTTGACGACTCCGACAGGCTCCACGATTTTCGAGACGGTTCGACTGATCTCGTAATTGACGGTCTCATTCTTCGTCAGGCTGTTGTTCGAACTGGTTTGCGCCGGCTCCTGCTCCGTTCCCGGCGGCACGTTTGACTGCACACCCGGCACCCCACCGGTTACTCCATTGGTCCCGCTGGCCTTTTCTTGGCCCCGCTGTTCACTTCTGACCACCTGGCTGTTTGGATCGTACCGTTCCTCCGTCGTCTCCACCTTGCGAAAATCGACCAGGCTGGACACACGCACGACCGCTTTCCCGTCCCCGACGATCCGTTCCAGCATCGATTGGATACGGAGCTCGATGTCCTTTTCGATGCTGTGCTGATACTCGAGTTGTGCGTTCGTCAAACCGGTCGTCTCGTCAGCCGCCGCTCCCGACAGCAACCTGCCGTGCCCGTCGACGATGGTCACCTCGCGGGCCTGGAGCCCTTCGACACTGCTGGACACCAGATTGACCACGCCCTGCACTTGTGTTTTCGTCAATTGCTGCCCGTTCCGCAAGGACACGACCACGGATGCGCGCGCCTTCTCCTGCTCGCTGGCGAACAGTCTCCGTTCCGGAATGGCGAGATGGACGCGTGCCCGTTCCACTTCCGGCATCTGGGCGATCGTTCTGGCCAGCTCGCCTTGCAGCGCCCGGCGGTAGTTGAGCTTCTGGACGAATTCGGACATACCGATCGACGTGCGGTCGAAAATCTCGAAGCCGACCCCGCCTCCGTGCGGCAGGCCTTGTGTCGCCAATTGCAGGCGAAGATCATGCACCTGCGCGCTAGGCACCAGAACGGTCGCGCCGCCGCCGGTCGTTTCATACGGCACTTTGGCTTCTTTGAGCTTGTCGATAATCGCTGCCGCATCCTCGCCATTCAGATTGGTAAAGAGCACCTGCATATCCGGTTGCTGCGTCCACAACGTCAGTGCGATGAGCCCCGCCACTGACCCGGCCAGCGCGACAAGAATAATCATCCGCTGATTGATCGACAATTTTGCAAACAAGTTGTTCATCGGTGTCTCGTTGGTTCGATCCGTTAAATTTGCATGCGCTGAATTTCTTCATACGCGGTGACGAGTTTATTCCTGACCTGCATCATCAATTGAAACGACACGCTGGCCTGTTGCAATGCGACCATCGTCCGATGAATGTCCTGGGACTGGCCCGTCAGAAGCGCATCCACGGCCTGGCCCCCTTGGAGTTGCGCATCGTTGACCTTGCCGATCGCGGCCTTGAGCGAATCCATGAACCCTCCGGATTCGGGCTGGGACACGGCCGAGCCGGCCGACCCTATGTCGGGAATCGCAGGAACCGCCGATCCGATGCCGTGAATCTGGCTCATGGCTACCTCCCGATTTCCAAGGCCTTGTTCCACATGGCGCGTGTCGCATTGATCGCCTGCACATTAGCCTCGTAGGCGCGCGACGCGCCGATCATGTTGACCATTTCTTCCATCACATTCACATTGGGGAGCCGTACGAACCCCTTGGGGTCGGCATCCGGATGATGCGGGTCATAGATCAGTTGTCCGGGTTTGGAGTCCTCCACCACGCGCGCCACGGAGACGCCTTCGAGCGCACGCGCCGTCGGCCCGTCTGCCACCCGGCGAAACGTCTGCTGAAAGGTACCGGACACTGGTGCCGAGCGAAAGATGACGTCTCGCCGTTTGTACGGCCCACCGCCGGGTGTATGGGTGGACTGCGCGTTGGCCAGATTGCTGGCAATGACGTTGAGCCGTCGTCGCTGGGCATCCAATCCGGATACCGAAACCGCCATCCCGTCCATCATGTCCATAAGCACCTCCTCAATAATTGGCTACGCCGCTATGCGTTCTGTTTGTCGCATCTCGTGAAGCGTATCTCGTATCTCGCAAGCAAAGATGACATGCAGCCTCTTTCTTTCCTGCGCTTCACACTTCACGAGATACGTTTCACGAACATGACCTGCCTCGCTATCGCGCATCTCGGATCGCGCTGAGCAACCCCTCGAACTTTTTCGCAATGATCGTGGCAGCGGCGTTGTACTGCATGGCGTTGTCGGACAGTTTCGCCATCTCCAGCTCGAGATTCACAGAGTTCGCATCGAGCGGGAGATCACCCGCCGGCACTTCGCTCAACTTTCCGGTCACCGCCCGCACGTCCTGCGGCCCTTGCACCCCGAAATGGCGGGACTGCGTCGCGGTCAAGACGATCGGAAGACGTCCCCGGTGAGCCGAGCGCAGTTGCTCGGTGAAATTCAGCTCGGAGGCGCGATAACCCGGCGTCTCTTCATTGGCCAGATTCGACGCAATCACGCGTTGCCGCGCACTACGGAGGTCCAACGTCCGCTCCAACAATCGCATAGTCCGGTCAAAGATCGTCATGTCTGCCCTCCCTTCGCCCCACACCATCCCACGCTGTGCAACCCTAGCCCGCATGATTCATGAACGCTTCTACTGCAATCTCCGATCCGCAGTTGCGACAAGCCTGCGGCCGTCGGGCTCGCCCCTCGCCCCCTCGACGTACTGCACGAGTACGCCTCAGGCCCTCCGGGCTCCGCGCGCCGGTCTCACGACGCGGCTTGGCGATTTCGCGACGAACCGTCATGAATCATGCGGGCTAATGCCGCCGAATCAGACTCAGCTTTTGCCGCCCTCATGACATTTTGCCGGGCGGCAATATTTTCCTCTCCAGCCGCTACGGCAACGGCATCGACATGGGCCCGCCTCCGACACGGTACTCGCGGAGCTTATTTCGTAACGTTCGAATACTGATGCCGAGTTCTTTCGCCGCATGGGTGCGATTGTCTTTGACTTTCGCCAATGTCTTGAAAATCAACTCGCGCTCCATCTCCCAGAGCGAGCCGTTGACCGGCTGGGCGGTAGGCAGCTGCACGGGAACATCACGACTCTCCATCGGACAATGTTCCGGCAACACCGGACCCCGACCGGCCAGCACCACGGCCCGCTCCATGACGTTTTCCAGTTCACGGATGTTGCCTTTCCACGGCAACCGTTGCAAATAGGCCAGCGCTTCGTCAGACAACAGAGGCTGCGCCAGGCCGTTCCGTGCCGCTGCGGCAGCCGCAAAATGGCGGGCCAGAAATGGAATATCCGCTGGTCGCTCCCGGAGGGGAGGAATCGTGAGCGGAAAGACGTTCAACCGATAGTACAAATCTTCCCGGAATCGGTTCTGCTCGACTTCGCGGGCGAGGATGCGGTTGGTTGTGGCAATGACACGAATGTTGACGGGCACCGGCTCGCGTCCCCCAACCCGATCGACCTCCCGTTCCTGCAAGACCCGCAACAGCTTCGCCTGGAGTCCCAGCGTCATCTCCCCGATTTCATCCAACAGCAGCGTGCCGGTGTGCGCCATCTCAAATTTTCCGATTTTCCTGACCATGGCTCCGGTGAAGGCGCCTCGTTCGTGGCCGAACAGTTCGCTCTCGAGTAGGCCGTCCGGTAATGCCGCGCAATTGACGGCGATGAACGGCCGGTGCGCACGGGGACTGCGGCGATGGATGAACCGGGCCAGCAGTTCCTTGCCGGTGCCGCTCTCTCCGGTAATCAGCACCGTCGCATGGCTGGCCGCGATGCTTTCGCTCGTGCCCAAGAGCCGTGCCATACCGGGATCCTGGGTGAGAATCGGACGCGGTTCCGGCGAGCCGGTCAACGAAACGGCTCCCCCCCCACTGTCCCGCCCTTCCCTGAGGTTGGTGATGACCCGCTCCAACAAATCCATTGAGAACGGTTTCAGCAGATAGTCGCTCGCGCCCTGCTTCATGGCTTCGACGGCCGTCTCGACCGTCCCGTACGCTGTCATGAGCACGATCGTCGTCCGAGGCGCACGCCGCTTCATTTCCTTGATCACCTCAAGACCGCTCATTCGCGGCATCTTGAGATCAGTCAGGACCAACCACGGCTGGAACCGTCCGACATGCTCCAGGGCCTCCGAACCATCCGCGAATCCCTCCGCCACATAGCCGAGGCGACGCACGGACTCCACAAGGGCGACCCTCATGGAGTGATCGTCATCGACGATCATGATTCGTTCGGCGGCGTCGGTACTATTCATCTCACTGCCGTCTCTCTCGCGTTCATCCATGGGACCGCTCCTCCATGAGCATCACACAGGCGGATTCTTCGTCGGCTCGTTCATCGGGGCGCGGCGCAGCCGCCCCCTCTCCGGCCAAAAGCCCCACCGGGACGGGATGCGGCAGCACCATCACAAATGAGGCCCCCTCGCCCACAGCGCCTTCGACATCGATGCGCCCGTGATGGGCCTCGACAATCGCGTACACAATCGCCAGACCAAGACCGGTCCCTTCTTCCTTGGTGGTAAAGAACGGATCGAAGAGCCGCGAGCGGTGTGCCGGATCGATGCCGGTGCCGGAGTCACGGACCGTCAGGCGTACTGCAGGCCCGCCCAGTGTCCGCGCCTCATCATGTTCGAGTCGAATGGTCAGCACCCCTCCGGACGGCATCGCCTGCACCCCGTTGACGATCAGATTCAACAGGACCTGCTTCATTTGCCCTTCATGACACCAGAGCGAGGGAATACCCGGATCAAGATCCAATCGGATATCCACGGGCACTCGGCTGATGGCATGGGCAGCCAGACTGAGTGAGTCGAGAATGAGCGACTCCGCCGGGTGCCAACCGTGCGGCGTCCGCACCGGCTTGGTATAGACCAAGAGATTCGCGAGCAACCCATCCATCGCGCGCACGGCTTGGGAAATCTGTTCGGCATAGAGCGATCCAGAAGAGCTCTCGCCCAGTTCCCGGCGCAGCAACGAGGCAAAGAGCTCGATGCTCCCTAATGGATTTCTGATTTCGTGGGCGATCCGGCCGATCATTTCCCCCATCGCCGCCAGCCGATCCCTGCGCTGCAACTGTTCTTCAAGGTGGTACACGCGGGTCATGTCCTGGATCAGCAGCAGGCTGCCGGGCCAACAACCGGACTGCGTCTGTAAGGGAGCGCGGGTGATCGCGACCACCAACTGGCCGATTCGCTGCGGACGATCACAGAGGCTGAGTCCGACCAGGTCCAACACCTCGGTGACGCGCCGGCCACACAGCTCGGTCGTGGCAATGCCCAGCACATGGGCTGCCGGCGCGTTGCTGCGGACGATCACGCCGTCGTCGTCCAGTACCAACACCCCGGTCGACAGTGATTCCAAGATGCCGTCGAGGTGGGAACGCATCGCTTCGTTATCAGCCAGTTGTCGCCGCAACGCATCATTACTGTGCGCCAACTCCAGATCCATCTGCTCCACCCGGGCCGTGAGTGCGCAATACGACCGCTGGAGCGTCTGGGCCGCCTGGTCGAAACTGTGAAACGCGGCCTGAAGCACATCCCGTTCTTCGGCAGACTGTAGCGCGGTGACTGTCATAGTTCCTCCTCTTCCACTGAGCGACGCGCGGTCCGCAGACTCCCCTTGAGTGCCGTGGCTACGCGCATGATAAGCGGGTCGTCCGATTCGCCGACCTCGGCCAACGCCACCGTGGCGCGGTCGTATTGTTTCAACGCAAACCAATGTTTGGCGGTCTGCAGATGAATCCACTCCACGTGGTGCGTTGCGGGCTTGTGCTCCAAGACATCAAGATATGCGGCGATAGCCTGCTGATGCCGATCCAGCCTCGAGAGCGTGTCGGCATAGGCCAGGAGCGTCTCCACCGATCGGCTGGCTCCCGCTTTGAACGCTTCCTCGTAGGCCAGTGCCGACTCACGCGGTTTGTCGAGCCGTCCCAGCGTCTCGGCTAATTGGAGATACATGAAGGGCCGCTCGCCATGCGCGGGATGAAGGACCAGCCATTGGCGGCACAAATGCAACAGTCCCTGGAGATCCTGTTGCCGCATCATGGCGGCGACCAACAGATGCAGTGCCTCCGACTCATACCGGCCGGGTTGAAATTGAAATCGGTATCGTTCCAACACTTTTCGGGCCGCCGTTCCGTCTTGTTGATCCAAGTAGGTCTTGCCCAATCCGAGTAACGCCTGCTCAATCAGCGACGGGTCTTTTTCCTTGACGGCCTGCTGATAGAGGCGTACGGCTTCCAGGGAAAACCCTAATCGTCGATGCGCTTCGGCGATCTCGATCAACGACGGTGAATGCGCGTAGACTTGCCCCCCGTTCGGCCCATGCCGGTGAAAAAGACTCACGACCGTCAAGTCGTCATGCGACTGCAAGGCCGCCTCGATCCAGGGCTTCACGAGCGTCGAGAGCCGTTCCGACGCCTTCATGGGCCATGGATCAACTGCGCTCCCGCCGCGAAGCGCGGCCTCATGATAGGTGCGCACGGTCCGGTCCGTATCGTGGCCTTTCTCGTAGTACTGGCCAAGTCGAAACAACGCCTCGCTTCCCATCGGATTATCCGCTTGTCGATTCGCAACATCCCGCAGCATGGCGTGATACAGGGCGTCGGTCTGATCCGGCATCGGCACATTGTGGATCATGGCATTCACCGTCAGCCGGACCCAATTTTCACCTGCCGGCGCCATGCGCTCCGCGCGGAGCGACGCCATCCGCATGTTTGCTGCCGTCTCCTGTGGCGTGTGGGGATACAGCGCAGGAATCAGGGCATAGAAGAATTCTGCTTTGGCTGGATTGGACATCGCCGCCGCATTGTCCGCGACATACAGCAGCGCCGTCGGAGCGTCGGCGTGCCGTGGATAGAGGTTATAAAACAGCACCATGAGATCCTGCGCCGACGTCTCACGATGGAGCGCGGCCAGCGTCACGGCATACCGGCGAACCGCCACAGGCTCGAGCCGGAAGGCCTCAGGCCACCGCCGATACCCGAACTCGTAGAAGGCGTGTGCCTCGGAAATCCGCTGCTGTCTGAAAAGCGCATGTGCAAGGCCCATATTTCCATAGCGAAGCACCGGATCGTGATCACTCCGTTTCCGCAGATTCACGAACGCGTGTTCCGCGTCGCTCCAACGGCGCATGGCCAGATACGTGTAGCCTAACCCCAGCAAGGCCCGATTCCCGTCGAACGGGAACTGGAGTGAATGAGCCATCGCCCGCTCGTAGGTCGCTTGCGCTTCCTGTAACCAGCCTTGTTCGAGGTAGAGATCGCCGATGCGCCACTCGGCGCGCCGGGCGTTCGACGAGTGAGGATGGTCACGGAGCAGTTTCTTGTAGGCATGAATCGCCTCCTGGCGGTTTGGCCCGGCCCTATCCTTCTGAAGGAGAATTTCCGCGAGAAATGCCTGTGCGGACGAGGCCGCCAGACTCTCCGGATGTTTTGTAACAATCGATTCAAACAATCGGCTCGCCTCCGACCACGCTCGCTTCTTGTAGGCGGCATAGCCTTCTTGCCATGCAAGCTCGGTGATTCTCTGTCCCTGCGCATGGGTGCCCTCTTCCGAACGTGGTCCATCATCAGGCAGCGGAGGGACTACTTCAGCTGGGGCCTGAACCGGTGGTGCCTCTGCCTGTTGCAGGGGCGATGTGGGAGACGGCTTCGTCACGGGATGGACAGACACTTCCCCTCGAACCTGGGAAGCCCCGGCCATCACAATGGCCACGGCCCAGAACAACCGGCAGTATGGCGAGTGAAGAAATCGCATCGGCTGGATGCATCAGCAAAGACTGTGCCCTAGGACGTGCGAGGGAATACAGCGCTGATACTGAGGAAATACAGGGGTTGGATGCACATTCAAGGCAACCAGTGTCAGGATCGGCAACAGTACACTGGGAAGACCGTCAAGCGTTTGACGAGAGAACGGAGGAGCGAGTTGGGACGGAATGCCGTCAATCGTTATGCGTCAAATGACGAAGCAATTCCGTTTCCCTACCGGTTGACGTATGACGGTTGACGAATGACGCTGTGCCCAGAGCGATGCAACCTGCCTCGCGAAGCCGCTTCGGCAAGGCGGGGAACGATGCTGGCGGACTTTTTCAGGATTCTGCTAGTGGGGGAGGCTCTGCGAGTGCGCCCTGGGATCCACGCCCTTGCGTTTGAGTTTTTCGACCAGCGTCGTGCGGTTGAGGTGGAGCAACTGGGCCGCCCTTGTTGTGACTCCGTTGGCTTTGCGGAGCGCTTCAATGATGAGCTGTTGCTCATATTGCTCGACTTCCCTGGACAGGTTGATCCCGTCTTCGCTGAAGCGGATGAACTGCTCGGGAAGCGCCGGAGCAGCCGATCTCCGCCCAATCTTTTCCGGCAGGTCGCCGGCCGTCAAGACCCCCTGCTTCTTGAGGACAACCAAACGCTCGATCATGTTTTCCAATTCCCGGATGTTGCCGGGCCAATCGTACTCCGACAAGAGCCGCAGCGCTTCCTGGTCAATACCGGTGATGGCCGTGTGCTTGCTCTGATTGAACCGGGCCAAGAAATGCTCGATCAGGATCGGAATGTCGCTGCGGCGTTCCCGCAACGGAGGAATGACGATCGGAATCACGTTGAGCCGGTAGAACAGGTCGTGGCGAAACCGTTTCTCTTCGACGAGGTCTTCCAGATTCTGATTGGTCGCGGCCACGATGCGCACGTCCACATGGATCGTCCGATTGCCCCCCACCCGCTCGAAGGCTTTCTCCTGTAACACACGGAGCAGCTTCACTTGGAGCGGCAAACTCATTTCGCCGATCTCGTCGAGAAAAATTGTTCCCCCGTTGGCCAATTCGAATCGGCCCATCCTGGCCTGCACCGCGCCGGTAAACGCGCCTTTCTCATGTCCGAACAGTTCCGATTCGAGCAAATTTTCCGGAATCGCCCCGCAATTCACCGGCACGAGCGGGCGGTCCTTCCGGAGACTGTTGAAATGAAGCATGCGGGCCACGAGTTCCTTGCCGGTCCCGCTTTCCCCCTGAACCAAAACGGTGCTGTCGCTGTCGGCGACTTTCCGGACAAAATCCAACACCTGGCGGATCGGTTCGCTCGTCCCGACCAGGTGCTCTAATCGATATTCATCACGAACAGCCTTGCGCAACAGGTGGTTCTCTTGCCGTAACCGTTGGAATTCAACTGCCTTGCGCACAACAACCGCCACCGTCTCGGGGTCAAACGGTTTCGTAATGAAATCGAAGGCCCCGGCTTTCATGGCTCGCACAGCCATTTCGATCGATCCAAATCCGGTCATCATGATGGGAATGATGTTCGCGTCGAGCCCGGCCAGGCGCCCGATGATGGTGAGTCCGTCGGTATCGGGCAGTTGCAAGTCGACCATGACAATGTGGACCTGGGTCTCCTTCGCCGCTTGCAAGCCCTGGGCACCGTCCACGGCAGTGGAGACTGCGTACCCTTCTTGCCTCAACGTCTCCTGCACGACCTCACGAACGGCAGGATCGTCGTCGATGACAAGAACGTGCGTCTGGCTCATCAGTGCGGACCTCGAAGGTGAATCATACGGCTTGAGCCTATTTCAGCGAATCAGATTCGCCTGCGAAGGTCAGGCAGCCGTCGTAGGCAGGCGAACCGTCAGGCGTGCTGAGGATAATCAGAAGCGCCGGCCAATGCAAGCGAAAGTCTCAGGTAGAAGGAGCCGGGGCATTTCTTGACAGGGTCTCCGGCCAGTTGCTAGTGTGCCGTCAGCGCATCGCAGGCGACACGATCTTTGTCATACACAAGCCGGCGCATGGGTGCGCACATGAACGAACGTCTGAATGAACCAACTATGGTGGGACCAAACTGTATGTCATCCATACTATCCGAGCGCTGGAAACTCTGGTCGGTGGTGGCTTGCCTGATGAGTGCCACCGGAGTTTTGGTCACGGCACCCCTAGCCGCGGCGTCAGCTCAAGAGCGCGCTGTCCCGAAGCAGGACGTCATCCTTGGCTCAGATGCACGGACTGGGAAGAACCTCTTTGAAAAACACTGCATACTGTGTCACGGATCACGTGGCAGAGGCGACGGTCTTGAGATTGCTGGAGCCAATGTGGCCGACTTATCTTCTGCCGAGACCCAACGCAAGCTGAATGTCGACTTGCTCAGAACCATTCACGACGGGCGCCCAGGAAAGGTGATGCCGGCGTGGAAATCGCGGCTTTCCGATAAGCAGTTACAGGATGTACTGGCCTACGTTCGCACCCTGAAACAGTGAAGTTTCACCGCCCTGCAAGTAGACTCTGCTGCTACGAGCCGGGACCCGAAGACGACATTCTCACTACCTACAGGATGAAGCACATCCAACGAAAATCCCCGATCAGTAACAGTAGAGTCCGGCCACAGTAACTCCTTCGACCTAGCCATGCAGCTCCCCGCCGCGAGCACCGTGGGAACACGCCCGGAACACTTGACCCCAAGGCCGAGAGTCTGTAAGAGTGTAACTCATTCAAATCATTAGGAAGCTGGCGTAGCTCAATCGGCAGAGCAGCGGTTTTGTAAACCGCAGGTTGGAGGTTCGATTCCTCTCGCCAGCTCCACACCAACCTTCGGTTGACCCGCCGACTCTTCATCGCACTATCGTCATTGACGTCGGCGGATAAATACCTTCAGGAATTCTTTCTTTCGAACCTCCAACCAGGGGTTTCGAAGGGGATATGTCCCCTTCGTGGGGAGCGTGCGAGGGGGCTGGCCCCCTCCGCAGGAGCCGGTGAGGCAAGCTTCAGGGCCGATCCGGCGACGGTTGGATGGTTTGATTCCTCTCGCCAGATCCAAACTATCATGCACGTACGGCTTGAGCGGTTTCCGACAAATCGCCAGGTGTTATTACGGTGTTCGAACGGTAGGTGCTGAGCTTGTTCGGAGCAAGTAGAAGGGGTAACGCGTGGCGGGACAGTATCCGTGAGGAGAAGTCGGGGCCGCTGGGGGAGCGGAGAAAAACCAAGCGGCAGTAGTCTCAGTCGGCGTTCCCCACATCGCCGGCCACTCTTCACTCATTCCTTTCCCGTCAAAATTCAAAACAGTTCAGCAACGGGAGGGGAACACGCCGTGTGAGGCAATAAGTTCTTGCAGTGAATTATGGCTGTGCTATCCTTCGGAAAATCCGAGAACGGCTTAATGAAACGGAAGTTGGAGGGTTATGGGGAAAAAGGCCGAGTACAAGGGCTACACGATTGAATCCGCTCCACATCATGAAGCGAACTGGGGCAAGTGGGGGCTTCATATCTTCATTTCGGTCCAACATCCCCGTGGTATTCAGACCCGAGAATTTTCATCCGATGTGCTCTACGCGACAGAGGAAGAGGCTGACGTCCATGGAATTACCTTCGGGCAGCGGGTTATTGACGGAAAGGTAGCTGGCTGGACCGTCTGGGATATGAAATCCCAGGACCGCCGGACCACACCACGCTTCAAAGTCCAATTCCGCACGACGTTTTGTGCATCTCCGAAACTAGACGGAACGGGTATTATCCTTGACCTCTCGGCCGGTGGTTGTCGAGTTGAAAGTTCTGTCGCTCTCACGCCAGGTATGTCGCTGGAACTCCGCATGTATGCGCCGAACTTGGAATGGCCATTGATGATTGAGGCCTCGACGGTGCAATGGATAAGCGGTCAGATGTTTGGGGTGGCGTTCTTTCGGATCACGGAATCTGAGCGGCAACGTTTGGAGCAAGTCATCACGTCCCTGATGACCTTGCCTGCCTGAATTCCACTAAAGAAAACCACCTCGACAACTCGGCGCAAATCCGCTGTGAAGCGGTGGTCCGCTGCTCTGGTGATGTGTGACATGAACGGACTTGAGTGGCTGATGAGGGTAGCGCGAGACGCACGCGAGGCCAAGAAAGTGCTTTGGGCTGATCGCACCGGTGCCGCCGTGGGAGTGGCGGAAAGCTACGAGAGGACAATCACTCTACCTGTCAGAACTATCTTGAGCACTGAAATCGAGTGAGCCTAACTGAGCTGCTTGCACCTTCCAGGGGTTGGGGGTACAAAGGTCAAGGCCATAGGGATGGCAGGCTCTAGGGTTTAGGCTGGCCCTCGCATAGGCGACGGCCACGCAAGGGTTGGGGGGGTAGGTGCTGGCACTTCAACCAGTACAAAAAGAAAAGGGCTACGTCAGTAAAGACGTAACCCCTCATTCACACGTGTAACCGTAGTTCTAACCGTCTCGGCGCTTCAGCCCACACTCCGCACAATTGGCCGCCGGACACACACCCGTTCTTTTCATCCTGCGCACTGCCGACTCTTCGTCGCCGGAAATTCCTTATCCGCCTGAGGCCTGTCCCACGAACTGCAGCCGCTTTTCACCTGTAAGGTTTTCCGGCTGCACGATGTAATCGCCGGTCATCGAAGGAACCCAGACGCCCTTGGCGGGTTCGATGTTTCCACCCGTGGCCACCCAGGCGAGGCCACCGACCATGCCGCCGCTCAAGGCATAGGCTGATTTCACGGCGCCATAGGGAACCGTGAGCAACCAGCTGGCGGCTTGAATGCCCACCCCCTGCGGGCTGACTGTCGACTGTTCCTCGGCACTCACAGGATTCGCAACCACGGCCATCCCCAAGCTGAGTACCGCTCCGATCAAGATCGTTCTTCCGCCACACCGAATTTCCTGCCGGTTCCCAGTCATGTTGTGCCCTCCTTGTCTAGATTCACAGGACGCGAGGCGCGCATTATAGCACTCGACCAATATCGGAGGGCAACCCTGACCACCTGCCTCATTGCACTCCGGGGATGCCACACAATCCCCTGGAGTCCTCCCGGCGCCTGTGCGCACAACAAACACAAAAGGCCGCGTCTATGAGACGCGGCCTTTCTAGATTGGTCCAACTGCGAACCGAGCGGTACCGGAACCGTGAACGTTATCGCTCCGCTTCGGTGAGATCGGCTTCGTCTTCGATCTCTTCCAATTCCGGATCGAGCTTCCCTTTGGTCATCGACGGATGGAGCCCGTATTTCCTGAGCATCTTGTAGAAGTCCGCCCGATACCGTCCGGCAAATTGAGCCGCGCGGGAAATATTGCCACCGGTCAGCTGGAGCACGTTCTTCAAATACGTCCGTTCAAAGTCTTCCTTGGCTTCGGTGAGCGGCTTGAGCGAGGGCTCGTGTGACACCCCGACCGCCGGCAACAGATCCGGTGTCAGCATGTCTTGGCGAGACATGACCACGGCTTTCTCGACGGCGTTTTCCAACTCCCGCACATTGCCGGGCCACGGGTTAGCCATCAGTCGATTCAGCGCAGCCGGCGTGAATCCCTTCACCTCCTTGTTCGCCCGCTTGACGCTGAGCTTGAGGAAGTGCTGCGCCAGCAACGGAATGTCGTCGCGGCGGTCCCGCAACGGCGGGATGAACAAGGGCACGACCGAGATCCGGTAGTACAAATCGTTACGGAACGTGCCTTGTTTGACCGCTTCGCCAAGATCCCTATTCGTGGCGGCAATGATGCGAACGTCCACCTTGGTCGTGTTCTCTGAACCCACCTCACGCACTTCCCGTTCCTGCACCGCTCGCAGCAACTTGACTTGCATCGCCAGCGGCATTTCGCCGATCTCGTCTAAAAAGAGGGTGCCCCCGTTGGCCATCTGGAAGAGCCCGCGCTTGGCACCGAGCGCGCTGGTGAAGGCGCCTTTCACGTGCCCGAACAGCTCGCTTTCAAACAGCGTTTCCGGAATCGCGGCGCAGTTGAGCGCGACGAACGGCCCCTTGCTCCGCCGGCTGTTCGCATGAATGACACGGGCCATGACTTCCTTACCGGTCCCGGTCTCGCCGAAGAGCACAATGGTTGCGTCCGAATCGGACACTTGCGCAATCTGCTGAAACAGCCGCTGCATCGCCGGACTTCGCGCCACGACGTTTTCGAGCCCGTAGAGCTCCTTGACCAGTGATTTGAGGCGCTGAATTTCCCGGCTCATCCGCTGTTGCGCAAGGGCCTTTTCGATCGTGGCCTTGAGTTCTTTGTCATCGAACGGCTTCGTCAAGTAGCCAAACGCGCCGCGCTGCATCGCCTCAACGGCGTTGGGGATGCTGCCGTGGGCGGTGAGAATGATGATCGGCAGACCGGGAAGGATGCGCAACAGTTCCTCGGTCACGTCCAGTCCGTCCTCGCCGCGCAGGCGCAGATCGGTAATCGCCAAGTCGAACATCCTCTTCTTGGCTGCTCCGACGGCTTCCTGCCCGGTGGTGCATGGAGTAACGGCAAATCCCATCGCGGAGAGCCGCATCTTCAACAGGTGCAGCAGCCCCTCATCATCATCGACAACCAGAATGTGTTCCTGTTCCATGGTATTCCTTCCACATCGCGTTACGGCATTGGGTCCGGTACCGGGATCGGCGCCACCGTCGACGGAGGACGAATCGGGCGCACTTTTTCTCTCATTTCCTGATCGATTCGTTTCAAAGCTTCCAGTTGTGTCGAGAGTTCTTCAATCTTGCGGTCCCGCTCCGCCAGCTGTTTTTGCAAGCTCTGCACGGAGGGCGGATCAGATCGTCCCTGTCCCTTCGAGAGCAACTCGATCTTGCGGTCCCGCTCCGCCAGTTCGCGCTGCAGTGCCTCAACCGTCTGAAAATCTCCCTCCTTCATTGAGCGTATCTGCTGAAGAAGTACTTCCCTATCAAGCAAGTCCCGCACCAACCGGTCAGCAGCCTGGCCCAACGAGGCATTTGCCCTCCAAATGGCAGGCCAACCCACGATGGCATCGATCCACGAAATCGTCCTGGGAGACGGATGCATGTGTAACAGTTCCGTCCACGCCTTGCTGGAGGCGGCTAACTGGCCTTTTGGAGAAATCGCCAGGACCTTCCCGAAATATTTCTCCGCGACTTCGCGGCTTTCGTACAGGCCAATCAAGGCTCTCATGAAGTACGCATGATCGCAGGAGTTGGTTTCAGCACACTTGGCCACCACGCCCTCTTGCTTCCTTGCAAGCGCTTGAAATGACTTCGATTCGGCCAGATCCGTCACGAAATAGGGCCGATCGAGCGCAACGGGTGACGTCCAGGAGGCGCATCCCCCGAGAAGCAAGACCAGTGAGGAGCACATGAGGGCCTGTGTGATGAATCGTTTCATTCGCCCTTTACCTTTCCCTGTTTTGCCAACCGTAGGACAAACCGTACAGTCGTTCCCTTCTTGATTTCACTTTCAATCCAAATTCTTCCCTCGTGCGCTTCCACGACCTTCTTGGCCAGCGCAAGTCCCAGCCCGCTGCCGGCGGAGGCATTTTTCGCCTTCGTGCGGCCCTGATAGAACCGTTCGAAAATATGGGGAAGATCTTCAGCCGCGATTCCTGGACCCGAATCGGACACTGAAACTTCAAGCACGCCGGCATGAAGGTCCGGCTTCATCTGCAGCTTGACGATACTCCCTTCCGGACCGAACTTCAGCGCATTCGATAGCAGATTATCGAGGACCTGTTCAACTCGCGGGGCGTCGGCCTTGACCCATGCCCGCTCTCCCAAACTCTCAAACACGAGCTGGATATGCTTGGAATCGGCCAGCAACCGGACTTTGTTGATGGAGATGCTCGCAACCCGCTTGAGGTCAACCGGAACGATTCGATACTCCATCATCCCGGCTTCCATTTTCGACAGGTCGAGAATCGTCGAGATCAAATGAATCAGCCGGCGGCTGCTGTCGGCCATGATCCGAAGGGTCGTCCGCTGTTCTTGGGTAAGGGGACCCGGGATCTCATCGAGCAACAGATGGGTGCCTTCCTGAATCGAGGCCATCGGCGTGCGTAACTCATGCGAGACATGGGCGAGGAATTCCGCCTTCATATCATCGAGTTCTTGCAGCTTCCCGCCCATCCAATTCACCGTATCGACGAGGTCCGTCAGTTCAGCCGGGGCCGTAATTTGGAGCGGCTGGCCGAACTTCCCTTGGCCGATTTCTTTGATGTGCCCTTGCAGCTGACGCAAGGGACGCAGGATCGTGTAACTGGCGACGCCGGCCAGTCCCAGGGCAAAGACCAATGCCACCAGCACCAGTTGTTGTGTGACCGCTTGGGCCCGAACCGCGCTGGCCCGCGACTCGCTCACACCCACGCTGACCCGCGCTTCATGCAGGTCGACGTACCCCTGAATCGAGGCCGACATCCGGTCCATGATGGCATCACGACGACTCTCGTATCCGGGCGCCGGAATCTTGCCGGCTGACGGCTCCACACCGTCATGGAACAACACCAATCGTTCCTGGAGCAACCGACCCGTCTCATACAGCAACTGTTGCCCCTCCGGCGCACTTTCCCGGCTCAGAACCTGCTGCAGGCTGCGCTGGAATTCTTCCACCTCTTCGTTGAAGTTCGCCAGAAACGCCGCGTCTTTGGTCGCCAGGTATTTTTTCTCACTGTTCAATTGGACATAGAGTGAGCCCAACAACCGTTTCGCCGACTCGACCGCCGGATAGTGGTACGAGGCCATTTCCGTGCTCATGGCCGTCAACTGCCTGAGCTGGAACAGCGCGTACAGATTGACTCCTCCCATGACCGCGATGATCACCAAGGAGGTCAGCAACAGGCGCCAAAAGATCGACAGCCGCACGTGCCAGAGCCTTTACCGTAGAAAAGATGATGATAACGAGCAGACCATACTGAGTGTGTATGAAAATCCATACACTATTTCACTCTCCGCCTCAAGCAGTTTATCGGTCTAGACAGGATGGCTGCCGCTCATGCGTGCGGCATCGGAGTGAAAACCACGGTCAGAGACGATGGTTCACGTCGCTCACACGACTCATAGTCCAGTACCGGCGTGCCGAGCGAACAATCGCTGTCGTCTTGATGCCCCGCGCAGTAATGCAAAGAGGTGGCCACGGAACAACAAGATCGCCGTCGCGGCCGGTGGCGTGAGCACAAGCAACAGCAGCTCCTGCGCATCGGGATCGAGCCCCGCATACGCTAACCAGCTCCCGACGACGGCGAACGGCAGGAGAAGGAATTGGATGAGTCCCAGCCCGGCTCCCCGTCCGACACCGCTGGAGATCTCGAAGAATTCGCGAAGGCCGGTGGGAGATAACACCACCGGCAGCAACAGCAGCACGAACGGCAGAAACCATTCGATCCAATGTTCCAGCACAAATTCATAGGAGGTCTTGAAGACGTCGAGCGGTGAATCGTGCTTGCCTTGATAGATCACTTCCGGCGCCGGATTCAGCAGGACAAAGAGCAGCAGCAACACTGCGGAAGACAGAAATTGGCCGTAGGGATTGGCGTGCACCCCCATCTCCAGCGCCATCATCGGCAGCCAGAGCACAAACCCGACACTGATGATATCCCAGAAGTAATGACCGAAGCTCTCTATCACGTCGGATGGGTGAATGGTTCTGGTGGCGCTCAGCGCCTGCTCGATCAGGCGCAAGGTCGCGCCGACCAGCACCGCGTTGACAATGCCCAGTATTAACCCACCTGCCATTCCCAGCGGCCCCGCAATCCGTGCCGCACCCAGGAACAAGACCCCGAATCCAACCAGCGCCACGATCGTCAGCCACCCTCGTACGAGCGACCGCCACGTAGCCTGCAACGCCTGGCGATATAAATGAACCGTGGCCGACAGTAGTGCGCCCATCAGCACGTACCCTAGTCGGGATTTCAATGGAGGTCAAGCCTCCGTGATTGTGGCTCATGAGTTGACTTACACAGGCCGATGATTATCACAGAGTCGTCGCACACCCCACGGTACCGGCATAAAGGAACAGACCATGGACATGAATCAAATGACGGTCAAGTTGCAAGAGGCCTTGCAGACAGCTGCGGGGCATGCTCAACGGCGCAGCCATCAAGGCGTCGATGTGGAACATCTCCTGCTCGCACTGCTCGATCAGGAGGGGGGAATTACTCCTGCGCTGTTGGAACGGACCGGGGTGACGCTGCCGGCCGTCCGGCAGACTGTCGAGCAGGCCTTGACCAAGATCCCTCAAGTTCAGGGCGCCGGCGCGGCTCCCGGACAGTTACACATGGCCTCGCGGCTCGTCCACATCCTCACCAAAGCGGAACACGAGCAACAGTCCCTCAAGGACGATTATCTGAGCGTCGAGCATGTGCTGCTGGCCATGGCGCAAGAAGACGGGCCGTTGAAGAAGCTCGGCCTCACGCGCGACCGGCTGCTCAACGGCCTTCAGCAGGTACGCGGCAGCCAGCGGGTCACCAGCCAGGATCCGGAAGGCACCTATCAATCGCTGGAGAAGTACGGACGGGAGCTGACCCTGCTGGCCGGCAAAGGCAAGCTCGATCCCGTGATCGGACGGGACGACGAAATCCGCCGCGTCATTCAAATCTTATCCCGGCGGACGAAAAATAATCCGGTCCTGATCGGTGAGCCCGGCGTCGGCAAGACGGCCATCGTTGAAGGGCTGGCCATCCGCATCGTGAAGGGCGATGTCCCCGAGGGCTTGAAGCAGAAAAAGCTGTTCGCGTTGGACATGGGCTCGCTTGTCGCTGGCGCCAAGTTCCGGGGCGAATTCGAAGAACGGCTCAAGGCGGTGCTCAAAGAAATTCAATCGTCTCAGGGGCAGATTCTCTTGTTCATCGATGAACTGCACACCGTCGTCGGAGCCGGCGCCGCGGAAGGCGCGATGGACGCGGCCAATCTGTTGAAGCCGCTGTTGGCGCGGGGGGAACTGCATCTCATCGGCGCGACGACACTCGATGAGTATCGCAAGCACATTGAGAAAGACGCGGCGCTGGAACGGCGGTTCCAGACCGTCTTCGTCGACCAGCCGTCGGTGGAAAACACCGTGTCCATCCTGCGCGGACTCAAGGAACGGTATGAGGTCCACCATGGGGTCCGGATCAAGGACAGCGCCCTGGTCGCAGCCGCGAAGCTGTCGCACCGGTACATCTCGGACCGGTTTCTGCCGGACAAGGCCATCGATTTGGTCGATGAAGCGGCGGCCCGCCTGCGAACCGAAATCGACAGTTTACCGGCCGAATTGGACGAGGTCTCGCGCAAGGTCCTCCAATTGGAAATCGAGCGGGAAGCATTGAAGAAAGAAAAAGACCCGGCGAGCGCGGCCCGCTTGGCGACGCTCGAATCGGAGCTGGACGACAAACAACGCGAGCTCCAGACCTTGAAAACCCAGTGGGAATCGGAAAAGGCCTCCGTCTCGCGACTGCGCAAGACGCGCGAAGCGATCGAAGAAGTCAAACGCCATATCGAACAGGCGGAACGAGCCTATGATCTCAACCGCGTGGCCGAACTCCGCTACGGAGAGTTGCCTCGCTTGGAACGGGAGCTCGGCATCGAACAGCAACAGCTGGGGAAAAAGCAGCACGAAGCCAAGCTCCTGAAAGAAGAAGTCGATGAGGACGAAATCGCGGCGGTCGTTAGCCGCTGGACCGGCATCCCCGTCTCCCGCCTGCTCGAAGGCGAAACCGACAAGCTGTTGAAGCTGGAGGACCTGCTGCACCAGCGGGTGGTGGGGCAGGAGGAAGGGGTTCGCGCCGTGGCCGACGCCGTGCTCCGCGCGCGCTCCGGCATCAAAGATCCGAACCGCCCGATCGGCTCATTCCTGTTTCTCGGCCCCACCGGTGTTGGCAAAACGGAGCTGGCTCGTGCGTTGGCTGCCATTCTGTTCGACGACGAAGGGAACCTTGTCCGGATCGACATGTCGGAATATATGGAAAAGCACACCGTCGCGCGCCTGATCGGCGCCCCGCCCGGCTATGTCGGCTATGAAGAAGGCGGCCAGTTGACGGAAGCGGTCAGGCGACGCCCGTTCTCCGTCATCCTGTTCGATGAGATCGAAAAGGCGCACCACGACGTGTTCAATGTCCTATTGCAAGTCCTGGACGACGGGCGGCTGACCGATTCCCAAGGCCGCACGGTCGATTTCAAGAACACCGTCCTGATCATGACCTCCAACATCGGCAGTCCTCAAATCCTTGAGGCACAGCAGCGGGGCGCCCGCTACGAACAGATGCGGACCGTCGTCATGGATGAGCTGCGGCAGCATTTCCGCCCGGAGTTTTTGAACCGGGTGGATGAAGTGGTCGTGTTCCATCCGCTGGGCACGGAGCATCTCGTGAAGATCGTGGAGATTCAGTTGCAGCGGCTGCGCCAGCGGCTCGAAGAGCGGCGGATCACTCTCGCGCTCAGTCCGGCGGCACTCCGGCAACTGGGCACACGGGGCTACGATCCGGTCTACGGCGCAAGACCGCTCAAGCGGCTCATCCAGCAGGAACTGGAAACGCCGATCGCGCGCTTGCTGGTCAAAGGAGAATTGCGGGATGGCGACACGGCGTCGGTCGACATCAAAGACGGCGACGTGGTTGTTGTGCCGACCGTGACGGCCAAGTAAAGGTCATCGAGCAGGCTGCGAAAAAACCTATTTTGATCAGGTACAATTCGCGGCCATGGGGAGTCTAGGCGTGTTGCAGAAAACCCCGCAGGATGCTCAAAAAGACCGTCCGGCAAGGCCGCAGCGAGCGAAGAGGCGAGGCATACTCTGAGCCGTATGTTGAGCCTCTGAGCGATGCGAGAACGACGCTGGCGGGCTTTTCCAGCATCCTGCTAGCCGATCGAGACGGCGCCGCCCTTCGCGTCGATGCTCTGGCCGGTCTTCGTCTGCTTCTCGATCTTCCATTGTTTGGCCGACACTTCGAAGAGATGCCCTTTCATCGTGTAAAACTCCGCGTGTGAGCACGACACAAGGCCGGGGGCTTTCACATCAAGTTGGAGCAACACTCTCCCCGAGTCCGTTTCCTTCAGGGCCACACGCTCGGCGGTTTTGTTCACATCATAGGCGCGCCGCTCGTTGAACATCAGCGTGCTGTCCACCATCTTGGCCAGCATCCGACCGTCCGGATCGAACAAGGCAAAGTTCACCAACAGCGCACCTGTTGAAGCATGCCGGGCCACCTGGATTTGCGGTACCCCTTCGATTTCGATCGTGCCGTCTGAGTTGCGATAAAGATTGGAGCCGACTTCGATATCCATATTTCAGCCAATCATTAACGAATTAGCCATTTCGCCATTGTTTCTGGTCGTTCGTGAAGCGTATCTCGTATCTCGCAACCAATACGGGGCTACATCTCTTTTCATTCTGCGCTTCACGCTTCACGAGATACGCGGGCCGCACTACGGCCAGTTACGCTTTCTTGATGCGGTCGAGAATCAAGGCGATGCAGCCGGCCAGCAGGCCGCCTCCCATAATCGTGATCAGGAGTTCCGCAAGCTTGAGGTCCCAGACGGAGCCTTGCGCCTCCATGACCTCTCGAATGCCGCCTTGTAGCATGATGACGGAGAGCGCCATGGTGGCGCCCACCGTAAACCACCACAGAAATACTTTCAACGTTGCCACCGAAACACTCCTTATGCGTCCGGACTGCGGTCGAACGAGCGGTACTGGATGGCCTCCGCCACATGCATGGCCTCAATCTTATCAGACTCGGCAAGATCGGCAATGGTGCGTGCGACGCGTAGAATGCGTCCGTGTGCCCGTGCCGATAGCCGTAGCCTGGTCATGGCCTGCTCAAGCAGATCTTGTGTCGGCTGATCCAGCCCACAATACCGTTTCAGCTGCCGCGGCTTCAATTGGGCATTGGTGTAGATGCCGTCGTTCCGATAGCGAAGACGCTGGCGGTCGCGAGCTGCCACGACCCGCGACCGGATCGCCGCCGACCCTTCGGTGGAAGGTTGTTCGCTCCGCAGTTCCCGAACCGGCACCGGCGGCACGTCCAGATGAAGATCCAGCCGGTCGAGCAGCGGGCCGGACAGTTTTGCCCGGTAACGGCGAATCTGCGCGACTGAACAGACGCAGGGCCTCGTCCGGTCCCCATAGTAGCCGCAAGGGCACGGATTCATGGCCGCGACCAGCATGAACCGCGCAGGGTACTTGAGTGACCCGCTGGCCCTCGTCAACGTGACGTGGCCGTCTTCCAGCGGCTGCCGCAAACCCTCCAGTACGCCCCGTTTGAATTCCGGCGATTCGTCGAGAAAGAGCACCCCGTTATGGGCCAACGAAACTTCGCCGGGTCTCGGCACCGTGCCACCGCCGACGAGACCGGCGTCGGAGATGCTGTGATGCGGAGCGCGGAAAGGACGCACTGTCAGTAAGGGCCGAGCAGGCGCCAGTTGACCGGCGACACTGTGCACCCGCGTCGTTTCAATGGCTTCATCCAAATCCAGAAGGGGCAGAATCGACGGCAGACGACGCGCCAGCATCGTCTTACCGGACCCGGGAGGACCGACCATCAACACGTTATGCCCGCCTGCCGCCGCGACTTCGAGCGCCCGTTTCGCGTGATCCTGTCCACGAACGTCGCTGAAGTCTTCGTCCTCGATCGGTCGGCCGGACTCGATCATGCCGCGGTTCGACACGCACGGCGCGATCGCTAGGCCTCCTCTCAAAAACTCCACCGCCTCGGGTAATGTCTGGAGGGGATACACGCACACCCCGTCGACCAGCGCGGCTTCGGGGCCGTTTTCAGCCGGCAGCAACAACTCAAATCCTTTGCGGCACACCAAGCCGAATGACAACGACCCGGTGACCGGCTTCACGCGTCCGTCGAGCGAGAGTTCTCCGATCAGCACGCGCCGGCTCAGCGCCTCCGGCGAAATGACTTCTTCCGCGACGAGAATACCAACCGCGATCGCCAAGTCGAGTCCCGATCCTTCTTTCTTGATCCCCGCCGGCGCGAGATTGACCGTGATGCGTTTGGCGGGAAAATGGAAGCCGCTGTTCTTCAGCGCGGAGCGGACCCGATCACGGCTTTCCTTCACCGTCGCGTCGGGCAAGCCGACGACGGAAAATTGCGGGAGGCCGCCCGCAATATCGACTTCGACATCCACCAGGTGGGCATCGAGACCGACGAGCGCTGCGCTCGTCACCTTAGCGAGCATGCAAGAGCCAGCCTTTCCACGTTGAAATGAGGCGCGATTATAGAAATTCTTCCGAAGTGTTTCAATAGAACGGCCGGGCAGCACCGGCGCTAACATCTTGTAGTCGAACGCGGTATAATCCGTCCCCATGCACCTCTGGTCCTTCTCCCAGAAGGAACCCTTCTTCGGGATCGTGCCACGATCGACACGGAGACTCCAGCTGGCCTGTCTTAGTATGGGGATGCTTGTGGTTCATGCGACGAACGGTGTACTTCCGGAGAGATCATCCGCCTTCGCCCCACCCGCTCCCATTCAGATACAGCGATCGGGAAAAGCCGCCTCCCCTCACGTGGGCGCGGCGATGGCTGTGCTCGCGACACTCGAACAGGCGCGCGTGCTTCCCCCTGAAGGCACCGCGGAGGCCAACCGCATCATCAAGTCCGTCATCCAGCTGCAATCCCTGTTCACCAACAATACGGACCCCGCTGTGCAGGAGTTCATGCAGCGTGCGGTGGCGAGCAAACACGGAGATCAGACGGCACAGGTTGTGACGCAGTTTCGCTCAGGCGGCTGGACTCCGGACGTACTGGAAGCGCTCGCCGATGGGGCCCTCCGTAGCCCGACAGAAGCGCTTGCGCGGCTCGCGCCGGGGCTTGCATCAGTGAACCTCTCGGTAGATGACTTGCAGCACTTCATGCAACTGGTCCGGAATGGCGAGCGGGCACTGGCAGTTGCCGGGAAGAATTTTCATGATGTCTTTATCTCCCACCGAAAGATGATGCCGGGAGCGGCAGGACGGTCACTACACTAAGGAGGACCCCATGGCAACCAGAGCATATATCCTCATTAAGGTCAAAGCCGGGAAAGCCAAAGACGTGGTCGCGGCTTTAAAACGCATTCCCGGTGTTGAACATGCTCACCCCTGTTTCGGCCGTCCTGACATCTTCGTCTTCATCAGCGTACAGGACGAACGGGCACTCTCGGACGTCGTCATCACCAAGATCCATGCCATCGACGGCGTCGAAGAGACCGATACACATATCGTGGCCGAGTAGCGACTCGCACAACGATGCGAGCGTCGTTCGCATCTCATGTCTCGTCGTTCGCGAGATACGCTTCACCCTTCACGAGCGACGATCACAGAGGCGCCGCCCGTTTGGGCCGACCGATAACAGGCCTCCGCGATCTCGACAGCACGGCAGCCGTCTTCTCCGGTGATCGGCATAGGCGTGCCATCCTCGATCGCCCGTAGAAATGCCGTGAGGGTGGCGAGGACCGTCTGAGACGGAGGGCACTCCTTCTCTTCTCTGATCTCACCGGTGCCGCTGGTCCAACGCAGTCGGCGGCGGGGCCAATCCGCCTGAAGCCGTCCCTGTGATCCGATCCATTCCACCAACCCAACACGTTCTCCCGGCAGCCGTGCGATATCGAGACTGCACACCGTCCCTCCTTGCGTCACAAGTTGCGCAGAGACGATTGTCTCCGGTGCGGCAGGAGGAAGCTGATTCATGGTGCAGCGAACCTCCCGCACCTCATCACCGGTCAGAAAACGAACCGCATCGAGCATGTGGATACCGATTTCTATCAACGCGCCCCGCTTGCCGTAGCCCTCGGCATGATTCGGGGCCGTCGCTTTCGTTTCGATATGGCTGGTCAAGTGCAGCCGCTCCGATCGCCCGATCACTTCTCGACGCGTCCGCACTGCCTGGATCGTCGCGTCGAACCGCAGGGTCTGCGCCGTCATAATCGGTACTCGGGCGTCACGGGCTGACGCCACCATAGCCCGTGCATCGTCAGCGGAAGCTGCCAGCGGCTTCTCGATCAAGACCGGCTTGCGTGCCTGGACCGCTAACCGGCAGATATCGCGCGAAAAGACCGGCGGGGTGACGGCGATGATCGCCTCAACCGACGGATCGTCGATGAGGGTGCGAACCTCTCCATACACGCTGACCGCCTCTGCCCCGGGAAGATCAAGTCCCTGTTCCGGATGCCGACGGCACACCGCCTTGAGCGAAGCGGTCGGCGCATCATGCAGCAGGTGCCGGGCATAGCGCATTCCATGGCGCCCAACCCCGATCAATCCGACTCCAATCAGCCTCTTGCTCATCTCAACCCAAACAGCCTATGAACATGTCTGACGTCACGACCGATATGTGTCACTGGTCATTCGTGAAGCGTATCTCGCCAAGCGTGATGCGCAAACAAGAATGGCACAAACAGGCTCTTACTCGCGAGAGACGCACGACGAGATACGAAAGACGCCCCAACGGAGTCCGTTGACATTCCCGCAAACGGCTCCCTATAGTCAATCTCATGACCACTACACAGCCCGCCCCTTTTACCTTGCCACAGATCGGGACGGGGACCGCGCGGTTTCCCAGCGGCGTCCCCATTCCCACACACACTGACCAAATGGTCGACCCCTATTTCAGAACCAGGATGCCGAAAGAACATCAGATCGACAGCCTGCTGTTCTGGCCGCAGGTCCAGGGTATCTATCCCGGCTTGGTGCTCCTCCACGATTGGTGGGGGCTGACCGGACAAATGAAAGACCTCGGCGCCCGGCTTGCCTGCGAGGGCTACGTGGTCATCATTCCCAATCTCTACGGCCGGCAAGGCGGCATGGTCACGGCCAATGATGAGGTTGCAGCGGCCTTACTGGACAAACAGAACGACACGCAGGTGCTCACCGACATCAATTCCTGTTGTGAATATCTCAATACGCGCACCTTCGCGAAACGGAACATTCACGGCGTTGTCGGCTACGGCATGGGCGGAACGTACGCATTGCGGTTTGCCTGCACCCGGAAGCGGCTGCGGGCCGCCGTGTCCTACTACGGCAAGACGATTCAGCCGTTGGAATTGGTGAAGGACCTCTCCGGGTCCTTCTTGTATCACCAGGCCGGTCAAGATTCCTGGGCCACCAATGAGGAGATTGCCTCCTTGCAGGCGGCCTGCTCGGAATATGGAAAGAAGACCGAGATCCATACGTATCAGGATGCTGCTCAGGCCTTCTGTAACGAGATGAAACCGGCTGCCTATCGGGCCGATGCGACGGCCTTGGCCTGGGAACGAACCGCCGCGTTTCTCAAAACCTGCTTTCAAGGGACCTAGGCAGACACGCCCCCACCCCATTCGTACCGAGTGTTACAATGCGAAAGACGCCGATGCACAGCCGTCCCAACCTGCCTGGAACGGGAACCATTCTCTTGGCGGCGGCGCTCTGCCTCGTTACCCCGATGACGGCAGTCGCTGCGGGACAATCTTCACCGGAACTTGTATCAAAGATTGTCGTCGACCACGGCGCCCAACTCGCTGGCGTGAATTCCACTGCCAGCGCCATGGCACTCTTCACCAGCACCGTCGGCCCGGCGTTGGGCTTGAACGATGTGGCCCGTATTCTCGGCGCGAAGGGACTGTCAGCCCAGGCGGCAAAAGACCTCCGCCTCACCGAATTGTCTCAATCTGCTCAGGAACTGATGGCAGCCCTGGCGGCCTGGCAATTGGCCGACTCTCGCAGCCGAACGACTGAAGAAACGGCATCGCCATCTGTTCCTGCTTCAGAACGGCAGGACTGGATCAGCGGCACCAGCCGACTCGCAAGTCTCAACGGCTTCTTCCGGTTGATGGCGGAGCACTCCGCCGCTGATCCGACGCAAGCAGTGCCCCACACACAGCAAACGGACCTGCTTCTTGCATCCCGGCAGGTGGCAATGGAGGCGCATCAACGAGCGCTCGCGGCTTGGTGGTCACTCGCTGAATGGAAAGACCGGATCCGGCAAGCCAGAGGTCTCGCCCGCCTCTGCGGGACCTGGCAGTGGATCATCCACAACCACCACAATCACCAAGAACAGAAAATGACCATCGTCTTCCCTCCAGCCGGGCAGACATTGCCCAACGTGTCCGTACCGGCCGAAGCCGTCGTACTCGGCGACAGCATTTATTTGCGGTGGGAGGAACGAGGCTATGTGCAGGAAGACAGTTTGCTGTTCGTCACAGAAGGACACAAGAAAGATACGCTCGATGAGCCGATGAAGCTAGAAGGATCGTTTGCGAATAACACCGGGGGCTGGGGACCGATCTCGGCCAAACGCACAGCCAAGTGCCAACCCTAGAAGCCCTGCCAAATGTATCTCGTATCTCGTCGCTCGCGAGATACGCTTCACGCTTCACGAACGACTCGCAAGCTTTAGCCTATTTTCTCCGCCACAGCCGCCACCCGAACAGGCCCCAGCCGATGATAAACGTCAATCCACCCAACGGCGTGATCGGCCCCATCCACTTCAGACCCGCCAGTGCAATCCCGTAGAGACTGCCGCAAAACATCACCATCCCCGCGGCAAAAATCGATCCCACGGTCACCAACCGAGGATCACCGAAAAGCCTCGCCGCCATTCCAGCCAGAATCATCCCGAACGCATGGTACATCTGGTAGCGAGTGCCCGTATCGTAGGCGGCCAACATCGGCGGCTCCAGCATCGTCTTGAGCATGTGGGCCCCGAACGCGCCGGCGGCTACACCGATACCTGCCAAGACACAGCCTACCGCAATCAACCGCCTCGACGATGCGTCTACATCCATGATCGGCATCCCTCAAAAGCTAGTCATGTCAGCAAACAGAGCGAGGCGATCATACGCGATCGCCCACCAATTCGCTATGAGGTCCTAGCCGAAAGACCGGAGCCTAGTGCTTCTGGCTGATGGCGGGGTTGAGTCATCGCATCCGTTTAATCGAGCAGTATAGCCCGTAGGCCTGGGCTACGATCCCGGTTGCGAGCAGCCCCAGTGCCGTCTGGAGCATATGTGAGGTGGGATCATCGAGCCCGTCCATACCGATGACGAACCCCGTAGCAATGGCGACAATGCCGACGGATCGCGCGATGACGCCCCTGAGCCACCAATTCGGTGCTGATGTATCTGCGGAAGACACGATGCCGTTAGTCTAGCTCTGACGTGAAGAAGAGTTCAATCGCACCTCATCGGCCGACCGAGCCATGCCGGATCCGATCTTCATCGAGGAAAGCACCCGATGCAACGTGACAGACGATCGCATCACGTCAGTTTTTGTGTTTCTAAGCGTTTTCTCATGTCCTACTAATCCTCTTTTCATGTTGTCTGATTATCGTGTACGTACCGGCTCGAAGATCGTTGAGATCCATGACATACGATCACGGCCTTCAGCCGACAGCACCGACACCTAACCAGGGAGGAGGCAGCATGACCGGCTTAACGACATCCACATCCATCGTCGTGAGTTCCGTGAAGCGGGGCGCGACGCGGTTATCACCGAACCATTTTGCGGGGTTGGCTCTGAGACTGTCCCTGTTCAGGGCGGATCGCTGGGGACGGCGGGCGCGCTTCTACGAGCGTCACCGGGACTACTTTCCTCGGCTGATTGCCGGCCGATTCGTCGCTCGGTGCCGTGAGTTGGAGGCCAGATACCGGGGGCTCGCCATAGCGCTCTTCGGCCTCTCGGCCCACGATCAGATGGTGCCGGTCCGAGCGATGGTCTCACAGCGAAGGCAGGGAAAAAGAATTGCACCGCCTCACCGCCTGGCATTGACGGCGATGCGGTAAGCGGTCCTGGTGTTGCAGACGACCACGGACACACGCGGTTATTCCTGACCGCAGAGGACTTCCCACAAGGCGTGGTTGACGCTCGCGGGCTCAATCGGCAACCACGCGGTGTGATCCACATAGCCGTGAGACGCAGGGCCGGTCCCCATGTGGTGGAGAAACTCGATGTACTCGAGTAAGCGGATCCGCTTGGGCTCGCAGTCCAGTTGTTTCTGAGTCTTAGCGGAAAAGAACCGGTACGGGCTCATCATGAAACGGCCGAACCCTACCCCACCCTGCATCATCTTATAATCGGTCAATTGCCAGACCGTCACCATTGTCCCGTCCCTGCTGATCGTGTCGGGATCGATGTACACAGTCCGGAGCTCAGGATCGAGATAGTCCTTCTCGACCACCACCCACTCCGCGGAGGCCGATTCACCGATTACCAAGGCCAGTACGATGGAGAGCAGCCTCGCCATACTCAGCCATTCGAACAGCGAGGAGGAACGCTCCGGCGTCGGTAGGGAGATTCCGCCGGATCTGCTCACGCCCGATTGCGAGCAACGACTCCGGTCAAACAGAAGGAGAAAGGCGGTCGACAGCAAACGGGCGCGCTAGGTGCCAAACACATGGCCGCATTTCAGACAATGCAGCTTCGAGGCGATGGTGTTTTTCCATTCTTCCAATTTCTTCATGTAGGCCTTGTTCTTCCAGACTCCATAGCCGACCCACACGCTTAAGAACCCAACGGTCGAGAGCACGTCTGCCATCGCGGTTCCCGGTTCCGACGTCTCCGGCGAGGTCATGGAGAGCATGATGCCGACATTGACCGGCATCGCCAGGAAGAACCCCTGCACATAGGCCCATGGCTGCTTCGGCGGATTGTACTGTTGGGCCAACCCGCTCTTCACACCGGCCGCGGCCTCCTGCTTCACAATCTCGCTGATCTGTTTCGCATCCCCCGCGTTGCAAGACGGACATGTGCGTTTGCCAGCCATCGTCGTACCTCCTACGTCAGAACATCGCAAGAACCCCTCATCGGCCTCCGGTTGCAATCATAATACTTTTCGTCGCGCGATGCCAGGCCCCCGCTCAGATGGGCGGCAAAGCCCCCCCTCCAGCATGTGGGATCGGACTTCCAAATTTCTCGGTCCTTAGCCTACAATGCCGCCCAGACTTTCACTGTCCGAAAGGAGGCCTCGGATGACATGCTCCCGTACAGCTCCAACTACGGCGACACTCCCATGAGCAATCCGGACTCTATCCACACCTGATGATCCCGATTGACGGTACTCCATCGCACTGAGGAGATCTGACCCCATGCGCATGTTTCAAGTACGGCAGACGATTGATTATGAACTGACCCTGGCGGCGGGGACCGAACAAGAAGCCATTCTGAAAGCCAAAGGCATCCCGCTGGCGCAGTGGACCGCCGAACCGGCCGAAGTCACAGCCGAGTTGGTCGATGAGACGGACGAAATCGACGAGTACTAACAGGACTTGAGCACGACCGTCAGGGTCGTGCTTGCGCCGCACCAGCTCGCTTCATCGAGTCACTTTTTCCAGGCCGAAATCGCTCATTCACACAACTAGGGCTGATTCGGTTCGCCCAACTTCTTCGTGACACAGTCGTTGAATGCCATTCTCCGGTGATAGGGAGTCCAAAACCAGTTGTACTTCTTCACCATATCCAACTCATCCACATAGTCATTGCACCGCTTTGCCTGCGCCTCACCGGCTTCAAGCGGTGACGTCATCACCCACGCCCCAACCCCAATGGCCAAAAAGAACAGCCCGATGCTCGCAACGATCACCACAATGCCCTTTGTGTCCATGAATCCCCTCTATGCGTTCGTATGCAGTCACTCCCCGATTCTCATGGTGCCGGAGGCCGGAATCGAACCGGCACGGGCCTTGTGAGCCCGAGGGATTTTAAGTCCCTTGCGTCTACCAATTCCGCCACTCCGGCATACCGGCGTCACGGTTACATCATCTGGTCATCGGTCATCCTGAAGCATGGCCATCCATGCCCCAAACGGCGGGACTGTAGCATCGAGGTCGAAGGTATTCAAGCAGGCTACGGGCGACTCAGGAGGTATGACGAGTGGCAAGCACCCTTGCCGGCCTGAGCCGATCGCATCGGGGTCAGGCCGGCAGAAGTCACGCCTCTTACACGTCAGTTCAGCGTCGCGGTGAGAACCGGCGGCTCTTCACAGGGCTTGACGATCTCATTCCGGTGATTCATGACTTCCTTCACCCCGGCCTGGACTGAGCGACTCAATCGAAGGGCGTGGACCTGTGCCTTCTTCGCATACCGGCCAATATCCCTGCGGGTTTGGACACCCGACTTCGGGGCGAAGAGGAGCCCGAGACCGGCCCCGAGGACGGCGCCTCCGGCGATCATAGCTGCAACCTTGGCAACGTGTTTCCCATTTTCCGACATGGTGAACCTCCCTTAGGTGTTGCACTGGCCCTTGTGACAGTGTTTCTACAGATTGATTCTTGGAGCACCAACCGTGCCAGCCGCAACCCGCTCCTATCCCGATGAAATATTTACCCTCTGCCTTCACCGATTAAGTCTGGCTCATAAACAGTCTTGTTTTGCCAACAGCTCGTGACACAATCGTTTCAGAAAACCAACAGTCATGCGTCTCCACATAGCCACCAGAGCCGATTTGCGAGAATATCACCCCGCATACCAACCACTCACCAATCAGCTTGCAAAGGAGAACCGCCTCCCATATGATCCGCAGCTATTACCAGGAGGCAGTGTGGGCTCGTTTGCCGCAATTCAGTTCCCCAACATCGATCCGGTCTTTTTCGCGCTTGGCCCTGTGCAATTTCGCTGGTACGGGTTGATGTACTTGATTGGCCTTTCCGCCGCGTACCTGTTGATCAAACAGAAAACGGCTCGCGAGCATCTGCCCATTGCACCGGATCAAGTCTACGACATGGTGGTCTTCGCAGCCTTGGGCGTGTTTCTTGGCGGAAGAATCGGATACACCCTGTTCTACAATTTCCCCTACTACTCGGAGCATCCCCTGAAAATCATCGCCGTCTGGGAGGGCGGCATGTCCTTTCACGGCGGCCTGCTCGGCACAATTGTGGCACTGCTATGGTTCAGCAAGCGAAGTGGCATCCCTGTCTATACGGTCGCGGATTTGGCCGCGGCCGTCACCCCGATCGGGCTCGGATTCGGCCGGCTCGGCAACTTCATTAACGGCGAGCTCTACGGAAGGGCAACCGACGTGGAGTGGTGCATGGTATTCCCCGGAGCAGGTCCGGCCTGCCGGCATCCCTCCCAACTCTATGAAGCGGGGCTTGAGGGCCTGCTGCTGTTCACCGTGCTCTGGACCATCGGACGGTGGACCACGCCGCCGGGCACGATCTTCTGGAGTTTTCTGACCGGCTACGGCCTCTGCCGGTTGTTCGCAGAACTTTTCCGAGAGCCGGATCAGCACATCGGCTTTATGTTCAGTCAAATCACCATGGGACAGATTCTTTCTGTTCCCATGGTCGTGATTGGAATAGTCATGCTGGTCTGGGGATTCTCCCAACGCAAACGAGAGTCTTGAGTACCGAGTCCTGAGTGCTGCGTACAATCGGAGATCAACCTTTCACACTCAGCACCCAGCACTCGCACCTCAGCACTGTTTTCAGTACGGCATCTCGTCGTCGTCCAATCCGACATGGTGCCCCAGTTCGTGCACCACGGTGTCGTAGACCTCTTGCACCACCTCCTCCGCAGTCTCACACTGGCGGAGGATCGGCCCCCGATAAATCGAAATCTTCGCCGGCTGCGTCCCGCCCGCCATAAAGAACGACTCTTCGGCCAATGACTGGCCTTGATAGAGCCCCAGCAGATCGTCCTCGCTGTCGAGTTCGAGGTCTTCCAGCACCTCTCGCGGCGGCTCCTCCTCCACCACGACAGCGATCGATTCCATCAGCTTGGCGTAGGGAGGCGGCAGATCGGCAATCGCCTGCTGAACCAGCTTTGCAAAACCTTCAGATGAGATATGCGCGCGCCCGGCCATTACAAAATCCCTAGGTCTCCAGTTCAATCGCCGCGCCGCACCGCAGAAAGAGCAGGTGCAATCGAGGTTCGGCGCTCAGGCTTTGTTTCACCGCAGCCTTGTATACCTGACCTTGCACACGATACTGCTCTGCGCGACCCGCGGCCTGGGCAATCGTGACCGCATCCGTTTTATAGTCTGCGATCCACAACTCTCCATCAAGCCGGTAGATCACGTCGATCACCCCTTCCATCAATTGCCTGTCACCCCACGGCATGATGAACGGGACTTCACGGCCAAGGATCTGCGACGATTGGAGCCGTGCATAGGCGTCCGATTGCCCGAAGGCCGCAAGAAGTTCGTTCACAGACTCGGCAACCGCTGTAGCATGCGACTGATCGTCAGGCTCAAGGACGGCCTGAAGGACCGCGCCGGCCTGCCCCAGTAACTTGGAGGGGGCCTGCGAAAAATCCCATTGCTCGAGCAGGCGATGGACCACCACACCGGCCAACCGGCCAACCGCCGCATGGTGTCGAACAGGAGTCATGTCACGCCTGACCACCACCACTCCTCTGCCCAGCGACGTCGGCGTCACGGATTGCGGAGTCTTACGGGCTTCTGTCCATCGAGCCCTTCGTACCCCCCACAAAGCCGCCATTTCTCGTGGATCGATCAATGCTGCGCCGGCGGCCCCGTCCAATCGTCGGCGGGGGCGCCTTCGTTCCGGTGCCGTGACAACACGATGGGGAATCCTGCCATTACCGATTTTCAAGGCTTCGGTCGAGGCTACTCCAATCTCTCCCACGCTGATGCTCTGCAGCAGCTCGAAGGCCGTTTCGCCAACAGACCGGGCGGTGATCCCCCCGGACAACAGTAACAACTCCTTCGCTCTGGTCATCCCCACATAGAACACTCGTCGCCGTTCCGCTTCTTCACGCAGCCGCAGCTTATGCTGGACCAGCAAGGAGCCGAGTGACCGACGCTGGTCCAGGGAAAGGCCATAGGTTCCGCTCGACCAATCATAGGAAACCTGCGGGGTGCTCCGTTCCCGCCCGCTCCCCTGATGAAGTCCCGGCAGCACGACGATCGGAAATTCCAACCCCTTGGCTTTGTGAATCGTCAACACATGCACGGCTTCGAGGGACTCCTCGGCAAGCGGGCTCTCCGACTCGTCCGGTTGTTCTTCCAGCCTGCTGATCATGAGATCCACGAATCCACTCAGAGTCATATGGGGCCGGTCGGCCAATGACGCGGCCGTCTGTTTGACCTTCATGAGATTCGCCACGGCCTGTTCGCCATGGAGCGACGCAGCGGCCAGCTCAAGAAGGGGCAATCGGTCGAACAGCAGTTCGATCGCTTCGGCCAAAGGGAGAACCGGCATGGCCCGGTGGAGCCAGGCCAGATGTTCATAGAGCCGCCTGACGGCAGCAGCGCGGGCATGCGTCCATGTATCGAGGTGCGCGGCATGGAGATAATTAAAGTGCCCCGCCTGCTTGAGCTCATAGAGGTCCCGATCCGTCAGCCCTCCCAGCGGTGCGCGCAGGAGACCGGTCAAGGCGATCTCGTCATGAGGATGATCCACGACACGCAACAGATTGACGAGATCGATCACCTCTTGGCGGCGATAGAAATGCTTTTCTCCCTCGATGACGTAGGGGATATCGTGACGGCGCAAGGCATCGAGATAGGCATCGGCCTGCGTGAGCTTTCGGAACAACAAGGCCACATGGCCCGGTTTCACCGAAGGGCGGCTCAGGACCTCGTCCATCAGCCAGCGAGCCAGCACCTCACTCTCGGCTCTTGTCGCCCCTGCCGCGTCGAACGTGTCTGCGTCCCCGTTCGGCGTCGTGACACAGAGACGCACTCCAGGCTCGATGGATGCCGGGCGCCGTTGGGGGCGTACCTCCAATCGAACGTTCGCCGGCTGGACCAGCGGCCGGCGCTCGAACAACCGATCGAAGACCTCATTCACCGGCTCCAAGACTGCGGCGTCGCTTCTGAAATTCGTCGTCAGTGTCCGTACTATGCCGCCATCAGCCGCGACTTTCTCCACGACCCGATCAAAGGCCTCGATATCGGCGCGCCGAAAGGCATAGATCGACTGTTTGGGATCTCCAACAATAAAAAGTTTCCCCGGTTCGAGCGCCATATCACGCCAATGAGCCGTCTGGCTCCCCTGCCGCTCCGAGACGGCGAGGATGATTTCGTACTGCACCGGGTCGGTGTCCTGAAACTCATCGACCAACACGGCGCGATAGTCCCGTTTAATCCGTTCACGGACAGACGGGTGTTCGAACAGCAGCGCCCGAGCCCGCGACAGCAACCCATCAAAGGAAAGCCAGCCCTGCCGGGCGAAGGTTTCGCGGATGCTCCGTACGACCGGACCGAGCAAGTTCAACAGGTCGTTCAGGAATGCATGATCGACCGACAGAAGCTGTTGTGCCGTCTGGATCATCGTAGCGGCCTCTCTGAAATCGCCCTTCTCCCATCCCGCGACTACGTTTCCCAGCTCTTTGCCGAGCCATTCACGTTCCGACAACGTCAAGTCGTGCCGGCCCTCCAACCCCTTTTCCGCCACCAGACGCAACAGCGATACCGTGGCGGCAAGCATGTGCTCGGCCTTACGGCGTTTCGGCCGGTCATAGAGGTCCATGAGTTGCTCCGCCCGGGCGCCCAGTTGCCGCATCCATTCCGACAGGGCCGGCGACACCACTGTCGAGGCCAGTTGCTGCTGTAGAACATTGAGATCGACTAATTCACTGCACAAAGACCAGGCCAGCGATCGGACCGATTCGAGAGTGGTTGACGCCAACACCGATCGCCACTGGTGATGGTGTACTCCGGCTGGGCTCAATTCCTGGTCGAGCCAGCAATCCCACGCAACGGTGAACTGTTCGTCAAATCGCGCGCCGTCGTCTTCTTTGAAATCGGGATCAACGCCGCTCTCCAGCGGATGGAGCCGCAAGAGGTGCGCGGCAAAACTGTGAAGCGTACCGATCTGGGCCTTTTCGATATCATCGAGTCCCGCCCGGGCACGTTCCGCAATTTCGTCGCCGCTAAGCCTGTAGCGTTCTCGCAAGTCTTCGGGTGAGACCGCTCCCCCGTCGCCCGGCCGCATCCCCTCGCCCTGCGGATGGGCGAGGACAGCGAGCCGCTCGCGCAGCCGCACTTTCATCTCGGTCGCCGCCTTGTTGGTGAACGTCAAGGCGACGATCTGCGTAATCGGGACCGGAGCCGGCTCTTTCATGAGTAGATAGACGAGGCGATTCACGAGCAGAGTCGTCTTGCCGGTTCCCGCCCCGGCCACGACGACGACGTTGCGATCGAACGTCGTCTCGGCCGACTCCCGAGCCATGCGATCCGGAATCAGGAGCTCGTTAGTCATCGGCCACCTTCTGGGTCCGAAGCAGCTTCAGCGCTTTCGGTTCGGCCGCGCGATAGGCTCGCCACCACGTTGGAGCATGTTCTCGCCGACAGACCACTCGGAATTCGCATCCGTCGCAATAGCCGTCCGGAAGAATGAAAAACCGCCCGGCCCGAATTCCGGCCACCAGCGTGCTGATCGTGCGCCGAATGAGCGCCCCGGTATCTGATGCCCACGACATCGTTTCAAACGTCGAACGACTGATTGCAGCCGGCCATTGGGGAGCGAGAAACAGGAACTGCACCTGGCTCGGTGCAGGCTGCCCCGGAACGATGAGACAACTATAGAGCGGAGGCTGCAGCCGATACCCGCGGACCGCGGACTGGGCCAGGTGACGGTCTTCCGGTTTCATGGCTGAGCCGACCTTGAATTTATAATCGAGCACGCGTACGGCGCCGGAGTGTCGGTTTCGATCGAGCCGATCGATGCGGCCACGGATCTTCAACAATCCTTCGTCAAGAACACCGGGAATTGTTCCTGCACCATCCACCTCAAAGGCGATCGGTTCATGTGGAGCCTCGGCTTGTTCAGCTTCGTCGGCTTTCACCGTCGCTTGCACGAGCGTCATCATCTGTTCTTTGGCCAGCTCCCACAGCAGATAGTGGCCCGTTCGATGCTGCGCATCCAGGTCTGTCGCCGCCTGTTCGACCGACGCACGGACCATCTGTTCGATGGCCTCGTCTGCCACCCGTTCAGCCGGCCACCCGGCCTGCACGAGGTGTTCATAACAACGGCGCAACGCGGCGTGGCAGAGGGTCCCGACCAGCGCCGCATCCGGTTCTTGCCCGAGTGCCGTGCGGCTTGGTTCGAGCCGCAGCACATCCGCGGCAAAATATTGGAAGGGGCACCGCGCATACCGTTCGAGCGGCGTCGGGGCGATACCCCGTTCGAGGAGCCTGGTCCAATGCGGCTCGACCGCTCCGGTCATCCCATCGAAAGGACTCAGTGTCACGCCATCCTCTTCGATTCGACCGAGCGCCTCGGCCGCATGGCGGAAGGTTTCCGCATCGCGGCCGAACGCCTGTACGAGCTCGGTCGGGCTTTGCCCGTTCAGGGCCAGCCACCGCGTCAGTTCAGCCGGAGGGAGAAACAGTTTGATCGCCGGCCGCTGCAGCACTTGATCGCTCAGACGGCGAGGCACCATCTCTATCGGTTGTTCATCCTGACCGAACCGGCGCCGGGCTTCCCCGAGATACGGAGAGGCGGCCAACATGCGTCCTGATTCATCGGCCCGTTGATAAGAGAGGTAGAGCCGTTGGCGCGCCGCCTGACAGACCAGATGGAAGAGCAATGTCTCTGCTCCGTACGCTGTCAGCTTCTCGTCGATCTTAAATCCAAGTGTCTCGTCGAGCACGCGCCGATGGCGGTCCCGAAGAAAGGCATCTTCCCGGATGTAGCGGGGGAACACTTTGTCGTTCACACCAAGGACAAACAGGCCTTTGAAAGGCACCCCTCGTGCCGCCATCACGTCGAAGACCATGACCCCCTGTGATGAGCCATCGTGCAGGGGCGTCGCCGTTTGCTCGAATGCATGGGTCAGCAGCTCGACAAATTCAGCCCAGGTCATCTCTTCGTTGAGCGGTTCCAATTCGATGAGGGTCAGCCAGATACGGTCTATGGCGTCCCATATCGTGGCTAGGCGGGCCGGCTGCGCGTCCTCGGCGGGTGATTCCCCTGCATCAGGTCGGCGCAGGCGCCGTTCGACGAGTGTTCGACAAGCCATGACCATCCGGCTGATCGTTCCGCGCGATGGCAGGACCGAACAGTCTTGGATAAGCTGTGAGACCACCTGCCAAAACAGACCGATCACCTCCGGCGGAATGGCCAGAGCATCCGCGAGGCGCTCCTCGCCATCGAGCATGAATGACACGTGGCTCGCCGGCTCCAGGCGTGTCCACTCCTCGACCCCGTGCGTAATGTGCAGGGCTTGAACCAGCTGTTTCCACTGTTCGGGCCGGTAGAACGCCGACAGGGCATCATACAAATCGGTGGTATAGAGCGGAGACGTCACGACATCCAGCACCGACGCGCGATACAAATCGTTCACCGGCAGGGAGGCCAGCTGCAGGATGAGCTTGCAGATCGGTTCCTGAATTAACGGCCTCGACGCGGTCGTGCAAAAGGGGATTCGATGGCGGTCGAAGATCGGCTGGAGATGCGCACTGTAAGGATCCAGCGTACGGGCAATGACGCCGATCTCGTTGAATCGATAGCCGTGAGTCTCAATTAGATCGAGAATCGTGCGGCACGTCGTCGCCAATTCTTCCTCTGCCCCGATGACGCTCCGGATGCTGAGCTGGACGGAATGTTGGGCCGTGGTGAACGATTCCTGCTCGAATCGAGTCGCCGCAGCATCCGACATCGCCAGCGGCTGGATATAGCGATCGAAAAATCGCCGTGCGAATCCATAGGCCGGATCGCCTTCGAGGGGGAAGAATAGGGTCGTGTCCTTGGTTCGACTGACCGCTTCAAACAGAGACAGCTGCACCTGCGTCAGGTCATAGAATCCGTAATAGAACACTTTCCTCAGCGACTGGAGGAACGCAGCGGTCGGCACAGAGGAAATGAGCGCCTCAGCCAGGTCGTCCGGCGTCCCAATCCCGAGCGTCCTGCCCGCTTCCTTCACCGCCGCGTAGAGTGCCACAAGTGCGCCGAGCCATTCCCGGTCTTCTTCCTCGAAATAGCCTTCATGGAGGCCTTGCAACGCCGGCCCGGGCTCGACACCCGCGTC
This sequence comes from Nitrospira sp., assembly GCA_015903945.1. Classification (GTDB taxonomy): domain Bacteria; phylum Nitrospirota; class Nitrospiria; order Nitrospirales; family Nitrospiraceae; genus Nitrospira_D. The sequence goes on along the minus strand of JABMDL010000006.1, from coordinate 1,321 downwards.
CTTCAAGTCGCGAATCGTCGCCCAGAGTGCGCCCCATGTGCCGGATGATTGCCCGACCCGTTGTAACGGAGCTTGGCTGTTGAGTGTGCTGTGAACAATGTGCCGGACAAGTTGCTCGAAGAACAGCTCGTCAACGACCCGCGGCAACGGACAATTGACTTGCCCGTCTCCGGCCAGACGCAGAGCCAATTGATGGAAGGTCAAGATATGCAGATTGAGCAGCGACAGCCCATGCTCGACGGCGAGCAGCGTGCGAAGACGATCGGCAAGCGGCTTGGATGGAACGAAGATTCCAATCGGCGCAAGAGTGTCAGTGGCCTTCGCGCGTACGAGATGATCAACAAGAGCGGATTCGAGAGAAGGATGGAATCGACCGGTGACGATGCGGAGCATCTACAGCGTATCTCGTGAAGCGTATCTCGTGAAGCGTGAAATGCAGGATAGAAAGAATGTGTGTCTCATCTTTGCTTGCGAAATACGCTTCACGCTTCACGAACGACGCGATTAGCCCGTTTCCGGTCCCAGCAATTCGCCGTTGCAATCGACGCAGGCCCAATCCCCGTCGATGAAGGACATGGGATCGCCGCAGATCGGGCAATCCGGCGGAGGCCCCTTGGCAATGAGCGGGAGAAGATCCGGGAGCTCATTATCATCGTCGTCCATGGCTCTGCTACCCCTCCCGCTGTTTCAGCTTTAATTGAATGGCCTTTTCGGCGCTCTCCCGGCTCGGAACCCCGACGAACGTCAATCGCCCGTCGATGATGGTGGCGGGTACCGCACGGACGGAATGGCGATCCGCCAACTCTTGACCGTCTTTCGTCGTGATATCCACTTCTCGATAGGAAAAACTGTACTTCACTTTGAGCTGCTTCCACAGGCTCTTAGCCGAGGGACAGGCGCCGCAACTAGGCGAGACAAGTAATGTGATGTTGGGCATGGTCAGATTGGAACCAGGCTAAGGTTAAGGCTGAGGTTCAGGCTCGCTATGGGCAAGGCAACGTTTCCGAAACTCAACCTTGACCTGAGCCTTAGCCTTGCTTGTGAGGATCTTAGCACCCGCTGAAAAGACGGCGCAAGGCGCGGACCCGGGACCGGTCAGAGATCACGCGGCGCCCGTAATGTCACACGTTTCACGATACGAAAACCTCGGGCGCGTGCATCGCGCAGGATCGCGCGCCGGATCTCCCGAGGCAAAGCCTCCGGAGCATGCACGCCGGCGAGATGACGGGGAAAATGTTTGACAAACAGCGCCGCCATGCCTGCCGTCGCCCACGCGATGGGCGACCGTAACTCACCCTGCCGGCAAAGCAGATACAAGCTC
>JABMDL010000050.1 GCA_015903945.1 Nitrospira sp. | reverse complement strand
AATTTGTCCAGCGGAGGGTGCCGCATCTTCACCTCAACGCCAGTCAAGCCCGGCACGGCGCTGGAGTTGCGCATAGAAATCTCGGACTCAGAGCCGCCACTGCAAGTGGAGCAAGCGATCGTCCGCTGGGCTCGTGGCGGCAACTTTGGCGTGGAGTTCCTCAACCTTGCGCCGGAAGATTGGGCGAGACTCCGGCTCACCGTCAAAGAGCTGGAGCGACAGCCGTATGAACGAGAACGTCAGGGCGAGACCGCTTCGTAGCCTTTCCAAGATGGCCGCTCGAACAAAGACTGTCCATATTTTCCTTCAGGCCAGGGGGCAGTCTCACGCCGCTTGGTCCGTCCGGCGCTTGGCAGCCTGGCCGACGATGTCGAGTGCGGCAACGCGGTAGGCTTCGGCGTAGGTGGGGAAGTTGAAAACGTTGTCGATGAATGACTCGACGGTGGCACTCTGTTGAAGCGCCAGTTGCCCGACATGAACCAATTCAGTAGCCGAATCTCCTACGATCTGCACCCCAAGCAGTTGCTCGCCACACGGGTCCGCGACCATCTTGAGTAACCCTTGTCCGGATCCGGATATCTGCGCCCGAGCGACTTCCTCATATCTGGCCCGTCCGATCAACGGCTCCCGGTACCGTTCACGGGCGCTCTGCTCATCCAAGCCAATGCTGGCCATTTCGGGGATGGTGTAAATACCAAGCGGGATCGTCGAAGCAGCGTCGCCGATCGGCAGGTCAAGGGCGTGCCGAACCGCCCTGCGGCCTTGTTCCATGGCTTTCGATGCGAGAGCAGGCCCGCTGACCATGTCTCCAACGGCATAGATGTGCGGTATATCCGTTTGGCAAAACTGGTTTGCCGAGAGGATACCCTTCGGGGTGACTGACAGGCCGGCTGCTGGTAGATTGAGGTCCTCGACATTGGCCTGGCGGCCAAGGGCAACCAACAGTTTCTCGGTCTTGACCTGAGGCCCGTCTTTCAGGGTAATGACGACGTGGGATACGCCGTCCCATCGAACGTCCGTGACAGTTTGCCCCCCGAGGTAACAGCCGCCTCGCTGTTTGAATATGCTGACGAAGTGTGAGACGAGTTCGTGGTCCATGAACTGAAGCGGTGCGGGTGCCCGATCAATCAGTGTAACCTGAACGCCGAGCAGCGAGAATATCGAAGCGTACTCGCACCCAATCACGCCGCCGCCGATGATCGCCAGCGAGTGCGGCAGGTAGATCATGGAGAGGAGCGAGTCACTGTCAAGAATGTGTTCGTGATCGACGGGAATGCCGTCCGGAGTCCTGGGGCGTGAGCCGGTGGCCAGGATGATGGCCCCGGCGGTGAATCGCTGGCTGGCGCCGTCGACTGTTTGCATCTCGACGGTGCGTGCGTCGATGAAGCGCGCGCGGCCGTGAAAGAGGGAGATCCCGTTGCGTCTGAGCTGCCGGCTCATAAACGTATCGTGGGCGGAGACGACGTCTTCGAGCCGGCTGAGCAGGGTTGCGATTTGGGTATCCGGCTTCAGGCTGAAGTCGAAAGCCTCGCCGGCACGTTTGAGCCGGTCGAGGTGGAGCGCGCTTTCTCTTAACGTTTTGCTGGGGATGGTCCCGCGATAGACGCAACTGCCTCCAATGCCGCGCTCCCGTTCGATGAGGGCCACGCGCTTGCCGGCTTTCGCGCCCTGGATGGCCGCTTTCTGCCCGGCAGGGCCGGCTCCGATGACGATGATGTCAAAGTTGGTCGGTGTGCTCATAGATTCATCGCATTCACGACCGCCAGGACCCTCTCTCTGCACGAGACGAGTTGGTCAATGTCATTGGGATAGAGGTTCAACTCTGCGAACACGGGATGATCACGCAAGGAGTCTTCCGGCATGTCATCGGGGGTCAACAGATGGGTCGCCAGCCGATCGGCGACGTATGTGAGCAGGCACTCCTGGCGAAACGAGACCGCGTGGTCGTAATCGCTGTAATATTGGATCGCTTCGGCGACCTGTTTAGGCAGGCTCCATTTGTCGGCGATCAGACATCCAACGCGCGAGTGGTACCCGTTCATCAACATGCGCAGCATGGACTTGTCAGCGGGGATGTTCTGCTTCTGCGCGATGGCCGCTGCCGTTCGCAGGACGACAGGTTTCCCAATGGCGTGCAACAGGCCGCAGAGAAAGGCGCTTTCGACATTGACGCGACGTGCGCGGGCGACTTCTTTGGCGAAGGCGCCGCTGGCCAGCGAGTGCCGCCAGAGTTGTTTGACCTCATCTTCGTGGCCAGGTACCTGGAAGGCACCGGCTTTCAATGAAGCGGTAAACGCGATTTCCGATAATAAATTAATGCCCAGCATGGCGACGGCGTGCTGAAGGGAGACCACAGGGCTGCGGGGCATGTAGGCGGGCGAGTTGGCGATGCGCAGCACATGCGCCGCAAGTGCCTGATCCTGATGGATGAGTGACGACAGTTTGGCCGCGTCGGCAGCGGGATCCGAGGCGAGAGCCATTACTTGGCTTGCCACTTGGGGCAGCAACGGCAGCTCGAGTTCGCCTTGTTCAAGCTTTTGAAGAAGACTGCGCTCAAGTTGTTCAATCGGAGTCGTTGCTGCTTGGATGTCAGGGGGCATGGTGGCGGTCCCTCGCCGGTTGTGTTCGGATGGTTGTCATTGCCATCCTTTCTCGGTTTGTGGTGCTCGAAAGTTTAGGGGCATCCTGTGAGGGCTTGGTGACTTTGCAATGTCAGGCAACTATACTTCCCTCATAAGCCGGCACGGGGGACATGGGAGGGGAGCATGAGTACTCGACGCTATTGCTCAAGATATGGTGTCTGGATTGTCATCACGGGAATGACCATGGTGATGGGGGTGGCGCGTGTATCAGTTGCCGGTACGGGAACGATCACCAAGGAAGCGAAGGAAACACTGGAGGCAACGAAACAATACACGATTGAGCAAAAAGAAGCATTCCAGCGGAAGGCCCATGAGGAACTGGCGGTTGTTCAGAGACAGATCAACCACTTGCGGGGAAAGGGGCATGAGGTCTCATCGGCAGCCAGAGCGGAACTTCAGAAGTCCCTTGATGAGTTGGAAAAGAAGAAGGATGCGGCCAAGCACGAGTTGGAGCAGCTGAGGACAGTGACTGACTCAAAGTGGGCTGCCATGAAAGCAAACGTGAATTCTGCACTTGATGACCTCAAGAGTTCCTATCAGAAGGCCGTGTCCAGGCTGCCCTAACGGTAAGCTGTTTTAGAGGTGTGAACTGGGTGTGAGTAAGAGAAGAGGGGTGTGATCCGATGAAGATGATCAGTCTGGCGGACTATCAACAATACAGCCAGGATAAGATGAAGAAGAATAATCTCTTTCAGACTGAGCGATTTTTCTGCGACGTCTATTGCTTCGAGCCAGGCCAGGAGCAGAAGGGTCACATTCACGGAGCCCAGGATAAGGTATATCTCGTCCTGGAGGGAGCAGGGACGTTTCAAGTTGGTGCCGAGAAGCAGGTGCTCGGAGTCGGGCAAGGTACGATGGCGCCTGCAGGCGAGGAGCATGGAGTGAAGAACCATACCGATCGGCGTCTTAGGGTACTCGTCTTCATGGCGCCGAATCCCTCTTGATGCATATTCGGAGATCAGAATTTCATTCAGAACATGAAGGGGGGAACGCGGAATTCCGCGTTCCCCCCTTCATGTATCCAACCCAGGACCCTTTAAATGGCTACGGCTTGTAGTCGTTATGGTCGGTCGGTTTACCGTCGTGCGAGAACTGTTGCTGATAGGCAATGACCTGCCAGATCTGCTGTTCAGACAACTGTCCCTTCCAGGCATTCATCTTCGTCTAAGGTTTGTAACATGAGTGGTCGTGCGGTTTGCCCCCGTTCGAGAACATGTTCTCAAACGCCATCACATGCCAGATCTGCTCCTCTGTCAGGCTGTTCTTAAAACCTTTCATTTTCGTCTTCGGGATACCTTCCGATATCCGCCAGAACCAGTAACTGTCGGACCAACGGCAGATATTTTTAGGATCACGCATATCTCGCGCACCTTTTTTTACCGGTTGCCCGTCCTTGCCATGGCAGCTGCCACAGTTGACGTTCGGATTCACGTCGCCCTTGTAAATCTGCTCTCCTTCTTCGATCGCCTTGGGATCCGTCCACCCTCCAGCCGGCATATGCTTGTCTGCATACTCGGGTGGAACCGTGGGCAATGGCGGCTCATCGTCAGCGAAAGCCATGCCTCCCGACAAGATCAGAGCGCATCCTGCTACGACGACCGACAACCCTACCGTTCTCCGCATCATTCGTGCCTCCTTCTCTTCCCGATCGAAAAATAATGTGGTGTTGTCCCTTCCGATCCCATTCTCAGTCCGGCATGCGTGCTCCACATCGCGCAACGTGCGCGGACTATCACACAACCACCCCGTGACGAAAACATCTTACCGAATAATTGGTCCTGCCGCCAGGGCTCCCTTCCGTGCAGGTCCGTCAGAAAGCTATCTCGGCATGCGCGGGGGATTATTTTACGATCTGTTTGACCGTTTCCAAAATTGATCGGGCTCCGATGCCGAAGTGATCCACGAGTTCTTCCGGTTTACCACTGTGGGGAATCACGCGCACGGCGAGTTTGTGGACCTTGATCCCTTCGGTTCCAACTGCGCTGAGCACGGCATCGCCCAGGCCTCCGTGCGCGTAATGATCTTCGACCGTCAGGATGCGGCCGTGTGTTGCCCGGGCGCTGTCCAAGAGGGTCGTGCGGTCAATCGGAACGATACTGTACAGATCGATCACACGGACAGCGATGCCCGCGGCTTTCAATTGATCATGGGCCTTCAATGCTTCGAACAGGGTGACGCCCGCTGCGGCGATGGTCAGGATGTCGGATGCGCTGTGGCGAAGGATTTTGCTGCCTCCGATCTGGAATTGTTCCCCGGAGTCATAGAGCACCGGACTTTTCGGTCTGCCGGCACGGATATAGACCATCCCCTTGTGCTTCGCAGCGGCTTCGACGAGCCGGTAGGTGCAGGTGCCGTCTGACGGATAGAGGACGGTGATGCCTGGCTGCGCCGCCATCATGGCGATGTCTTCCAATCCCATTTGCGACGGGCCGTCTTCGCCGATGCTCACGCCGACGTGGGTGCCGACCAGCTTGATGTTCGATCCGCTGATGGCGGCCATGCGAATAAAGTCGTAGGCGCGCGTGAAAAATGCGGCAAAGGTGGCGACGAACGGAATCTTGCCGCAGGCAGAGAGTCCGGCCGCGGCGCCCAGCATATTCTGTTCGGCGATAAAATTCTCAAAAAAACGGTCGGGAAACTGCTTGCCAAATTTGTCCGTGTAGGTGGAATTCTTGACGTCGGCATCCAGGGCAACGACCGAGGGATCGGCTGCACCTAAGGCCGCCAGCGCTGCGCCGAACGCTTCACGCGTGGCGACGGTGTCGCCGATTTTGTACGCGGGAGGCGCCATGGGTTTGGCTGATGGTGTGCGGGAGGATGTCGCCGGAGGCAATTTGTATTTCGGAACAGCCTTCGTCGGCTTGAGGCGTTTCGTCAACTCGTCGATAGCCTTCTGAGTTTCCTCGCCCTTCGGGATCGGTTTCCCATGCCAGCTGGGATGGTTCTCCATGAAGGAGATCCCCTTGCCTTTGAACGTCTTGGCCAACAGAACCGTGGGTTTGCCTTTCGTCTTCGCAGCCAGCGTGAATGCCGCAAGCAGGGCTTTGAGATTGTGCCCATCCACCACCAACGCGTTCCACCCGAACCCGGTCCAGCGAGACTTGTAGGCTTTCATGTCGTGCTGGAGCATCGTCGGGTCGCTTTGCCCCAAACGATTGACGTCAACGATGGCGCAGAGATTGTCGAGCTTGAATTGCCGTGCCAGCTCAACCGATTCCCAGACGGAGCCTTCGACCGATTCCCCGTCCCCCATCAATACATAGGTGCGGGCTGTGTTTCTCTCAAGCCGTTTGGCGTTGAGCGCCAACCCAATACCGGCGGCCAGTCCCTGGCCCAGGGAGCCGGTCGCCATGTCGACGAAAGGCAGCCGGGGGGTAGGGTGGCCTTCGAGATCGGACGTCAATGTGCGCAACTTCAAGAGATCGCTCTTGGGGAATAAGCCTGCCTCAGCCCAGGCGGCGTACAGTAGCGGCGCGGCGTGGCCTTTGGACAGGACAAAGCGATCGGCGTTGGGGTCCTTCGGGTTTCGAGGGTCATACCGCATGACGGAGAAAAAGAGCGCTGCCACGATGTCCGCGGCGGAACAACAGCTGGATGGATGACCGCTGCCTGCTTCACTGGTCGACCGGACGCTTTCGATGCGAAGCTGGGTCGCTTTATTGTGGAGCAGGGTAAGCAGTGTGGACGACGTCGTCGAGCCGGCCATGGGAACTCCTTTCGGGAGAATAGGCGATGCGTATAGAGTCTTCCAGTTCGAGTTGGTTTTTTACTATTGCCATTCGCACGCGGGGGCTGAAGCTAGCAAATCAGCTGGGGGGAGTCAATGAAGCTGATGGGGGATGTGAAAAAAGAGACGCAGGAACACAGAATCCGGGCAGGAGGCATGGCCTATGTGTCGGTCGAGACCTCATTTGAACAGGCGCTTTCGGCTCCATTATAGGCACTCACGGCAAAGTAGTAGCGGCTGTTCGTGTCGAGACCCGTGACGGTACCAGACGGGGTGGTCACAAACTTGGCGCCTTCGTAGGAGCAGGAGCCATTTTGACCAAGGGATTGTTTCCCGTAATGGATGTAATAGCCCAACACGCTGGGATCATTGACAGGGTCCCAGGTCAAACTCGCGGTTGCTCCAGCGGGAGTGGCAGTCGTCGAAATCGCCGGTCCCTGTTCTCCGCCGGATCCGCATCCGGCCAGAGAAAGAAAGCAGGCGCTGAAGACGATCGCGCAGGCTTGGCCGGCGCTGGACTTCGGAAATGCCATTTGGGACGAGCGCTGCATTGCCACCAATACCTAGCAAGAGTGGTGCCTTGAAGAAGCCGTTAAAATATCTAATAAAATCAACAGTGATTTGTGGGATTGTTTCTGATGTGAAGGGTAGAGCAGTCATCATTTTCAGAGATGAGCGGAGTTTACCTTGTAAGATGCGGAAAAATGAGGCCGCGCTCCTGTGTAGGATTTTTCCGGCAGCTTATACAGAGGTCGACTGATGGTCTATGGTCTTATGGTCTATTGGGGAAAAGAGAAGAGCGGAAAAATTTGCCGGGATGGATCATCGACTGTGTGATGGGAAGGGGAAATGGCCCCATCTAGGTTAGGGGACTGTACGGTTTCTGAAGAATCGGAACAGCAAGTAGCCGTTGATAGCGGTGACAATGGAGAGGATGCTGTACGTGGTAAAGGCCGAGGCCAGGTGGAGCTCACCCAGGACGCGTGAAAGACCGAACCCGACGATCACCCCGTCGAATGCCATGCAAATTCGTCTGAACGTCTCCGGGTCCATCAAGCGGATGAGGAAGGTGCCCAGAGGAATTCCCAACAAGACGCTGGGAGCAATGAGGGGAATCAGCTCCATCGCTTCGGGGTTGTAGAAGCCGATAAAAACATAGGCGACGGCCGTGAAGGAAGATTCTGCCAGTCGAATGATGCCCAGGGCGGCACGGAAGTCTTGTTTCGGATAGCCTTGATTGTTGAAAAGGAGGGCCAAGGGGGGGCCGGAAATCGTTGTGATGGAATAGAGCATACCGAGTCCTGTTCCGAACGGTACGGCAATAGCCTTTTCAGCTCGAATAGGTTTTCGGATGCCGGCGGCTTGGAGAAGAATGAGAGGCAGCAGAAAGAAGTAGGTGACGAACTTGACCCATGCCGGATGGACCAGTGACAGGAGGTAGCTGCCAACCGCGACGCCGATAACCAGACCGCCTACGATTGGTGCAACGCGCCAGATCACACTGCGGATGCTGCTCCGGTTAATGAAGAGCACATAGGCATTGATAACAATTTCGACGAGGACCAAGGCGGGGTTCAGGACTCGGTTGGTATAGAACAGCAGAGCGATGGGAACCGTAATGGAGGAGAATCCGTATCCCAGCGCGCCATTGACTGCCGCTGCGACAAAGGTAATCGAGATGAGAACGAGTTCGTCCATGACTCAGGTGGTTTTCGATCCTGCGGCAAAATCAGCCAGCGTGTAATTGTCGAGAATGTCGGCGATCGCGTCTCGGACCGATCCCATGACCTGTTGTACGGGACAGTGAGCCCGCTTCGCGTAGGGACAGTCGCTAGTCTTGCTGACGCAGCCGATCGGAGCGAGAGGGCCATCGAGAATGCGGATGACGTGACCCAGCGAAATCTCTTTCGGCTGCTTGATGAGGCTATACCCCCCTTTTGCGCCTCGTTTACTTGAAAGCAGCCCGGCTCGCTTGAGCGCGAGCAGGATTTGTTCTAGGAACTCGATGGGAATATGTTGGCGAACAGCGATGTCGTGGCGCTGCAAAGTAGTGGATCCGTAGGCGCGCGTGAGTTCGAGGAGCGCGCGGAGGCCATATTCGCTTTTCTTAGAAAATTTCATCGGTCAGGCCTAAAACATGAGTGAGTTAATCAACAATTAGAACAATAGGCCGTCGGATGGCCTATTGTCAAGCGCCATCTGTGTGCGTGATCACCCGCATCTGGCGCCCTCAGTAGCATCACGCGCAACGACTGTCGGTGAAATCGTGTGCAACCTATTGATCACAGAGGGAACGTTGCTTGACAGAAGAAAACCATTCTTGTTAGCTTGCCCCTTCGTGTGTTGGACGGAATTTCCGTTCGGTTATTTGCCTCGTTCAGGTTGGACCTTCCGTGAATTTTCAAGACCTGATCCTCACGCTCCACCACTTCTGGGCCGATCACGGCTGTGTCGTGCATCAACCGTATGATATGGAAATGGGAGCCGGCACGTTTCATCCTGCGACCTTCCTCCGATCACTTGGGCCGGAACCGTGGCGCGCAGCCTATGCGCAGCCCTGCCGCCGTCCGACGGACGGGCGGTATGGGGAAAATCCGAATCGCATGCAGCACTACTATCAGTATCAAGTGGTACTCAAGCCTTCCCCCGACAATATCCAAGAGCTCTACCTGGAGAGTCTGGCCCGGTTGGGGATCGATCCCAAACAACACGACATCCGCTTCATTCAGGACGACTGGGAATCACCGACCCTCGGCGCCTGGGGGCTCGGGTGGGAAGTGCGTTTGGATGGGATGGAAATCACCCAGTTCACATACTTTCAGGAAATCGGCGGGATCGAGCTGAGTCCCATCACCGGGGAAATCACCTATGGGACCGAGCGCATCGCCATGTACTTGCAGCAAGTGAACAACGTGTTCGATCTGGCTTGGACGGACAAGATTAAGTACGGCGATATTCATGATGAAACCGAGGTGCAGGGGTCCCGGTACAATTTCGAAGAAGGCGATGTAGCAATGTTGATGCAGCTGTTTCAATCATATGAAGCGGAGTGCAAGCGGCTGTTGGCGCAGACCGACAAGCGGCTGACTCTGCCGGCGTATGACTACTGTATCAAGTCGTCGCACGCTTTTAATCTCCTGGATGCGCGGGGCGCCATCAGCGTCGCGGAGCGGACTGGCTACATTGCCAGAGTGCGGGCACTGGCCCGGCAATGCGCCGAGCGCTATATCGAGGAGCGGGCCGCCATGGGCCATCCGCTGTTGAATCGCGCGAATGCCGCGGTGAAGCCGGGCAGGTCTCGCTCAAAGGCCGGGACAGGCCGAACGTAAAAGGATATGGCGACTCAAAAGAAGACAGGACGTCCGCTTACTGCGCCGAAGAAAGGTAGAAGGACGTCCGCACCTTCCGTGGCCGAGTTGCTGCTGGAAATCGGTGTGGAAGAGCTGCCCTATCAGTTCATTGTTCCCGCGCTGACCTCCCTCAAGGAGTCAGCCGCGCGGTTGTTGAACGATCAGCGGATTGCGTTCCAATCCGTCCGTACAATGGGGACGCCGCGTCGGCTGACGATCGTGGTCGATGGTCTGGCGGTGAAACAGACGTCCATGACCAAAGAAGCGATGGGGCCGTCAAAGACGGTCGCGTTCGACCAAGCCGGCCAACCGACCAAGGCCGCCATAGGATTTGCCGGTGGCCAGGGCGTAGCGGTTCAGGATTTACAAATACGCCAGACTCCGAAAGGCGAGTATCTGTTTGCGGTGAAACGTGAAGAAGGCCGTCCGACTCCCGCGGTGCTAATCGACACGCTGCCGCAACTGGTGTCGGGCCTCGCGTTTCCCAAAGCGATGAAATGGAATGAAACCGGCGTGCGCTTCGCTCGTCCGGTCCGGTGGGTGGTGGCGCTCTACGGAGGCTCGGTGCTGCCTATTGAAGCGGCCGGGATCAAGGCAACGAATCAGACGAAAGGCCATCGAGTCGTGGGGGGAGGGAAGTGGGTCTCTGTTCGCGATGCCGCCTCCTATGTGAGTACGTTGGAGCGCCAGGGTGTGATCACAGACCCGCAGCGCCGCCGGAAGCTGATCGAAGAGCAGATCGCCGCCATTTGCCACAAGACCGGGTTTCAGCTGAACGAGGACGAAGCCCTGCTTGACCAGGCGGTGTATTCGACGGAACTGCCCCATGCGATTATCGGGTCGTTCAAGGAGGCCTACCTGGAGGTGCCGGAGGAGATTTTGATCACGTCAATGAAGGAACATCAGGGATTCTTTTCCTTGCGCCAGAAGAGCACGGGAAAACTGGCAGCCCACTTCATCACCGTGACGAACAACCGTGCCAAGGATATGTCCCTGATTCGAGAAGGCAATGAACGGGTGCTGGCGGCACGGTTGGCCGATGCCAAGTTCTTTTTCGACGAAGATCGGAAGGTGCGCCTTGACGAGCGGGCGAAGAAGTTGGGCGGGATTACGTTTCACCAGAAGCTCGGCACCATGGCGCACAAGCAGGAACGAGTGAGAAAACTGGCCGGGTTCATCGCAGCGCATCTCGCTGCCGGACAAGATGAGTTACGGCAGACGTGTGAACGGGCGGCGACGTTGGCCAAGGCCGATCTCTTGACCGGAATTGTCGGCGAGTTTCCCGAGCTTCAAGGCATCATGGGTGGGGAATACGCGCGGCACGAGGGAGAATCGAACGCAGTCGCCCAGGCCATTCGAGAGCAGTATCTTCCCAAGGCCATCGAAGGTGAATTGCCCAAGACGGTCGCGGGGCGCGTCTTATCGCTCGCCGACCGGCTGGATTCCATCGCGGCGTTTTTTCACGTCGGCATTGTCCCCACCGGATCGGAGGACCCCTTTGCGTTACGTCGGCACGCAACAGCAGTTGTCCGGATCGTGCTCGAAGCCAATATGCGGGCCGACTTGGCGACATATATTGATCATGCCATGAACCTTGTATCCAAGGACGGATTCAAAGGCGCGCCGGGTTTTGAACGGGAAGGACGGAGTCAAATCACGGATTTCGTGTTCGAACGGGTTCGGCATTACGTCCGAATCGTGCATGCGTTGAGAGACGACGTGATTGAGGCGGTGCTGAAGTCGGCTCACGGCAAGATAGTCGATCTTGTCGAACTCGTTCTGAAAATGAAAGCGCTTGAAACCGTCACCACACGGGCGGAGTTCGATCCCTTGATCGTCGGGTTCAAGCGGGCGCATCGGTTGGTCGAGAAAGAGCAATGGACCCGGGAGCCGGTCGAGGAGGTGCGGTTTCAACACGCGGCCGAGTCTGCCCTGCACAAGGCTGTGACAGACGAACGGAGTCGGGTCGAAGCTTCCGTCAAAGCCGGTGAGTATGGGCGGGCGCTGGAGGCGTTGGTGCGTCTCAAACCGGCCATCGATGATTTTTTCTCGGCCGTGATGGTCAATGCCGACGACAAGGCCGTCCGCAGCAATCGGTTGTCGCTGCTGAAGGACGTGGATGAATTGTTCATGTCGTTCGCGGACTTTTCCCAGATTGTGGTTCAAGGGGCATAACCCGTCGAGAACGGATTCCACAAAGGAGACGCAGGCGTGGCAAAGAAATACGTCTACTACTTCGGTGACGGAAAGGCCGAGGGCACCTCCAACATGAAGGAGCTACTTGGCGGCAAGGGGGCGGGCTTGGCGGAGATGACCAATTTGGGCATCTCAGTGCCGCCGGGCTTCACGATTTCAACCGAGGCCTGCGTCGAATATTACAAGATCGGCAAGAAAAATCCTCCTGGAATGTGGGAGGCTACGTTGCAGGCGCTCAAGCGCGTGGAACGCTCCATGGGCATGGGGTTTGGCGATCCTGCACGCCCGCTGCTGGTGTCGGTCCGGTCAGGTGCCCGAGCATCAATGCCAGGCATGATGGACACAGTCTTGAATGTCGGACTTACCACCAAGACGGTAGAAGGGCTGGCGGAAAGGACCCGCAATGACCGGTTTGCGCAGGACAGTTATCGGCGGTTCGTGTCGATGTTCGGCAGTATTGTCATGGGGGTCCCACGCGAACATTTCGAAGCCATCCTCAAACATAAGAAAACGGAAGTGGGGGTGGCCCACGAGACGCATCTCGATGCCCGGCATCTTCGTGAGTTGGTCGCCAGTTTCAAAGCGCTCATCAAGGAAGAAACGAAGAAAGATTTTCCGGACGACCCTCTCGATCAATTACGTATGGCGATCAACGCCGTGTTCTCCTCATGGTTCGGCGCGCGGGCCATCACCTATCGGCGGTTGTACGGGATTCCGGACTCCTGGGGCACCGCGGTCAACGTCGTGGCGATGGTCTTCGGCAACATGGGCGAGACGAGCGGCACAGGCGTCGCCTTCACCCGCAGCCCCAGCTCAGGCGACCATGCGTTCTTCGGCGAATGTTTGATGAATGCCCAAGGCGAGGACGTCGTGGCCGGCATCAGAACCCCGTTGCCGGTGACCGAGCTCGCGAAAAAGGTGCCGGAGGCGTACAAGGAACTGGGACACACCTACAAGAAGCTAGAGAAACACTATCGCGACATGCTCGACCTGGAGTTCACCATCCAGGAGGGCAAGCTCTACATGCTGCAGACCCGTGTCGGCAAACGGACCGGCATCGCCGCGGTCAAAATTGCCGTTGATATGGTGAAAGAGGGATTGATCTCCAAGCAGGAAGCGGTGCAGCGCATCGGGCCGGACCAACTCGCGCAATATCTCTACCCGATTTTCGACTCGAAAGAAGAGGCGAAATCGAACCCGCTCGGCAAGGGATTGCCGGCCGGCCCCGGGGCGGCGGCGGGCAAGATTGCGTTGACGCCCGATCGGGCCGTGGAAATGAAAGCGGCAGGCAATCGCGTGGTGTTGGTCAGGCAGGAAACAAGCCCCGACGATATTCACGGGATGGATGCGGCCGCAGGATTCCTGACGGCTCGTGGAGGGATGACGTCGCATGCGGCGGTCGTCGCCCGCCAGATGGGCAAGGTCTGTGTCGCCGGTTGCGAGGCCGTTGAAGTGTTGGAGGGACAGAGCGTCAGGATCGGCGCCAAGACCTTCCGCGAAGGGGACTATCTCTCGATCAACGGGTCCACGGGCAACGTGTACGAGGGCGACATCCCGGTTGTCGAATCCGAGATCATTCAGGTCATTCAGGGCAAGCTGGGTACGAAAAAGTCCGAGAAGTATCAACGGTTCGCGACGATTCTGTCATGGGCCGACAAGTTCCGGCGGCTTCACGTGCGGGCGAACGCCGACATTCCGGAACAGGCGAAGATCGCCCGAGGGTTCGGCGCCGAGGGGATCGGCCTGTGCCGGACGGAGCACATGTTTTTTGCGGAAGATCGTATTCCGATCATGCAGAAAATGATCCTGGCTCGGACGAAAGAAGAGCGCGAGAAATATCTCGATCAGCTGCTGCCGCTCCAACGGCAGGACTTCATCGGACTCTACCGCGAGATGCAGGGCTATCCGGTCACCATTCGCTTCCTCGATCCACCGCTCCACGAGTTTCTTCCCAAGCGGGAGGACTTGATGGTCGAGATCGCGCAGCTTGAGTTGACGGGAAAAGACGGCGCCGTGCTCGACGAGAAGCGTCGATTGCTGGCCCGCGTCGAAGAGTTGCATGAATTCAATCCGATGTTGGGACTGCGCGGATGCCGACTAGGGATTACGATGCCGGAGATCACGCGCATGCAGGCGCGCGCGGTTATGGAAGCGGCCTGCGAGTTGGCGAAAGAAGGCAAGAAGATCGTCCCGGAAATCATGATTCCCTTGGTCGGCATGGTCTCTGAAATGAAGTCTCAAAAAGATCTCGTGCGCGAAGTCGCCCAAGAGACGATGAAGCGCTACAACGTCAAGCTCACCTATCTGATCGGGACGATGATTGAGTTGCCGAGGGCGGCGGTGACCGCCGATCGGATCGCCGAAGAGGCGGAGTTTTTCTCGTTCGGCACGAACGATTTGACGCAGACGACGTTCGGATTTTCGCGCGACGACGCGGCCAAGTTCATCGACCATTATCGGACGGTGAACATCATGGAATTCGATCCCTTCGCCACCCTCGATCGGGAGGGGGTGGGGTCGTTGATGAAGCAGGCCATCGGCAGCGGCCGAAAGACCAGACCCGGCATCAAGCTCGGCATTTGCGGCGAACACGGCGGCGATCCCAGTTCCGTGGAGTTCTGCCACCAAATCGGGTTGGAATACGTCAGCTGTTCGCCCTATCGGGTGGCGATCGCCAGGCTCGCCGCCGCGCACGCCGCATTGGCCGAGGCCGATGCGAAGAAGGCCGTACCGAAATCGCCGCGCCCTTCCGCCAAGGCGAAAGCGGCGTCCCGCAAGAGACGGTGACCAACAGCCACCAAGATTACCACTACATGTCTCTAGCCCTTCGCCTTGCGGCGAAGGGCCGGGGTACGGCCAGTCCAAATCCGATGGTCGGCGCCCTGGTCGTTAAACAGGGCCGGATCATCGGACAGGGGTTTCACCTTCGTCCAGGCCTGCCTCATGCGGAAGTTCTGGCTCTTCGACAGGCAGGCAGTCGCGCGCGTGGCGCCACCCTCTATGTGACGCTCGAACCCTGCTGTCATCTTCGTAAGCGCACGCCACCCTGCGTGCCGGATGTTCTTCGCTCCGGTGTCAGCCGCGTGGTCATTGCCATGACCGATCCGAATCCATCAGTGAAGGGGAAGGGGGCGGCGGCGCTCCGGCGGGCCGGACTCTCGGTCAGGGTTGGTGTCGCCCGTTCAGAGGCGGAGGAACTGAACCGGGCCTATCTCCATTGGATAAAGACAAAGTGCCCCTACGTGATCCTGAAAGCGGGGATGACGCTCGACGGGCAGATTGCCACGGCTTCCGGAGATTCGAAGTGGATTACGAGCAAGAAGTCCCGTGCAGAGGTGCATCGGCTTCGTGGCCAGATGGATGCCGTTCTGGTCGGGGTGGGTACAGTATTGGCCGACGATCCTGCTCTGACGGCTCGAACGGGCCCTCATCTCAGGAAATTGGCATCGAGACAGCCGCTTCGGGTGGTTGTAGACAGTTCGTTACGCAGTCCTCTGAAGGCGCAGATTCTCTCCCGGCAGACGCAGGCCAAGACGCTGGTAGCCACGACTGATTCGGCCGAGGCCTCTCGGAGACAGGAACTTGTGAAACGCGGCGTCGAAGTGCTCACTCTTCCCAGCCTGCGAGGGAAAGTTTCTCTCCCTGCCTTGATGCGGGAACTTGGTCAACGTGGGGTGACGGCTCTCCTCTTGGAAGGCGGAGGCGAACTTCACGCAGCCATGTTGAAGGCCAATCTTGTCCAGCACGTTCGCCTCTACGTGGCGCCGGCACTGCTCGGCGGCGTCGATGCGAAGGGGGTGATCGGCGGCAAGAGCCCGGCGAGCCTGGCCTCGGCATTGCGGCTGCGTAACGTGAAGGCTCGTTCGATCGGGGAGGATCTCGTCCTGGAAGGCGATCTGTGATCGGCGTCATCCTCGTTGCGCTCCTTCTTTCATGGGGCTGCGGGCATGCCACTTCTAGTCTTGTCGCCGGCCCAACGGATGAATCCGACAATCTTGCGGCTACGGTCTTCCAATATGTCGATGCCACGGACAGTGAAGAAGCCGACCGCATTCTGCAAGACATTCAAGCCCATCCGAATGTGTCCATCGACCGGGTCGTAGGGATCATCCGTACGGGTCGGGTCTATAAGCCTCAGCCTACCGGGATGTTTCCTGAACAAGAAATTGTCGTGCGAGGACGGGCCTATCCCTTGTCCCTCTCCATTCCAGCCACGTATGACCCCTCGAAGAGTGTCGGGTTGGTGGTCTGTTTGCACGGAGCAGGCTTCACCGGGGCTGCCTATCTCGAACGATGGCAGGGGCGGTTGGGCGAAGGCTATCTGCTGGCCTGTCCGACCTATCCTTCCGGCGCCTGGTTCACGCGGCGGGCTGAAGAGCTGGTCCTGGCCACGATCCGCGAGCTGCGCACACGCTACCACGTCGATCCGGACCGGATTTTTCTGACGGGCATGTCGAATGGGGGGATCGGCACCTGGCTGATTGGGATGCACCATGCGCCATTGTTTGCGGGAATCGCGCCGATGGCCAGCGGCCTCGACGACATCCTCATGCCGTTCCTGGCGAATCTCCGCAACACCCCGATCTACATCATTCATGGCGCGAAGGACCAGGTGATGCCGGTAGAGTTGAGCCGGTCGATTTCGCGCGAACTGAAAATGCTGGGCTATTCCCATGTGTATCGTGAGCATGAGCGTGAACATCCGATGGCCGGCGGCCACTACTTCCCCAAAGAAGAGTTGCCGGACCTTGTGATGTGGCTCAATGAGCAGCGCCGCGGGCCGTTGCCTGGCAGGCTCACGGTGGTGCGGGAGGCCTCTCACTTTCAGTCCTTCAACTGGCTGCGTCTGGAGTCGGCCGATCCGATTGCTGCGTTTTCAGAGGATCTGGTCGATAAACGTGACGAGAGGATCAAGCGTCGGGAATACGCGAAGCTCGATGCCTCGATCGTGGAAACGAACCGCATTGAGGTGAACGCGGAACGAGTCCGGCGCTATAGCATCTTTTTGAATGACCGGCTCGTCGATTTCTCAAAGCCGGTGACGGTGTTGACCAATGGGCAGGTCTCGTTCACGGGAATGGTCACGCCGTCGCTGGAGACCTTGCTTCGGCAGGCGAGGCAGCGGCAAGATCCTCGAGAACTCTTTTCCGTTCAACTCACGATTGCGATTCCAAACCGGCCATGAGTGCCGAGTTACGGCTCTGTGAGTTACCGCGAGCATGGAAGCCCATCGTGGGGGCGTTGGTCGTTGCTCTCGGGCTGGGGTTGGTCCTGTCTGCGAGACCTGGGTGGTCGGACAGCTGTCTGCTTTCGCCGCACCATGGCGGCCTGGTGTTCCCCGTCGAGAAAATCGACCGGGAGTGGGCGTGCCGGCTGCAATCGATCATTGACGACTCCACGACGGTCAGTACCGTGGGGCCGATCCGGGTGGCCTTGTCTGAGTCGGTGTACCGGTATCTGCTGGATCGCCCGCCTCTTGCCGCCACATTGATCCATCGCCTCGGCTTCGGGGTGTACTCGTCAGAATTCCGAGGCCCTCGCCGCTTCTGGGGCGATGACGGCGAGGGGACCAAGGGCATCGTGGAACTGGTGTACGAAGATGCAACGTCTCGTATCTATTTTCTTGAGGGAACACATAAGGGCCGATGGCTTCCCCATATTTCAGGGAAAGCGGTGGTCTTCCTGGGAATGAATGTGGGGCGCGATCAGGTTAGTCGTGAAATGATAGGCAGTACTTTGGTGGCCTACACCAAGTTGGACAACCGGTTTCTTTCGGGGCTGGTCTCTCTTCTGCGTCCCTTGATCGGAGAAATTGCGGGAGGGAAATTGAAAAAAGGCGTGGAGACCGTCAATCGCTTGGGGATGGCGATGCGGCAGCACCCGGAGCGCGTTCTGTCAAAGGCGATTGAACCGCCCCCTCTTTCGGACGCTGATATCGCGTTCTTGAGGGAGGCGCTGGGGAACCCACCTGCCCCATGACCACGTCGCGCAGCTTCCTGCTGATCTGCACGGTCGGCATCTTCTCGTTTATCAGCTATAACATGGTGCGGATGCCCGCACTCTCGTTGTTTGCCGAATCGCTTGGTGCGAGCCCGGAACGAATTGGGTTGATTGTCTCCGTGTCGACCTTGACGGGGGTATTACTGAAGCTTCCCTCTGGGGCCCTCTCCGATATTTACGGAAGGCGGTTCTTATTGCGGATCGGTGTCGTGGCGTTCGGGTTGCCGCCGTTTCTCTATCCTTTCATTACGGACTTGGATGCGCTCACCGCGCTACGGTTCGTCCACGGGCTTGCCACGGCGATCTTTGCGCCGAGCGCGCTGGCTACCGTCGCGGAGCTCTATCGGGAACGGCGCGGCGCGGCCCTCGGCACCTATACGGCTTGTACGCAGTCCGGCTCGCTGTTGGGACCGTTTCTCGGCGGATATCTCATTCACACGGCGGGATTCTCCACGGCGTTCATCACGGCCGGTGTGTTCGGCTGTATCGGGATGGCGCTGTTCTATAGTCTGCATCTCGATGTCGCGGTACCGCAGCGGAAGGACAAGGGACTGGCGGTCGTGCTGGACGAGATGTGGAAGGGATTTGCCGCCGTCGCCAAGAACAGGATCGTGCTGATCACCAGCATGACCGATGGCGCCAAGATGATCGCCAACGGCGCATTGATGGCCTTTCTGCCGCTGTACGGAGTCTCGGCGGGGCTGAATCCAGGCGAAGTCGGCCTGTTGTTCACCGTCCAAGCGTTTACATCGTTCTTTTCCAAGCCGATCATGGGGCGCGTGTCCGATCAGGTAGGGCGGCAACCGCTGATCATAATCGGCCTGTTGATCTGCGCAGGCACATTCGTCTGTATCCCGCAGGTCTCGATGTTCGCGGTTCTTGTGGTGCTGTCTGCCGGATTCGGGTTCGGCGAAGCGGTCGTCTCCTCGTCTTCCTCGGCCCTTGTGGCAGACAGTTCCGAGTTCAAACGACTCGGAGCGGGCATGGGCATGCAGGGCATGATCATGGACATCGGCCACGCCAGCGGCCCCTTGTTGGCCGGCCTGCTCATTGCGAATCTCAGTTACGGCCAGGCGTTCGCGATCATCGCCGGGATTCAACTGTTGGCGGGCTTCGTGTTCTGGATTGCGATGAGAGGCCGATAGGCTGTCGGAGAGTGCTATAATGGCAGCGCAATAAGGGGATTTTAATTATGTTTACCGGCATTGTCGAAGAAATGGGCGCGATCACCTCATTGGAAAAAACGCTGGCGGGGACCAGATTCACCGTCCTGGCTTCGACTGTCATGGGTGATCTGAAGATCGGTGACAGCGTGAGCGTGAATGGAACCTGTCTCACCGTGGTGTCAAAAAGCGAGCGAGATTTTTCCGTGGAGGTCTCGCCGGAAACCTTGGCGGTCACGACGCTCGGCAGCTTCGCGGCGGGCACACCGGTCAACCTCGAGCGAGCCATGAGGCTCAATGAACGCATCGGCGGGCATCTGGTGGCCGGCCATGTGGATGGAGTCGGTGTGATCCGCAACCGGCAACAGGACGGCAATGCCATCCTGTTGACCATCGGGGCGCCTCCTGAGATTCTGCGCTATTGTGTCGCAAAGGGTTCGATTACCGTGGACGGCATCAGCCTTACGATCAACGAGGTGACCGACCGAGGCTTCAGCGTCGCCATCATTCCGCATACAGCGAAAGTGACCACGCTGGGGCTCAAGCAGGTCAATGACTCCGTCAATCTCGAATCCGATCTCATCGGCAAGTACGTCGAGCGGTTGCTCCAAGAACGGAGCCAGTTGCCCAAACCCACACCGGTCATCGACAAAGACTATCTCCAAAAACGGGGATTGATCTGAGGTGTGCTTGACGTGTGATCGCAGGACCTGACCTGCACTTTGGTTTCCCGACAGTCGGCATCTGTGCTCGTACGCGGGCTTGGTACCCTCGGTCCATGCGGGCGGACACGACGCGGGTGGGCCGGCTCACGAAACAAGGCTCCTCGTGGTTGCGCTGGATCTTGGTGGAAGTGTCGGTGCATGCGATCAATGGCGCGCCGCAGTTTCGGTCGCTCTATTATCAAGTCGCGAAGAAGCACGGCCATAATGCGGGGCGGGTGGCGGTCGCTCGGGCCCTGTTGAAGACCATCTATGCGATGCTGATTACGCAACAACCGTTCCGGCCAATCCGGAGGAGGGGATCACCGGTCAGCGCCTAACGGGGACATGCCCGTCTCCTCCATGTGGGGAGAACGGCCTCAGAATGATTGCGCGACCGGCGTCCCATTGCATCGTGTGCCACTGAGCACGCATAGGTGTCTGACCCTAGTCCCTTGAGACTCGCAGCCGCCGGACGCAAGACGCCCCGTGTGCCCCTTGACAGTGTTTTTCATAGGTGCCCCCGTGAATCGTGCTTAGGCCTGTTTCTTATTGAGATGGGCATGACGGCCTGCAAGCGTCTCCAAGACCTGCGTTCTGCAGGGTGGAAATTCGTACTGTTCGGGCTGATCGCACCGAATGTCTTTGCCCTATTCGGTATCCTGGTGGCCCATGGATATAGTATGTTCCTGGGCCATCCGTTTGAAATCGGTAGCTACGCAATTATTGCCGTTCTCTGCGGCTCGGCGTCGTATATCGCCGTTCCAGCTATTCAACGACTCGCCATTCCTGAAGCGAGTCCAACTCTCGGATTGGCCGCCTCCCTGGGCTTGACCTTTTCCTACAACGTGACCATGGGCATTCCGTTATACATTCTGATTGCCACAGTTATTACCACGGCGATGCCTGTGAGATTATGTTAGTGTGGAAAGATGTATCCGTCTGGACCTAGACCTGTCTAACCTCGAGGAGGAATGCAACATGATAAATTCTCCGAGCAATAACTCAGGTGTCGGCAGAAGGCAATTACTTAAAACCGTTCTTTCAGGTGCGGTCCTTGGAGCAACCACGCAAGCAGGAATCGATTTCGCCAATCCTCGAACTCTTCATGCCCAATCCGCGCTGAGTCCCGATGAAGCCCTGCAGGAATTGCTCTCGGGTAACCAACGCTTTGCCGCAAATCAGCTGACATCGATTACGCATGATCTCATCATCATCAAAGAACGGACGGTCAATAAACAAGAGCCGTTTGCGGCAGTACTGGCCTGTGCTGATTCTCGCATCCCAGTGGAACTGGTTTTTGATCAAACGATCGGCCATATCTTTGTTACGCGAGTGGCCGGCAATGTGGTGACACCAGAGATTGTTGCCAGCCTGGAATTTGGCGTGGCTGTCCTCGGGATCAAAGCGCTTCTTGTGATCGGACATAGTAGCTGCGGGGCTGTGAGAGCCGCGATGACAACCGATACCGTACCCGGGCAAATTAGTGTGTTGTATCAACGCATTTATCCGGCAATAGAAAAGTCTGGCGGCAACATCGATAAAGCCATTCAAGCCAATGCAAGGATTCAGGCTGAGTTGCTGCGCGCCTCCTCGACCGTGATCAGGGAGGCAACCAAAGCCGGCAAACTAAGGGTTGAGTCCGCAGTATATGATCTGGCGACAGGCAAAGTTGGTCTGATCTAAGCT
>JABMDL010000096.1 GCA_015903945.1 Nitrospira sp. | reverse complement strand
GGTACTCGTAGAGTTTCCCCTTCGCGGAATATCGGGCATGAAACGTGTCGGGCATGAGCGCAGCCGATTGGACCGCGATGGTATCGGGCAGGTGCGCGTTCAGTGCTCTGGTCCATTCGCGGGGTGTCATATCACGGTCGATGCGGAAACTCGCCACCTGGCCCAGGGCATGAACTCCGGCATCGGTACGGCCTGCACCGATCACCGGCACGTGGAGCTGCGTGACGCCTTCGATTGCGGTTTCGACCGCTTCCTGAATCGTGGGCTGGTCCGGCTGGCGCTGCCATCCTGCATAGGCAGTCCCGTCGTATTCGAGGGTCAGTTTGATTGTGGGCATAGGCGAGGCCGCCTGATGGACCGGCCGCCGGTCATCGAAGGTCCGACTTGTTGGCGGAAAGAAACGCGGTGATCCCCTTGAACAGCGCCTGCGCAACGTCCTGAATGAACGCCGGCTTCCGGAGCAGTCCCTCTTCGTCCGGATTGGAAATGTAGGCGATCTCCGCCAAGATGCTCGGCATGCTGGTGAACCTGAGCACGTAGAACGGGGCGGTCTTTACCCCGTGGTCGTTGACCGCATAGTGGCCGTTCATGTGGGTGACCATCGCCTCTTTCGCCGTCCAGGCGAGTTCCAGCGAGGATTCGATTTTCTTCGTGGTCAGCAGATCAGCCACGAGATACTCCCAGCCGACACCGGTACTGTTCAATGGGGTGCCATTTTCACGTGCGGCAACCTCAAGTGCACGCTGATCCTTGGCTTGTCCGAAGTGATAGATCTCGATGCCTTTGACCTGGTGCGAGGGGTGCGAATTGACGTGGACGGAGACGAATAAGTCGGCGCCCTGGCTGTTGGCGAATTTGGCACGATCTTCCAACTCGACGAACACATCCTGGTCCCGCGTCATCAGCACGCGAACGCCCGGCTGCATACTGAGCAGATCGCGGAGTTTGAGCCCCACTTTGAGCGTGATGTCTTTCTCTTCGGTTTGCCGTCGTCCACGCGCGCCGGTATCTTTTCCCCCGTGCCCAGGATCAATCACGATCGTGGTGTAGTTCTTGGCCGGCGGTGCGGTCGGTTGAACGGAAGGGGGACTGGGAATCGGGAACGGAGCTGGTACGGTGGAAGGCGCCGACAGAGGGTCGGTCAGCGGCGTAATATCGACGACGAGGCGCGGAGGATCGGCAAGCGTAAATTGTTTATACGAGCGGAATGCAGCCGTCGGCAGGGACACGGTGATTGCAGGGGAATGTGTTTGGGTAATGGTGAAGGGGGCGGGCATGGCCCCGCTCTCCACCTTCGCGTGCGCGGATCGGCTCATGGACGCGTTGGGGAGGGAGAGGATGACTCGACTCGGATGTGTCGCGCGGCGCACAATGGCCTTGGTCTGCCGATCTAATTCCAAAACCAGCCTGGTCTTTCCGGGACTCTCCAGAATGCGAATGTCATGGACGGTAATGGGAGCGAAGGCAGCGGGCGATGCCGGCACTCGCGATGCCTTCGACTGTGCCAATGGCCTGGGAGGATGATGGCGAGGCGATCCGATGGCGGCGATGCCAACAGGATTGGTTCGCACGTCACAGTCGAGGCTGCCGTGAGAAAGAGAGACCAGAGAAGGGTGTTGAACCAGCTCCGGAGATTTCGTTGTCGAGTTGGTCTAGCCCGCATGATTCATGACCGCTTCTTCTGCAACCGCCGATACGCCGCTACGACAAGCCTGTCCGCGAGCTTCGCACGGCCAAGCGGGCAGGCTCGCCCCTCGCGATCTCGACGTACTGTTTTAAGTACGCCTCGATCTCTCGGCACTCCGCGTGCCCGTCTCGCATGGCGTCTTGGCGGTTTCGCTACGAACCGTCATGAATAATGCGGGCCAGGCATGGGAGCTTCGATCTGCAAGCACGTCAATCTATTCTCAGAAGTCCTGCGTCTTGTCAAGGACTTGCGCTGGTTTAGCTTATTCGTTGGATGGGGGCGGCTGTGCGTTGACAGGTCATTCCTCCCCACGATAGCGTGAAGCGTCATGCCCACGCACTTGATCATCGACGGATATAACGTACTTGGCCTCACAGGGAGGCTTTCAGGCAGGCTCGAGTCCGCACGTGAGGATCTCCTTCACGCCCTCGCGTCGTATCGGCATCGGACGCGCCATTCCGTCACGGTTGTCTTCGATGGATGGCAGCAGGGGCAACCGATGGAACAGCGCGAACACCGGGCCGGTGTGGAGGTGATCTATTCGAAGCGGGGTGTGAAGGCCGACCAGGTTATTCAACGGTTGGTGCGCGAATATGGATCGGAATGTGCCGTCGTCAGCTCCGACCATGAGATCGTGAACGTGGCCAGATCGCACCGCGCCTTTGTGATGGGGGCGCAGGAGTTTGCCGGAAGACTGAGCCAGCCGGCGTCGTCAGCCGGCGCTGTGCCGTATAAAGAATTGGATATGGGCGATGACGTGCGACCGGATCGGGGGCCAGAGAAGAAGGGAAATCCCAGGAAACAGCCGAAATCGCAACGCCGTCGGCAGAATCAGCTCAAGCGATTTTGAACAAGCGCTTGGCGTTCTCGGTAGTGGTTCGTCCGATGTCTTCCTCGGAAAGTCCGGGGTGAAGTGCCGCGAGTTGCTTGGCCACCTGTGCCACGTAGGCCGGCTCGTTCCGTTTTCCTCGATGGGGCATCGGGGTGAGATAGGGGCAATCGGTTTCGATGAGAAGTCGATCCAGTGGGACAGTTGTTGCAATCTCACGCAGCATCGAGGCGTTTTGAAATGTGAGAATTCCGGAGAACGAGAGATAGAATCCCAGCTCCAAGGCATCCTTCGCCAGCCGGGCATCCCCCGAAAAGCAGTGAAACACCCCGCCGATCTCTGACGCCTGCTCCTCTTTTAAGATCGCAATCGTGTCTTCCTGGGCTTCCCGCGTGTGGAT
The DNA here is from genome assembly GCA_015903945.1 of Nitrospira sp. Taxonomy (GTDB): domain Bacteria; phylum Nitrospirota; class Nitrospiria; order Nitrospirales; family Nitrospiraceae; genus Nitrospira_D. The sequence goes on along the minus strand of JABMDL010000096.1, from coordinate 2,378 downwards.
GATGACGGGCAGCGCCAGTTCGCGCGCGAGCTGAATCTGCTCGCGGAACCGTTCGCGCTGTTCCTTCGGCGAGGAGTGGTTATAGTGGTAATCCAGCCCGATCTCACCATAGGCCACGACCTTCTTGCTACAGGCCAGCCGGCGGAAGTCGTCGTACCAACCGTCGCCGATGTGTTTGACCTCGTGCGGATGGACGCCGATCGACGCATAGACGAATGAATGCTGACCGGCGAGTTGCACGGCCGCATGACTGGTCACGAGATCGCAGCCGATCGTCACGAAAGCTTCTACGCCGGCCTCGCGCGCGCGGGCGATAACCGCTTCCCGGTCGTCATTGTAACGAGCGTCGTCGAGGTGGGTATGTGTATCAATCAACATGGGTAGCAACGTGTGTGTGCGTTATTCTGTCTTGGCGCGGTTCGACCAGATTCCACCGGCGATCAACGCAAGGATCAGCGCCTGCGGCACAAGGCTCTGCACGGTCGGATGGATGCCCAGTGTCGGCAGGGAGACGAAGTGTACCTTCGTCACCTCCAGCACATCTGCCGCTTGCAGCGCCGCAATGCCATTCCCAACAAAGATCACAGCCATCACGGCCAACAGAATCGAGGCAACTGTGAAGAATGGTCCAATCGGTAGACGGACGGTGTAGCGCAGAATCAAGCCGCCGACAAGCAGCAGCAGGAACGCAGCGGCGGCAATGCCTTCCAACACCGCATGATGTCCACCCACGCCGGCCTGTGACCACAAGGTCTCGTAGAAGAGAATCATCTCGAACAGCTCTCGGTACACGACAAGGAAGGAGATGCCGGCCATTGCCCAGAGTGTCGGTTTGGCCAGTGCGGTACTGAGCTGTTCACGGACGTAGCGGTTCCAGGCTTGGGCGTTCGAGCGGCTGTGCAGCCACCACCCGACATAGAGCAGCATGACCGCGGCCAGCAAGGCCGTGATGCCTTCGGTCAATTCGCGGTTGGCCCCCGAAATGCTGAGTGTGTACCGGGCGATGCCCCAGGTTACGGCGCCCAACCCAGCGGCCCCGATCAAACCGAGATAAATGTAGGGTAATGCGTCACGTCGTCCTGTTTTGATGACGAACGCCACGATGGCCGACAGGATCAAAATCGATTCCAATCCTTCGCGCAGCAAGATCAACAAAGAACTCACGAACGCCGCGTTCGGGGACAAATTGGCCTCAGAGAGGGCGGCGTCGGCGCGGTCTAACAGCATCCTGACCTTCGTCGTGTGGGCGGTGACGACCTCGGTTGGCCGCCCCTCGATGATGGCTGTGCGGAGTCCCATCATCTCGCGCTCGGTTTCCGTACGCAGCGACGCATCAACCCTGCTCAACGCCGATTCAATCAGCTCAAACCCTTCGAGATAGGCCGCAATCGCAAGGCGCCGGGCCTCTTCCCGATTACCGTTCGCATAGGCCTGTGCAGTCTCCTCGATCTTGGAGCGTGAGAAGGCCAGGGGCTCATGGGCTGCAACCTGAAGCGCTTGTGGCTGTTGTGTGAGATAGGCGCGCACGGCGTCTATCGGCGAGCCGGCAGGGCCTTGCTGTAGAGGAGTTGTAGTGACCAACGTGTGCAAGCTATGGAATGCGGCTGTGCCTTCGCCTTGCCGCCACAAGGCTTCACCTTTTGCCAACACGTTGAGGTCTGTTCGTAGACCGGCAACGAAAAAGGCCAATGCCCAGCGGTCGCCTTCGGAGAGTTCGCGGAAGGCCCGCATCGGGGTACCCTGCACGCCAAGTGAGATGGTGTTGTAGAGGCCGTACAGGCTGCGTTGACGCATGCGAGTGTCATCGTGGAAGTTACGGGGGGCCGGTTCCATTCCCTTTGCCAGCGGCCCGTCACCTCGACCCTGAGTGCCGTGGCAGGCAGTACAGTGTTGCGCGAACAACTCTCCAGCCTGCCTGAGGTCCGGGGGCTGTCGCGGAGCTACCTTGAGCCTCCACGCCTGGATCACTCCAATGTGCAGCTGATCGGCGAGGGCAGAGATCTCGCTGCCGGGCGCCTTGGCCTCGATGCGTGCCAGCAGTTCACGTGCCCGCTGCAAGAGCAGCACTTGTTCGGGGGCAGCGGATAACTCACTCAGAAGGGTGATGACTTGGGTGGCGAACTCGCGTTGTTCCCCATACTCTTCGGTGTTGACCACCTGACCATTCTGGACAGTCTGAGCGTAGTCGACCCCGAGGTAATCCAGCATGTGTACGATGGTCTGCGCTTTGTCATCGTCAATCGGTGCGGCCATTGCGATGCCACGCAGGCCCGTTGATAACAACACGATGGTGAGACACCATAGGAAGGCGTTCGGGAGGAAGGTCCACAGTGGTTTCGTCACGGCTTGGTATTGCGTGTTCAGTGGCACAACCGTCT
>JABMDL010000049.1 GCA_015903945.1 Nitrospira sp. | reverse complement strand
ATGGAGGTGGACGAGGAGGGCAAGGTGCAGCCCACCGGCCGGTTCGAAACCATCGAAGCCGATACGGTGGTGCTCGCGCTGGGACAGAAGGCGGAGACCTGGTTTTTGCGGAATGTGACAGGCACCCGTTTGCGGGACGACGGCACCATCGAGGTCGACGAACAGTTGATGACCGGCCATCCCGGCCTGTTTGCCGGCGGTGACATGGTCCCGGGTGAGCAGTCCGTGAGCATGGCAACAGGTCATGGGAAACAGGCCGCCCGGCACATCGATGCGTACTTGCGCGGGACGCAGCATGTGAAACCCTCGGCACATCCGCTCGCCACGTTCGATCGGTTGAACACCTGGTACTACACCGACGCGGAACGGGCCAAACAGCCGGTGTTGGCGCCGGCCAGGCGCCGGGCGAGCTTCGAGGAAATGGTCGGCGGCTTGGATACCGACACCGCGCTCCTGGAGGCACGCCGCTGTCTGTCCTGCGGTAACTGTTTTGAATGCGACAACTGCTATGCCGTCTGTCCGGACAACGCCGTCATCAAACTGGGGACAGGCAACAGGTTTGCATTCAATTACGACTATTGCAAAGGCTGCGGGCTTTGTGCCGAGGAATGTCCCTGCGGGGCGATCGACATGGTCAAGGACATGAAATAGGAATGGCCGCGCCAGCGACGGCCGCGAGCCTCAATCTGAGTCACTGGCAGATCATTTTCTTAATAAAGAGGAGAGAAACTCATGAGCACAAGACTAGGCAAACGCTATGACACCTCGTACAAGAAGAGGGAGAATCCCAAGCAAGATCCCTACACGATGATCAAGGCCCCGAAAGGGCCTGCAATCTGTCGGAAGTGTCTGGCGATTTATGCAGACAAGCGGTGGCATTTCGATGAGGTGCAGGCTGCCAAACTGGCCGCGTCCCCTCGGACGCAAAAGCTCGTGTGTTCCGCCTGCCAGAAAATCAAGGACAACTACCCCGAAGGCACCGTGACCTTGAAGTGGTCGCATCTGCAAGATCATGAGGCTGAGATCAGGGGATTGATCGCCAATGTGGAAACGCGCGCCGTATCGGTCAATCCACTCGATCGAGTGATGAAGATTGTCAGGCGCAAGAAAGAGTTGGAAGTGCAGACAACCAATGACCGGTTGGCGCAGCGCATCGGGCGCGCGCTGGTGCGATCGTACAAAGGAAAGGCCGCCTACAAATGGGCGCATCGCGACATGATGGTCCGGGTGACATGGGAGGGACCGGAAGCAGAACCGAAGCCGAAGGCCAAGGGCAGAACACGAGGGTGATCGACAACGCAACGCGTGGTCAGGAGGTTGCCGGTGAGTCAAGACAGCTATCCCATTCCCGACGAGTTTCAGAAACATGCCCACATCACCGAGCCACGCTATCGGGAGATGTATCGACGCTCCGTCGAGGATCCGGAAGGGTTTTGGACCGAACAGGCGACAACATTCATAGACTGGTCCGGAACCTGGAAGAGAGTCCTGGATTGGGACTTCACGACAGGCCACGTCCGCTGGTTTGAAGGGGGCCGGCTGAACGCCTGTTACAACTGTGTCGATCGGCATCTGGCTGCGCGCGGCGATCAGACGGCGATCATCTGGGAGGGGAATGAACCGGGACAGAGCCGCTCGATCACCTATCGCGAACTGCACGAACAGGTGTCCCGCTTGGCCAACGTCCTCAAAGATCGAGGCATCGGCAAAGGCGACCGGGTGTGCCTCTACATGCCGATGATTCCCGAAGCGGTCTTTGCCATGCTCGCCTGTGCCCGTATCGGTGCCGTCCATTCGGTGGTGTTCGCCGGGTTCTCATCCGAAGCCTTCAAGCATCGCGTTCAGGACAGCGATTGCCGACTGGTCGTCGTCGCCGACGGGTATCGGCACGGCAGCAAGACGATCGAGCACAAGAAGAAGGCGGATCAGGCGTTGGAGGAATGTCCGGGCGTCAACACGGTGCTGGTCGTCAAACGTCTCGGCGAAGATATTCCGTGGCACGGCGCGCGCGACGTCTGGTACCACGAGGCCGTCGCCGGCAGTTCGCCGGACTGCCCGGTCGCGGAGATGGACGCCGAACACCCGCTGTTCATTCTCTATACCTCCGGGTCCACCGGGAAGCCCAAGGGCCTCGTGCACACGACAGGCGGCTACTTGGTGTTTGCCGCCCTCTCACATCGATACGCTTTCGATTACCATGACGGCGAGGTCTATTGGTGCACCGCCGACATCGGCTGGGTCACAGGCCACACCTATATTGTCTATGGCCCCTTGGCCAACGGCGCGACCACGCTGCTGTTCGAGGGGGTGCCCCATTATCCCGACTACTCTCGGCTGTGGCAGCTTGTGGACAGACACCAGGTTAATATTTTTTATACCGCGCCCACGGCGATCCGGGCGCTGATGGCGCAAGGCGATGAACCGGTGAAGAGGACGAGCCGTCGGAGCCTGCGTATGCTGGGCAGCGTCGGGGAGCCGATCGATCCCAAATCGTGGGAATGGTTCTACCGTGTCGTCGGGGAACAACGGTGCCCCATTGCGGACACCTGGTGGCAAACAGAAACCGGCGGACTTCTCCTGACTCCCTTACCCGGGGCCATGCCGTTGAAACCTGGTTCGGTGGCCAAGCCGTTCTTCGGCGTGGTCCCGGCCCTAGTCGATGAGCAAGGCGCCATCCTCAAAGGTGAAGCCCAAGGCCGGCTGGTTATCACAAGGCCATGGCCTGCCTTGGCGCGCACAATCCATGGAAGCCATGAGCGGTATCTCAAGACCTATTTCACGAGATTCCCAGGGCTCTATGATACCGAGGACGGCGCCATGCGCGATGCCGACGGCTATTACTGGATCACTGGGCGGATCGACGACGTGTTGAATGTGTCGGGTCATCGCATGGGTACGGCTGAGTTGGAGAGCGCGCTGGCCAAATATCCGGATGTGGCCGAGGCCTCCGTCGTCGGGTTCCCACATGAACTCAAGGGACAGGGAATCTATGCCTATGTCGTGCTGAAGGAAGGTGTGGCACCGTCGGATGCCATACGCGCTGTCGAGCAGATGCGCAAGGAAATCGGTCCGATCGCCAAGCCCGATCACATCCAATGGGCCGACGCGCTCCCAAAGACCCGTTCCGGAAAGGTCATGCGCCGCATCCTGCGGAAGATTGCGGCGAATGAATTGGGCGACCTTGGGGATACTTCGACTCTGGCCGATCCCACGGTCGTCGATGGACTGATCCAGGAAGCCTTCTCGTAGCGGGTTGGGCCGTAGTGCTCCATAGCATTGGTCCGGCAATATCCCAAGATTTCGGCAGGAATATCGCTGAAGGAAACGTCGGCGCGACAGAAATGCAATTGATCGTAGTGTAGGAGCCGGCGGGTGAGCGTGGGAACAACCATGGCTGACATCCAGAATTCGCACGATTTCTAGTCGAACAAGGGATCGAGAGCATGTCCTTGAATCCGGACGCGGTTGTCAAAACATCCATAGCCGTGCTGGAGCAGGAGCAACAGCAATCACGATGAGTCTGCGAGATGGAAGCGGATTGGAACAGTGCGATGAGAGGCGAGGGAGGGCATGGTAGGCGCGAGGGAGGGCATGGTAGGCGCGATGTTCATCCCTTGGGCGGTCTTTTTGGCGAGCGCGGCGGTCATCGTCTATGCCGGGACGAAGCTGTCCCGCTATGGCGATCAGATTGCGGACTTGACCGGCCTGGGCGGTCTCTGGATCGGTGTCGTGCTGATGGCGGGTGCTACGTCGCTGCCGGAAATCTTCACCGATGTCAGTGCCGCGCTCATGGACGCGCCCAATCTCGCAGTGGGCGATCTGTTCGGCAGCAACATGGCCAACATGCTCATTCTGGGCGTCATCGACCTCATGCATCGGCAAAAGCAGGTCTGGCAACAGGCGGCATTCGAACATGCCTTGAGTGCCGGCTTGGCGATCTTCCTCACGGCGCTTGCGGCATTTTTCGTGCTGTTCGGGCAGGACGTCAAACATGGTGGAATCGGGCTTGGAAGCATGCTGTTGCTGCTGTTTTATATCTTCGGCATGCGCATCGTGTTTCGGCAAGAAATCATGAAACGACGCCAGCGCGAACATGAACTCGTGGTGGAGGGGCAGACGGGAGAAGCGCTGAAACCGGACAAACGCGACGGACTCCGACGAGCCTCCATCGGATTTGCTGCCGCTGCCGCAGTGTTGCTCGTGGCGGCGCCGTTTCTTGCGGGCTCGGCGAGTGCGATCGCCGAACAATCCGGAATCACCGACACGTTCATCGGAACCTCACTCGTCGGAATTGCGACCTCGCTGCCCGAGCTGGTCACGGCGTTTGCCGCCGTGCGACTCGGCGCCTTCGATCTGGCGGTCGGGAATTTGTTCGGCAGCAATGCCTTCAATATGGCGGCATTCTTCTTCGTGGACGTGGCCTATCGTAGCGGGCCTCTCTTCAACTCGGTGTCGGACGCCCATGCCATGGCGGCGTTGTGGAGCATCGTGCTCATGAGCACGGCGTTGATGGGCATCATCTACCGCGTCGAAAAACGGTACATGCTGATCGAGCCGGACAGTTTCGTGATCATCCTCGGATACTGCCTCGGACTGTGGTTGTTGTTTCAATGAGCTCGCCGATCATCAACACAGGGGAGGATGTGCGGCGGCTGTCACGGGAGGAATTAGCTCGGCACGTGGAGGCCGATGTAGAGCATGGTCTCGCCACGGAAGAGGCCCTCCGTCGTTTAAGCAGCCTGGGGCCCAACGAACTTCCTGAAGCACCGCCGCCCTCCCTGCTTACGCTGTTGTTCTCCCAGTTCACCAGCGCCATTGTCTGGGTGTTGATCGGGGCGGCGGTCGTCTCGGGTCTCCTGGAAGACTGGATAGACTCGGCAGCAATTCTGGCCATTATCCTGTTGAACGGCATTCTGGGATTTGTCCAGGAGTTCCGGGCGGAGCGGTCTTTGGCCGGGTTACGGCACCTGTCGGTGAACTGTATGAGCCGAGGGCTTCTATGGTTTTCCCTTGCGTGACGCGAGGGACATGATGATTCCGGTCAAAGACTGGTTCGACATCGCCGGGTAGGTGGTGGAGGCGGCTGGTGTGCTGACCATCATCGTGGGGGCGTTCCTCGCGACATGGTGGTTTCTCATCCGCCTCAGAAGCATGCCGAAGCTCGACGCCTATCGTGAATTCCGTTCCGAGGTTGGGCGCTCGATTATCCTTGGTTTGGAATTCCTGATCGCCGGGGAGATCATCCGCACGGTGACGGTCACCCAAACGCTCGAAAGCGTGGGCGTGCTGGTGGTCATTGTGCTCATCCGATCGTTGTTGACGTTGACGCTGGACCTGGAAATCGAAGGGCGCTGGCCCTGGCAGCGGGTCGAAATGAAAAGGTGATTGTGCATGGAGCTGACGTTCCTCGCAAGAGTGGGGTGAGGTCGTCTTATTTGCCTTGTCTGGATGTCTGGTGAGAGTGAGTATGAAACGGATAGAGGCGACGATACTCCTAGTCCGATGATCATCGTCGGAATGTCCGGGACCGGCGCTGCGACAGGGCAAGATCGCGACATCGAGATTGTGACATTGCAGAGTCCGGTCTTGGCCGGAGAGATAGCTGAATTGGCTATTCAGACGGAGATCGATGCAATGTGTTTGGGTAATGCCTGGTCCGAGGTAGAGCCGTCGCAGCGTGCGCAACTGTCCGGAAAGACAGTTCATGGTAAGGGGCAAGCGACTTGGCCCTGAACGATTCCAAAGAGCGGCGCGGCTGGGCAGTGGCAGATCGACCTGCAATGTGCCACGTCGGAGAAAAAGGCAAGGCTCCATCTCTCGTTCGAGGTTCGGTAGCATGGATCGATTCTCCGCGCATGGCGAGGCCGGCAGTACTGTCTCACGCTGGGCCGCCCGCTACCCGCTGGGAATATTTTGGTGTCTCGCTTGCGGGATCTCATGGATCTTGTGGCTTCCCTTGGTAGCTGCTTCGTTTGGGGTTCATCTTCCGACCCTTCCCGCTCATCACTTCTGGGGGGCATTGGGCCCCTGCGCTGCTGCGGTGATCGTGACTGGCCTCACCAAGGGCAAGGCGGGAATTGCCGACCTTATGCGTCGCATTGTTCGATGGCGAATGAAGGTGAAGTGGTATCTCATCGCGCTTGCAGGACCTCCCGCGTTGTTTGCGATCGCGGCAATTGTTTCAGGCTTTGTCAGCGGTAGCTGGGTTGGTGTTCGGCAATTCGGTTCTTCGGAGGAATTCCCCGAGATCGGCATCCTCTGCTTATGGCTCTTTCATACCGTGACCTTCGGTTTCGGAGAAGAGATCGGGTGGCGCGGTTTCGCGCTGCCGCGGTTGCAGCGCACCAGGGGTGCTTTGGTGGCCACGCTGCTGCTGAGCGCCGCCTGGGCCTCGTGGCATTGGCCGACTTTTCTGTATCGGCCTGGTTACTCCAGCATGGATCTGCTGGCTGGTGCCGGTTGGTTCATGAGCATCGTCACTGGCGCGATCCTCCTCACCTGGCTCTACAACAGCACCGGCGGTAGTGTGCTCATCGTCAGCCTCTTTCACGGCTCGATAGATGTGGTCTTTACGTCCAAAGAAGTCGGCCGGGACATGATGAATATGATGGGTACGTTGATCGTCCTCTGGGCACTCCTCGTTCTCGTGCTTTGTGGACCGGACTCGCTGTCGTGCGACGGCAAGCAGGTGGATCAGACCTGACGGGAGCAATGAGCTCGATGGGCGAGTCTATGACCAGCAATACGTTGATCTGGATTGGTATTGCACTGTGCCTGAGCCAGTCGGCAGTCTTTGCGGGATTGAACCTGGCGGTCTTCAAACCGAGCCGTCTTCGGTTGGAGGCGGAGGCGGCGGACGGCAACCGGGATGCCGTCAAGGTGCTGGAGCTGCGACGGGACGCCAACGGGGCGCTCGCCACGATCATCTGGGGCAATGTGAGCGTCAACGTGCTGCTCACCTTGTTATCCAACTCCGTGCTCACGGGGGTCGGGGCGTTTGTGTTCTCAACAGTGTTCATCACGTTCTTCGGTGAGATCTTTCCTCAGGGGTACTTTTCCGGCCATGCGTTAAGAATGGCCTCGATGTGGTCGCCGCTGCTGAGGGGGTACCGCACGCTGTTGTACCCGGTGGTGAAACCCTCGGCGATGATGATGGATGCCTTGTTCGGCAAGGAAGCCATCCGATATTTTCGCGAGACGGAGCTCAAGGAAATCATCCGGCGTCATATGCTTGCGGAAGAATCAGAAGTGGACCGCGTCGAGGCGATCGGAGCGTTGAATTTTCTCTCCATAGACGATCTTCCCATCGAAGAGGAAGGCGTGCCGATCGATCCCGAGAGCATCATTCGACTCCCGCTTCTGAACGGCCGCCCGCGTTTCCCCTCATTCGAAAAATCGGCCGGCGATCCGTTTCTGCAACAGATCAATGCCTCGGGAAAAGCCTGGGTGCTGATTGCCGATGAGCACAATCAACCCCATTTGATGATGGATGCGGACGGGTTCCTGCGGCACGCCCTCTTTACTGAACAGCAGACGGACCCTGCTGACTATTGCCACCGGCCAGTGATCATTCGGGACCGCAAAGCGCCTCTGGGCAGCGTCATCGCGCAACTCAGTTTTGATGCGACGTCTCCGGGCGATCACATCATTACCTACGACGCGATTCTTTTATGGACGGATCAGCCACGTCTCATCACAGGGGGTGATCTTCTGGGCAGACTGATGCGCGGTATTGTGATGAGGAGCCCTCGCAAGGCCTGACCTCATGAAGGCGGCGAATTGGGGTTGGCCCCGTCGAAGAGTCAACAACAGGTAACGAAGATGCACAAGGATTGATCGGTGGCCACGATGAACGTGAAAAAGAGTACCATCATCTTAGGACATGCGGTTGTCGGATGGGTTCTTTGCGGGGCAGTTGTCTGGGTTGGTAATGCATTGGTCGGCATGGAGATAGCGCTCATCGCCCATGCGATGGCTGTTCCTTTGATTTTCGCTGGAGTCGCATGGCTCTATCACAAGCGGTTTGGCTATACCACACCGACCCAAACGGCGTTCATGTTTCTCACGGTTGTGGTGTTGCTCGACGTCTTCCTCGTGGCCCTTCTCATAGAGAGAAGCTTTGCTATGTTTAGAAGCATAATAGGAACTTGGATTCCATTTGCGTTGATATTTGCAGCAACATACTTGACCGGGCGCGTCCTGCAGTCGCCTAACAAGGCCGACGCCGAACAGAAAACGAGTGGTCGATGAAGTATCAACAGATCAGTGTTGGTGAGTTCGGTTGCTTGCCGTACATGGCTACAGCAATGTACGCGATATCCGAAGACAGTTGAGGCAGGCATAAGAATGCCCGAGGAGTGATCCGTGGCCACGTTCAGACGCATGGTGGAACCCCCGGGATCCACCGTTCATTCACCCGATAGTCGAACCGATTCAGGAATTCATTCACGCCGAAGCGACCGGCGGCTGTCTGTGCGGCTATTCATATCGTAATGCCTCGATCGGATTCAGCTTCGACGCTTTGTTGGCCGGATAGAGGCCGAAGAAGATGCCGACCGCGATGGAAAATAGAAAGGCGGCCGCTACAGCCTGAGGTGAGATAATGGCCGGCCATCCCACCATGGCCGTGAGCAGCCTGGCGCCGCCGATTCCGGCGACGACGCCGAGCAGGCCGCCGATCACCGTCATGATGATCGCTTCGATGAGAAACTGAAGCAGGATGTGGCGCCGTTTAGCCCCCACCGCCATGCGGAGCCCGATTTCTCTCGTCCGCTCCGTGACCGAGACCAACAGGATGTTCATGATGCCGATCCCGCCGACGATCAGGGAAATGGAGGCGATGCTCATCAGCATGAGCATCATCGTGCGGCTGGTGCCGGCCATGGTTTTGGCGATGTCTTCCATCGTCCGGATCGTGAAATCGTCTTCTTCCGCCTGATGCAGGCGATGCCTCGTCCGCAACAGCTCTTTGATGTCGTCCACGGCGGCGGGGATGTCCTGCTGCGTGTGCGTGGCGACCAGAATGATTCCGACGGTGCCGAGGAACTTCGTGCCGAACACCTTGCGTTCCGCCGTTGAAAAGGGGAGGACCACGAAGTCGTCTTGGTCCTGGCCCGTGACGGACTGCCCTTTCGAGGCGAGGACGCCGATGATACGCAGAGAGACGTTTCTGATGCGGATCTCGCTGCCCACGACATCCTCTCCCGGCTCGAACAGATTCTGCGCGACGGTTCTTCCCACGAGGGCGACTTTGGTGGCAGCATCGAGGTCCGATTGGGTGAAGAAGTTGCCTTCTGCAATGGGCCAGTTCCTGACCTCGGGAAAGACCGGTGTGGTTCCGAACACGACCGTGCTCCAGTTCTTGTTTTCCCTGATGACCTGAAGCACCGATCGTGTGCCGTATAACACCGTTTCGACGCCTGCCACCTTCTTCTCGATATCGTCCGCGTCATCGACGGTCAGGGTCGAGATGGAGCCAAGGCCGCCGCGCACCCCACCGACGGTTGTCGCGCCGGGGATGACAATCAACACATTGGTGCCGAGGCTGGCGATTTCCGCTTGCACCGACGCCGTGGCACCCTGTCCGAGGCTGACCATCGCCACAACGGCGCCGATACCGATGACGATGCCGAGCATCGTCAACCCGGCCCGCAAGGGATTGCGGCGGAGGATGCGGAGGGCGGAGAACATGGTGAGCCAGAGGAAGGACATTTCAACAGCTTCAGCAATTCGCTATCAGCCTTCAGCTTCCGGCTTCTTCACCTGACGGCTGAAAGCTGATGGCTGACAGCTCTTTCTTTACCTCATCCCACGGCCTGGCTCGAAACCGGGCGGCAGTTTCTTCTGTGTCTGCTCTTCCGTGGTATCGATGCCGAGGATCACGCGGTCTCCTTCGCGCAACTTCCCCCCCACGATTTCTGTTGAAAGGGAATCGACGATGCCGGTCGTGACGTCCACCTGGCGCGGCTGGCCGTTCCGGTCGAGTACCCAGACCCGCGTTGCTTTCTTGTCGATGGGCGTATTGGGCATGCGGAACCGCAGCGCGCCGTTCGGGATACGCAACGGCTCGTCTTTCTGCGCCGTGACGATCGTCACGTTCGCCGTCATGCCCGGCTTGAGTTTCAGCTCCCGGTTGTCCACCGTGATGACCACGTCGTAGGTGACGACATTCTGGATGCTGATCGGCGCATTGCGGACCTGCGTCACCGTGCCCTCGAAGAAGTGCTTGGGATAGGCGTCCACGCGGAAGCGGGCGGGCTTTCCTTCAGCCACGCCGCCGATGTCGGATTCGCTCACGTTGGCGTTCACCTGCATCCGAGTCAGGTCTTGGGCGATCACGAAGAGCGTCGGTGTTTGAAAACTCGCCACGACGGTCTGGCCGACGTCGATGTTCCGGGAGATGACGATGCCGTTCACCGGCGAGTAGATCGTGGTATAGCCCAGATCCAGTTCGGACGAGGAGAGCGTGGCTTCAGCCTGATCGACTTGCGCTTGGGCGACCTCCACCTGCGCGAGGGCGTTGCGGTAATTCGTGTCGGCGAGGTCGAGGTCGGATTGGGCCACGAAGCCTTGCTGCAGCAGCGTCGCCATGCGGTCGCGTTCCCGCTTGCGCTGCGCCGCCATATTGTTCGCTTTGGCCAGGTTGCCCTTTGCGCTCTTGAGCGATGCGCGTGCTTGGCTCACGCGGGCCTTGAACGGCTGTTGATCGATCTGAGCGAGGACTTGGCCTTGTGTGACGGCGGAATTGAAGTCCGCCGAGAGCGTGGCGATCTTGCCCGATACCTGGCTGCCGACCTGGACCGAGACGACGGGATTGACTGTGCCGGTCGCGGTCACGATGGAGGTGATGGGGCCCCGATCGACGGAGGCGGTCTTGTACTGCACCGGCGGCACCTCATCGTTCCACCAGGACCATGTCACGAGTCCAACGAGGAAAACGATCCCTCCGGCCACAGAGAGGGATCTCCATCGTCGCGTCTTTCTCTGAGGCGGCAGGACTTCGACGGGAACAGCCGGGACTGGTCGTGCATCAGGGGGATGCGGCACGTGCGGGGCCGGCGCCTGACTCGGAACGATGTCGGTTGCCGGTGCGTGGCGCGTGGGATCGGAAGGATTAATCGTCATGCCGGACCAGCCTTATGGTGAAGCGCGAATAGAGCACCATTTGTCATGCGCTGCGCAATCAGCTTGCGGCCTTCTTCTGCGAACAAGAGCAGCAATCCGCCGAGCGCCAACGGACCGAAGATCCAGGCCGGCAACGGGCTTGTGCCGAAGATGTCGTTGCCGACCGGTGTATAGGTGATCGCCGCAAGAAGGATCAGTTCGCTGGCGATGCCCCAGAGCACCGTGCGATTCGTCAACCAGCCGAGTCGGAACAGTGAGAGGCGGTCAGAGCGGCAGGCGAAGACGTTCGCGACCTGCGCGAGGACGATCCCGGCGAAGGTGACGGTTGTCGCCTCTCTATATAATGGGGAAGACCAATCCAGGGACGCTCCCCAGGTCCAGCCGTTCAGGTGGAGGTAGAGGAAGAAGCCGCCCATCGCCACCGCCGACTCGAGCAGTCCGAGGAACAGATAGGCCCGTAGCAAGAGGGGAACGCTCAGGAGCCGTTCGTTTCGCGGGCGAGGGGGACGTTGCATCGCGTCGCCTTGAGGCGGCTCGGTACCGAGCCCGATGGCCGGGATCATGTCGGTTCCGAGATCGACCGCCAGGATTTGGGGGATCGTGAGTGCGAGCGGCATACCGGCGAAACCATAGCCGAGGAACGGCACGATTTCAGGGACGTTGCTGGCGAGAATGTAGGTGGAGAATTTGCGAATGTTCTCGTACACCGTGCGGCCCTCCTCGATCGCATTCACAATCGTCGCGAAGTTATCGTCGAGAAGAATAATGTCGGCAATTTCCTTGGCAACATCCGTTCCGGTGATGCCCATAGCGATGCCGATATCGGCCTTCTTCAGCGCCGGCGCATCGTTTACGCCGTCGCCGGTGACGGCGACGACCTCGCCCATCTCCTTGAGTGTGGAAACCACCCGCATCTTATGGCGCGGGGCCATCCGGGCAAAGACCGGGTCCGGCTCACCCTGATGAGACGGTGTCAAGAGCTGCCGCAGGCGCTCGTCGCTCATCTGGTCCAGCTGCGATCCCTCGATCACCGGAATCAATTCAGCCGGTTGCGGTGCGACCTGATCCGGCGCGAGGCCGATCTTGCGCGCAATCGCCAGTGCTGTGAGCGGATGATCGCCGGTGATCATGACGACGCGCACACCGGCTTGCCCGCATTTGGCGATGGCCTCCGGCACTTCCCGGTGGGGCGGGTCCATCATGGCCACAAGTCCGAGGAACGTCAGGTCCGCTTCAACCGTCTCCACTTCGATGTGTTCGGGTTGGTGGGCGATGTCACGCATGGCCACGGCAAGCACACGGTAGGCCTGCTCGGCAAACGACCGGCTCTGGCTCAAGACCTGTGCGCGCTGTTCGGGGGTCATCGGCACAGTGTTTCCATGGATCAGGGTACTGGTACAGAGAGCCACGACCGGTTCGGGAGCGCCTTTGGTGAATGCGACAAGCCGTCCTTCTACCCAGTGCAGGGTGCTCATCCGTTTCCGATCGGCGTCGAAGGCGAGTTCTCCCATGCGGCGCAAGGGTGGACGATGGGCGAGGCCGTGCTCGATGGCGAACTCAAGAAGCGCCACCTCGGTTGGATCACCGGTCACGGCGAAATGACCGTCGGAATGCCTGACGCGCTTCGCATTGTGGCAATGGAGCAGCGCGTCAAAGAAGGACCGCCATTGCCCCGCCTCCGCCGTGCTGACCAAACGGCCTCCGGCGAAGAAACAGCTCTCTCGCGACTCGACCACCATCCCATCGGCATAGAAGCGATCCACCTTCATGCGATTTTCCGTCAGTGTGCCGGTCTTGTCGGTGCAGATCACGGTTGTGCAGCCGAGGGTTTCGACCGACGGGAGATGCTTGACCAACGCCCTGCGTTTCGCCATGCGCTGGCTGCTCATGGCGAGGGCCAGGGTGACCGTGGGGAGGAGTCCCTCCGGCACGTTGGCCACAATGATGCCGATTCCGAAAATCGCGCTGATCCAAAAGCCGAGTCCGGCCCAGAGGCCGACGGCAAAGAATAGGGCTCCCATCGCCAGCGAAATGGCGGCGACGATGCGGGTGACCTTGATGATCTCCTTCTGCAGGGTGCTGGGGCCGGTTTCGACCGTCGAGGTGAGATCGGCAATTTTCCCGAACTCCGAAGCCATGCCGGTGGCGAAAACCAGAGCGCGGCCGTGTCCCGAGAGGATGGTCGTGCCGGCGAAGACGAGATTCGGGTGATCCAGCCAGTGTCCATCCTCCACGGATTCGGCGGTCCGCCGCTTTGGTTTCGATTCGCCGGTCAAGGCGGCGTTGTCGACTCTCATTCCCGCGGCTTCGATGAGGCGCGCATCGGCCGGCACCCGTTCTCCTTCTTCCAAGATGAGGACATCGCCGGGGACAATCTCGCTCCGAACAATTTCGACGGATTGTCCGTCTCTCGTGACCCAGGCTTTGTCCGGTAATAATCGGTGGAGAGCCTGGACGGCTCGTTCCGCCTTGTATTCCTGGAAGAAGGCAAACCCGGCGTTGATGATGATGACGCCGAGAATGGCCCAGCCTAGCGTCGCCATGTCCTCGCCCGGCTTCATGTAGTCGGCAGCAAAGGAGAGACCGGCTGCGACCCACAGAAGAATGGCGAGGAAATGCGTGAACTGACGGAGGAGCCCACGGAGGATCGAGTAGTGACCCGGCCCGGCGAGAATGTTTGGTCCGCACTGAGCCAGCCGCCGTTGTGCTTCGTTGGGCGAGAGGCCGCCGCTCCCGGACTCCAGCCGTTTCAGTGCCTCCTCGATCGGAAGCCGGTTGATGTCGTGAAAGCGGAACTCAGCCACGCGCGCCTCGCACGATGAGGATTGAGCACGGGGAATGTCTCAAAAGACTGTCGGAGACGCTTCCGAGCTCGAGCCGTTCCCGACTGGACAGACCGCGCGCCCCCACGACCAACAGATCAGTGAGGCCGGCCTCCGACCGCTTCATGATATGGTCCACGATGTGGTTCTGTTCCACGTCGGTGAGGACGGCATAGCCTTCTTTGAGAAAGTCCTGCCGTATGTCGGCGACCAGCCGCTCGGCTTGTTCGACCTGGGGACGCATGAGCGCCTCCCGCTTGGATTCAGACAGGTATCCGGCGGCAAGATCGGTGAAGGGGGACACCACGGAAGAGAAGACCGTCACTTCGGCCGTCTCTGGCAGCAGACCGGCCCTCAGAACCTTCGCCGCTTTGCGCGAGTGTTTCGAGTCGTCGACAGCCAGCAACACTCGGCGCAGCTGGTTCATCGGTTGTTTCACAATGAGCACCGGACAGGACGCGAGGGAGGCGATCTTCCGCGCCACGCTGCCGAGGAGAAACCCCTTGATGTCGCTCATCCCTCTGGTGCCCAGTACGATCAGGTCTGATCTGTCTTGCGTTGCACGCTGCACGATCGTGGAGGCGGGAGCTCCATGCAGCAACAGCGTCTTTACGTCCGTGCGAGGCCGCTTTGCCGACTGGCTGAGTGCCGTCTCCAGATAACCGGTTGCGCGACGTAGAATGGTGTCGCCGGATTTTTCCATGGCTGCTTTCACACCCCGATAGGTTGCCACATGGGGAGCACCGGCTGGTTTCAGATGCCGGGTGTCCAGGACGTGCAGCAAGGTCACGGAAGAGAGCGCACTCCGCCCCAAGGCGCCGATCGCTTCGACAGCCCATTGAGAGAACTGCGATCCGTCCACTGCGCATAAGACTTTCATGGCCGGCTCCTTCCGTTTGCCGTTGGGCTACGCGCGTGCATGATTCAGGTATCTAATCTGCATTGGATATGCCATGGAGAGAAGGCCATGAAGAAGGGAATCGGCTCTATTCTCGGATGTTGTGACGAACTCGGGCCGTGAAACCAGAGAAAGCACTGAGGCATTTTGCGGCAGGGTGGAAAGTCGGACTGTGGTGATTGGCGTCAGTGTCGGGGTGTGGCAGGGGAGGGATCGATGTCGACGAACAAGACGAAGAAACGGGTGCGAGCCGTCAAGAAACAAGATTTTTCCTCGATGACCGTCAAGCAGGTGATGGAGCAGCGGGTACAGTCCGTTCACTTGCGGACAAAGGGGGACGTGATTGCGTCGCTGATGATCGAAGGATTCGGGGCGGTCCCGGTCGTCGACAAACAGCGGACATTGGCGGGGATCGTCAGCGAGCATGACCTGCTGGCGGCCATCGATGATGGGCATCGTCTCGGCGAGTTGACCGCGGGCGAGATCATGACGGGCAACCCCTATTCCATTCGTCCGGAAACGAACTTGGGGACGCTGGTGCATGTGTTGCGCGCGAGCGACCTCGTGCGCGTGCCGGTGGTCGATGCCCAGGACCGGTTGGTCGGCATCATCGCCAGGCGGGATGTGCTGCGCACGTATCTGTCCACCGGCTCGACGAACAGAAAGTGAGGAACGGCGATGCGGCAAACCGAACTCTACCTGAAAGCCTGTGATCCAAAGACCTTGACCGTCGGGCAGTTGATGCAGGATGCGGTCACGCAATGCACCGCCCGCACTGATGCCGCGACGATCGCCCACCTGATGACGCACCGCAACTACGGGAGCTTGCCCGTTGTCGATGAAGAGGGAACTCTGATCGGTATCGTCACGGAGTACGATCTCTTGCAAGCGATGATCGACGGGCGCGATCTACGGAAGATTCTGGCGACCGAGATCATGTCGGCTCATCCTCTGACAGTGACAGAAGACCAAACACTCGCTCAAGTGGCCGATCTGTTTCAGGACCGCTATGTCACGCGTGTCCCGGTGGTGCGGAACAAAAAGCTGGTGGGGATCCTGGCGCGGCGGGACTTGTTATTCGGCTATATGAAGGCGTCCCAATACTGGTCGTAAGTCGCCGTTCGTGAAGTGGGAAGCGTATCTCGCGAGAACAACGGGACGAGCGGGAAGGGCGCGGCCGGTCTTCCGGACGTTTCGTCCAGGGATTATCCTCTGTTCCCTGCTTGCGGTGCTGGTGCTCCTTTCCATCGTTTCTCACGCGGAACCTCCCAGAAAGCATCGCGATTCATGCGACATCCTGTATCCGAGTGACACAGCGGTGGAGTGGGACTGCCGGACGCTGCGCCCGAAGGAATCCCTGGAAACATTGTTCGGCGAATATTGGATTGATGTGGCGCGGTTCAATCGTATCGACCGGCGCCATATCCGTACGGGGGTGTCGATCAAGGTTCCAAGGCGGATTGAGGACCTGGCGATGTGGCAGCCGATGCCCTTGTTCTATTCGCCGGCGGAACAGGAAGAACAATTTATCCTGGTCGATCTGTCGGAACAGTTTCTCGGCGCCTATGAATACGGCGCGCTCCGATTCGCACTTCCGATCGCCTCCGGCAACGGGCACGATCCCACGCCGACCGGGGAATTCCGCCTCGCAGCCGCCCATCGCTTCCATCAATCCAGCCTCTTTATGGTCGAAGGAACCGATCGCCCGTATCCGATGAACTATGCGCTGCGGTTCCATATTAATCGGGAAGGAGTGTCGTACTGGATGCACGGGCGCGATCTGCCGGGCTATCCCGCTTCGCACGGCTGCATCGGGCTCTACGATGAACCGATGCAGAAGGAACAGTACGGCATCCCAATAGATCCGGAACTCAATGACGCGAAGCGGCTGTTCGAGTGGGTCTTAGGCGGCGAAGTAGAGGATGAGAAGCTGATCCAGTTGCCTCAGGGCCCAAGAGTTCATATCATCGGTCGGGTGCCGGAACGCCCAAAGTCCTGAGGCCCATGGCGCCAAAGTCTGGATTTGATGAGAACCGCTTCAGTAGTTGGGGTACCGACGCGGGGTGCACAAGTTTTGCGGTAGAAGGTCAATGAGTTGCTAAGCGAGGAGGCTCTGATGACACAGATGACAGCCGTACAGATTACTGCGCCGGGGGGTCCGTTCAAGATCGTCCACGGTCCGGTGCCGGAGCCCAGGCCCAACACCGTTCGCATTAAAGTGCAAGCCTGCGGGGTTTGCCATAGTGACGAGTTTGTCAAAGAAGGCTATTGGCCGGGGCTCCACTATCCACGAGTTACGGGCCATGAGGTGGCTGGAGTCATCGATGCGGTGGGTGCCGGAGTGGTAGCCTGGGAAAAAGGCCAGCGTGTCGGCGTGGGGTGGCACGGGGGACATTGCGGCGAGTGCACCCCCTGCCGCCGCGGCGATTTTCTGGGCTGCAAGAAGTTTATCGTGACCGGTTTCCATGAAGATGGCGGGTATGCCGAGTACTTGATTGCCCGCACCGAAGCGCTGGCGGCAATCCCTGATGCGCTGACGTCAACGGAAGCGGCGCCGATTCTCTGTGCCGGGATTACCACATTCAACAGCTTGCGTCACAGCGGAGCCAAGGCCGGTGATCTTGTTGCCGTCCAGGGGGTGGGCGGTCTCGGCCATCTCGGGGTG
>JABMDL010000095.1 GCA_015903945.1 Nitrospira sp. | reverse complement strand
CCGGGCCAACTCCCGGGCCGACGGGGCGGGCCGATGTAGATCGGCGGCTTGCGCCGGTACTACGGCAAAGCGCCGGTTGTAGCGCGGCAGGTAGCGTTCCAGGAATTGATTCGCCGCCGCTATCGTCGCCACTCGGGCCAAGCGCAGCTCTTTGATCAGCCGATCTTGGAAAGTCTTGAACAGCCGTTCGACCCGTCCCTTGGCCTGCGGCGAGTGAGCCACGATCAGCTCGACCCCCAACTCGCTCAGTGCGCGCCCAAACTGACTCTGGGGCTTTGTCCCAGCCAATTGCTCCGCCATGGTCGGCTCGGCTGGCGACTGATACGTCGTGTGCTTGTCCGTATAGATAGCCAGTGGAATCCCGTAGCGGGTCACGTACCGCTGGAAACTATCCATCGCCGGGATCGTCCCTTCATAGGCATAGAACCGGGCAAAGACGCGACTGCTGGCATCGTCGATGTAGGCCATCAAGACACACGCCGGGCCACGGCCCTCCAACCAGTCATGGTGCGACCCATCGAGCTGCACCAACTCTCCGACGTGCGCCTTGCGCGCTCGCCACGCGCGATGCGGCCGTTTGCGGCGTCGGAAGTGCCTCACGCCCTTGGCGAGCAACCAGCCCCGCAGCGTCTCCGCGCTCAGCGTGATCCCGTCCCGCTCCGCCAACTTCTCCGCCGCCAATGTCGGCCCGAAGTCCCCATACTGCGTGTCGTACAGCCGGAGGGCCTGGGTCTTGACCGGCCCCGCGATCCGCCGATTCGACGGCTTCCCCCGTCCCCGATGGACGAGTCCCTGGTCACCCTCCTCCTTCACCCGCCCAAGAAGGCGCCGGATCTGACGATCCGTCAGCCGCAACATCGTCCCGGCCTCCCTCTGCGTGATCCGCTTCTCCAGCACCTGGCGGAGCACATGGACCCGCCGCAACTCCTTTGTGCTCATCGTCACCGTGTCCTCTCCGACCATGCCGCCCTCCTGGTGAGAGTCGGCAGTCTACCTGTGAAGAGGACATTTCTATCTTGGCGAAACCGGACATTATCATTTTGGGATTACAGCTGAAAGGTGAGAGGGTGAGCTCCTGCGACACAATGCGGAGCGTGAAGCACAGTTACGGCTACCGAGCCCTCTGTGGAAAGTCGGGAAGTGGTGGTAGAGCGGGAACGGGAGCTTGAGGAGGAAACCGGAGCGTCTGATTGTTTAATTGAAGGGGAGGACCAAGGTTGATCCCAGCACCCTGCGGTGGTTGGACCGTGATGATCTGTTCCCCGCCCGGCAGATTGATTGTGCTCTCCACATTTCCTTTCCGATCCTTATAGACTGTTGTGCCGCCTTCAGAATCCAATACCTGATTCAAGCGTTCCTGTGCACTCGGTTGTTGAGACGGTGCCTCTCCACCGGCGAACAACAGGCTTGGCCCGATGGTCCCCACCAGGATGACGACAAAGGCAGTGATCCGACGCATGAGTTCCATTATACTACGTCCTTGTTCACGTAGGTATATGCCCAAGTAGGCTGAACAGGCCATTTAATAGTCATGGAGGACCAGGAGAGGGGATGATGATGATTCCAGAGAAGAAGTTGCAAGTGGCGATCCTGTTGTACGACGGTATGACGGCGCTCGATGCAATCGGGCCCTACGAAGTCTTTCAGGCGCCGACACTCGGAACCGACGTGCGCTTCGTGGCGCGTGAGAAGGGCGTGAAGCGGACCGATTTTGGAAGACTCCGCCTGACGGCAGACTATTCGCTTGCTGAAACCACCAGCCCCGATATCCTGGTGGTACCAGGCACGGCTTTTCCACAAGCGGTGATGGGGGATCAGCTGGTTCTCGAATGGATAGCGCAGGTACACCGCACAACCACGTGGACCACATCGGTCTGTACCGGCGCCTTGGGACTGGCAGCCGCGGGCGTGCTGCAGGGGCTGAAGGCCACGACGCATTGGCTCGCCCACGATATCTTGCAACAATTCGGTGCCATTCCGACTAAAGCACGTGTCGTCCGCGACGGCAAGGTAGTCACGGCCGCCGGGGTTTCCTCAGGGATCGACATGGCCCTCACTCTGGTCGCGGAAGAGTATGGCGCTGATGCGGCGCAACTCATCCAGCTGCTGATTGAGTACGATCCCCAACCACCGTTTGATGCCGGGAGCCCAGACAAGGCGCCGTCAGCCATCGTGACTGCGGCGCGTGAAGAGTTCAGCAAGTTGGTGGTCATGCCATAATCCCGTCGAGAGCACTACTAGGACCGCTGATCTCAACACCGCTACTTCTGCATATTTCCATCTCTTGCTTGCCGATCGCGGATTGGCCCGGCAAGATTCGTCTCAGAACAGGTTGATCTCCCAATCATTGTTCTGCAAGTGCGAGAACCCGCGGTGCTCGGCATGGCAGATATTCAACGAGCTGATAGTCGTAGCCGAAAGTTCGCGATCCTCGCACTTGCCGGGATATTGTTCGGGGGTGTAGTGCTCTCGGTTCAGTTTGAGTCATGGATGGAAGACGTGCGAAGCATGCCTGTTGAGGCTGCCCGAGAATCCCTCACGACGGTTTTCAGCTGGAGCGTGGGAATCGGAACGGTCGTGATCGCCCTGGCCGGCTGTCATTTCTGGTGGTGGGGGAGGCGTATTCGGCGTGCCCTGCGATTTCCTCCTCCCGGTGCAACGGTCTTGCGCGATACGGCTATACTGGAGGGAGAGGCAGCAGCGTCACGAGGCAGGTTGCTCCAGTTCCTTGGCGTCACCCTCATCTTCTGTGTGGTCGCCATCGTCATTGGGTCGTGGTGGATCCTCAGGATGCTCGGTGCTGTTCATGACTGAACCGCTGTCGAGAGTTGATCGATCATGACACAATCGGTCCCTCCTCGTATCTACTGCATTCCAGCAACTCAGGCGCCGGTGGTGGCTGTGTTTTGTCGGGGACCGAGTAACTGGGCGCATGTGGGGCGGTGGGATCTCGCTGCGGGCCGATACGAACCCGGGGCCTGGCTCGGCGGTCGCATCTTTCCGCGGCGATCCGATCTTTCTCCAGACGGACAGTACCTCTGCTACTTTGCACATAAGCCCAGTGCTAGGTGGGAACATGGCGAGGCGTATGTCGCCCTGTCGAAACTTCCGTGGCTGACGGCACTTCATGCATTCGCCACCTGTGGGACTTGGACTCGCGGTTACTACTTCACGGAAGATAGTAGTCGTGGCGATCGGCAGATGGAGAAGCTCCCGATTCCGTACAGGCTACGCTCTATCCCGGTTGTTCAATTTGCCAACGAACGACGACGAGGATGGAGTGAAGCGGAGGACTCGCCGATCCGTGATCCCGGAGATGCCTGGGATGTGCAACGCAACGCGCGCATGCGAAAACCCCAGCCGCATGGGGCACGAGTGCTCTGTGTGGAAAGCGTGGGGTTTGCGGGAGGGGATTTTGGTATCGACCAATCCGTTGATGGGCTGAGAGTCCGGTACTCACTTGAGTCCAACGGCGAGCTCGAACTCTTGGATGATCTTCAGTGGGCCGATTGGAGTCGGGAAGGGCAGCTGCTCGTGGCGACACGAACGGGCCGGCTGCAAATACGAAATCTTGAAGGCGATAGTCCGGAAATTCTCTTTGAAGTGGATATCTCGAATCTTGAGCCGACTCCTACGCCGGCACCGGCTTGGGCACAGTGCTGGTAGGAGAAGATCCTGATGGGGAGAAAAGTCGAATGACGTCTACAATCCCTGTTCTTCCTCCACTCATCCTCTGAGTTCGTTTCTCTGCACTCGTTGTGGCTGGTCAGCACACCATCTTGCTCAGCAATATGGATCTCAGCACGTGGCAGTCTGACGCGCTCGTCAACATTGTCTCATGTTCAGCATCGCTGAATACCGCATGTCACAAATCTTGAAATCAGTTG
>JABMDL010000048.1 GCA_015903945.1 Nitrospira sp. | reverse complement strand
AGCGTCGCAAATGCCCAGCGCTCTCCGCGCGCGATTCGGCCGGATGCGATGGCATCCCAGAGGAGTATCGTTGCGCCGGGTGCCAATGTGGCATGAAGCTTTTGCCGGAACCGTGAGCCGGCAAACGGAATTGTGTGTTCAGGCAGCCACTCCAAGATCGCGCCGGGCCCGACAGCCAGCTCGATGTCCTGTACCGAAACCTCACCCTCCGACCGATAGACACGGTTCGCCGAGGGTGCGGAAATGAGGACATGCGCCCCCACATCCACTGTCATATCGATGGAGAGACGATCGCCGCCGACCAGACCGCCGGAAGGATTGACCAGGAGAGTATAGGCTGCACCGGTGTCGTCGAGATAGATCGGCGGCAATAAATGCCAGGGCGTGGTGCAGTGAGACTGCGCGATGATCGTCCGACCGTCGCGCTTGGCGTAATCCAGCCGCAACCGACCGACACGGCCGACCGATTGGGTCAGCACATCCTGAACATGTTTCTTGTTTCGTGGCACGGAGACCGGTTCGGCAATCACGCCCGCCGAACCCGTTGCGGGATACGCTGCTCGACCCAGGCCACCACCCGATCCAGACCTTCCTCGCTCAGCAGGTTCGTGAAGACGAATGGGAGGTCGCCCCGCATCCGCCGAGTGTCCCGATCCATGACACCTAAGTCCGCCCTCACATAGGGCGCCAGATCCATTTTGTTGATGACCAACAAATCGGAACGCGTGATCCCCGGTCCGCCTTTGCGCGGGATTTTGTCGCCGCCGGCCACATCGATCACATAGATCACGTAGTCGACTAATTCTGGGCTGAAGGTCGCCGCCAAATTGTCTCCGCCGCTTTCCAAGAAAATCAATTCGATGTCCGGATGGCGCTTGAGCAAGTCGTCAATGGCCTCCTGATTGTGCGAGGCGTCCTCCCGGATAGCCGTGTGGGGGCATCCCCCGGTCTCCACACCGAGAATGCGATCGACCGGCAGAGCGGCCCGTTTCGTGAGGATCTCCGCGTCGATCTTCGTAAAAATATCGTTCGTCACCGCCGCCAAGCTGTACCGATCGCGCAACTTCCGGCAGAGAGCCTCCACCAGCGCGGTTTTGCCGGACCCGACCGGTCCTCCGACACCAATGACGGGGATGCCTTGCTTCCTGGCTTGGGTCGGGTGCGCCTCACCATGACTGTGCTGACGATTCATGTCGTGCATGTAAATCCTAAAGAGCTGTTAGCCGATAGCTAAGGACCTGCTCCTAGCTTCTAAAGAGCCGCCACTCCAGTCTGCCATGGCGCATGGCATAAATATCTTGAATAGGCGACCATGAGCTCATCGGCATGGTCCCATCCATTTCGCGGCTGATGCGATCAATCACCGGTAGCCACTCGCCCAGTACCCGCTGTCCTTCGAACTGTCCGATGGGACTCAACCGCATCGCGGCGGACACGAACCCAACAGCCGTGTGATACAGAAAGGCGGCGGCGGTCTCTTGTGCATCCCATCCGCAGGTCCCCAATGTGAGTCCAAAACTCACGGCCAGGTGCCCGGGGGTCCGATCGGCCTCCACGGCGTCACGATAGGCTTCCACCACCGGCTTGTCCCGGAGTTGATCCGCGGCAATCTTGAGGACTTGCCGACCCATCTGGCGACTCGCGACTCGCGACTCGCGACCAATTTTTGTAGCCTCCAGGTCGCAGTCTACCTCGATCGCCTTGGCTACCAGCCCGGTCGCGCCGGCTCGGTTCGCTATTTTCACGGCCAGCACTTCCCGTCGGCTCATTCCCCCGCGGAGCAAGTCTTCCACATAGCGGCCCAGTTGGTCGGAGTCTTTGACGGCACCACCTTGCATGGCCGCTTCTAATCCGGACGAAAAGGCGTAGCCGCCGGAGGGAAAAAAGCTATCGACGAACCGGAGCCCTTCGAGCAACGCCCGCGTATCCATGAATCCGGGCTGACAGGCCTCAGGCCGGTAAGCTGACAGGATGGGACGACAGCCCCGACTGCGCTTGTCAGCCTGCAACTTGTCAGCACCCCCTTCCTCAAAACAGAAAATACCGCTGCGCCATCGGCAGCACGATCGCGGGCTCGCATGTGAGCCGTACCCCGTCCGCCGTGACAACATAGGTCTCCGGATCGACTTCGATGGTCGGCAGATAATCGTTCAGTTTCATGTCGCGTTTCTTGATGTTTCGGCAATTCTTCACGGCCGCGACACGTTTCTGCAATCCGAGCTTCTTCGGAATCCCTTTCTCCAGCGCCGCCTGTGAAAGAAAGGTCAGGCTGGTGCTGTAGAGCGCCCGTCCGAACGAACCGAACATTGGCCGGCTGATGATCGGCTCCGGAGTCGGAATCGAGGCATTGGGATCACCCATCTGCGCCTGGGCAATGAAGCCGCTTTTCAATACCATCTCCGGCTTCACCCCGAAGAAGGCCGGCTTCCAGATCACCAAATCGGCAATCTTGCCGGTTTCCACCGACCCCACTTCATGCGCGATCCCGTGCGTGACGGCGGGATTGATCGTGTACTTCGCCACGTAGCGTTTCGCCCGGAAGTTGTCGGCCTGCGCCCAATCCTTCCCGCTCTTGGGCGCGAGATGCCCGCGCTGTACCTTCATCTTGTGCGCCGTCTGCCAGGTTCGGATGATCACTTCTCCCAACCGTCCCATCGCCTGCGAATCGGAGGACATCATGCTGATGGCGCCGAGATCGTGCAACACATCTTCCGCCGCGATGGTCTCGCGCCGGATGCGGGACTCGGCGAAGGCGACATCCTCCGGCACCCGCTTGTTCAAATGGTGGCAGACGATGAGCATGTCCAGATGCTCGTCCATGGTATTGACCGTGAAGGGCATTGTTGGATTGGTGGACGACGGCAACACGTTCGCCTCACCGCAGACCTTGATGATGTCGGGTGCGTGGCCGCCGCCGGCCCCTTCGGTATGGAAGGAGTGAATGGTCCGGCCCTTGAACGATTTGACCGTATCCTCTACGAATCCCGCCTCGTTTAACGTATCCGTATGGATCGCCACCTGGACGTCGTAGCGGTCAGCCACGCTCAAACAGGTATCGATCGCCGCTGGCGTCGTCCCCCAGTCCTCATGGAGTTTCATCCCGATGGCCCCGGCCTCGATCTGTTCGTCCAATCCTCCGGTCTGCGAGGCGTTGCCCTTGCCGAGGAACCCGAGATTCATCGGAATCCCGTCCGACGCCTCCAGCATCCGGTGAATATTCCAGGGCCCCGGCGTGCAGGTCGTGGCGTTGGTGCCGGTTGCCGGACCGGTTCCCCCGCCGATCATGGTTGTAATGCCCGCGGATAAGGCCTCCCAGTACTGTTGGGGACAAATATAATGGATATGGGTTTCCACCCCGCCGGCCGTGACGATGCAGCCCTCCGCCGAGATGGCTTCCGTACCGGCCCCTATTTCCATCCCCGGCGTCACGTTCGGCATAAGATCGGAATTGCCCGCCTTGCCGATGCCGACGATGCGCCCGTCCTTGATGCCGATGTCCGCTTTGACGATGCCCCAATGGTCGAGAATGACTGCGTTCGTAATCACCGTGTCGAGCGCCCCGCTCGCATTCGTGGCACCTGGCGACTGACCCATCCCGTCTCGGATCACCTTGCCGCCGCCGAAGACCGCCTCGTCCCCATACGACGTGAAGTCTTTTTCAATTTCGATCAGCAGCTCCGTATCGGCCAGCCGGATGCGGTCGCCTACCGTGGGACCGAAGAGATCCGCATATTGTTTCCGTGGAATCTTCACCGTTTCCCTCCTTTCCCCGAGAATCCCTGCTCAGCCGCCCGTGCCAGCGCTTTCGCCTTGACCTGGGGATCATCCAACGATCCACTGGTCAACCCATTGATTCCATAGGCAACCCGTTTTCCCGCCAGGGCAACAACCGTCACCCGTTTCTCTTCCCCTGGCTCGAACCGCACCGCCGTCCCGGCTGGAATGGACAGCCGGAAACCAAACGCCTGTTCCCGGTCAAACTTGAGGGCGCGGTTGGATTCGAAAAAATGACAATGAGAACCGACTTGAATCGGCCGATCGCCCGTATTGGCGACGAGTAATTCCTTGGTCGGGCGGCCTGCGTTGAGTTCGATGTCCCCGGCCGCGAAGTGAATTTGCCCGGGAATGACCGGTTTGGACAACTCAGTCTTGATCGCGGCAGCCAACGAGGTCCCATTTTTCTGAGTCGTGCGCTGAGCTTTCTTTGAGGCGCTGGCGCTCTTCTTCGGCATCGGTATCCTCCTCGGCGGATTGGCAATGAATACCCTTGTCGGCTGCCCGCTTATCGGATCGGATCGTGTACCGTCACCAATTTCGTCCCGTCCGGGAACGTCCCTTCGACCTGGAACTCATGAATCATCTCCGGCACACCCGGCATCACGTCTTTGCGCGACAGCAGCGTCGTGCCATAGGACATGAGATCGGCCACGGAGCGACCGTCACGGATCCCCTCCAGAATAGCGGCAGTGAGGTAGGCCACAGCCTCAGGGTGGTTGAGTTTGAGCCCGCGTTTCTTTCTGTCGGCGGCCAATTGTCCGGCCGTGTAGATCAACAGTTTTTCCTGTTCTCTCGGTGTGAGATGCATGGGTCCTCCTCCCTTACCCGAACGATCGTTCCTCGTGAAGCGTATCTCGTATCTCGCAAACAAAGATGCGACACACTCTTATTCTCTCCTGCGCTTCACGCTTCACGAGATACGAGCGACGAACACCGGCATCTCGGCGGATGCACTAGAAGCCCTGATCAATAACACGGGTTACACCGTCAGATATTGGCGCACCATGTCGGCATTCAAGTCCGTGCTTTTCCCCTGCGCCATGACTGCCCCTTTGGCCATCACCACATACTTCTCCGCAAGCCTGGCGGCAAAGTGCAGTCCTTGTTCGACCAGCAGAATCGCAAACCGACGCGAGTTCTTGAATCCAATGATCACATCCTCGATTTGGTCCACGATCGACGGCTGAATGCCTTCGGTCGGTTCATCCAGCAACAACAGCTTGGGGCTGGACAGAATTGCGCGCCCAATCGCCAATTGCTGTTGCTCTCCCCCGCTCAACACGCCGCCGGGCCGGTGGAGAATCTGCGTGAGCTTGGGAAAGAGCTGGTAGACCTCATCGAACGCATCCTTTTCCGATACATCGCCGCTGATTTTTGGGCGATTCCAATAGCCGAGGAGCAGATTCTCCTTGACGGTCAAATGCGGAATGATCTCCCGGCCTTGCGGCACATAGGCCAGCCCCCGCTTGGCTCGGATATCGGTCTTCCAATGCGTAATATCGGCGCCGTCAAACGAGATTGTTCCGCCTTTGACGGGCAACAGCCCCGTCAGAGTCTTCAGCGTCGTGGTCTTGCCGACCCCGTTTCGGCCCATGAGACAGACCACTTCGCCCGGATCGATCGTGAAGGACACATTTCGCAGAATGTGGCTTTCTCCATAGTAGGCATTGACGTCTTCCAGCTTCAGCACCATAACGTATGGCTCCATTCCCCCGTTCGGGATGGGGTCATTAACCGAACCCAAGCAGCCCGCAGGATGATCAAACAGGCCGACGTTCTCACCCGCCCAACCCCGGCGCGCCAAGACACGCCGTTCCCCGGCACGGCTGCAGTGAGCGAAGAGGCGACGCGTATGTTTCCCTGTACGTTGAGCCTCTGAGCGATGCGAGAACGACGCGGGAGGACTTTTTCAACATCCTGCTAATGTGCGACTTTCGCCCGTCCTAGATAAATCTCCCGCACGTGCTGATCCGCCTGAACATGTTCGACCGTGCCTTCACAAATGACCGTGCCTTCCGCCAGTACCGTCACGATGCGCGCGATCTGGCGGACGAAATCCATATCATGTTCGATCACGACGATCGCATGTTTCTCCGCCAATGCACTCAACAGGCGGCCGGTTTGCTCCGTTTCTTTATCACTCATGCCGGCAACCGGCTCATCGACCAAGAGGAGCGACGGATCCTGCAAGATGACCATGCCGATCTCGAGCCACTGTTTCTGGCCATGCGAGAGAGACCCCGCCCTTGTATGCGCGTCCTGCGTTAACCCGATCGTGTTCAGCGTCTCGTTGATCCGCTCCCGTTCCGCCGGCGTCGACTTCCCAATCAGCGTTGGAAACACACCTTTGCTCGCCCGTTTCAGCGAAAGGTCCAGATTCTGCCACACTGTAAGATTCCCGTAGACTGATGGAGCCTGGAACTTGCGGCCGACGCCGAGCTTGGTGATATCTTCCGCGTTCTTCCCTACCAGCTCGATATTGTTGCCGAAGGCGATTTTTCCTGAAGACGGCTTGGTTTTTCCGCAAATGCAATCCAGCAAGGTGGTCTTTCCGGCGCCATTCGGGCCGATCACCACCCGCAGTTCGTTATAGTGGACACTGAAGTTGCAGTTATTGAGCGCCTTAAATCCATCGTAGTCGACGACCACGTTTTCGCAGTTGAGAATCAATCCTTCGGCGCTCACGTTACCGCCCTCCCTGCGTTTGAGGTTTCGGCATGGCCAGCCCGGCCGCGGGAGGGCCGCCAGCGAAGAATTTCCGGATGATACCGACCAGACCGTCCGGGAACATGGTCACCACCACAACGAAGAGTCCGCCGAGAATAAACGGCCAGGCTTCCGGAAAATAATTGGTCAGCACACTTCGACCGAAGTTCACGACCACCGCGCCCAACACGGCACCGATCAACGTGCCTCGCCCACCGACGGCGACCCAGATCACGACTTCCAGGGACGGCAAGACCCCGATCTGTGCCGGCGTAATGATGCCGACCTGGGGCACGTACAACATACCAGCCAATCCGGCTAACCCCGCCGCGACCACGAATACGAAGAGCTTGTAGACCCACGGGGTATACCCGGAGAACGTGACACGCGATTCACTATCTCGAATCGCAATCAGGACCTTCCCGGCCCGCGACGCCACGATCCAACGGCAGAGCAAAAAGGAGGCGATGAGCGCCAGCACGGTCAAGATATAGAGCCCCAGCTGAGTCGAAGGATCCGACAGCCGAAATCCGAGCACCTGTTTGAAATCGGTCAACCCGTTGGTCCCACCCAGCCGCGTTTCATTCCGATTGAAGACCAACCAGGCGGCGAAGGCCAGCGCCTGCGTGATGATGGCGAAGTACACGCCCTTGATTCGGCTGCGAAAGGCCAAGAATCCAAAGATGGTCGCAAAGATCACAGGAACCAGAATTGCTCCCAGCAAGCCCCCCCAAAAGCTCTTGAAGGGATACCAAAAGAACGGCAGCTCCTTGACCTGGGTCCAAACCATGAAATCGGGCAGTTCGCTGCCATAGACACTTTCCTTCCCGATCTGCAGCGCCAGATACATGCCCATACAATAGGCACCGAATCCGAAAAACACCCCTTGACCCATGCTTAACACTCCGCAATAGCCCCACGTCAGGTCGAGGCCGAGCGCCAAAATAGCGAAGCAGAGGAATTTACCGAACTGATTCAACCGAAAATCGGACAGATGCAGCCACGAGTCTTCCGCCGGCAGCATGTTCAACAGCGGCATGACGATGAGGAAGACCGCCCCCACCACATAGAACGACAGGGTCTCGCGGCTGTCTTGTTGCGGCTGTATTTGTTCAGGCATCGGCGCTCCGTCCTTTCGCGGCAAACAGTCCGGATGGCCGCCATTGGAGGAAAAGAATCACGCCGACCAGGATGAACACCTTCCCATAGACCGCTCCGGTAAACGGTTCGATCACCTTATTCAACCCGCCAATACCCAACGATGCCCAGATCGTACCGGCCAGCTTCCCGACCCCGCCGGTCACCACCACCATGAAGGCGTCGACGATATAGTTTTGACCGAGACCAGGATCGACGTTCCCAACCATGGTGAGGGCCCATCCCGCAATCCCGGCCAGACCCGACGCAAAGGCAAAGGTATACGAATCGACCTTTCTGGTCGGGATACCGAGACAGGCGCTCATATTGCGATTCTGGGTCACGGCGCGCACACGCATTCCCAGATTCGACCGGAACAACATGTAATAAATTCCCACGACGCACACGATGGAGAGGATGATGATGAAAATCCGGTTATACGGCAGATACACGCCGACCATCACCTGCGCGCCGCCTCGCAAGGACTGCGGCGCGATGACGGCCGTCAAGTCACCGAAGTACACCCGAGCGGATTGCATGAGGATCAAACTGACTCCCCAGGTTGCCAACAGCGTTTCGAGCAACCGCCCATAGAGAAACCGGATGACGGTCGCCTCCAGTAACCAGCCGGCCCCGAAGGAGGCCAGGAAGGCCAGCGGCAAGGAGACGGGGAAATACCAATCGAAGGATTCCGGTGGAAGCCATGCGATGAACGCCTGTTGCGTGATGAAGGTGGCATAGGCGCCGATCATCATCAACTCGCCATGGGCCATATTAATGACACCCATCAGCCCGAACACGATCGCGAGTCCCAGCGACATAATCAAGAGAATCGAACTGAGGCTGATTCCTCGGAAGATCGTCTCAATAATGTTCGCCTTGGTTGACCATGCCTCGATCTGTGAAACCGACGCCATGGCGGTCGACGCCAGGGACTTTTGCTCATCCGTCGCTTCGGCCAGTTTGCCTGCGTCGATCAATTCCTGTAGCAAGGTGACGCTGTTTTGGCTGCGCAACTCACCCAGCTTTTTGACGGCTGCCAGTTTCGCTGATGGGTCTCCGGAACGGAGTTCCAGCAGGTTGGCCGACTCCTCCATCGTATACCGGACCCACCAGACCTCTTCCTTGGCGGCAGCCGCTTGCAGCCAAGCAATGGCCTCCCGGCGTCCCGTTGAAGCAATATCAGACGCGGCCGACCGCCGGTAGTCGGGGAGCTCGCTCGACAAGTTTGCACGATTTTTCAAGAGATCGACGACGGGCTTGATGGCTTGCCGAACTGCCCTGTCCGCTGTGGCGCGAATCTCGTCCAGTTTGGGGATCAGGCTCGCGTCGCCCTTCTCGATTAAGATCGCCACCGCAGCGCTACGTGTCTCCGCATTCTCACTCGTGAGATCGGCCAAGGCCTGCTCGATCATGGAGAGGACAGGAGCAGAAGGGGCTGCGGCAGGGGTAGCCACCTCATCATCCGCCGCGAACGCTGACCGTGGACTGGAATTCACGAGGAGAAACAGGCCAATTGACAAAGCTATCGCAAGCGCGCACGGTACTCTGTTCATGAGTCCTTTCGTGACGCTGTCGCCGCTCTCTTTTCCTCGAAACTTACCTGTCTACAATCCTGCCGACGCACCACCCGTGGGAGGCTGGAGGTCCATCGGCCTGGCCGAATGAACGCCCAACCCCTCCCACCGACGGTATTCGCCTTCAGGATCGTTCCATGTAAGACAAGGACGGCAACTGCACGCCCTCCGCTGTCTTACTTCTTTTGATATGTGCCCTGATGACTGATCCAGTCGCAGCCCTTCTCCGGATTCGTAAACTCGCTCCAGGGCTCTGGCTTGACCAGCCCCTTGGACCGCCAGACTGACTTGAACTGGCCATCTTTGAGAATTTCGCCGATGATCACCGGCTTGTGCGTATGCTGATTGCAGCAATCCATCATAATGGTTCCGCCAGGCGCCAGGAACTTCTGGTTGTAGACGGCCGCCCGTACCTTGTCCACATCGGTCGTGCCGGCTTTCTCAACCGCTTGCTTCCACACATAGACGCCGAAGTAGGCTGCTTCGATCGGATCATCGGTGACCCGATTCTCGCCGTCCGGCAAGTTGTTCTTCTTGCAGTAGGCCTTGAAACTCGCCACGAACTTCTTGTTCTGCGGCGTATCGACGCTCTGAAAGTAATTCCAGGCCGCCAAGTGGCCGACCAGTGCGCTTGTGTCCATCCCGCGCAGTTCGTCTTCGGCCACGCTGAAGGCCATGATCGGCGCATCTTCAGCCCGTAGACCCTGGTTGCCGAACTCTTTGTAGAAGGGCACGTTGCTGTCGCCGTTGATGGTACTGATGACGGCGGCACCACCGCCCGCGGCGAATTTCTTGATCTTGCCGCAGATGGTTTGATAGTCCTGATGATGGAATGGCGTGTACTCTTCCGCGATATTGGCCGCCGGAACGCCCTTGGCCAGCAGCATCGCGCGAAGAATTTTGTTTGTCGTACGCGGGTAGACGTAGTCGGTGCCGAGCAGATAGAACTTCTTGTAACTGCCGCCTTCCGGGCTCATCAAATATTCCACGGCCGGCTGGGCCTGCTGATTGACGGCCGCGCCGGTGTAGAACACGTTCTTGGAACACTCCTCACCCTCATATTGAACCGGATAGAACAACATGCCGTTGTTCTTTTCGAACACGGGCAGCACGGACTTCCGGCTGACCGAGGTCCAACAGCCGAACACCACGGAGACCTTGTCTTGCAGGAGGAGTTGCTTGGCCTTCTCCGCGAAGAGGTCCCAGTTCGATGCCGGATCGACGATCACCGCCTCGATTTGGCGGCCCATCACACCACCGGTCTGATTGATCTCGTCGACCGCCATCAGGACGACGTCGCGCAGTGACACTTCGCTGATAGCCATCGTTCCGCTGAGTGAATGCAAGACACCGATTTTGATAGGTGGTCCACCAGCCGCATAGGAGAGGGCATAGTTCCCGAGGTTGCCGAGCAATGCGGCAACGCCTACGCCTGCGGCGACTCGTCCGGTTTGACCGAGAAACTCTCTTCGTGAGGATCCGCGCTCTTCAGAAACGTGCCCGTCGTGCTTGACGCCCGTTGAATCGTGTGGCTGCTTCGTTTCCATCGGCATCACTCCTTTCCGTCGCTGTGAGTTGCTAACTTCCAGTTGATGCGTATTGTGGAACTCCGCCAAAACGGTCGACCGCCCTGTGACCTGCCACAGCTGAAGACCTGGTGTGAGT
Organism: Nitrospira sp.; assembly: GCA_015903945.1. GTDB lineage: Bacteria > Nitrospirota > Nitrospiria > Nitrospirales > Nitrospiraceae > Nitrospira_D. The sequence goes on along the minus strand of JABMDL010000048.1, from coordinate 3,599 downwards.
CGCTGGTACTGGTCCTCCTTTCTTCCAACGTCAACCGGTCTACTAATTATCCCGGCACCGTTCGAAGCCAGCCGGATGCACCTGAGTCCATGCACACGGTATCTACTCGAACATTAAAACGGCTGATTCCGCTCTCGCTGTCCGCACACCGCTCACCGCAGGGTTTGTCTTCACCACACCCGACGGCGAGCCTTGTCTGCAGCCCTTTCATACAATCTGGCAGCGTAGGCGGCGCCTATATATCGAACTGACGGGAATGTGTCAAGGACGGCATCGCACCGTTTGTTTTTGCTCGCCCCTTCCTGTTAGAGTACAACGGTTTTTGTCCCCTTTGAGATCGAGAACTGCCGCGATGAATGTTGTCAATCAACCGAGATTGCGTCTCATGCATTTCCGCCGGCTCCTACCAATCAGCTGCGTGATCCTCCTGCTCTCCGCTTGTACGTGGAAGCAGATCCCGGTCACCACGATCCATCAAGATGGCCGCATCGACGTATTTCTTGAAACGGTATCGGACACGTCATTTCAGGCCGCACACCCCATCACACTGGATGAAGTGACCGTGTCGAACGTGCTGCGGGGCGTGCATACCAAGGAAAAGACCAGCATGATGTTGTTGATTGGGAAGGCATTGATGTCGACCAATCTGAGCGAGACTCGCGCGTTTTACGATGACGACATCGCTCTGTTGGTGCCCCCGATCACTGCAGCACTTGCCCAGGCCGCTCAGAACCAACGGGTCGGGTTCCGGCTATACCACGCAGACTTCTCCGGCCAAACCGGCACCGATGCCGATAAACGGGAAACGACAGCGGGGTATCTCGCGGCGGACAGCCTCTCACTCCATATCACCTTGACTCAATATCGCTACAAACCCGGCAGAGCCGAGTCGATTCAGAAAATGCCGCGCCCGCTGCCGGACCCCGATGGCTTGCGCGATCGCGACGTCACATTCGTGCCGGAAGCCGCGCTGCGTCCTGAATCCCGCAGCGACTCGAGCTGGTTTGGCGGATCGGGCAACCGCACATTCGCAGTCGATTATCATCTACTTGCTAAGTTGCTGGCGGCACCGCCACGACCCGGTCTTTCAGCTCCGACCGGGGGAACACCGGCCGCTCAGCCGGATCAGCAGCTCCCGATGCCATCGGCAGCCACAGTCTCGAACGATGCCGAGTTGCAAACCTTCAAAGAAGAACTGAAGGCGATGCAAAAACGGTTGGCGGAACAAGACGCCGAGTTGCAGGAACTCAAAAAGTCGTCTCCGAGGAAGAAGTAATTCATTTTCCGGCCTGGCGCGTTACCCGTGCCCCTCTGAGTCAGCTGTAGGGCTGTCTTCGATTCCCTGCATACACTGCAAAGAACAATTTCGCACCACACATCCCTAGATAGCTGATACTACGCACGTCTTCCCCGCCGACCGCTCACGGCACGTCTGTTGCTGGGATACTTCAGCACTTCTTCTCAGACCAAGGAGCGCCAGCCATGTGGGAGACAAAGAACCGAGCCGATCGCCAATCCAATGGCGAGCACTTCACCATTTTAGGAAAAGACGTGACCTTTAAGGGGATCGTGCACTTTGAGGGCACCGTTCAGATCGACAGTCATTTCGAGGGAGAAATTCATTCGAAGGGCACGATCGTTATCGGTGAACACGCGGTCATCCGAGGCACGATTACCGCAGGTACCTTAATCAGCGGGGGGAAAATCAAGGGGAACATCACGGCCACCGACAAGGTACAGCTGCTGAAGTCCGGAGTCCTCATCGGCGATGTGTGCGTGCCGTGCTTTTCGATGGAAGAAGGGGCCTATTTTAAGGGCGTCACCGATATGGGCACGCACCCCTGGATCGAGGAACCCATTCCATCCGCCGAGGTCGTGCCTGAACTGACGACACGACGCCATTCCCCACGACCCTTGTTGCTCAAGAGCGACACGGAGCAGTAGGCTGCCCCTGTTCTGCCACTAATCCCGTGCGCGCTTGCCGATATAGCGTCCATACAGAAAATTGACAAATTGTCGGGCGCCTCGAATGCGATTCTTCACATGCTCCTCGTCCAGCCCGGCTCGTCGCAATTCTCCCTCAAACCTGATGAGCGCGTCTTTCAGTTCCTTTTCCAAGACCCGATCAAAAAAACTCGGCATAACATCCTCCCCGTGATGGTGTGTACACTGCACGCCGCGTGTGTCAGATCCTAGGATACTCTCAACACAGGCTCCTTGACGTCAATACGGCCGAAGCACCGACGCATGTCCATTGACACATTATAGCCTGTCCCGCGATCCGAGAACGATCAGGCGCTTCGTCAGGGGCTTGCACTCGTTCCTAATCACTGGCAAGCTCCGGCTCATGTGCGAATCGGAATGCCCCACACGCGCAGCGCCACCGTATACCCGACCCCTGACATGAGTCGCTCACGCTGGCTGCGTTCCTATCTCATCGTCACCGCTGTTCTTGTATCGGGCTGTGGTGCCGCACAGCTCGGAACATGCGCGCCGCATACGAAAGAAGAGGGGACGCCGACCCGCAATTGGACCGAATGTTTCAAAGAACCCTTCGCACATGCCGGCATCACACATTCGGTGTTCTGCCTCGGTGACGGCACCGCCAAGCCGCCGGTGCTTCTCCTCCATGAATTAACCGGTTTGACGCCTGGCACACTCGCCTATGCGGAAGAACTTTCAAAAGACTTCACCGTCTATGTGCCGCTGTTGTTTGGCGAGAAAGGCGCCTTCTCTCCCGCCAGTGGGTTGTGGGCCTATTGGTTTCGGAGAATGACCGCGTTTGGTCCTGGCGGCGAATGGGGCGTTCCTGCGCAGGGAAGCGCGCCGATCGTGAGCTGGCTTCGCGGTGTTGTACAGACCATTGGCACCCGTCACGCTCAGCAACGGATCGGCATCATCGGCAACTGTATGACCGGCCCACTCCCCGTCGCCTTAATGGATAATTCACGAGTGGGGGCGGCCGTCGTGGCACAACCAGCGCTCCCTCTGCGCTTCTGGTGGTACACCGACACGGACCGGAAGTCCCTTGGCCTGACAGACGACGACCTCCAAAGCGCACGGGCAGGCACTGCGATGATCTATGGACTAAGATTTGAAACCGACTGTATGTCCGATGCCGCCAAACTACAGACCTTGCAGGAGGAGTTCGGGAATCGATTTTTCAATGGTGCCATCCCGGCAAACGAGTATCAGCACGACGGGACGCGGGTCAACGCGCATAGCACGCTCATCGGCTCCTGGAAGGAGCATGACACGTCCGGCCAGCCTCCGCGTAATGCCCGCGAGAAGGTCCGGACGTTTCTCCTGCGGGAATTAGGAGGCGCGCGATGACTGAGGAGGATCAACCCGGCTGGAGCCGGAAGCGTGGCTGCAAACCCAGAAGGAATTGATGGGACACCCAGGAGCAACCACCACTCCATCGGGTATTTGATCAGACGACATGGGCTGGTTACCCTAAAGGACCGCGCAAGGCGTCACCCACCTCACAAATTGCCGCTGGCGGTGGACGATGCTGGACGATCCACCCGCTTCCAGCCCTTGCGCTCGACACAGACCTGCCACGGATCGACCAGCCCTTTTGCTTCCTTCGCATAATG
>JABMDL010000019.1 GCA_015903945.1 Nitrospira sp. | reverse complement strand
TGACGGGGAAAATGTTTGACAAACAGCGCCGCCATGCCTGCCGTCGCCCACGCGATGGGCGACCGTAACTCACCCTGCCGGCAAAGCAGATACAAGCTCGGCATGGTGGCATCCCATCGAATCGTCATCCGGCGGTTATCTTTGAACCCCTCAACCACCACGGCAGCCGCAAAACGCGCATTGTGAAGGATCCCCCGCTGGATCAGACGATCGACAGTACCGGGCGTCGGCGTGCGTGGAAAGCGTGAGGACACGAGCCCTCGCGATTTCCTGAGCTTGCCCTGGCGATACCAACGTCGCAGGCGCTCGGCGTCCAATCCGCCGATTTTGGCATCCATCGACCGGAGCGGAATCACATGGGGCACCGTGACGACTTCATCTTGAGCTGCCAGCATGACCGGCACCGGACCGATCGGCGCCGGGAAACGAAACAGTTCGCGCTCGCCGAATCGCTGACCGAGGGAAAACCGGCCGTCATGGTAGACGCGAGGCCGCGAGACAGCTTCGTCAAAGGACACCTCCGCCGACCATTGCGACACCGGATGCTCGCTTTCAGTGGATTCATACAACCGAACCCAAACGGTCTCGACCGAATCCAGCAAATCCGCCGCCGCCGCCACAAGGAGATTGGTCAGCCCCGGCGCAACCCCGGCAGTAATGACAGCCGCCCGACGCTTCTCCAGGAAATGCGGTGTGAACTGCACCTGTTCGGCGCAATAGGGGCTTGTTGTCAGATGAGCGGCCATATCGAGATAGTGCGCTCGCAAGCGGAGGGCTGCCCGGAGGACAATCCGATTGCATACAGCAGGAAGGGCGTTCACCACCATTTGCGTTCCCCGGGCGGCCTTGACGATGCTGCAAAGATCGCGGGCATTCACCCGGTCGACCGTCACCGGAAGCTTGGCCCCCAGGAAACGGTGAGCCCGTTCCGGATCTCGATCGCCGCACGTCACATGATGGCCCTGGCGAGTCAGGAGTTGAACGAGATACGAACCGGTCGCTCCGACCCCGAGCACGAAAATACGCATGGGATCGGGAGCTTACCATATCCGGTAGGCCCTGAAACCTAGGCCTTTCGTTCACCCTGTTGCAATCGGCCGTGAAACCAAGACCGTCTCCATTTGGATGCTGTCCCAAATCGTGGAGGTTCGCTTTCGAATCTCCCCCTCGCACATCTCATACAGTCAGCGGACAGTTGTCGGTTTGACTTCCCAAACAGGAAGGCGCAGCATGACTCATGCCCTTTAGACAAAGAGGTGTCCTGTGACGCGTTGCTAGGTTTGGCCGAGCCCACCAGAGAACGTCATCCGAGCACAGCACCACGCCCTCCTGGTATCGATCACCGCGAGGGCGTTCTTGTGTCTGCAACTGTCCCTGCTTCGACAGCACGCCCCGTCCTTTGACCTATCTTGAAAGGAGACCACGATGAAACGGATAGCCACGCTCGCAGCCGGACTGATCCTCGGCTCACCAGCCTTCGCCTTGGCGGCAGACCACAGTGCCAGCTATCGGGGAATCGGCTGGATCTACTACACCTTCATCTCCACGATCCTGATTTATGGAGTTCACGATGCCTTCGGCAAGACGGCCATGTATGTGGCAGTCCCGATCATTCTCGGCTGGTCCTATTGGATGCTGCCGCCGAACTGAGCTGATCGGGGCATGGGCCTATCGACACAACGCGACCTCGTCAAGGCAGCGGCCACGAACTGACGGCCGCCATGTGAACGCTTCACCGCTTTCCGTCATAACCTTGGTCTTTCCACCGCTGCAGTAATTGAATGCGCTTCTGCAGTTGCTCGACCGTGGATTGATCGACGCGGCTTCCGGTTCGTGCAATCAACTCCGCATTGAGCCGCCGATGATCGATCGCGCTGTTTCTGGCGACGGCGCTGACGAGCAGCCGGTGAAGATCGCGCAGATCCTGCTTCCGCTCGTGCAGTGAGACCGGTGGTTCCGCCACCGCCGTCGCACTGCCCTCACCTTTCATCTCTTCCTCGCCGATCACGCTGTCCATCCGGGCGACGGCCATCAGCCCGTGACACGGCCGAAGAGATCCCGTTGTCCGGCGGGCATGATGTCCTCCAGCACATGATCCCGCTCCGTCTTGATCTGACGGGCATAGTGCGCCAGGACCGGATCCTTGGGCAAATAGAGCCAGGCCCGTTGAGGGTTCGGCACGCGGTCCTGCATGCGGACGAAACGCCCGACCACCTGTCGGAAATACATTTCCGTCAACACGTTCGTGCCGTACACACCGACACGCAGCCGCGGAATATCCACTCCCTCGCTCACCATGTTGACCGCGACCAGCCACTGCTGTTTCTTGTGTGTGGCAAACGCTTCAATCGTGCGCGAGGCTGCCGGATCATCAGACACCGCCACCTCCGCTTTGGTACCAGTCAGCCGCGCAATCAGCGCTGCCACCCAGCGGGCATGGTCCTGATCCATGCTGACGATCAGCCCTCCGGCGTCCGCTTGTTCTTCCTTGCGCAATTGAGTGAGCTGCGCATGGGCATCCACGACCACTTGTCCCAACCAGGATTCCTGCAGCAGCGCCGTTTTCAACCGCTCCCTCTGCCGGTCGAAGGTCAGCCCGTCTTCAAACGTCGCCGTATGTTCGCGGCCTTCGGAAAACCAGGTCAGCTCCCCTTCGTAACTGGGAAACACGATCGGCCGGCAGACGCCGTCTTGAATCGCCTCGGAATAGCTGTAGGCAAAGTCGGCCCGGCTCTCTCCTTGCTCATACCGGATGAAGGGAATGGGATGGTTATCCGAACGGAACGGTGTGCCGGACAGGATCAGACGAAACACCGCCGGCTCGAACGCCGTTCGCAGCGCCTGGCCCCAGTTCTTGCCGTCGCCCGCATGGTGCAGCTCATCAAGTATGACCAGCGTCTTCTTGACCCGGCAGGCTCGTTGAAAGATCTCCGGCGCCAGACACACTTGTTGGTAGGTCACGACGGCGCCGTGATAGTCCGACGCTTCGACGGCCTGTTCGTTCGTCAACGCCGGATCGAGTTGCAGACCGACCTTCCCCGCGGCATCCGACCATTGCGCACGCAGGTGGCTGGTCGGGCATACCACCAGCACGCGAAATGCGGACTGGGTTCTGAGAAACTCATGCGCGACGCGCAGCGCAAACCGGGTTTTCCCGGCGGCAGGCGTCGCCATCGCCAGAAAGTCCGCCGTCGGATGGGCGAGCACGGCCGCCATGGCGCGGCGCTGCCAGTCCCGAAGGGGTGCGATCCAAGCGGGCAAGGTCTTCATAACCAGTGTGTCGTCGTGAATGTGAGGAGATGGGAGAACGCGGGCTAGCCCACATTATTCATGACGGTTCGTCGCGAAATCGCCAAGCCGCGTCGTGAGACCAGCGCGTGGAGCCCCGAGGACCTGAGGCGTACTCGTGCAGTACGTCGAGGGTCAGAGGGGCGAGCCCGCTGGCCGCAGGCTCGTCGGAACAGCGGATCGGCGATTGCAGCAGAAGTATTCATGGATAATGTGGGCTAATCCAGCCAGTCTTTGTCTTTGAGTTTCCCCGGCAGATATTTCTTCGTGAGGTACTGGAAATCCTTGTTGGCCAGCGAGTCGAGCTCGTACTTCAGGCCGCTCGTGAGCATTCGCTTGATCTCCGCTTGCCAGACCGGTTTCTTGAACCACTGGTAGTTCATCAGTTCCTTCGCGCGCGCGATGTCCTTTTCGTTGAGCTTGATCCCGACGTTGCGCGGCAAGCCGTACCGTTCAGGATCGGCACTGGACAGGCCGATGAACTTGGCCTTGGGAATCGCCATACGTTGACTTTCAAACGCCAGATTGATCGAGCCCTGCTTCACCACTGAATAAATGTAGTACCCCCAGGGATCGTTATCGACCAGCACATAGACCGGCAGCCGATATTCTTCATGCAACCGTCTGGCAAGACGGCGAACACCGCGTGGCGGCTGTCCGTTGCCCGTTAATAGCACACAGTTGTAGCGCCGCCAGAACTTGTCCTCCGACAACCGGTTCCATTGGGTGCCCTTCTCGACCAGCAGCACAAAATCCGCCGTGCAACGCCGGATCTCCAGATATTCCGGCTCAACGATCGACGGCACGGAATAGCCGCCCTTTCCCAGTTTCGAGCAATCCACGCGGTCGCCGTCGTCTCCGAACACCACCGGACCGACAATGCTCCCGCTGTTTTCCGCTCGGACATGCAGCTCTTCCCGCAACGCCGCCAGCGATACCTCCAAATCCTCAATCACGGGATCGGACTCGTCCTGGGTGTCAAACGTGTTCTCGTGAGAATCTTGGATGGTGTGTTTGGTCCGGTAGTAAATTTCGCGGAGCGAGGTCGTGAGCTCGGCCCGCTGCAATTCCGCCAACGCGTCCGCCACCAGCATCGTCTGCATGAACTTCTTGGCCATGCCGACGTTGAAAAACGAGCGGGTCTGTTTCTTGGCACCCATCTCGATCAAGCCCTTGCGTTCGTTGAACGACACGTTCGAGAGGGCACGGATGGGAATTGCGAACGTCGGGTCTTTCGAGCGCTCCGCCGCCGTCACCACCATATCGGCCAACCCGATGAGTTTCTTTTCAACCGAGGTCGTCTTGTGCTGTTTGGTCGCCATGGATCTTATTTCTTTCCTCGTGGCTTCGAAGCCGAGACTGGTCTGTCTCGTCTATCTGGTCGGTTTGGTCGGTCCGGTCTATCTAGTCTATCGGATCCGCTGAACAGCGCCATCTGAGCGGCCTTTCCCTTGGGAGGCTTGGCATCTTTCCCCTTCATTCCCGTCGGTGTCTTCCCCTGCGCCTTGGTCTCTGTCGCAACCGGTTTTTCATCGCGAAGGGGATTCGCTTCAACAGGAGTCTGCACCGGCGCGGCGACCGCCTCACTCTCCACCTGGCTGGCCAGATCCACCTCACCCTCCACGCCCTCCTCCGTCACGATGATGGAGTGAGGGAGCCCTTCGGGCCCCGCGCCGGTCTTGCCGAGCGCCTCGTCGGTCTTCGCCCCACCGGTCCGCGAGTTCGCAATCTTTTGGAGTTGCCCTTTCAATTTCTCTTTTGGCAACTTGCCGCCCTTGAGTCGATTGCAGGCCTCGACCACTTCTTCGATATACAGCTCGAAGATGTTCCGCCGCCGATATTCGCTGGCGGCCCGTTCACGGCGGCGCAAGAACAACCCCAACCGCCTGCCGCACTCGCGCAAGGCCAAAGTAATTTCCTTTTGGATTTCGTCGTAGTCGGCAATCGCTTCTTTCGACTCACTTGTGAACGGCACCCACACCGAGGCCATATGGACGAAGATCACCATCGGCCCGCCAGGCAATGCCCCGCGGGATTGCGGGACGCCGTAGTTCTTCCAGGTGGTATTCAGGACGGACTTGAAGGTCGAACAGGCCGACTGCTGATACAGCAGCGGCACGCGGTTGGCGTATCGGATCACCCGCGCGAGTTCCGAATCATCCTCTTCATGTTCGCCTTCGGCTTTCGGCGCAGTAGGCTGTTTCGTCTTGTTCTGATCTTCCGGTCGATGGCCGTAGGCCAACCCTGCTTCGATGATGAAAGGATTACCGCGATACACGGCGGGCGGCCGGCTCACCGCTGTGTAAAACTCGCCCTTGATTTGTTTGTAGAGGCCGGAGAGAATCGCTTTCTCGCCGATCGGGGAGATGCAATTGGTCGGCGGCGCCATAATCTTCGTCTCTTGGATCGTCCGGTAGAACGTCTCGGCGGCGGGCCCCTTCAACTCGCGCGGCTTGGAGTGCGCCGGCACCTTCGCCGCTTTGCAAATCTCATCCGCCAGCTGAGGCGACACCCGACAAAAATCGCTCGCCAGAAATCCTGAAATCGAATGGCTCTTCGTGTCTTGCAGCATCTTGAGGAACATGCCGAATTCGATGCCATACGGATGCGGCTTGATCTCGCGCGGCGACGGCGGCAGCTCGTGGTAGGTGCGGGGATAGTCTTTCGTCTCCCCTTCCGGCGTGTGGTACGTCAGCTTGACGTGGGGATTGGCGATGGATGTTTGCTCGAGCCATTCGTCTACCGACGCCCGGCCTTTCTGGTATTTCCCTTCGACTTCAAGCGTGACCTGCGTGCCGCGCGGTCGGGCCCAATCGATCTGCTTATTTTCATGGACCAGCGGCTCGTTCTTCTTTGTGTCGATTTGGACTTCAAAAAAATGCGCGACGGCTTTGGGACCGATACGGGAAATGATCTGCACCGGCTTGCCGGTCGTGAGCTGGCCATACATGCCGGCGGCGGAAATGCCGATACCCTGCTGGCCCCGGCTCATGCGCATCCGGTGAAACTTGGAACCGTAGAGCAGCTTCGCGAAAATGCGCGGAATCTGCTGGCGGACGATCCCCGGCCCGTTGTCGGTCACCGTGACACGAAACCGCGTGGCCTGACTGGGCGCAATCGGTTCGCCGTTCGACACCACCTCCAGCTTGACGATCACATCCGGTAAGATCCCGGCCTCTTCGCAGGCGTCCAGCGCATTGTCCACGGCTTCCTTCACGCAGGTCAGCAACGCCTTGCGCGGATTGTCGAAGCCGAGCAGGTGCCGGTTCTTCGTGAAAAACTCCGCAACGGAGATTTCCCGCTGCCGCGCACCCATCTCGACCGCCGTCACCTGCTGCGCCGGCTTGGCGGCTTTCTTTGGAACAGGCAATTCAGCTTCGGACTTGGCAGAGGTTGGCGTAGATGTCGCAGATGCTGTCGGATGTTTCTTAGCCATTCGTCCTCACAACACAGTGTCACAAAAAATCGGGCGGCATTCTACACACAATGGATGCCCGAGGAAACCCTGCACGAGTTTTCTTAGAGTCCGAGGAGGGGAAAACGGGGTTAGGGTGGGAGGAGCACGCACCTAACCGAGGACGATTAGGTACGGCGGAGATCTTGGGAGGAGTTTAGGCTTCCCAGTACAAGCTGGTCCTGCACACCGTCCTCACGCTCGATCCCCTGATGAACCATATTCCCTCGGGGCGTTAACTCCCCCCACGAAGACTACGATAGACCTCGTCGTACACCGAGTCAAGCGAACCGTTTTCTTGTGACACAGGACGAGCGCTGATTGAAAGAGATGTTTGGAGATATTATGATTCGAGCAATGATCGCCGGACTACGCAGGCAATTCTTCCACCCTGCCTTATTCGCCATCCTGCTCGCCGTGCAACTCAGCACCGGGTGCTCATCCCTGGACACCCTATTGGCCAGCATCGGATACCGGCATCACAATGAGTTCGACCGCTTAGTTGAACAGGCCATAACCGCCCTCCAGACATCGGCGCCCGGATACACGTCGAATCAGGCGAACCGATTTGCAGAGTCGGTGCATGAGCTCAACTTTGCGGGGCTGATCGCGCTGCTCGCAGGAAAGTCGTTTGCAGAACCAACCGGAGCAGATTTTATTGACAGCGCTGCCTCGGCTGTACAAAGGGAGTTGGGGGATCATTCCTCAATAGACCGGAAACGTATCACGGCACTCTTGAGTCACGCGTTTCGGAAGCTGAGACAGCCAAGTGACATAGAGATGGACCCTGCCGTGCGGCAGAAAGTTCTCGAGGCGGGGCTTAAACATTTGGCGGACCGAGCCATCATTCCCCATGCAAACGAGGCGGAGATAGCGGAGATTATTACCCTCTTGGAGACGGGCCGCTTCTGGGGGGATGCGTCGGACGTCACGCAAGCTGTCTATGGCGGCGTCCAAGGCATTCCTTATGATGCCTTGGGGATGCTCCAGGACCCCGGCTTAGTACGATGGCCGGTGAGCACGCTCCGCGCACTCTGCCGAGATGGGCTCTCCACTTCGCCTGCGAATGGGACGACCCCGATTCTCCACGAGACACTCAGAGAATTCCAGGAACTTCCTCCCATCGGCAGAACAGCCGCGATGCTGAGAGGTGTGCTGGCCCGTGAGAGTCGAACGGTTCGTCTCGCGCTGATTCTCTATGCGCGGTCCCATGGGGTCTCCGAAATCGATGACGACACCATCGACAAGGTTGTGCTGGCATTGGACCCCGCACATCCGGACTTGCGCCCGCTGTTATTGGAAGCCGCGGATAGGTTAAGAACCACATACGGGCCTGGCCAGGCATCCTTGGCGGTTCGCCGATTACGGTAATCGGGGCACACGATCGACGGCACCCAGAGGACCACCGCAATTTCGACAATTTTCCCTTCTGGGAAGATCAGTTCTGGCCTGTCACCGACGCCGATCCAATCAACCTACAGCGGCTCCGGCCACATTGCATTGTGAAGCTGAGAGTGAGCCAACCTAGTGCTCAATCCTCACCAGACGGTATGCTTTTTGCGTTGATCTACGACCGACAAACGTATAATTGACGCTGGTATGGTCAGTGGGCTAATGTTTCCACTAGAAGAATCGATGCCTGCTCCCACGTAACCGTATATCTCATGGAGGTACGATATGATCGCTGGCCGGTTAGTGCGGCTCATCGAGAAAAACTCCGAACAGCTGTCGCGCGAACTGAGCGAGAAGGTTTGGAACAGCCCCCGATGCAGTGATCTGCACAAGATCCCGCCAGACGAACTCAAAGCTCGTACGCGTGAGATTTATCAGAACTTGAACAATTGGTTGCTGGATATGACTGAGGCCGAGATCGAGCGCCGGTACACAGAACTCGGCGCGCGCCGGGCAGCCCAAGGTGTCGCCTATAGCCACTTTCTCTGGGCCATCACGGCCACGAGGGAGCACATGGTGGAGTTCATCCAGCGCGAAGGTTTCTCTGATACGGCCGTCGATCTGCACGGAGAACTGGAGCTGATACGCCTGCTCGGTCAATTTTTTGATCGGGCGTTGTACTACACGGCGGTGGGGTATGAGCGCGAGCGGACTCGCATCGGCACAAACCTCCGCAGGCGCAAGGGCGATGTGCCACACGTAACCATCTAGCACTTCGCACGAGCGAACACTCGTGCCTGCAACAATATCCACGGGCTCACCGAAGGACGGTGGGCCCGCAATCTTCGTAAGATCGGCAACCCCCTGACAACAGCATGGCCTATTTGGGTCCTCATGCACCTGTCGATTATCGTCCCGGCATTTAATGAAGAGCGGTTGATCACTCGGTGCATCGAGTCTATTTTCACTTCCCTGGCCCACAACAACACAGCAGGGCTCACAGCAGAAGTCATCGTCGTCGACAACAACTCTACCGACAGAACCGCTGAGTTGGCCAAACAGGCCGGCGCTCATGTCGTATTCGAACCGATCAATCAAATCGGCCGGGCCCGCAATGCCGGAGCCGCGACGGCGACCGGAGAGTGGCTGCTGTTTCTCGATGCCGACAGCCTGTTGAATCCGAGACTATTGGCGGACATCCTGGCGATGATCGAAACGGGGAAGAGCGTAGGATGTGGGAGCACGCTCGCCATGGACGGGTTACCCTGGTGGGCGAACGGAATCTTTCACCTCTGGAGAGGGATGTCGATCTTGTTTGGATGGGCCGCCGGCGCGCTGATCGTATGCCGGCACGACGCCTTCCGTGATATCGGCGGATTTCCCCAGGACCTCTATGCCCTTGAAGAAATCCAACTCAGCAAACGGCTCAAAGCATGGGGGCGCCCGCACGGTCTCCGCTTCACGATTTTGTCGAAGCATCCGCTGGACACCTCGTCGCGGAAAGTCGCGCTCTACTCCTCCCGAGAGATTGCCGTACAAATCCTCCGGGTCTTCCTGAAGCGGCGACGGACCTTACGGGACAAGACGCTCCTGTCGGTGTGGTATGACGGTCGGCGGTAAGCCCTCAGCCTTGTTCTCTCTTCATTGACTTCACCTTCCCCATCCTCCTAGAATTCCGCCATGGCGTCTTCCTTCGTCCATCTTCATCTTCACACCCAGTTCAGCCTCCTCGACGGTGCCAACCAGATCGAGCCGCTGGTACAGCAAGTGAAGGCCTTTGGCCAGCCTGCCGTGGCCATGACCGACCACGGCAACATGTTCGGGGCGATCGAGTTCTACCGGAAGGCCAAAGACGCCGGCATCAAACCCATCATCGGATGTGAAGCCTATATGGCAATGGGCAGCCGCCATGCGAAAAAAGACAGCGGGCTCGCGCACAACGACTACTATCACCTGATTCTCCTCGCCAGAAACCTGACCGGCTATCAGAATTTAATCAAATTAGCCAGTAAAGGATATCTTGAGGGATTCTACTATAAGCCGCGAATAGATAAGGAACTTCTCAAGGAACATCACGACGGCATCATTGCCTTATCCGGCTGCCTCAGCGGCGAGATTCCCTATCTGATCGGCCAAAAAGATATGGCCGGTGCCATGGCGGTGGCCGGCGAATTCCAGGAAATTTTCGGCAAGGATCATTTCTATTTAGAGGTGCAGGCGAACGGTCTCGACCACCAACGCGTTGCCAACGCCGGACTGATGGAGATTCACAAGAAGCTCGGGATCCCGCTCGCCGGCACGAACGATTGCCACTACCTGAAGAAAGAAGACGCCCGCCCGCATGAACTGATGCTCTGCCTTCAGACCGGCAAGACCGTAAGCGACCCAAACCGGATGAAATTCGATACGGACCAGCTCTATGTCAAATCGACAGAAGAAATCGCTCCGGCTTTCGTGGAGTTTCCCGGGGCCGTCAGCAACACCTGCCGCATCGCCGACCATTGCGATTTGGAGCTGGCACTCAACAAAACCCATCTCCCCCAGTACAGGGTGCCGGACGGCTTCACGGACCGGGAAGCCTATTTGGAATATCTGGCCGTCGCCGGATTGAAAGAGCGGCTCAAAGAGCGGCCCAGCAACAAACCGTCCGCCATGTACGAACAGCGACTGCGCGAAGAGCTGATGGTCATCTGCTCTATGGGATTCGCCGGCTATTTTCTGATCGTGTGGGACATCATCCGATTCGCGCGCACGCGAAACATCCCGGTCGGGCCCGGCCGCGGCTCAGCCGCCGGCAGCCTGGCGGCCTATGCCTTACGCATTACGGATCTCGACCCGCTTGAGTACGCGCTGCTGTTCGAGAGATTCCTGAACCCCGAGCGAGTCTCTTTGCCGGACATCGACATGGACTTTTGCATGGATCGGCGCGGAGAAGTCATCGCCTATGTGGTGGACAAATACGGCGCCGACCATGTCGCGCAGATCATCACGTTCGGGACGCTCGGCGCCAAAGCCGCCATCCGCGATGTGGGTCGTGTGCTGGAATTGCCCTATGCGGAAGCGGACAAGGTCGCCAAGCTGGTGCCGAATCAGCTGAATATCACCCTGCAAGAGGCCCTCGACCAGGAACCTCGCCTGCGCGAACTGGTGGCCACGGACGCGAAGGTCAAAGAGCTGATGGATGTCGCGCAGTCGCTGGAGGGATTGGCCCGCCACGCCTCGACCCATGCGGCCGGAGTCGTGATTTCCGAGGGACCGCTCACCGATCACGTGCCGCTCTACAAAGGCGCCAACGACGAAATCGTCACGCAATATTCGATGGGCGACGTCGAAAAGATCGGCTTGGTGAAATTTGACTTCCTCGGCCTCAAGACATTGACGATGATCCGGCGGGCGGAAACATTGATCAATGAGGGCCGCCACGGCAAGCCCCCGCTCATCGTCGATCAACTTCCGTTCGACGATCACAAGACGTTTGCCCTCCTCTCCTCCGGAAAAACGACCGGGATTTTCCAGCTCGAAAGCTCAGGGATGCGCGACCTGCTCGCCGGCTTCAAGCCGGACCGGTTTGAAGACATTATCGCCATTATCGCCCTCTACCGTCCCGGCCCGATGGATCTGATTCCCGATTTCATCAAGCGGAAACAGGGCAAGGTCCCTATCACCTACGAAACGCCGGAGTTGGAGCCGATCCTCAAAGACACCTACGGCGTCATCGTGTATCAGGAACAGGTGATGGCGATCGCTCATAAGGTGGCGGGCTTTTCACTGGGACAAGCCGACATTCTCCGGCGCGCCATGGGCAAGAAGAAACCGGAGGAAATGGAAAAACTCCGCCTCAAATTCATCGACGGCGCGAAGCACAAACACATTCCCGACAAGAAAGCTGAAAAACTCTATGAGCTGATCCAGAAATTTGCCGGCTACGGCTTCAACAAGTCGCACGCCGCCGCCTATGCCGTGCTCTGTTACCAGACCGCCTACTTGAAATCCCATTACCCGACCGAATTCATGGCGGCCCTCATGACGACCGACATGGGAAACACCGACAAGATCATGGGATACTTCACGGAATGCCGCGATCTTGGCATTAAAGTGCTGGGACCGGATGTCAATGCAAGCCAGAAAAACTTTGCTGTTTTCGATGGCGCCATTCGATTCGGCTTGGCGGCGATCAAGAACGTAGGCGAAGGTGCCGTCGAGTCCATCGTGGCGATCCGCAATGAGAGCGGCCCGTTCATCTCGTTCTACGAGTTCTGCCGGCGGGTTGATCTCCACAAGGTGAATAAGCGCATGCTCGAAGGCCTGATCAAGGCGGGGGCCTTTGATTCCACCGGCGCCCGACGCGCCCAACTGATGGCGGTCCTCGACCAGGCAATCGAAGACGGCGCCGCTGCGCAGCGGGAGCGGGAACTCGGACAAACCAACATCTTTGGTGAGGACTTGTCCGGTCATGACGCGCCGGCCGCTTCCCCGCTTCCGCCGGTCCCGGAATGGGACCAGACCCAACGACTTAAATATGAGCGCGAATTGACCGGGTTTTATATATCCGCCCATCCGTTGAGCCGCTACGAAACGACGATCGGCGCCTTATCCACCGCGACAACCGCCGGCCTCCCGGACTGCGCGGACGGCAAAGAAGTCAAACTCTGCGGCATCATCGCCTCGGTCAAATCGATGCTGACCAAGAAGGGCGATCGGATGGCCTATGTCACCCTCGAAGACTTGCAAGGCACAGCCGAGGTCATCGTGTTTCCCGATCTGTTCAAAACAGCCGGCGACCTTGTGGCCCCGGAGTCGCTGGTTCGCATTACCGGGACGATCGATCGCGGCGACAAGGGCACCAAACTTCGCGGCAGCAAGATCGAACCGCTGGCGGACGTCCAGAAGCAGGCTGTGAAACGGGTACAAATCCGTCTTGCCGACCGGCCGGACGCCCCAGACCAGCTCCTCCGTCTACGCGACATCTTCCAGCGGCATCCTGGCGGAACGACAGTTTATCTCACATTTCAACTGAATGCGGCACTGGAAGCCGAGACGGCGCCTCTTCCCAACTGGACCGTTTCACCCAGTGAACATTTTGTCTCCGATATTGAAGAAGTGCTAGGCAAAGGGGGCCTGTCTTTGTTATCTTAGGCGGACTATTCCAGGGGCTGCAGGCGTTCGGCTTCCTTTACCGTCACGAGGACTATGCGCGATTATCTCGAATTTGAACAACCGATTCGCGAGATCGAAGAAAAGATCGAGAAGCTGTCCGCTGTAGCGGCAAGCGGCAAAGTCTCCGCGCAAACTGACCTGAGAAAACTCCGCGCCAAGTTAGCTGAAGTCGAACACGAACTCTATCAGCATCTCACCCCCTGGCAACGAACCCAACTCGCCCGCCACCCTCAACGCCCCAGCACGCTCGATTACATCAACGAACTCTGTCGGGATTTCTTGGAATTTCACGGCGATCGGTCGTTCGGCGATGACCGCGCCATCGTCGGAGGATTCGCCCGGTTTAACAACCGCACCGTGATGATCATTGGGCATCAGAAAGGGAAGACCCTCAAGGAGCGCATGCAACGCAATTTTGGTATGCCCAACCCGGAAGGCTACCGGAAGGCGCTTCGCCTGATGAAACTGGCGGAGAAGTTCAACCGACCGATCATCACCTTCATCGACACCCCCGGAGCCTATCCCGGGATTGGAGCGGAAGAGCGCGGACAGGCGGAAGCCATCGCACGAAATCTGCTCGTCATGTCACGCTTGAGCGTCCCGATCATTTCCGTCGTCATCGGCGAAGGCGGGAGCGGCGGCGCGTTGGCATTAGGCGTGTCGGACCGCGTCTTGATGCTGGAGCATTCCGTATATTCGGTCATCTCGCCGGAAGGCTGCGCCGCGATCCTCTGGGACAACCCGCAAAAAGTCCAGGATGCCGCCGCCGCGCTGAAAATGACGGCGAAGGACCTCCTTGAGTTCGGCGTCATTGACGACATCGTGCCGGAGCCGATTGGCGGCGCCCATCGAGAGCCCAAGGCCGTCTGTACCCTGGTAGGAAAGGCTCTGACGAATCAGCTCTTCGACCTGGCCGATCTGTCCGTGGAGCAGCTCCTTGCCAACCGTGACCACAAATATCGTAAGATCGGCGCGGTCGGCGGACTTCCGCAGGCATAATCCCACGCACCCCTTCACCTCTGTCATTACATCTCCAGCAGCCCGATCTGAATGAACTGCCGTTGGATCGAGGCGAGAATGCCACTGATGAGCGCCGGGCGGAAGGGTTCGAACACGGGATCACCCAGATACCGTTCAAGCGTCCGTGGTAGTTTGTGCCACCAGGCCCTGGCCGATGTTCTCGCTTGGACGGCCATAGCCCGGTCGACGGAAAGTATCTTGCCGATTTCCCGCTCGAAAAATCCGACGTGTCTTCGCTCATCGTCAAGGACGGATGAAAGATCCGGTCGTACCTCGGCCAACAGCAGGGCGAACTCCAGCCCCAGCGCCTCGTATCCGAACAAATGCACGGCCAACGCTGGCCATTGCCGTGGAACGGACGGCAAGCGCTCTCGTTCATACGATCGATGGCCCAACAACGTCTCAAACTGTGCCAGATGCCGGCGTTCATCCGCTTCATGCCGCCGTAGAAATGTGTGGACATTCGCTGGCACGTCTTGTAGTTGTGAGGCCCGCACAGCCCACAGCGCCATCGCTTCGGCTTTGAGAAACCGTTCCAGCAGAGCGGATTCACAGGAGAAGGGCAAACGGAGCGGACTGGAGGCCGGCTGTGTACCAACCATGGTCGGGCCCATGGTACGCGAATCGTTCCGTCTTGTCCAAACGAAGAAATCACTGAAAAAAATGTTTACCCCTACTTGCCAGAAGCGATCACTTCTGAGACACTACCCAGAACAATACACCGAACCGATGTGCGACCAGCCTTGGCCGGCAGCCGTCGGTTCCCCAATGAGGACGGAGCTCATGACACACTCGGCCGCGTCATCACCAACGACTATCGCGCCTGGAATTACGGTCTGTTTGCTGATGGGAGCCATCCTGGCCGCATCCGGCTGTGTCAGCCAGCGTGCCTATGAACAAGCCCGAGCCGAAGCGGATGAGCTAGCCCGCACCCTCGATTCGACACGCGCCGATCTCCAGGCGCTCGACCACCATATCGCCCAGCTACAGGCTGCAAACCAAACCGAAGACGCCCTCGCGACCGAACTGCGCACTGCGCTCCAACGGGAAGCGGACATGTTGCCGGTGCTGAGACGGCGGGCAAGCGAACGGCTGACATCGCTGCAAGCCCAAGTGGTGACTCTCGTCAACCAAAGCCGCACACTCGCGCGGCAAGTTTCAGACGCCAAGCAGCAACACAACTCCCTCAAAGTGCTCGTCGCGCAATACAAACAGGAAATCGAAGAAGCCCGGTCGATGCCGGAAGCATCCCCCGCTGAGGTTCCGATGCCGGCCGTTGCGCCGCCGGTTTCAGCCGAACCGTTTTCCGCTCCTGTAGCGGCACCGGCTCCGATCACGCCGCCGCAACAGATGGCGCAAGTCACGCCGGTCACGCCGGTAAAGCCGCAGGCGTTACCTCGCCCCGTCCCAACGCCACCGGCCCCGGTCGACGAAACTTGGTTCGACGTGGTTATGAACTGGATCGGCAGCGTCTGGGATTGGATTACCGGGTTGTTCGGATAGTTGAAACGGATCCGGCTCGACGTTTGAGAATCCACGTGACTGCTCCCGCGCCAGCCGCATAGCCGGTGGCCAAACATGCTGTGAGCAAATAGCCCCCGGTCGGGGCCTCCCAATCCAGCATCTCTCCCGCGCAGAACACACCAGGAAACCGGCGAATCATCAGCCGATCGTCTAACTCCTCAAACTTCACTCCTCCCGCAGTACTGATCGCTTCCTCCAGTGGACGAGGCGCAACCAGTGTCAGCGGTACGGCCTTGATGGCTTGGGCAAGACGAACCGGATCGGCAAAGGCATCTTTGGGACACACCTCTCGAAGCAAGGCCGACTTTACTCCGGCAATACCGGCTTGACGTTCAAGATGCGTCGCCATCGTCCGCTTGCCACGTGGTTTCGACAGATCACGCATGAGCCGGCCTTGATCACGATCCGGCGCCAGATCCACCATCAGAGTCGCCTCCCCTTCCTTCTCGATCCGATCTCTGAGCACTGAAGACACACCATAGATCACGCCTCCTTCCACCCCTGTCTCTGTCAGCACGAACTCACCCCGTTGCCGATGCACGCCACCGCCGGGTGTTACCACTTGAACAGCCACCGATTTCACCGGGTGCCCGGCAAATTTGGTTTTGAGATGGGTGCTCCAGTAAACGTCAAATCCGCAGTTCGCCGGCCGCAACTGTACAATCGGCACACCAAGTTCGCGTAACAATGGCACCCACGCCCCGTCCGATCCGAGCGTGGGCCAACTGGCGCCACCCAGTGCAAGGATCACAGCATCAGCCCCCACGAGGTGCTCCCCGGACGGTGTCTCGAAGCGGAGTCTGTCGTCGCTCCATCCCCGCCAGCGGTGGCGCACATGGAACGCCACCCCACGCTGACGCAGTCGTCTCAGCCAGGCGCGCAGGAGCGGTGCCGCCTTCAGATCAGCAGGAAAAACACGGCGCGAAGTCCCGACAAATGTCTTGATTCCCAGTCCGGCTGCCCACTCGCGAATCGCATCCGGCCCGAACGAGCGAATGATCGGCGAGAGCTGCGCCCGGCGTAATCCATAGCGGGACAGCAACACATCCAACGGCTCAGAATGGGTGAGGTTCAATCCGCCCTTGCCCGCCAGCAGAAATTTCCGTCCCACCGACGGCATGGCGTCATAGAGATCCACTTTCGCCCCGGCGCCACTCGCCGTCTCAGCCGCCATCAACCCGGCAGGACCGCCACCGATTATCGCGATCTTCAATCGTCGGCCTTTGGCGTTGATGGGGTGCAGGCATCGCACCCGGCATCGCGCACTTCATAGTCGACGACAGCGCGGCGGCGATCGAGTTCGATGAGGCAGCAGTCGCCGAGCATTTCTTTGAGCTTTTTGCGCCCGCGCTGCACTCGAGACTTCATGCCGGAGAGGGAAACTCCCATCCGTTTGGCTGCTTCGTGCTGGGTCAACCCCTCAAACTCCACAAGGTTGATTGCGTCTCGATAGTCTTGGGAGAGCCGCTCGATCATGGGACGCAGGCAGCCGGCGAGTTCCGACCCGGAATCGCCTGACTCCTCTTGAAGTTCGCCGCCGAACGCTTCGATGTCGGCGGACAACCCGGCCGGAATTTCATGCCACCGCCCCGGTTTCCGATAGTAGTCGATGATCGCGTTTCTCGTGACTTGATAGATCCATGAGACGATCCGGCGGGGATCATTCACGCTATCCAGCTGCCGATGGACACGCACGAACACCTCTTGCAGCACATCCTCGGCATGAGACTGGTCTGAGACTTGTTTGGCGATGAAGGCGCAGAGGCCGTCATGCATCCCTTGCCAAAGTTCTTCGGTCATGGTCGTCATGACAGCCTCCCCCCTCCGACCTTCATACGGTACTGCACCGACTCAGGCGCCGCAAGTGGCCGGCTCATGAGCACCTGTCTTCTTCGATACGCAGCAACCGGTCTGACTCAGCGATCCTGTCACTGCCAGTTGCTCATGGACGGTAAAGATCTCCCAGGCATTCCCGTCTGGGTCGGTAAACCACAGTTTGTCCTGCCGTGCAATGCAACAAGCGATATTGTCTTCGACCTTTTCAAGGATGCCCTCCCGTTGCAACCGGGCCTTCCACTCGGCAATCTCCTCCACCGTCTCCACCTCGATTCCCAAGTGGTCCACGGCACTCACCTCTCCCGCGGAGGAAACCAGCGAAAAATTCAAGGCCGGAGCCTTGAGGTCGAACTTGGCATAGTCTGCCACCTGTTTCTGTGGCGCCACACCGAACACTCTTTCATAGAACGCGACCGACTTGGACACATCACGCACATCGAGCGAGATATGGGGACGCATGGGAGCACCTCCTTGTTAGAGAGCGGCGGAGGATTCCGGCACTCACACCTATAGACGGAGGAGGTCAGAAAAGGACGCAACAATGAACAGACAGGAGAGATGCAGAGACCGGCCGCCACCTGCAGTTTACCAAGCACTCGCTGCTCGCTATTCACGCATCGATGTGCTAGGGTGACCGACGAACCACGGTCACTATCCTATCTCTCGCGCATCCCTCACTCCCCGCCTCTCCGTCCCTGCGCGACCGATTCCCTAGTTTCCGCCGTTCCTATACCAGTTCTTCAGCCCCACGGCACGAACCGAAGGGATGTACTCATTCGCTGGTTATAGACCGCGACGAAGGTGACCGCACACCGGTCATGACCTGCCGCGCGAATTCTCTAAATCTGAAGGCACCAGACGGAAGGAGCGTACATGAGTCGTCTTAACCTAGAACCCCTGCTGACCTTTGCGGACGGCTCCCACCTTGTGGTGAGCACCCACTGCTCCAAAGAGGGGCATTTTACCTGTGCACTCTACAATGCGGTCGTGGCGGCAGACGACGGCGCGATATTCCGCATGGTGTCCAATTTGGTAGGAGCCATGACCTGTCTCGCGGCCCAGGAGAACGCCTATCACCATGCCATCCGGCTCTTCCCTGGTGCGGACGGCATTAGAAAGCCGCCCTATCTCATTTGGCACGGCCCGCAGGCGGCGGTCGGGTGAGCCGTGCAGGCAGAAACCCGCCCATAAACAAGAGATGGCTATTTGCCGACGAACCTGCTAGGATCATACCATCTTGTGCGGCGGGCCTCGCACGAGATGGAAAATCGAACGGCCCATCACCGATGTTGTTCTTGCCGAGAATCTGATCGGAAGCCTGACCTAAGCCGCCTCATCAATTGCGTCTTCGGCCCTCTCCTTCCCCTCACGAAGTGTTTCTCGCGTCTCTGACAATGTCATTTTCAGAAGGAGGAACCCCCATGGGTTCAAAACTATACGTCGGCGGCTTGCCCTTTGCGGCAACCGAATCGCAACTTACCTCATTGTTTGCCGCGCACGGCACCGTCGAGTCCGCGCGCGTCATCGCGGACAAGTTTACGGGACAATCGCGAGGCTTCGGCTTCGTCGAGATGTCCACACCGGAAGAGGCCCAAGCGGCCATTTCGGCGTTGAACGGATCACAAATGGACGGCCGGTCGCTGACCGTCAATGAAGCCAAGCCCCAGGAACCCCGTTCCGGCGGCGGACGCTTCGGCGGAGGCCCGCGCGGGAACGATTCAGGACGGAATCGCTTCTAAGTTCCGTCGGCCTATGAACGGGGCGCCCTCTCAGGGCGCCCCTCTTTGTATCCATCCCGAGAAGACCGATTGCATGATCGCCACAAGTCCCACGTCCGGCCAGATCTCTCGGATCTCTCCTAATTATATGACAGCCCTGCTCTTCGGACTGGTGTGCGTTGGCGCCATCATCGGAGTTCCGCTATACGGCTGGCGGTACGGATACACCTGGCTGGACTGGATGATGTTCGGCCTCATGTACGTCGTAACCGGCTTGGGCATCACCGTCGGCTATCACCGGCTGCTGGCTCACCGAAGTTTTGAATGCAAGGGATGGGTTAAGGCCGGGCTTCTCGTGGCGGGCGGGTGGGCGTTGGAGAACTCGGCGCTCAAGTGGGGGGCCGATCACATCAGGCACCATGCGAACTGCGACGACGACGCAGACCCGTACAACGCACGCCGCGGATTTTGGTACAGTCACTGCGGGTGGCTCTTGGTGCGGAGCTCGTATGCCGATGACAAATATGCGTCACGCCTGCGGCAAGATCCCCTGGTCATGTGGCAGCATCGCTACTATCTGCCGATCGTGCTCTCAGGGCTGGCGCTGACGTTTCTCATAGGCTATGCCCATAACGGCTGGATCGGCGGGGTCGGGTGCTTCATGCTGGCGGGAGTCGGCCGGACATTTGCCGTGTTGAATTCGACGTTCTGCATCAATTCCATCTGCCATCTCTGGGGGTGCCAACCGCACGGTCATGCCGACTCCAGCCGCGACAGCTGGTGGGTCTCGCTCGTCACGTTCGGCGAGGGCTACCACAACTACCATCACACGTACCAAAGCGACTATCGCAACGGGCCTCGTTGGTATAACTTCGACCCGTCCAAATGGCTGATATTCACCCTGGCGAAGCTTGGACTGGCCTCGTCGCTTCGGACAGCAACGCCCACACGCTTCTAACACAACCACTCACCGTGCTCCCGTGCCTGTGCGCCGACCGGCTCAGCCCCGACGCTAGGCAGCAGGCGGCTTAGGCGAGAGTTTCTGTGCACGAGGCCGTTTGAGACGTTCGACCTCCGTCGATTCTCCCTCCGAAAGGAGATCCTCGATCTGCCCCTCGCTGCACGTCAGGTCATCGCGTTTCGCAGCCCTGCGGCCGCCCGTCTGCGTCCCATTCCCAGCCTTTTCTTGCTCATCACGTGCTGCCATTCCGCCTCCTCCGCCATCCCCACGTCCGATGGACTGTCCCCACGCACTCGCCCCCGTTGCCCTTCGTGAGTATCCACTTCACGTCTCAGGACCGGGCACGACCGTTGATCGAAGCTCGTATCGATAATGATTGCGTTCATAATCCTCCCCCTCACACTTCATGGCTCCTCGAACCACCCGCACGCCCAGAAGCCCAGAGGACTGACACCCGTCCCCGCATCTGCGCGTGGGGCCTGTCCCCATCCGAACCTTGCTGGGACATACAGATGCACGGACGGTCCAAAACAGGGATTACGGACCGAGACTCTGGCGTAGAAGCGGCGAAGACCGGGGAATCAGACGCGCAGGGACGAGACCGGAAGCGCGAGAGATAGGAAAGTCGGCGTAGCTTAGTACGTCACTCACCACCCTACAGAGGCTGCGCGCGCCTGTCAACGGCAGGCGCGCTCGATCGCTTCTGCCACTGCCGCTCAGGCTTGAGGTAATGGGGACTGTGTGGCAGTTATTGCAACATCTTTGTCATTGCGCCACTCCGGCGATCATGGGAGGAGGCGCCATGAAAACTCGGCCTACGACTCGAACGCGCACGATTGTCCTCCTCGGATTTGAGGGCTGTGCGGCACTGGATCTCTCCGGACCACATGAAGTGTTTGCCCTCACGTCTCACCTCGCGCCGAGCGGCGCTACTCCCCCTTACCGACTCGTGCTCCTCGCCGATCGCCCCGGACCCTTTCGTGCGGCACTGGGCTTCGGCCTCATCGCAGACGCCTCCTGGAAGAATTTCCGCGGCACGGCGGATACGTTGATCGTGGCCGGGGGTCCCGACATGACACCCGTGACCGGGAATCGCACACTGCTCGATTGGCTGCGTCGCATGTCTACCCGCACCAGGCGTATGGGCTCCATCTGCACGGGTGCCTTCGCCCTCGCAGAGGCAGGATTGCTTGACCATCGCCGCGCGACGACCCATTGGATGGACGTGGAACGCCTTGCCAAGACGTACCCCAAGGTACAGGTCGACCCGGATGCCATCTATGTGAGAGATGGACAGATCTTTACCTCGGCCGGCATCACGGCCGGAATGGACCTCGCGCTCGCACTCGTGGAGGAGGATCTGGGACGTGAGGCGGCGCTCGCTGCCGCCCGCATGCTCGTGATGTATCTCAAGCGCCCAGGGGGGCAATCCCAATTCAGCACCAGTCTCCAAGCCCAAGCGACCGAAGGGAGGCGGTTGACGGCGCTGCGTTCATGGCTTGCCGAACATTACCGAGAACCGGTCACCGTCAATACCATGGCAGCTCAAGCCGCGATGAGCAGCCGAACGTTTGCACGGGTCTTTCTCGCTGAAACGGGTGATACCCCGGCCTCTTACCTCGAAAAACTTCGGCTCGAACATGCCGTCCGTCTGTTGGAGACGACCGGCATCTCTCTGGACCTGGCCGCGCGGGATTGCGGTTTCACAGGCCGCGAGCAATTGCGGCGGGCCTTTCAGCGGCATCGGGGGATCACTCCCCAAGAGTACCAACAGCGGTTCGGTACGACTGGGCCAAGCCAATCGAAGGCTGATCGCTGAGAGAAACGTGGCAATGAAAGGGATGTTCATTCACCTGTAACCGGCAAGGGAGAAAGACCATGCAACTCGCCATCCTATTATATGACCGCATGACCGCGCTGGATGCGATCGGCCCTTACGAGGTCCTGCAGGCACCGGGGGTCGGGATTGAGGTCCGTTTCGTGGCACGTGAAAAGGGAATGAAGCGCACCGACTTCGGACGATTGGGCTTGCAGGCGGATTACACGCTGGACGAAACCCCCAGACCTGACATTCTACTAGTGCCGGGCACCGCCTATCCAGACGCCGTGATGGGCGACCCCGTGGTTCTGGATTGGATTGCGCAAGTTCATAAGACAACCAAATGGACCACCTCCGTGTGCACCGGAGCATTAGGCCTTGGGGCAGCCGGGGTGTTGAAGGCGCTGAGGGCGAGCACCCATTGGCTGGCCCATGATGTATCGAAACAATTCGGTGCGATCCCGACGAAAGAGCGGGTCGTTCGCGACGGAAAGGTATGCACCGCCGCCGTCGTGTCAGCCGGGATCGACATGGCACTCACGCTCCTTGCCGAGGAATTTGGTCGCGATACGGCGCAACTCGTCCAACTGCTCATTGAGTACGATCCGCAGCCACCGTTCGATGCCGGCAGTCCTGACAAGGCACCACCCCGGATCGTCAGTACTGCGCGCGAAGAGTTTCGCAAACTCAACCAGAACGCAAAGGCCTAGCGCTCATCCGCCACCAGGCCGCTGTTTGCCAGCATGCCGTAGCTGCTGGCACGTCTCGGAAAGCACATCACTGAAGAGACTTCACAACGGTCCTTGACTTCGCTTCAGCGGGCCCCTATGATGTAGCCACACTTGCAACTACATGAGAGGGACTCGTGAGATTCACCAACGTGCGCGAGCTGAAGAGCAAGACGTCCGAAATGCTCAGGACCGTCGAACGAGGGAACACCGTCCTCGTCACCACCCACGGGCGCCCGACCGCCATGCTGGTTCCCGTGACGGAAGACGACATCGAGGATGCCTTGTTGGCCTATAGCCCCAAACTCCGGAAGAAGATCGAAGAAGGACTGAAAGACATCCGCGCGGGCCGATCCATGTCCCTCTCCAACTACAAGGCCACACGGAAGCGAAAGAAAGTCCGCTCCGCGTGACCTACCAGGTGTTTCTGTCCGAGAAGGCGCAACACGATCTTGATGCCTTCTCCGACAAGATTGCCAACCAAATACTTGCCGACTGTGCCCGCCTCGCCGACAACCCTATTCCCGACGGCAAACGGATTAAGAAGTTACAGGGTTTTAAGGAATCGCTATATCGATTGCGAGCCGGCGATTATCGGGTGGTCTTCAAGCGATCCGGGGTCCACATCGACATCGTGCGCGTGCTGAGCAAACCGGATTTCCAGAAAGCGTACTGAGCAACCCAAAATCGGCAAAGGCCGTTCGATAACCTTCACGCCGGCGAAGAATCGTGTCCCACGTGAGACCAGCTTGCGCGCCTTCGAGAATCAGCATCTCGAACAGTCGGCGGTCGCTATGCACCGGTCTCCCCCGCTCACGATCGTGATAGCGGATCATGTGAGGCTTATCACCGGACCAGAGACAACGTATGGGGAACTTCTTCTTGCGAGAAGACGGCATCGGTTGGGACTACTTGTCTTGTGACCGTAGCAGGTAGGTCCGGAGCGCGACGGCCTGGTTGTGCGTTTCGTCCTTGGCGGAATAGAGCAGCGTCACCGTGCCCTTCTTGGCTTGCTCCTTCAGCTCCGCCACCAGTTCTTTTTTATCTTTCAACTCGGCATGGTACTGGCGGCGGAATTTTTCCCACCGCGCGGGATCATGGTTGAACCATTGCCTGAGGGTGGTCGAGGGGCCAAGATCGGACAGCCAAAGGTCGAGTTTGGCGTTGCCCTTGGACATGCCCCTGGGCCACAGCCGATCCACCAGCACGCGGAAGCCATCGGACTTGGCCGCCGGCTCGTAGATCCGCTTGACCAGGATCTTCATGTCGTCCGCTATTGACCGATGGTCTCGATCAACGCCAGTTCATCAGGTGTCAGCGTGAACCGCTCGCACTGGAGATCTTCTTTCATATGCTGCTGGTTCGTCGTACCGGTCAAAGGCAACATGCCGATCTGCTGGGAAAAGCGAAAGACGATCTGGGCCAAGCCGGTCTGATACTTAGCCGCCATCGCACGCAGGTCCGCCTCAGCGAAGATGGCTGAATTAGCCGTCAACAGCGAGAACCCCTGATAGATGATGCCATGCGTCCGGCAAATCTCCCGCACCTCTTTGTCCCAACCGAACGCGGCATAGCAACGATTCTGCACGACCATCGGCTTGTGTTTCGCTTTGACACAGAGCAGGGTCAGTTGATCGGCTGAGACGTTGCTGACCCCGATCATCTTCGTTTTGCCGGCATCATAGAGGGCTTCCATTGCCGCCCAGACTTCCCAATCCTCAGCCCCCAAACCGCGTCGGGAATAGGGCCCATGCAGCACGTACGAGTCGAGATACTCCGTGTGCAAATGGGCGAGCGAACTCTCGAAAGATTGCTGAACCTGTACCGTGAGGCTTGCCCGAGGATCGTACGGCAACCGGTGATCCTGCCCGTTGACCGGGGTGTACTTGGTTTGCAGAAACAATTTATCGCGGGTGATGCCCTGCTTCGCAAGTTCTAGGAGTGCTTCCCCCACCCTTGCTTCATCGTAGTGCACGAGTTGATTGGCCGTGTCGATCGCTATAAACCCGGCCTCGACGGCCTGAAGCACCAGCCCGGTGGTGGCCTCTTTTTTCCACGCCGTGCCGTACATGAAGGAGGGAACTGCAACATTATTATCGGTGGTCAATGGCATTGGAGG
Organism: Nitrospira sp.; assembly: GCA_015903945.1. Classification (GTDB taxonomy): domain Bacteria; phylum Nitrospirota; class Nitrospiria; order Nitrospirales; family Nitrospiraceae; genus Nitrospira_D. The sequence goes on along the minus strand of JABMDL010000019.1, from coordinate 16,988 downwards.
ATCTCCTTAGAATCCCCGTACCATACACAGTTCGCGGTGGTCGTCTCAACGGCAGAATTGCCGGCGTAACACCAGTCGCCGGCAAGCCGAGTTAGGCACAGGTGACTTGACATCTTCCTGTTCACCGTATAATCAGGTCACCTGAATACGCGTAGCCCTATCGGAGGTCGTAGAATGTTGTGGGAGCGTGGGTCAGCAGTGCGTTTATTCACCGCCTCTGTCGGAGCCTTGGCCTGGCTACTCCTCGCAGGCTGCTTACCCATCGGTTCGACGAACGAAGGGAGACCTTCTCCCACCCCTGCTCCCGCTCAAGCAGCGAACATGACCATCATAGCCGACCGGGATTACGTGGAAGCTTGCCGTGCGAAAGGCGTTCCGGTTCCTCCCGATTGGAGACCATCTTCATCGGAGTGGCAGAGCCATGGGAATCTTGGCACCATCCTATTGACACCCAATACGATCGAGCCAACAGCGGTTGATCGGAACACGTTCGCGAGCGTTTGGTCGTACGCACCGCCTCAAGGGAAAGGCGCCTGCATCGCGCTCGGAAGAAGCGGAGGGTCGTTCCAAATCATCTGTCAAAGCGCCACGACGGGATATGCCTGTTTCTGGGGAAACGACCCGACCTCCTCAATCACAAACTGGACACCGGACACGGCTGAAGTACGGATCGCCTCGCTCCGCGATCCGGTCCAGGGCTTTGCGCCGGGAACCGTGGCCTGCACCGAGTGCCATCGAGGGAATAATGCATTCCTGGTCGCCCCCGACGATCCCACGTGGGCCAGCGTGATGCGACCGGAATATCCACGCCCAACATTTACCACGCGGGTGGAGCAGTCGTCACACCAGGGACAGTTCACATTCGGCACGACCACGACGACCTATCCGCGCTTTATCCCGATCGGAGGGAAAGCCGTGGCATTGACCAATCCTCTCCCGACCATCACCGGATGTTCAGGAGCCTGTCACGAAGCTCATTATGCGATCGTGGACAAGGGCCATACGGCGGAAGGGTATGTCAGTATCCCGCGACCCATGGGTCCCAACTGCGTGCGCGACTCCCCGCCGGATGATCCCATCAGAAATTGCTACCAACGGTAATCCTCGCGCCACGTCTTTCATTCATGGTGGCGATCTCAATGAAAACATTGCTAGAGTGTGACGATGGACCCGCAAGACAACGTTACCGTCACCGAACTTCGGCTCAGCTACCACTATATCAAAGAACATCCCTGGGTCGTGACCGCCGTCAACGGATTTCTCTCGGCTTATTTTATGGAGCAACCGAGTTTTCGCGTGCAGCGCCATTTCGACGACCTGGAATCCGGCATGCACGTCTGGCTCTGCGACGTGCCGGCCACGATGAAAATGGAGCGTCTGCTGCGGCGCCTCAAAGCCGATATCCCGACATTTCACCTCACCACCACAACGTCACTACCCGAGTCTCGCCCGCAATATCTGATCGACTGCCCCAATCCCGTGGATCAGCAATAAGCCGGCCGCCACACGCAAATCCTCCGCAGGTCTGTTCAAACTTCAAGAGAGGAGTATACTAACGGAAAGCGAGGTGCGTGATGCATCGGGTGCTGGTCCTTGGCGCGGGGAAAATCGGCTCGCTGATCGCTTGCCTCCTGTCCCAACGCGGGACCTACGAAGTGCATCTGGGCGACATTACCCTGGACGCGCCGAAACATCTCGTGGAAGACCTCGGCTTGGAGCGTGTCACCCCCTGCATCCTGGATGTCCGCCATCCCGACGCTGTGAGCACCTATCTGTCGGCGCACCCGGTCGATGCGATTCTGTCGAGCCTCCCCTATTTCTGCAACCCCACCGTCGCCGGTCTGGCGCTGACCCATGGGGCACACTACTTCGATCTCACGGAAGACGTCGAGGTGACGAATCAGATCAAGATCCTGAGCGCGGGGGCCGTGCGCGCCTTCATGCCCCAGTGCGGATTGGCGCCCGGCTTCATCAGTATCGTTGCCCAGGATTTGATGACGCATTTTGAAACGCTGGATACGGTCAAGATGCGCGTCGGTGCGCTGCCGGTCCATCCCAGCAATGCGCTGAAATATTCGCTCACCTGGTCCACCGACGGGTTGATCAACGAGTACGGCAACCTCTGCTATGGCATCGAAGAAGGCGAGAAGGTTCCGCTCCAGCCTTTGGAAGGCTACGAAACGATTGAGCTGGACGGACTGCTCTACGAGGCCTTCAATACATCGGGCGGTTTGGGCACGCTGGCTGACAGCTACGCCGGAAAAGTTTTCACCATGAATTACAAAACGCTTCGTTATCCGGGCCACTGCGAAAAAATCCATTTGTTGATGAAGGACCTCAAGCTCAACGAGGACCGCGATACCCTCAAGCGGGTGCTCGAACATGCCATTCCGCAGACCCTTCAAGACGTCGTCCTGATCTATGCGTCGGTGTCGGGAACTCAGCACGGCGGATTCTTCGAAGAGAATTACGTGAAGAAAGTGTACCCGCAGTGCATCAAGGGCAAACTCTGGTCCGCGATTCAAGTCACCACCGCATCAAGCGCCTGTTGCGTCATGGATCTCGTCTTGAGCCGCCCGTCGCAATACCGTGGATTTATCACACAGGAATCGATCTTGTTGCAGGATTTTCTCAACAACGAATTTGGAGCATGCTTTCGATGAACGCCCTGTACGCAACCCTGAAAGATCTCGGCATTCAAGCGGTCAATTCCGGCGGCAGCACGGGAAGCGGCTGGTGGTCCGTCCAATCCGGCAGGGCCCACGTGCAATCCATCAACCCGTCGACCGGTGAACCCATTGCCACTGTTGCCACCTGCTCACAGGACGACTACGAGCGGATTGCAAAAGCCTCACGTGAGGCCTTTGCCGCGTGGCGTTTGGTCCCCGCACCGAAACGGGGCGAGGTCGTCCGGCTCATCGGCCAAGCCTTGCGGGAGAAGAAGGACCAGCTGGGCACCTTGGTGTCGTTGGAAGTCGGTAAGATCAAGGCCGAGGGAGACGGCGAGGTGCAGGAAATGATCGACATGGCCGATTTTGCCGTCGGCCAAGCCCGGATGCTCTACGGCACGACCCTGCAATCCGAACGGCCGTCCCATCATATGAGCGAACAGTGGCACCCGCTGGGCCCTGTCGGCGTCATCACCGCGTTCAACTTTCCCGTCGCCGTGTGGGCCTGGAACGCCTTTGTGGCGGCCATCGCCGGCGATACGGTCATCTGGAAGCCGTCGCCCAAAGCGCCGCTCTGCGCCATCGCCGTCCAGCAGCTCTGCAACCAGGTGATGCAGGAGCAGGGGTATCAGGGGATTTTCTCGCTCTTCATCACCGACCAAGCCGACCTGGCCGAACACATGGTCAAGGATCGTCGGCTGCCGCTCATTTCGTTCACCGGCTCGGTCCCTGTGGGTCGCCGCGTCGCCTCTATTGTGGGAGAGCGTCTGGGCCGAACGCTGCTGGAACTCAGCGGCAATAATGCGGTGATCGTCGATGACACCGCCGACCTGGACATGGCCGTGCGCGCCGTTCTGTTCGGCGCCGTCGGCACCGCCGGCCAGCGGTGCACGACCACCAGGCGCCTCTTCGTCCACGAGTCGCGTTACGAACAACTGGTGAGCAAACTGGTGAAGGCCTATGCCCAAGTCCACATCGGGAACCCGCTGGAGCCCAACGTGCTGATGGGCCCTCTAATTGACCACCACGCGATCGAAGGCTATCGCACCGCGCTCGACGACGTGCAGAAACAAGGCGGGCAGATCCTCTGTGGCGGACACGTCCTCAATCAGCCCGGCTACTTTGTGGAGCCGACGATTGTCCGTGCGGAGAACCGCTGGCCCGTCGTGCAGCGTGAAACCTTCGCGCCGATTCTGTACGTGATGACGTTTCGAACCATTGACGAGGCGATCGCCATGCAGAACGATGTCCCGCAAGGTCTGTCATCCGCCATGTTTTCCAACGACGTTCGCCGCACAGGGCAATTTCTGTCCGCCGCCGGCAGCGACTGCGGGATCGCCAATATCAATATCGGCACGTCCGGCGCCGAAATCGGCGGCGCCTTCGGCGGAGAGAAAGAAACGGGTGGCGGGCGTGAGGCCGGATCGGACGCGTGGAAAGCCTATATGCGCCGCCAAACCAATACCATCAACTGGGGAACGGAACTCCCGTTGGCTCAAGGCATTAAATTTGGAGAGTGAAGCCGTCAACCGTGAATCGTCAAGCGTCAGGCGTCATGCGGTCAGAGAGGAAATCTTCACGATTGACGCTTCACGAATGACGAATATCGTCCGCGCTTGACGGTTGACGAGTGGCGTTTGACGAGGTTGTACGGAAGGAGACCCTCATGGATCAGGCTGCAACATTGGATGCACTCATTGAACGCATGGTGGCCGATTACGTGGCGCGCAACAAAGCAGCCGGTGTGCTCAAGACCATGCTCGACAATGCGGGGGTTGGATTGCTCCCGGTCATTGATCACCTGACCATTCGCACCTTCGACATCGATCATGGCGCAGAGCCGTTCGTTGCGCTGGGCTATGGGTACGATGAAACCCTTGAATACGACGATTGGTATGCCAAGGTCTATCGCAAAGCCGGCTACCCCGCCCTCTTCGTCGATCAGGCCTATGCTGGAGACCGCGGACAAACCAGCATCATCCCCGGCTGGGTCAAGAAATTCGGAGACCGGATGTTTCACCATATCGCGGTACGGGTCGAAAATATCGACCGGGCGGTAGAGCGGCTCAAACAGCTGGGGGTGGTGTTTGCCGGAAACATCGTCGGGAAACCCGGGGATCATCTCCGGCAAATCTTTTCCGCCCCTGAAATGGTCGATGGCCAACCCTTCTCCGTCTTAGAGCTGGCGGAACGGCACCGGGGCTACCTCGGCTTCCTGCCACCACAAGCCGATAGTCTCATGAAGTCGACCGCCCCACGCTGAACGGCGCGACCTGACTTCCCCCTCTTTCGACGAGACGCTCCTTCTTCACTCTTAATATTTCCCACCTCTATCAATGACTTGCGTGCCCCCTTCGAAAGGCGGCTCCTCATCCGTGGTATAGGCTGACAGGCGCTGATGCCCTATGGTTCTATTCACGGCAGAGAGCAGAACCCTATCTCTCGCCAACCTTTGTTATGACGTTTATCGATACTCTGTTTGGGACTCCATTCGCGGCGGGACTGTCCGGCGTGGCTCTCTTCGCCATTGGCCTGCTGGTCAAACGGGACCGGGGACGACGCTGGGTCCTCAGTCTCAGCCTTCTCCTCTATCTCCGCTATATCGTCTGGCGGGCTCTTTACACGCTGCCGACCGATGACCTCGCCAGCATGATTATCGGAGGGACGGTCTATCTCGCGGAACTCTACGGCCTGTCCCAGTTCTTATTCTTCACCTATCAATCCTGGTCACCGACCGACCGGCATCCAGTCCCAATCACGACATACCCGACCGTCGACATCATGGTCACGGTGGTCAATGAACCGCTCTCGCTCCTACGGCAATCGTTGATCGGGTGTTTGAGGCAAGACTATCCAAGAGACCGCTTCACCGTGTATGTGCTCGATGATGGCCATCGCCTTGAAGCCAAGACCCTTGCAGCCGAACTGGGGTGTGGCTACCTCACCCGACCGGATAGTCCCCGCCATGCGAAGGCTGGAAACCTGAACCACGCGCTTCGTATGACTGACGGCGAGTTGATTGCCGTGTTCGATGTGGACCACGTCCCTGCCCGTACATTCCTGAAAGAAACCGTCGGGTTCTTCGATAATCCCAACGTCGCTATCGTTCAGACTCCCCACCACTTCTATAATCCCGACATTTTCCAGCGGAACCTGCGTGTCGGAAGTCAGGTCATGAACGAGCAAGCCTTGTTCTTCCGGTCGCTCCAAGCAGGCAGGGACACGCACAACAGCGCCTTCTTCGCCGGCAGCGGCGGCCTGCTTCGCCGCCAACCCCTGGAAGACATCGGTGGATTCCAGACTCAGACCATCACCGAAGACATTCACACCAGCATGAATTTGCACGCAAAGGGATACAAGTCCTGCTACCTCAATCGCGTGCTGTCGGCAGGCCTCATGCCGGAGACATTCGAGGGGTACCTGAAGCAACGTAAACGTTGGGCCATGGGCTGCATCCAGGTGCTCCTCCGTGACAATCCACTGACAAAGCGCGGCCTCTCGTTCGCGCAGCGCCTGGATTATTTCGGATCGATCTTCTATTTTTTCTTCGGCCTGCCGCGCGTGATCTGCCTCGTGGCTCCTCTGGCAAGCCTGCTGTTCCACACCCCGCCGCTTCACGCGGATATGACGCTGCTCATGCTGCACTTCCTTCCCTTTTACGTCGCGTCGGCCCTCGCAATGCGCCCCGTAACCCGCGGTTCTCGCAATCCCTTCTGGTCGGACATCTATGAACTCGCCATGTGCTTCGCGTTGAGCGCGGTCGCGTTGAAAGCGCTCGCGGCACCGAGGAAAGAACGGGCGTTTGAAGTGACACCCAAAGGACAGCGCGTCAAGAAAAACACGTCCGCTGAGTTGACCTTAGCGTGGCCGCATTTGGTGACCTTCGGATTGTTAATTGGCGGATTGGTCCTGGGCATTCAGGATCTTTGGCATGGTACGGGTGATGCCGGGCTCCCGGTCAGCCTGTGTTGGGGCACGGCCAATCTCATCCTATTGACGATCGCCATGTTTGTGGCCAGTGAGCAACCACAGGGCCGGCAGGCGTTTCGTCTCAATCGGGATTTCGTCGGTGAGCTGTTCATGGACGGCAGTTCCACCCCCGTGCGCATTCTCAATCTCAACGAGTCCGGCGCTGCACTATCCTTGGAACATCCCGTCTTTACGGCACAACACACGGTGAGGCTGCTTCTCACCTCCTCCCAAGGCACCATCGTGCGATTGAGCGGACGGCTCATGCGACAAGAACGAACGCCATCCGGTGACGTGATCGCCGGGGTTCAGTTTGTCGAACTCGATGATCCAACCACAGAGGTGCTTGTCGACAAGATGTTCGGTGACCCTGCGTCCTGGGAGGAGAGCTATCGCATCCAGCCGGGCATTGCAGGCAGCGTGCGGTCATTGCTGCACGCTCTTGCTTCCCCCTGGAAATCCTTCACCTGGGAACAACGCCGAATGCCGCGTGTGGCTTATGAAACGTTGTGTCGATTACACACTCCGACGGTCTCACTCGCGGGAACGCTGGAAGACATGTCCTTCACGGGTGTGCGCGTACGCGTACCGTCAATTCCGAGTGAGTCGTTGGCCGGCAGCCACTTGGTATTGCCTCTCGTGACTCTCAAGGTCTCTCCAGTGTCGATGACGCGCCGTCATCTCAAGACCTGCATCCATTTTACGGTCGAGAGTATCGAACGGGGCGAACACCACTGGCGTGCAATGCACACTACTCAATGGAAGCGAGCATGAGCACCAGCGCTCCACCGAATCAGTCCTTACCGCCCGACACTCAGGTCGTGCCCGTGGTGAGTTGTGAAGTGGTCACGGAGGGGCTGTCGTTCGCGGGAGAGATGCTGGCCGTCATCCAACTCGCCAATCTGCCATCCGAGTCCGCCATGGCACCTCATGAACAGCGCATGATCTCCTCGCTGCGGTACATACATCGACCTCCCGGGCGATCCCCATGGACTGGGCGATGCGTGGATTGGGCCCATGATCTGGCGAGCTATGTTCTCGCGCCGTTTCAGGATCGGAGGCTCATCCCTCGACTTGCGATCCGCACGAATTGCGCTATGCTCGATGCAGATACTCTCCGACAGGGGACGACGCGTGATCTCTCGTACTCCGGGGCGTCAGTCCTATTCTCGGATTTCTCTCCCGACAACCTGTCGGGGCGTTGCTTCGCATCAAATTCGTCACGCTGAAAGCGACACCTGTTGAGATCGTGCGGCAGGGCCGCAACACTGTGGTTCGGTTTCGCATTGAGTCCATTCACGAGGGAGAACGTCGATGGCGCGACTTGCATTACTCCTACTGGCAGCACTTGTCCTAACAGTCCTACCCGGCCGAACATGGGCGGGCGATGTCTTCACCGGATTTCAGATCGACAATAAACGCCAGTACTTCGGGTATGTCGGTGTGAGGACCCCCATCTTGCAGATGTCAGGGGGAACCACCCTGTTTGCGCAAGCGATGACGGCCGGACTTGGATACAGTTTCAGAAGTGGGACCCGGCTGCTGGATGCCAATGTGCAATTTGTCGTTCCCTCTGTAGGCATCTCCCAGTCGCTGGGCCGGTGGACATTCCTGGCGTTGGGGGGCCCACAGCTACGCCGAATCGAAGAAGACCGGCTCAACACAACCGCGAAGATCGATCATCAGATTGGGGCCTTCGGTCAAATCGAGGCGTTCTATTGGCATGAAAAGGGCAACCTCCACGCGATTGGATCGTACGCCGATCTCGACAATTTCTTCTGGAGCCGTCTGCGCGGAAAATTATTGATTCACAAATCGGAAAAAGGGTGCTGCCCCCTCTATGCGGGATGGGACATCGCCGGAATGGGCAACGGCGACTTTCGTGCGGTGCAGACGGGACCGGTCGTCGAGATATCGGTCGGCAAAATCGCCTTCCTGGCGAAAGGGGGATACCAGCACAGTACCTCCTTCCATAGCGGTGGCTACGGAGGCATCGAAGCCTATTTCCCTTTCTGAGTCAGTAGGAGCCCCCGCCAGTGAGCGCAGGACCTCGCAAGGCCACCCCCTCACACGTCTAACGATATAGCCTGTCCTGCTATTCCCTTGTGGCGGGTTCCTCCCCTAAGAACTCACTCCGATTGTTCTCTGTGGGCCATGCCTCTCGTCCACCATGAACCCATTTCGATGATTGTGCCTGACTTACTTCTGCTTCGCCACGATCCGATCTTTGATTTTATCGTAGGTCGTTTGCGGGATAATCTTCTTCTGCACGAGTTCATCCTTCCGATTGTATGGCCGCCCCTTGATGATCTTTTCAGAGTAGGCATCTCCGATACCAGGGAGGTATCTAAGTTGGTCTGTCGTGGCGGTGTTTAAGTCAATCGGTTCGGCTGCATGCAGGATGGAGGAACTCGTGATGCTCACGGGCAGGAAAGGAATCGCGATGAAAATCAGTACCGCCACGCTGAACACAATGGCCCATTTCCGTCTAACTGACAACATGTGCCCCCCCTTGGCTAATATGTAGTCCATTCTGCGAATTCTTTTTTTCTCATCTCACAATCTACCGAGCCGTTCAAATACATTCATGGCCTGGTGCGCCGTCAGGGTGTACCGGTTCAGCACGATCTAACCACAGGGCTACACTTCCGCGCCCTGTACCGCTCACTGGCTTGCCCCCGGCGTAAACCCCTCGAACGACTGGAGATACGTTTCGACCATGACTCGCGCCAACTGATCCCGGCCCAGCGGGCAGGTCCTCTCTTCGGTCTTGCGAACCAAGCCCGTCGGAACGGCGTCGCTCGTCCAGAGTTTGATGACGAGGCGGCAATTTTTGAAGGTCGGCCACACCGACGTGTCATACTCATACGTAGCGGACTCCCAATGCGTTGCAATCCGCGCGCCATTGACCTCGATCGTGTCTTCGCCGGTTTCAATCGGTCCGGGGTTTGGTTGGACACCCATCGCAAGATTGCCGGCTTGATGGAAGATAGTCAGCAGTTGAGCAGAACGCGGTTGATTCGCCAACGGGTCGACATTGGAATCGTACTTAGCGGCGATCGTTTCTTCCCATTCATTCGGAGGCATGGGCCTCCCATACCGATCAGTGGGAGCGTAGTTGAACCACAGCCTGACGCCCTCAGCGTTGATGACCCTCAACTGATAGGCCTTGAGAGAAGTGATCGGACCGGCCACGAAGTCGTTCAGGCCGGCCAGATTCCAATATCGAGCGGCGTACACAACCTTCGCACCAGGTGCGAAGTTCTTCCAGGCCAGATATTCAGGACGGTCGACGAGCGCCACGGCGTCCTTGGCCGGCTCCGGATAGGTTTCCTTCAACGCCTGGGCGACGGCATCCGGCACCGGGATCTCCTTGCGGCTATGTTCGGTAATGTCGTCATATCGAGCTTGTGTCGTTTCGACCGGCATCTGCCTCTTGTACTCGTTGGTAATCTCTTCCGCGATCTTGTCTATCGCCGCGCTGAGAGCGTTGCGCAAGTCGGCGCCGCTCAGATCGATGGTCTTGCCGAAATAGGGCTCCGCGATACGCCTGGCAATCACCTCAGCGTTCCGATAGTAATATTCAGAAATCTGCCGATGCCCCTCTTCATGTTCAACGGTCCACTGCTGCGGATTATTCGGCATCCAGATCGTGATGTTGAGTTGCAGCGTCACTTTAATCCGGTGGATCCTGGCCTTCGCATGCGTCGCATCGATCTGCATGACCTGGCCGCCGACGGACGCATCGGAGAGGAAATCCCCAACACACACCGCCTCTTCGGGTCCCATGAGCGGCGGCCGGTCAGGCGGCGGATGCTTGGGATCGAAGTACCGTGTGCCGAGTTGAGCCGGCATTTTGACGATCTCCACCTGAGGCTGTTCCGACTGAACAGATGGCACTCCGATAACCAGCATGAACATGAGCATGAGCCACACACGCATCGACACCTCTCCTCATTACAGCTTCGGCCGGTTCTTCCGGGCGTCTGCTTTTTCTTTCGCATCCTTCGCCTTGACGGCGATCACGAGCAGCTCAGGGGTAGCACCGTCGATACCTTGTCCAGTCTGGCAACATAAGTAAAAGGCACACTTTGAAGGATATTCATCATACTCGGAAAATGAAAGGTGGGGCAATTCTTGGATTTCTATCTGGGCTAGTGTGGTGCTATTGCGTCAGGGCGGCAAAGGGTTGAGGAGGTCAGCCCATGTCTCGAAGGGTGTGTCCGGGGTTGCGGTCGCGGGCGATGGTTTTCATGAGCTGATCGCCGAAAAGAACAACGACGCGGTCGCGCTGATCTTTGACGATCATGGACGCCGACGGGGCCTTGAATGTCGCGGGATCGCCGTCCAGCCAGGCGCTGCACGTAAACGGCAGGGCATCCAGGACCGTCTCGACACGATATTCCTCCCGCAGGCGGTATTGGAGCACATCGAATTGCAGCCGCCCGACTGCGGCGACCAACGGCTCCTGGTCGTGCAGGCTTCGCATGAGCTGTACGGTCCCCTCCTGCGTCATCTGCCACATGCCCTTATCGAACGACTTCCGTTTGCCGACGTCTGCGGGACGGATGCGCGCGAAGATCTCCGGCTGAAATTGCGGGAGGGGCTTGAAGTTGAACCCGCCGGTCGCCGAGATCGTATCCCCGATGGCAAAGAGGCCAGGGTTGATGATGCCGATGATGTCGCCGGGAAAGGCTTCTTCCACCGTGCTCCGTTCTTGCGCGACCAAACTGTGCGGCCGGGAGAGCCGCACCTCCTTGCCCAGCCGATGATGCTTCACCACCATGTCGCGTTCGAACCGCCCGGAGCAAACCCGGAGAAACGCCGTACTGTCCCGGTGCTTGGGGTTCATGTTGGCCTGGAGCTTAAAGACATAGGCGCTGAACGGCATCGTGATCGGATCGACGGAAATCTCACTCCCGTCGTCACCGTCAGCCGGTCTCGCGCTGGGAGAAGGCGCGAGCCGCACAAACGCATCCAAAAAACTCTCGATGCCGAAATTGGTGAGGGCTGACGCGAAGAAGACCGGCGTGACCTCCCCTTGCAGGAACGCCTGTCGGGTGAAGGGATTCCCCGCGATGTCCAGCAACTCCAAATCGTGCCGCACCTGAGCCAGCACATCCGGAGAGACTCGCTCGCTCTGTGCCAGATCTGCCAGAGGCATGGTCTGGACCTCGACCTTTGTCGCGCCGCCGTGAATGGTCCGCTGAAACAGTTCCACCAGGCTGTCCGCCCGATTCACAATCCCGACGAACTCATCGCCGGACCCGATCGGCCAATTGATCGCGCTGGCGTGGATGTTCAGCGCCTGCTCCACCTCGGTCATCAGATCGAGCGGCGGGCGGCCCGGCACATCCATTTTGTTGATCAAGGTCAGAACTGGAATGCGCCGCAAACGGCACACGGCAAACAGCTTGCGCGTTTGCGCCTCCACACCTTTGGCCGCATCGATAACCATGATTGCGCTATCGGCGGCCGTGAGTGTCCGGTAGGTGTCTTCGGAAAAATCCTGGTGACCCGGCGTATCGAGCAAATTGATGACGGCGTGCTTATACGGGAACTGCATGGCCGAGGCGGTGATCGAAATCCCGCGCTCCTGTTCCATGCCCATCCAATCGGAAGCCGTGGCTTTGCCGCCCTTCCGCCCACGAACCATCCCGGCCGTCCGAATCAACCCGGAATAGAGCAGCAGTTTTTCCGTCAACGTGGTTTTGCCCGCGTCGGGGTGGCTGATGATGGCGAACGTCCGCCTTCGCGCTGTCGCTGTCGAGAGTTCAGCCGAAAGTGCTGTGTCCATAGCCATGATCGTCACACACCATATTACAACCTCTCCGGGAAACAGATATCGGTGATACGACCGCCGGAAACGCCCTCGTTACACCGCCGCGGCCGTAAGCAGACTGGATAGGTTGTATGCCGTTTTTTTGTCATACCCATCCTGCTTTCCCCGCAACCGGCTGTGTTCAATCCCCCTCACCGACGGCCAGAAATGGGCAAAGCCAGAAGACCGACGATTGCTAAGTGTCATAAAACATGGGGCAATCGCTGTGTATCGCTTGACCCGCGCTGGCATTACATCTGCACTCATCTACACAGGAACAATTTCTGTCACACCCACCCAGGAGCAGACCCATGGTCGTGCGGCAACACCCCCGATTTCACGCTTCCTTTTCCGGCACACTCACCCACCGCAACCAGCGTCATCCGATCAGCAGGTCGTTGGATCTTTCTCGCAAAGGCTGCCGCGTCCAAAGCTCTTTTCCGGCATTCGCCGGCATGAAAGTGGACCTCCAGCTCATTTTCCCCGGAAGCCGAAACCCTATTCTCATTCAGGGGGCCGTCGTGCGTTGGGCCGGTGCTCATGGAATCGGAATTGAATTTCTCTCCCTTGCATCTCCCGACGAACAACAATTGGAAGGAACTCTCCGACTGCTTGCGGCCAAGACTACACACAATCCCCCTCAGGTCCCGGTCGGTGGCCGCGCATGATCAGTTCGACGGCGGGCGTCGGCTAATGAGATAAATAATAGCGGGAAACAAGAACGTGGTTCCGGGAAAGATGATCCGGTAGACCCAAAATGGCTGTGATTCTAACCAAGGTAATTGAGGTTTCAGAAATCCCAATCCATAGGTCAATATGACAGAGGCGATCACTCCGTATGCCGGCGGTGGCACTAGGGATGCAGAACCAGGATCTCGGCGCTTTTGAATCGCAACGATAACGCCCTTGACGAACACGTATGCGGCGAGGATCAAGCCGACGATCCCGAAATACAAGCCATATTCCTGCATAATCCTCCTTCACAACCTCTGAAAGAATGGTGCCGGCCGGTGGACGCCCGCCGTTCGTCTGCCCACCACCCCTCCCGACATGCCTGCGCAGGTTACCGAGATCATCACAAGTGCGTCAACGGAAAACTCCAGGCCCACACCGGCCGGGTTGACGATCCTGGCCGTTGAATCGCGCTCCCCCCTCTCCTGTTTGCAATCCGCCCTGCACGCCCGTATGATCACGCTGGCATGCATTGCACAAAATGCAAGAGCAAAGCGGCGCTGAAGTTGCCCCGGCACAATGCCGCCTTCTGCCCATGCTGTTTTAACGAGTTCGTGCAGGACCAAGTCGTCAAAGCCGTCAAAACCCAGCGGATGTTCAGCCACGAGCATCGGATTCTCGTCGCGGTGTCCGGAGGCAAGGACAGCTTGGCGCTCTGGCATATTCTGCTCAAGCTGGGCTACAAAGCCGACGCGCTCTATGTCGACCTCGGCATTACCGGTTACTCGGACCGATCCCATGAAAAAGTCAGACGATTTGCCGACACCGTCGCCACGCCGCTTGGCGCGATCTTGCACACCCATACCGTTGAAAAAGAAGAAGGAGCCGGGATCCGCGAACTGGCCATGGCGGCCCACCGACCGGCCTGCAGTACGTGTGGCACAATCAAACGCTATCACTTCAACCGCGCCGCAGTGGAACATGACTACGACGTGATGGCCACAGGGCATAACCTCGACGATGAAGCGGCGCGCCTGCTCGGCAACGTGCTGCATTGGCAGGAGGAATACCTGGACAAACAGAGCCCTAGTCTCCCCGCCTCGGTCGACGGCTTCGCGAAAAAAGTGAAGCCCCTGTACCGGCTGACAGAGCGGGAACTCGCCGCGTACTGCGTGCTGAACAAGATCGACTACATCGTCGACGAATGCCCGATGGCCAGGGGCGCTCGGACGCTCCTTTACAAGGACGTACTCAACCGCCTCGAAACCGAATCTCCAGGCACGAAGCAGTCGTTCTATTGGAAATTCCTCGACAAGCAGAGTAAGACCACCACACCGCAGACCGACATGACCACGAAAGACCGGGCCATGCTCCATCCCTGTACCGCATGCAGCCAGCCGACGACCGGAGAGATCTGTTCCTATTGTAAGTTGATGGCCCGGGCAAAACGAGAAGTCCCACACTGACGGATGGCAACTACGTAGATGGCCTCGAACTCCCGCGATTTCTACCAGATCCTCGGCGTGCCGAAAACAGCCTCGGCGGACGAGATCAAAAAGGCCTTCAGGCGTATGGCCAGGCAATACCATCCCGATCTCCATTCCGGAGGAAAAAAGGCCGAGATGGAGAAAAAGTTTAAAGAACTGAACGAGGCACACGAGGTGTTGTCTGACCCGGAGAAGCGCAAGAAATATGATCAGTACGGCACCAATTGGGATCAGGCGGAGGCCTTTGAACGGGCTCGTCGTCAATCGGGCCCACAGGGATTTGGTAGACAGAGTGGGTTCGGCCGTCAGAATACCGGCAGTGAATTCGGCGGCACGGAATCATTCTCGGATTTCTTTGATAGTCTTTTCGGCAGGAGCAAACGAACCACAGCCACCGAGAGCCATGGATTCGCGTCGCCCGGTGAGGATCTTGAAGTGGACGTGGACTTGACGTTGCGGGAAGTGCTCACTGGAATCACCAAGCGTGTGAACCTCCGTGAACCCGAGCCGTGCAAGATTTGCCACGGCATGGGGATGCTCCGCGACCAGCCCTGCCTGACCTGTCGGGGAACCGGGGTAACAAGCGAAATGAAAACCATCGAGGTGAAAATCCCGGCCGGGGTTCAGGACGGGACTCGCGTCCGTGTCGCGGGAAAAGGCCAGACCGGTAAGCACGGAGGCAAGCGGGGCGATCTCTATCTCCACGTCGTCATTCCTGTCGATCCGATTTTTCGGCGGCATGGCACAGATGTCCACGTCAACCTCCCCGTCTACCCATGGGAAGCGGTTTTGGGCGCGGACGTCACCGCCCCGACACTCACTGAGCCGGTAAAAGTGAAAGTTCCACCCGGCAGCAAGGCGGATGCAAAACTGCGGCTCAAGGGCAAAGGCCTTCCCTCTGCCGCCGGGGGGCATGGCGACCTGTTTCTTGTCCTACAAATCGTCATGCCTCCCACGGTCACAGAAGCCGAGCAAGCCCTCTACGAACAACTCCATACTCACCGGCACCCGGATCCTCGTTCAGAACTGCTCTCGGCTGCCCAGCGGTGGTCACGCGAATAGTTGCGTTGTGCCGACTGCTATGGCAAGCTCTGGTTCTCAAGGCGTGTCTATCAAGCCAAGGAGGAATTCATGAGACCTGTCACCAAGACAACGACGGCTTGTGCGGTCCTTTCCACGTGCCTGTTGGTGTTGGGCGTACCCGGCCTCTGGGCCAATGATCCCAGCTATTATGGCCACGGTGGAGGTGGGCACGGGGCTGGAGGCCACAGTTATGGCCAAGGCATGATGCACAGCGGGACCGGCCATTTGATCCGACACTTGCTGAAACACGAGAAGGATATTGGACTCACGGTCGACCAAGTCCTGAAATTGAAAGACCTCCAATTGAATCTGGACAAGGTCCGCATCAAGGCTGAAGCCGACATCCAAATTGCGGAGCGCGAGCTGAAGGCGCTGACGGATAACGAGAAATCCGACTTGGCGGCGATCGAAGCCAAGCTCAGGCAAAGCGAAGACCAGCAGGTGGCACTCCGCATGGCCTCGATCAAGACCCGCCGGGACGTGATGGCGATCTTGACTCCCGAACAGCGGGAAAAGGAAAAAACCGAGCACGACAAGGTCATGCAACAACACGGGAAAGGCCACGCCAACCCACACGGGGGTGGCTCCTACGGCGCCAATCCCCACGGCAAGAACCCGCATGAAGGGATGGGAGGCTCCGTGCCACAGCCGCCCGGCAACATGTCCGTGCAATAACGAGGCTGTGTGACCGGACTCTCGACCAGACGCATCGGGTGGGTGTGCAAGAAAGAAAGGAAACGGACGGAGGTTATGCCGAAGGAACTGAAGCTGACGAGTCATGATCTGCTGATCGGGCCATCACGGGCGCCGGCTCGGGCCATGCTGAAGGCCGTAGGGTTTACCGACGACGATCTCTCGAAACCGATCATCGGAGTGGCGAACACCTGGATCGAAGTCATGCCCTGCAACTATCATCTACGCCGGCTGTCTGAACGGGTGAAAGCTGGCATTCGCGCGGCCGGCGGAACCCCCATCGAATACAACACGATCGCCGTCTCTGACGGTATCTCGATGGGCACCGAAGGCATGAAAGCCTCGCTTATCAGCCGTGAAGTGATTGCCGACTCGATCGAACTCGTCGCCCGCGGGCACCTCTTCGACGGGGTGGTGGCCTTGTCCGGCTGTGACAAGACGATTCCCGGAACCGTGATGGCGTTAGCGCGTCTCAACCGGCCCTCGCTCATGCTGTACGGCGGGTCGATCATGCCTGGAACGTTTCAAGGCCATGACGTGACGATCCAAGACGTGTTTGAAGCGGTCGGCAAACATGCCTCCGGCAAGATGACC
>JABMDL010000094.1 GCA_015903945.1 Nitrospira sp. | reverse complement strand
GTAGACGGAACTCATCTTAGTGAGAGGTGAATCGATCACTCCATCGACGTTCACCTGGAACCCTGGTGAAAAGGCGAAGTAGGTCGAGCCGGTATTGGGCACTCGGCGGTTCGTGAACATGGGATCGATCAAAACTGGGTCCACCTCACCACCGTTTCCAGCCGGCGCCGACTGCCACAGCGACGCATTCATGTTGTCATGAACCATGTACCGCCAATGAAACTGCCCTATCAGCATGAACCAGGGCGCGCTGGCCAGTGGAACCCCGCTGGCTCCGAGATTGAGGTTGTATTCGTCGCCGAATTGATAGCCGTCGTTGTTGCGGAACGTATGACGATAGCTGCCGTAGAAAAATTGACTCAGCCGCTGTGGGATGATTTCGTACCTCTGATAGAGCGACCCGATCAGGCCTACCTGTCCTCGGCCTAACTGGCCAGGCGACTCCATCACTTCTCCGAAATCGTCTCTCGCCGTCGTGCTGCCGGTCGGCACTTGCACTCCGAATCCGGCGACGATCGTACCTCTGAGCATGGGCAGAATGTTGTATTTACCCGTGAAGGTGACATCGCCGACCCCATTATCTCGAAACGGAACCAGTTCGCCGTTTCCGTTAGGGCCTGCCTCTCCCAACCCATCAAGATGCTTGTGCGTCCGCCATAGATACGGAATCGTGACCTGAATACCCAATCGATCGGTGATGCCGTAGTTCAGATCGAATGTCACCGTCTGCGTGATGGTCCTGATTTCCCGATGGTGATCCAGAATCAACCGCCGATCAGCCTGATCGATCGCCGGGATGACGCCGCTCGTGCCATCGAGCAATCGCATCGGCGTGTAATTGTAGATCGTGTTGAACGTCAGCAGCCCTGCTTGCGGGACCTGCTGCTGCGAGCCGACCACGACAAAACAGGTCACCGACCCGCAGGCCGCATGCGCCGCCTGGCCCGTAAACCATGAAGAAGCGATGCTTGCAACACCTAGGATGAATCCAAGGATGAACCGTTTCCCTGCCATGATGATACGAGACCTTTCTCTCTAAGCTATCAGGCCCATCCCCGCAATCCTCACGACCCTCTTTGAGAGTCGCCTGGGAAACGGAGCTGGAGTCCTACTGGATCAATGAGCGAAGAAACTAGAGAGAGAAAGACGGAGGGGCGCGGCTGGGAGCAATCTGGCACGGCTCAACTGAAGGATTTGTAGCATGGGGAAGCGCGACGAGGGCCACTGAACTGCGTTCGGTTGGGATCAGGACTGTCGCACTATCGAGCACAGTCCCAGCGGCGCACATCCAGGAACAGAGCAGGGTCCCGTGGGTGGCTGCCTGATGATGCGCATGGTGCCCGGCGTGTTCGACGGATTGCGCCTGAGCGAGTCCGCCGACGGACAGAACACAGAGCACGAGCAGAATCGACAGAAATTTGAGGATGCGTTGGTTCATCGACAGACGGCTGACAATATTTATGGGTTATGGTAATGGTCAGGAGCAAAACCTGTCAAGCCATCGCCAGAGGCACAACTCTCTGCGACATATTATAGGATTCATTGGAAAGATGCTGTATACTGCCCCGGTTCTAGTGGGCGGTATCGCCGCTCGTTACCAAAATCGGTACAACCATGGTCACACAAGTCCTCAACCTGATCTTCGGCAGCAAAAACGATCGAGAAATCAAGGCGCTCCTTCCGATTGTGGAGCGCATTAATAGCCTGGAATCCGGCCTCACGCCGCTTTCCAATGAGGCCCTCGCGGACAAGACACAGGAATTCAAGAAGCGCATCGAGGCCGGGGCGACCCTCGACGAGATCCTCCCTGAGGCCTTCGCTGTGTGCCGGGAGATGTCCCGCCGCAAGCTGAACATGCGGCACTTCGACGTCCAATTAATCGGCGGGATGATCCTGAACAAGGGGCGCATCGCGGAAATGAAAACCGGCGAAGGGAAAACCCTCGTCGCGACGCTGCCGGTCTACTTAAATGCCCTGGAAGGCAAGGGCGCCCATCTCGTCACGGTCAACGATTATCTCGCCAAGCGTGACGCGCAATGGATGGCCCAGCTCTATCATGCGCTGGGGCTGTCCACCGGCGTCATCCAGCACGATGCCTCCTTCATCTTCGATCCGACTTACGAGGCCTCGGACAAGCGGCTCCAGCACCTGCGCCCCTGCACCAGGATGGAGGCCTATCGCGCCGACATCACGTACGGGACGAACAATGAATACGGGTTCGATTATCTGCGCGACAACCTCGTGGTGACCGCGCTGGATCAATGTGTGCAGCGCGATTTGAACTTCGCCATCGTCGACGAGGTCGACAGCATCCTGATCGATGAGGCCCGCACGCCGCTCATCATTTCCGGTCCGACGGATCAAACGACCGATCTCTATTACCGGATCAACTCGATCATTCCTCAGCTGAAACCGGAACAGGACTATACGATCGAGGAGAAAACCAAGACTGCGTCGCTCACCGAAGACGGCAACGTGCGCGTCGAAAAGCTGCTCGGCGTGGACAACTTGTACGATCCGGGCAACATGGACCTGGTGCACCACGTGGTCAAAGCGCTGCAAGCCTACGCGCTCTATAAGCGCGACGTGGACTATGTCGTGAAAGACGGCGAAGTCATCATCGTGGACGAATTCACCGGCCGGCTCATGCCGGGCCGCCGATGGAGCGACGGCCTGCATCAAGCTGTCGAGGCGAAAGAAGGGGTCAAGATCGCCAACGAGAACCAGACGCTCGCGTCTGTCACGTTCCAGAACTATTTCCGCATGTACAAGAAACTGAGCGGCATGACCGGGACCGCCGATACCGAAGCCGCCGAGTTCGCCAAGATCTACAACCTCGACGTGAACGTGGTGCCGACCAACCGGAAGATGATCCGGCAGGACTACGCCGACGTGGTCTACCGAACGGAAAAGGAAAAGTTCGCGGCCATCGTCGAAGACATCAAAGAATGCCATGAGCGTGGGCAGCCGGTGCTCGTCGGCACCATCTCGATTGAAAAATCCGAGAGGCTTGCCGGGCTGCTGAGCCGCAACGGCATCAAGCACAACGTTCTCAATGCCAAGCAGCACGAGCGGGAAGCGGAAATCGTCGCCCAAGCCGGCCGCAAGGGCGCCGTCACGATCGCCACGAACATGGCGGGACGCGGCACCGATATTCTCTTGGGCGGCAATCCTGAATTCATGTACAAGCAGATGCTCTATCGGGAAGAGAATCTGCCGGACGCCCGCAAGCTCGAAATCTACGAGGAAATCCGTTCCGATTGCGAGAAGAACAAGCAGGAAGTCGTGGCTTTGGGCGGGCTGCACATCCTCGGCACCGAACGGCACGAGAGCCGCCGCATCGACAATCAGCTGCGCGGCCGCGCCGGCCGCCAGGGGGATCCCGGCACGTCCCGCTTCTACCTGTCGCTGGAAGACGATCTGATGCGCATCTTCGCCTCCGAGCGGGTCTCGCAACTGATGCTGAAGCTCGGCATGGAAGAAGGCGTCCCCATCGAGCATGGCATGGCGCGCGATCGCCAACGCGCAGAAGAAGGTCGAAGCGCACAATTTCGAAATTCGCAAGCAGTTGCTCGAATACGACGACGTCATGAACAAGCAGCGCGAAGTGATCTACCGCCATCGCCGGGCGGTGCTGGGAGGAGACAATCTCACCACCGACTTGCGCGACATGATGGCAGGCATGGTGGAGTCTTCGTTGAATGTCTACTGCCCTGCCGAGCAGTACCAGGAAGAGTGGGATTTGAAGGGCCTGACGGAGATGATGCAGGGTCAGTTCGGCCTCGACATCACCCAAGGTAAGCACGACGGGGGAGAATCGCTCCGAGATATCGGCCGTGACGCGCTGTTGGAAGATCTCAAGACCCAGGTGCATGAGGCCTACAGGAAGAAAGAACAAGAATTAGGCCCGGAGCTCATGCGCTTCTTGGAGAAGACCTTTATGCTCCAGGTCATCGATCACCACTGGAAAGATCACCTGCTGGGCATGGACCATTTGCGTGATGGTATCGGTCTCCGCGGCTATGGACAGAAAGATCCGTTGATCGAATATAAACGCGAAGGCTTTGACCTCTTTGCCGGCATGATGGAGCGGATCAAGTCCGATACACTCGACCGGCTCTTTCATGTGCAGGCCGTGCGCCAGGAAGGACACCAGGACACTCCGCCCCCGCCGCCGGTCATGGCGCGTCCACAACCGAAGCTCACGTTGAGCCACGGCGAAGAACCGATCTCGACCCCGGCCCCAGCACAGCGGTCCGATGCCAAGGTCGGCCGCAACGATCCCTGTCCCTGCGGCAGTGGCAAGAAATACAAGAAGTGCCACGGGGCGTGAGGGAAGCGGTTCGGAAGTAAGGGCCGAATCTTGGGCCTCGGCATGATGCGCGATTCCTCCACTGCTACTGATCACTCACGTGGTCCTCACGCACGCCTATAGAGCAGCGACGAAGTGTCGCAACACCGGCGTGCGTGACGGTAGTACATCCCGACATATCCTATGTGCCATGCCGAGGCCCAAGATTCACCCCCTCCGTCCGACCAAGGGATAGAATAGAAATGGGGCGAGCCTCATGAGACGAGCGCCACCTCTGTCAGTTTCTGCTTTCCATCCCACCGAAATCTCGGCGGGTCCCCGCTCCTTCGGCAAAGAACGTACCGCGCTAACTGACGCCGAGGGGAAAGAAAAAGAAGAAGCCCCTGTCGGTGCGACGCAATGCCGGCGCGCAACGATCTGACATGATCGCACTATCTTCACCCTGTGTGAAGCGCGTCCCATACCAGGCTTGAATCATGCGGGCGTGCCGTTTGGGCAGGGCACAGTATCGTGACAGGTCCACCGCCAGCAAGCCGGTTGTCCGCCGTGACTCCCCGCATTTCTGCAATTAGGTGATTTTGTTTGGCCAATCGAGCGCTTTACGATAGCATCCTCTGGTCAGGGAGCGGATAACGATTTTTATAGAAAGGCGTGCTGCCATCATGACCATCACCGCCGCAGGCGCGAGAAAAACCACGATCCTGTTGGCCGATGACGAATCGGCCATCGCGTTACTGTTGGAAATGGATCTGACCCGCAGAGGCTATTGCGTGCTCAAAGCCCACTCGGCCTCCGAAGCCGCTCAGAAAAGTGCGGATTGCCCGACTCCCATCGATGTCCTGGTCGCAGACTGGAACATGCCGGACATCAAGGGCGACCACCAACTGTTGAAACAGAGGCCGGAGATGAAATTGGTCCTGATGTCCGGTCATCCTGCTGCCGCCGAGGCAATCAACGACTTCCCCAAGAACCAAGCTGCCTTCATTGCGAAACCGTTGACCCCCTCGAAGCTCGATTCCATGATCAAAGAAATCCTCAACCCCTCCCGAACACGCGCAGCCTAACAGACCCCATTGATAAGACCTGGGACTGAGCGGCCTCCCACTCGTCCTCTCCTTGACTTGGACGCTCTGTCGAGGCTACCCTACGTCACTTTTTACCCGTAGCCGAAATGGGTGAAATATACCCGTCCGCTATGGGTGTCCCTTTTTTCCATGTGCCCGGCTGATAAGGGGATTCCTTGTGGTCATAGGACACCCTGAACTCGTTGCCGCCATTGCGTCCGAGATCGCTGTCTTGGGGCCCATGCCCTTCGTCCGTTTCATGGACTTGGCCCTCTACCACCCACAATTCGGCTACTACATGCGTCATCCCGATGACGGCAGCCCTCGCATCGGTTGGTCCGGCGACTTTTACACCAGCGCGGATGTTCATCCGATACTCGGTCAGGCGGTGGCCAAGCAAGCACGACAGATCGACGGTCTGCTCGGAAGCCCTGATCCTGTCACCATCGTCGAAATGGGGCCCGGCAAGGGATTGCTCGCCAAACAGATTCTGTCGGCGTGCCAGCGTGACCCAGGATCGTTCCAACACCGTCTTCGGTACATCCTGATTGAGCGCAGCCCCACCATGCGCGCATGGCAGCGCCGACACCTGAGCTCCTTCGTGAACCAGCCGAACCTCCTCACGTGGGCCGACAGTCTAGACGAACTGGGGCCGGAGAGCGTCACAGGTTTGGTTCTCAGCAACGAATTGATCGATGCGTTGCCAGTCCACCGAGTCCAACTCAGAAATGGACAGATCGACGAACTGTGCGTGGACTATCGTGACGGGCGGTTTGTAGAGTGTTTCAGGCCCCTGTCCTCTGACCTCCTTACTCATCGCGTGAGGGACCTCAATGCCGACTGGCCGGAGGGGTATCGGACAGAGATTAACCTCCAGGCGTTGGACTGGATGAAACAGGTCGGCCATTGTCTCCAGCGAGGGATCGTGCTCACGATCGATTATGGGCACACGGCGCATGACCTGTATCGGCCCGACCGGAGGAACGGAACGTTCCTTTGTTATTTCCGGCATTCCGTCAACGACGACCCCTATGTGCGTGTGGGCGAGCAGGATATGACGGCCCATGTGGATTTTTCGAGCCTGGCGGACGCAGGCCAGGCGCACGGCCTTTCCGTGACGGGGTTCACCAACCAAATGAGCTTCCTCATGGGGCTCGGCGTGGAGCAGATGATCGGCGACCTGGAGCCGGAAAGCCCGGCGTTCCATGCGGCGCTTCACTTGTTGAAGCCGAACGGCATGGGCGGCACGTTCAAAGTTCTTGTCCAACATAAAGGGATCGAGCCGCCGCGGCTCGACGGATTGACATTCAAGCCATTTTTCGGCTCGTCGCTGGCCGCCCGTTCAGCGGCCTGAGGGAGCTGGGAACTGTGAATTCTCCGGTCATTCCGAACGTGTCAGGTTGCATGTCTTAGGTGGTACGAGACTCACATGGGTAGCGGAGCTGTTCCTGAAAACTATATCCCGATCCTGATCTTCATCGGGGCGGCTATTGCCGTGGGCTCGGTGACCCTGTTTCTGGGCAGGTTTGTGCGCCCGAACCGGCCCTACCGAGCCAAAATGGCTCCCTATGAGAGTGGGAGTCCCCTATTTCAGGACGCGCGCGTGCAGTTTCCCATGCGGTATTACATTATCGCGATGCTGTTCGTCATTTTCGATATCGAGATCGTCTTCATGTTTCCATGGGCGGTGGTCTTCACCAAGCTCGGTCTTCTTGGATTGGTGGAAATGGCGGTCTTCATCGCCATCCTGGTCGTCGGGTTTTGGTACGCCTGGAAAAAGGGAGCGTTGGAGTGGGAGTGAACCGGGGCCGTCGCTCGTATTTCGTGAAGCGTGAAGCGCATACATGGCGCACTCCGCTTTTTACGAACGACGATTCACGAGCGACGAGATACGCGCCATGAGCCTGTTAGAGCGGCAATTCGAAGCGAACATCATTACGACCAACCTGGATGCCGTCGTGAACTGGGCCAGGAAGTCCGCCCTGTGGCCGATGACATTCGGGCTGGCTTGCTGCGCCATCGAGATGATCGCCAGCGTCTCGTCCCGGTATGATCTCGACCGTTTCGGCGCCGGGGTCTTCCGCGCCTCGCCCAGGCAGTCGGACCTCATGATCGTCGCCGGAACGGTCTCGCGCAAGATGGCGCCGGTGATCCGGCGAATCTACGACCAAATGGCCGAGCCCCGATATGTAATCTCGATGGGGTCGTGCGCGACCTCAGGCAATCACTACAACAGCTACGCCGTCGTTCAGGGCGTGGATCAAATCGTCCCGGTGGACGTCTATGTGCCCGGTTGTCCGCCCAGACCGGAAGCGTTGCTGGACGGGCTGTTGAAGCTGCAAGAAAAGATTCAGCGCGAAAAGGTGTTCGTGAAGTAACGCGTAGCTCAATCCTCAATGATCCGTGGCGATTGACCAATGGCCGTGACAGCTGTTCCTATGGATTCTCTGGCTGAAACATTGCTGAAGAAATTTCCGGAGGCCGTGCTGTCCGTCGACATCGACACGGCTCGATCCGAACTGACCATCAATATCGCCGCGCCGAGAATCGTGGAAATCGCGCGTTTCCTGCACGACGATCCGATGGCATGCTTCGACCACCTCACCGACATCTGTTCCGCCGATTATCCCGACGCCCCTCAACGGTTCGAAGTGATCTACCAACTGCTGTCGCTGCCGCGCGGCAAACGCATTCGCCTCAAGGCACGCGTTCACGACGACAACCCGGCCATCGATTCCGTCACCGGGATCTGGCGCGGCGCGGGGTTCTTGGAGCGGGAAGTCTACGACATGATGGGCATCCGGTTTATCGGCCATCCGGACCTGCGACGTATCCTCCTGCCCGACGACTATGCCGAAGGACATCCCCTGCGGAAAGATTTCCCGACGGAAGGCCGCGGCTGGCGCAGCCAGTTTGACTTCATTCCGCGGCTTGACGAACCACCGACCGAGCAAGTCGAGTTTTCGGCTGAAGAAAAGAGACTGTTCCTCTCCGAACCGGACGCGTCTTCCGGGAAACGGCGGGAAGAACTGCTCTTGAATATGGGGCCGCAGCATCCCAGCACGCACGGTGTGGTGCGGGTTGTGCTGGAGTTGGACGGCGAGCGCATCGTCAAGGCGACGCCGGATCTGGGGTACCTGCATCGGGGCGTCGAGAAGCTTGCCGAAGGCCTGGCCTACATGCAGATCATTCCGCACACTGACCGGCTCGACTATGTGTGCGCGATGGCCAACAACTACGCCTACGTGCGGACCGTTGAAAAACTGCTGTGCATCACCGTGCCTGAGCGCGCCGAGTATATCCGGACCATCGTGGCGGAAATGCAGCGCATCCTCGGCCACCTGTTCTGGCTCGGCGCGCAGGCCCTGGACATCGGCGCGATGACAGTCTTCTTTTGGACGTTTCGCGAGCGGGAAACCTTGCTCGACATGTTCGAAAAGCTGTGCGGCGCCAGACTGACGCTGAATTATTACCGGATCGGCGGGGTGGACAGCGACTTTACGCCGGAATTGGTGGCCCGCCTCAAGACCTTCCTGGATACGTTCCCCCAGATGCTCAGCGAATATGATTCGCTGCTCGCCTCGAACCGGATTTGGCTCGGACGCACGAAGAACATCGCGGTGATTTCCGGCGAAGATGCCGTCAACTTCGGCCTCACCGGTCCCTCGCTGCGGGGCTCCGGTGTCGCGTATGACGTCCGGAAGATGGAGCCCTACGGCGTGTATCATCGCGTCGATTGGGAAGTTCCGGTCGGCAAGAACGGCGACACCTACGACCGCTACTGGATTCGCGTGGAAGAAATGCGACAGAGCTCCAGAATCATCACACAATGTCTCGATCAGATGCCGCAGGGACCGATCATCGCCGATATCCCGCAATATATTCCCCCGCCCAAGCCGCAAGTGATGCGCGACATGGAGAGTTTGATCCACCATTTCATCAT
>JABMDL010000018.1 GCA_015903945.1 Nitrospira sp. | reverse complement strand
CCTTTGCCGACCTTCAGGAGCGTCAGGGGATGCTGCTTCGGTACCTGGCCGAGTGTCACGATACCCTACGGTCACGGACGGAAGATGGCAACCGGTCGCGCTGGCCGCTGCATCCCCTGTGGGTCGATTTACAGCAACGCATCATGGAACTGCATACGCTCGACGCCAAGCAGGTGGAGGGCAAGGAATTGGTGCTCGATGAGCGGCTTATGCGTTTGACCATCAGTATCTATGGCTACCTGAAACGGATGGCTGCGGTGTCCTGCGTGAAGCAGGGTCAGCCCATGATGAGTGAAGAAGAGGCCTACGATCTACTCGGGGACCGGTTACGCCAGCTATTCGAGCCGTTCAGTTGGAAGTTGGATGTGCAAAAACGGATGAAGGCGATTGAGTTGGGGGAATGGTAAACCGGGTGCAAGTGGTGGAGCTGGTCAATCGCCGAGTCACGCGCATCTTGCTAGTGGCCGAGGCCTCCTTGCCTGCGAGCCAGTTTCAGGCATTTCGGAAGGTCGTTCTCGATGAATTCGGACGGAATGGGTTGGTGCGGGAGTTGGAACGATTAGCAGGCCAGGATGAATTGGAGGGGCGGGACGGTTAGGGCCGGAATAGACGAAGCACGAAAGGTGGTGGCCCATGAGTGGCCCTTGATTCCGAAGCCAGTGATCTACGCGTACTGTTTGATGGCGAAATTGGTGATGTAACCGACGCGGAAGTTCAGTTGATTGAGTCCGTGCTCGGTGATCTGATACAAGGCGTGCTGCAGACGAGTGCAGAAAAGGAGTAACCCTGTGATTGTCGCGCTGTATGCCCGTGTCTCGACCATGAAACAGGCGGAGAAAGATCTGTCGATTCCCGATCAACTCAGCCAGATGCGGGCCTGGTGCAAGACGCAGGGCCATAGTGTTGCCGGCGAGTATATCGAGGCCGGCGCATCGGCCACGGATGACCGGCGCCCGGTCTTTCAACGTATGATCGCCGAGGCCTGTGTAAATCCCTCGCCTTTCGAGGCCATTGTGGTGCATAGCCTTTCGCGCTTCTTTCGGGATTCCCTCGAATTCGGCTTATACGAACGGAACCTGAAACGGTTTGGGGTGCGCGTGTTGTCCATCACGCAACAGACCAGTGACGACCCCTCTGGGGAAATGATCCGTCGAATCTTCAGCGTGTTTGATGAATACCAGAGCAAAGAGAACGGCAAACACACGCTCCGGGCCATGCGCGAGAATGCCCGACAAGGATTTTTCAATGGCTCACGTCCGCCGGTGGGCTACCGAACGATAGAAGTCGAGCTCCCGGGCAACAAGGGAAAGAAAAAGCAGTTGGAAGTGGATGGGCCTGAGGCGGTCGTGGTCAAGCGGGTATTCGAGCGCTACTTGTCCGGAGATCGCGGACGGGATTTGGGCGTCCATGGCCTCGCGGCCCAGTTCAATCAGGAAGGTTTCTTGGTTCGCGGGCGAGCATGGACCAGTGGCCGAATTTATGAGGTTTTGACCAACCGGGCCTATATTGGGGAACACTATTTCAATAAGTACGAGAAACGGGGAGGAGCCGTTCGGCGCGTGAAGCCTCGGGACGAATGGGTCCCGATTCAGGTTGAGCCGATCATCGCCCAAGCCCTGTTCCAAGCCGTGCAGGAGAAGCTCGCCTCACGGTCACCGGAGCGGGTTCCTCCACGGGTCGTCAATTGTCCGACCCTTCTTACTGGCCTGTTGAAGTGCGGGATTTGTGGGGCAGGGATGACCTTAGCGACCGGGAAAGGCGGAAAGTATCGTTACTACAAGTGCGCGAATCGGATTCTCAAAGGCAAAGATACCTGTACGAGCGACAACCTTCCGACTGAGCAGGTTGACCGGCTGGTTCTTTCCTCGCTGGCTGATAGGGTTTTTACCCCTGCACGAGTCCGATCAATCCTGCAGCATCTTCAAAGGCGGTTAGACCAATCACAAGCAGCCCATGACAGCAAAGTGAAGGAATTGACGAAGGAATTAGAGAGGGTGCGGCAGAGAAGCCAGAAACTCTATGAGGCAGTGGAAAAAGGGTTGTTGCCGATGGATCCCGAGTTGACGGAGCGAGCCCATACATTGCAAGTGCAACGGCAAGCCCTCCTGACGGAGATTGCGGGCGTTCGACGATTGAAACAGATACCCGTCGAAGGCCTTGGAGAGAAGAAGGTTCAGCGCTTTGTAGCGGCCTTGCGTGAGCGACTGCTGGACAAAGACCGGGTCTTCAGCAAGAAGTACCTGAAACTCCTGGTCGAGGAAATCCGCTATCAAGATCGCCAGTTGGTGATGAAGGGTAGTTATGCGTCGGTAGCGCGTGTGGTGGGAGAAAGCAAAAGGGGCAATCCACAGGGTGAAGTGCCCACTTTTGATCTAGATTGGCTCCCCGGGCAGGACTCGAACCTGCGACCAGCCGGTTACAAGGCCCCCAATCTTTCGACTGG
Organism: Nitrospira sp.; assembly: GCA_015903945.1. GTDB lineage: Bacteria > Nitrospirota > Nitrospiria > Nitrospirales > Nitrospiraceae > Nitrospira_D. The sequence goes on along the minus strand of JABMDL010000018.1, from coordinate 78,271 downwards.
GCTTGGACTATCTCTTCACCCGCCTGTCGGACAGACAGGGGAGGGTGTCGGGCGCTGTTGAGGCGTTATTGGATCGGCTCCTCAGCCTCTAGTCTCTGCACGTTCCTGCCTACTCGTGTGCCGTTCGGCAGGCTTCGCTCAGGATTCCCGTTCCGCACGAGCGGGGACGGCTTCCCTGAATTCACCCGATGATTCAACCACGGTTTCCCGTGGAGGCTGCATTATTACAGCCGGCTGCTCTACCAACTGAGCTACCGGGGAACGGTTTTCAGTGAGAGCGGCCGCTATTGTAGCACAGAATATGCGGTTGAAGGCTAGCGTTTTGTCGCAGGCGAAACGGTCAAAGCTGCGGGTGAGGGAGTCATCTAAACGTCGAAATCTTCGGTCTCGTCCTCGTCGGAAGAGGCATCCGTGTTGCCCTTGGCCATGGCGGCGTAGTGTTTGGCCCAGGTCAGGTACAGGTTGCCGCTGTCCCGCATCGTATCGGCCGCTTTGACGAGCTTGTCCACCAGCTCCGGGTCTTTCCCTGTCGATTGAATGATCGCTGCCTGTCGCTCAATGGCTTTGGGGTAGAGGGTGATCAAGCCTGAAATCTCACTGAGTAGTTCGTCGATTGTGTTATCTTCGTTTTCCATCGGTCCCTCGTGCTCAAAGAAAAACCCCATAGCGCGAACGCCATGGGGTTTTGCAAGATTTACCTGCGACTGCCTATCCTTGGTAGGCTTGCCCCAGCGCCGCAGACTCACCCTTCTTGGTCATCAGTTGCCCGGTGGCGCTGACAGCCTGCATCGTGATGGCAAAGTGTTTGGCGGCGTCACACACGATCACACAGAGCTCACAACCCTTGCAGCGATCGATATTGACTTCGGCCACCATCTTGCTGGTGTTCAAGTCCAGACAGTTCGCTTCCGGGCAATACATGATGCACAGCCGACAGCCCTTTTTGGCGGTACACTTTTCGTCGATAACCTGCGCTACGTTATACATGCAAGTAGGTTCCTTCTTCTCTTAAGCCGCGACGGCCGGATTTCCTATGCGCAACTCGACCTTATTCTTGTCGGCCCATGTGCTGGCGATTTCATAGGCCGCCTTCACGGTTGCCAAGTTCTTGGCCAACAGCATTTCCTTCTTGGCGAATTTCTTCTTGATGGCTTCGTCCAAGGAGGCGGTTCCTCCGGACGCCACGAATTTCTTCCCAAACCGCTCTTGGAGGGCGCCATCGAGGGCTTCCATCGAGACGCACTTGGTAATACCTGCAACGGAACCGATCATCGCCATATTCGTCGAGAGCTCGGTGCCGGCCACTTCAATGGCCAACTCGGTGCCCGCGATATAAAATACCGCGACGTTCAAGTCCTTGAGCCGTTCGATGTCGTCATCGGACAGCAATGGCTGGGCGGAATTGATGATGACCACGCCGCCTTCTTTCACGCCGGAATAAAAGGGCATGGTGTAGCTCTTCCCCATGGTGATGACCTGGGGATGAAAGACCTGAATGACATCAGGGAATACCAGCTCACCGCGGTCGTAGATTCGCTCGATGCCGATGCGGCAATAACTCTCTGCCGGCGCCATGCGTTTCTCGGCGCCGAAGAACGGGTTGGAGATTGAAAACTTCCCGTCTCGATTGGCAGCCATGGCCAGGACGTGCGCGGCGGTGACTGCGCCTTGTCCGCCCAAACCTGACATCCGGATATTCAATCGTCTCTTTATCATATGCCTGCCTCCGGTCTGACTATGCTGATGCCTGGCTCGCCAGCTGCTTGGCGGCCGCTTTCCGTTCTTTGTCCTTCGCCGCCAATTCGGCGAGCAATTGCTTGGCTGGCTCGCTGATGTATTCCTTGTAGGCGAACCGCTCGGTCGGCTTCTCCGAATCGCGCATCTCTTGCAGCCCTTCCATACTGTTCTTGCCGATCTCAAGGATGCAGGGCGTGTAAAGCTGCAGGTAGGTCGGGCCGATCTCGCGGGCCACATGGACGGCATTACGGATGACCTTTTCGACCAACGATGGCTTGCTGACCGTACAATTGACGACATAGTGGCAGCCGGACTCGCGGGCGATCTCAGGCAGCCGCACCTTGTCGAACAACTTGCCGACAGGGGCCATCTTGGCCACGAAGCCCTTTTGCATCAATCCGCTTTCCTGACCGCCGGTATTGGCGTAGAGCTCGTTGTCGAAACAAATCGTCGTGAACTTTTCCTGCCTGAACCAGGCTTGCAAGGTCATGTCCAAGCCGATGTCGACGGTGGCTCCGTCACCAGCGAGCACCACGACGTCCTTGACACGGCCGGGGAAGCGGACGCTCAGGGCTCGCTTCAGGCCGGAGGCGATTGCGTTCTGGTTGCCGAACAGGGAGTGGATGTTATGCACGGCCACCATCGGGAACACCAAGCTGGTACAGCCGGTGGAGCCGACCATGACCGTATCTTCCGGATTCGGCAGCGAGGCCAGGATGTAGCGGAAGGCCATGGACTCCGGGCAGCCGGCGCAAAGCGAATGTTGCTCGATGAGTTCCTTCGAAGTGCCGATATCTTTCCAGCCACGATCTTCCTTGCCGTAGGTCGCGTTCTTCACGAGATCCTGATAGTCCGATGGCATGATGTCGTACAGGTCTTCGGAGATTTGAATACGCTCTTTGCTCATTAGGGCCTCCTCAGGGTCGCTCGCGGGAGCGGCCCGGTTCAAAGTCAGTGCTGATCAGCTTCCACGACCGGCCAGGGAGAAGGATTTCATCCCGAGGGCCGTCTTGATTTCGGACACGATGATTTCCGGCGGCATTGTCATACCGCCGCAGACGTGCGGGCCAGCATGGACGCGATGCGGGTTCGGGATGGTCGCGCGGATTTCCTTGGCCAGCCAGCCGGTCACATTAAACTCCGGCACGAAGATGTGCTTGGCGTTCTTCGTCGCTTCGCGGATTTCCTCTTCCGGCCAGGGACGCAGCGTCTTCACCTTGACGAGCCCACAACGTACGCCTTCTTCTTCCAGGAGGCGGATTGCTTCACGGCCCTGCGACACGGCGGTACCGGAGGCCACGATCAGGATGTCCGCATCCACGTTCTCTGTATCGATGAGGCCGTTCAGCCAATGGATCGAGTGCTTCCGCGAGCGTTCGATCGCGGCCCAGATTTCCTGCTGCCAGCTTGCGTGGGTGGCGTAGCTGATGTAGTTGCTCTTCATCACGAACGGGTCGCGCATCATGCGGACAGGGGGGCACTCCATGTCCATGCAGGGCACCGGCGAGCGATAGGGGTCGTACGGCGGCAGGCACATGTCGGCCGGCGTGAGATTCACGACGTCTTTCGTATGCGTCACAAAGAACCCGTCGCAGCAGAGTGCGAGAGGCAGGTGCACATCCGGCTCTTCCGACACCATGTAGCCCTTGAGAATCCAATCGAAAAAGTCCTGCGCGGTTTCCGCATGCCAGACGAGCATGCCGGTATTCAGCAGGTAGGCAATTTCAAGCGTGTCCGGTTGGATCGAAAGCGGCGAGTTGATGCCGCGGCAGGTGACGATCATTTGAATCGGCAGCCGCGCGCCCGCCCACATCGGGAAATTTTCCATCGCGCGCATCGTGCCGGGGCCTGCCGTCGTCGTGAACACCCGGGCGCCGCCGAACGCCGCGCCAGCGCACTGCGACATGACAGCAAACTCGCTCTCACCGCGGAAATAGTCGCCGATGTACCCTTCCGCGAATAATTCGCCGATCAGGGCTGCTGCTTCCGATTGCGGAGTAATCGGGTAGGCGATCATGACATCGCAACTGGATCGGCGGACCGCTTCCTTAATAACCTCGGAACCCGTAAAGAACGACGGAGTTCTCGGGGCTTCGTGCAGCAGTTTCCAGGGATCGGTGTACGTCTGTCCCTTTTTATTCTGTGTTCCGATGACTGAGTGGGGGGTAGCCATGGATCCGGCCTCCTTTTCGCTTGTGCCTCCGGCGTGTCAGCTGGAAGCTCCGTTCTTGGCTGTTTCCAGCCGTGGTTGGACCGTCCCTTTCAACCGTTTGATCGTATCGGCCAGTTTCATGATTTTTTCGACCGATGCGTCGCGGAACGACAGCATCGCATCTTCATGGCCGGCCTGCGCGCACATGGCAATTGTATAGCACGAGGTGCCGCCACGGATAATTTTTAGTGACAAATTGGCTTGATGACAATGGACGCCGACAAACATGCAGCAATCGATCTTGTTGTGCCAGATGGTCAGATTCGGGTGGTTGGGATTGATTTCGACTTCGGGGTTGATCTTCGGGTATTTCGGTCGATAATCCGGCATAGGGATCAGCATTGCCTTTTGGCCTGGTTGGACGCAGTCCTTCAATGTATTGTACAGATGCCGGATGGCCGTGGCTTTCTTCGCCGCCTTTTCATTCCAGGCCCATAAGACCAGCGGGCCGGGGAAAATCGTAGGGACTTTCGCCATCAAAAACTGGCGGGCAGCTTCCTCATACGCTTTATCTTCGGAAGCGATGACACCGTTGATATGGGCTTCGCCGGGGTTCGGCAACTGGATGCCCATGCTGGCGGCAGCCGGGGGAAGAAAGTGTTCTGGTCCTGGGAGCACACGGTACTCGCTCATCACGGCCTACACTCCGAATGAAAGGTTGAGCTGATACAAGAACGACGATTTTTCCAAGGCTTACTCGCTGGCACTCTAAGCTCTTCCACGCGCTCGCCGCAACCAAACAGAAGACCCACTTCTGTGGGCTTTTGGGCTACCGGGCAGAACCTATTTAGGCCCATGGCACTAACGCGGCACCGAGAGAATTTCAGCGTTCACGACCTAATGGAGAAGGACATTATAGGTGCCAATCTCTTGGCTTGTCAAATGAGGCTGATCCGGTTTCTCTCCGTTTCAATCCCTGAAAGTTCGGCAGGAGCGCGGAGTGGTTTTGGTCAGTTACGGAAGCTCCCGGCAGGCTTCTTTTACCCCAAGTACGCAGGCACGCTCGAAGTCGTCTTTGGCCAAATGTCCTTGGAGCTGGCCCCGATACAATGTGGCTCTGGCGAGGAGCGCATGGGTGTCAGCTGGATCGGCTCGAAGCACGACGCTCAAGTCCTCGATGGCTCTGGACGGCTGGTTCAGTTTCTTGTAGATGTCGCTTCGCAGCAGATAGGCTTCTTTGTGATCGAACACCCAGCCGTCCGGCACGTGATCGGCCAGTAGTTTCTGAAGTACGGCCAAGGCGGGTTCCCAGCGTTTTGCCACCGCAAGTTTGCGTGCCTCTGCCGTATAGAGCGTGCTTAACCGGTGGCGTGCGAGATCGAACAAGGGATCCAGTACCAATGCTTGTTCGTATGAATGTCCGGCGTCCTCGTGGCGCTGCAGCCAGGTATTGACGTCCCCTTGCCCGATCAGTGCCCAGGTATTCTTGGGGTCGATAATGAGCGCCCGGTCGAAATCCATCCGGGCATTATCGACATACTTCGAATATTCGCTCGGTTTGGCCTTATTGGAGTAGGCAGTGGAGGCAAGCTTCAGATAGGTTTGTCCGCGCACGATCAATGGGTCTGCATCGTGCGGGTCCAAGACGGCTGCCTGCGACGCCAGCTCGATCTTCTGCGGAAGGTTTGGTGTTGTGATCGCCCGCTCAACGAGCTGTTGAGCCTGCTCCTGGGTGCCATTCCTGCCGGGCGGTTGAACCGTGAGCGTGCGGACCCCAGTCGGCGCTGCTTTCAGGTGGCGGAGCTGCGCTTTGAGCTCCGCATTTTCTTTCTGGAGCCGGCGAAAATGGTCGGCCAGCTGTTGCTCGGATCGCCAGCGGCGCACGGAGTCTTGCAAATGATCGAGATCGACGACGGCGCGGATACGTACGAAAAAGCTGGGGCGGTCACTGTCGAAGGAGCGGCGCGATTCGAGCACTTCCGTTTTTGTAACGGCCGCCGCGATGGTGCGGATCTCCAGCGAGCTGGTTTGGAAACTCTTTTCACCCTCAATTTTCTCCACGTCGAGAAACGTAGATTCGAGGTACATCCCCGCTTCCTCGACCGCCTTGCGTTTGGCCCGTTGCAGAACCTTTTCTTCAGCCTGAGCCAGCGTATCGCCGTCGGCCATCAGATAGTGAGCCTCAGTGACCACCGTCGTCACCGATGCTGCTGCCTGCATTGGAAGTGGATAAAGGGCTGTGAGGGGTATTGCCGCAAGGGCCAGGATGTAGCGCCAACGCATACGATTACTATACCGCGCGCACGGCAACCGGACAATGTGAGAAGTGGTGTGTGTTCCACGGGAGAGGAGAAGGTCGAAAGCCTCTGATAGGTATGAGGAAAATGGTCAGTCACAGGACGAGGCAGGACTTGCATAAAGGGGTGAACTTCAATCCGTTCGAATACCCCGTGCACCATGTAGGGATCGTTGTGCGCGAACTGTACCGCCTGCTCTTGGGTCTCAAACTCCAATACCAGCAAGCTGCCTGCCTTATCCGTGAGGGGGCCGGCAAGGATTACACGGCCTTGTTTATCAAGTGGTTCCAGATTGGCTAAATGGGCGGGACGGTGGATCTTTCGTTTTGCCTCCCCCTCGGGGCCGTCGTAGCCGATGATGACGAATTTCATGCCGTGATGCGACGCACTCAAGGAGTGGCCGGCTTCAGTTGGTTAGGCTAGGTCCTCGATCGGGCAGCGATCCTTGTACCCGGTCGTCACTTCGTGCCACCAGCGGATCTCTTTCTCGCCCAGTTTCCAGCACAAATAGACGACTCGGCCGTCACGGACGTGCGGGAAATCGCACAATCCAAGATCAATATCCTTGACCACGACCCCCAGCTCATGAATCGCATGCAGGCTGGAGTTGATGTCTTGCAGGCTGATGACATAGTGTTTACCGACCGCCGTCCCCCCACCCAAGAGAGCGTTGGCCGAAGCTTTTTGCACTTCTTCGCGCGTTCGAAGAAGCGTTGTCTTCCGTTGTTGTACCGTCGTCAGATGCGATTGCAACTGAGGGATCAGCTGATTCGCCTCGGAAAGGGAAAAGACACGGCCCAGACTGCTTTCGTCATCGTGTGCCATAGGGATGGATGTAACATAGATTGGATTGAAGGGACAAGCGCGTCATGTTTCACGGAGAAAAACCGAGAAAGTTTGAGACGGGCTACGCAGTCAGGGGAAGTCGAGCTGATAAAACTTGAGATGTCAGTTGACAACCAGCGGAGGTCTGAGTATGATTCCCTCAACATTCCAGTGTGAAGGTCGTCTCCCCAAAAAGAACTCAGTTCCGGAACCTGTCTCGAACAACAAGCTAGCACGTGCGCGGGAATGAGAGAGTGTGTAGGCCAGCCGAAGATGTTGCGTGCCCCCTATGGCCCAGTGATCTCGGAGACCACATCCTTTCTTCGTAGGTAAGGCAGGCGTCCTCCACAAGAACCTATTCCATCCAAGACGTATTCATAACGCCATCTGGACCAGACACAACAATCATAACCACGTATCGCATGGCCGGTCAGTTCGAGCAAGTTATCGTGATCCATAACCGAGCAAGGTGCTCGAGAGGAGTCGTATGTTGGCAGCAAGGGGGGAAGTGATGCATCTCGCAGAATTGAAACAGAAGTCGATTGCGGACCTCAATGATGTGGCGCGCGAACTCAAGATCGAAGGGGCCGCCAACCTGAGGAAGCAGGAATTGATCTTTGCGATCCTGCAGGCTCAGACAGAGAAGAACGGGGTGGTCTTTGGAGAAGGCGTCCTGGAAACCCTTCCCGACGGGTTCGGTTTTCTACGCGCGCCGGACTCGAATTATCTTCCCGGTCCCGACGACATCTATATCTCTCCGTCCCAGATCCGGCGGTTCAATCTGCGCACCGGCGACATCGTGTCGGGGCAGATCCGTCCCCCGAAAGAGAGCGAGCGGTACTTCGCGCTGCTCAAGGTTGAGAAGGTCAACTACGAAGATCCGGAAGTCGCGCGAGATAAGATTCTCTTCGACAACTTGACTCCCCTGTATCCTGAAGAACGGATCAATCTGGAGTTCGATCGGGAAGAATACTGCACGCGGGTGATGGAACTCGTCACGCCGATCGGAAAAGGTCAACGCGGACTGATCGTGGCCGCGCCGCGCACCGGCAAGACGATGCTGCTGCAGGCGATTGCCCGAGCCATCATCAAGAATCACAAAGAGGTGACGCTGATCGTCCTGCTGATCGACGAACGGCCGGAAGAAGTCACGGACTGGCAGCGGCAGGTCAAGGCAGAAGTCATCAGCTCCACGTTCGATGAGCCGGCGCAGCGCCATGCGCAGGTTGCGGAAATGGTGCTGGAGAAGGCCAAACGGCTCGTCGAGCACAAGAAAGACGTGGTCATCTTGCTGGACAGCATCACTCGTCTGGCGCGCGCCTACAACACCATCGCCCCGCCCAGCGGCAAGGTGCTCTCCGGCGGTCTGGACTCCAACGCGTTGCAGCGGCCGAAACGGTTCTTCGGCGCCGCACGAAACATCGAAAACGGCGGGAGCTTGACCATCATGGCGACGGCCTTGGTCGACACCGGCAGCCGCATGGACGACGTGATCTTCGAAGAATTCAAGGGGACCGGCAATATGGAAGTCCATCTGGATCGCCGGTTGGCCGACAAGCGCCTGTTCCCAGCGATCGATATCAGTCAGTCCGGGACGCGCAAGGAAGAGCTGCTGGTGGACAAGGATCGGCTCAACAAGATGTGGATTCTGCGCAAAGTGTTGAGCCCGCTTGGCACAATGGAGGCGATGGAATTCCTGATGGACAAGATGCAGGGCTCCAAGACCAATCAGGAATTCTTGCAGTCGATGAACCGCTAAACAGAGCTTGTTTCTTCTCCCGTGCTTCGGCTAGAGTACACGGTCTCGGGAAGGGCCGCGAAACGCGGGTGACCTTTCGGTAAGGAGTGATCAGATCATGCAAAAGGGCATTCATCCAGTCTATCGGGAAGCCACAGTCCATTGCGCCTGTGGGAATTCGTTCAAGACGCGGAGCACCATCGGCGACATCAGCGTCGATATCTGCTCCAGTTGCCATCCGTTCTTCACCGGCACGCAGAAGATCGTCGATACCGAAGGGCGGGTCGAGCGGTTCAAGAAGAAATACGCGAAGAAGGGCCAGTAGCGCCCACACAGCTAAAGGAAGAGACCCTGCTTCGCTATGGAGCAGGGTCTCTTTGTTTTTGCGGACGGCTGGGTAGAAGCCTAGAGCGGGCGGAAAGGGGATGATGGAGGCGGCGTTACTCAAGAAGTGGGAATCCGTTGCGTCGCGGTTTCATGAGTTGACCGATCAACTCATGGATCCGTCCGTCGTCGGTCAACCGGCCCAGCTGCGTAAGCTCAGCAAGGAACGGACGGAGCTCGAGCCGGCGGTCACACTGCTGGAGACCTATCAGGGCTTGGCCAAACAACTGGAAGAGGCCGCGCAGATTCTTGCGGACCCGACGGCCGGGCACGAGTTGCACCGAATGGCGATGGAAGAAACGGCGGCCTTGGAGCGCCAGAGGAGCGAACTGGAAGCACAGGCGAAAGAGTTCCTCATCCCTAAAGATCCGAAGGACGACAAGAATCTGGTGCTGGAAATCCGGGCGGGCACGGGCGGCGAGGAGGCGGCACTCTTTGCGGGGGAGCTGTTTCGTCTGTATACCAGGTACGCGGAGCAGAAAGGTTTGAAGGTCGATACGGTCGAAGCGTCGGAAACCGGCATCGGCGGGTACAAGAATATCGTGGCGTTGATCGAAGGGAAGGGGGCATACGGCCACTTCAAATTTGAGGCCGGGGTGCATCGTGTTCAGCGGGTACCGGTCACGGAAGCCTCCGGCCGTATTCATACCTCGACGGTGACGGTGGCGGTCATGCCGGAAGTCGATGAGGTGGATGTACAGATTGACCCCAAGGATTTGCGGATCGATACGTTTTGTTCGTCCGGCGCCGGCGGGCAAAGCGTCAACACGACCTATTCAGCGGTCAGGATCACCCATCTTCCCACCGGGGTCGTTGTGTCCTGCCAGGATGAGCGGTCGCAATTGAAAAACCGGACCAAGGCCATGCGGACGTTGCGGGCTCGAATCGTGGAAGCGGAGCGTGAAAAGCTGGAAGCGGAGATTGCCCAGAGCAGAAAGTCGCAGGTCGGCACGGGTGAACGGAGCGAAAAGATTCGGACGTACAATTTTCCACAGAACCGGGTCACGGACCATCGGGTCGGCGTCACGCTGCACAAGCTTGAATTGGTGATGGAAGGCGACCTCGACGACATCGTTCAGGCGCTGAAAGCGCAACAGCAGCGGCAAGTAGAAGCCGCACCTGCATAACCGGTCACGGGGTTGTCATGACAGTATCCATCACGATAGACGCGCTACTTGCGTGGGCCAGGCAGGTTTTGGATCGGGCTGAGATCGAGAATGCGGTTCAGGAGTCCCGGTGGCTCGTGGGGCATGCGCTGGGGTTGGAACCCCACCACCTGGTCAGCCAGGCGGAGCAACCGGTTTCGTCAGAAAAGAAGACGCAGACCGAATCGCTGGTATCCAGGCGCGCGGCGCATGAACCCCTGCAATACATCCTGGGTACGCAAGAGTTTTGCGGTCTTGAATTTCATGTGAGTCCGGCCGTGCTGATACCCAGGCCGGAGACGGAAGTGTTGCTGCGAGAGGCGCTCACGGCCGTCGATCTGAACAAGGACTCCGTGGTGGTCGACGTGGGAACCGGCTCAGGCTGTGTGGCCGTGACCTTGGCGACAATTCTCTCGCGGGCGCGGATTCTCGCCGTGGATCGCTCGCCGGAGGCGCTGGCGGAGGCAAAGGCCAATGCGGAACGCCTGACGGTCGCAGATCGGATCGAATTCATCGAGGGTGATCTGCTGTCTCCGCTGCGAGACCGAGGATTGACGGGGCAGGTGGACGTCATAGTCTCCAACCCCCCATACATCGCCGAGTCGGAGTGGGCCGGCTTACAGCCGGAAGTACGTGGCTTCGAACCGCGATCGGCGCTGGTCAGCGGGCCGAAGGGCACCGAGTTTCATGAGCGGCTGCTGTGTGACGCCAAGGAGTATCTGGCGCCTGGCGGATCGCTGGTGATGGAAATCGGCCAGGGACAACGTCCCGCGGTCCAACAGATAGCGGAGCAACTCGGAGGGTACACGCCGGTCGAGATTGCCAAGGACGGCGGCGGCATCGAACGGATCGTCATTTTCAGGCGACTGGACTAAGTCATGGACACGATCGTCATTACGGGCGGGAATCGGCTGCGCGGAGAAGTGCGGATCAGCGGAGCCAAGAATGCCGCGTTGCCTGTCTTGGCTTCGACTATCCTGGGCGGCGGCGAATGTGTGATTACCAACGTCCCGCGCGTAGTCGACGTCCTGACCATGGGGAAACTCTTGAGTATTTTCGGGGCGAAAGTCTCGCATGAGGGGAATCGGGCGGTCATCAAAGCGGACGTGATCGATTCCACGGAAGCCCCCTATGATCTGGTGAAAACCATGCGGGCCTCCGTCTTAGCGCTGGGTCCCTTGGTCGCCCGGTGGGGAAAGGCCAAAGTCTCGCTACCGGGCGGTTGTGCGATCGGATCCCGACCGGTCAACCTACATCTGGCCGGCTTGGCAAAATTAGGAGCTGACATTTCCATCGAGCACGGGTATATCACCGCCACGGCCAAACGGCTGAGAGGCGCGCGCATCTATTGCGACACCCCTACCGTCACAGGAACGGAAAACTTGATCATGGCGGCGTCGCTGGCCGAAGGGACTACGGTACTGGAGAATGCGGCGAAGGAGCCTGAAATCAATGACTTGGTTGATTTTTTGATCAAACGGGGCGCACGCATCGAGGGAGCCGGGACGGATGTCATCACGATCGAAGGGGTCAGAGAGCTTCAGGGTGGGGATCATGAGGTCATTCCCGACCGTATCGAGGCGGGCACCTATCTGGCGGCCGGGGCGATGACCGGAGGCGATGTGACAATCACCCATTGCCAACCGGCTCATCTCGAAGCCGTACTCATGAAATTGAGAGAGGCAGGGGCTGATGTTCAGACCGAGAAAGAACGAGTCCGCATCACGGCGCCGGGCAGGCTGCGGGGTACTGATGTGAGAACCTTGCCCTATCCCGGATTTCCGACCGATATGCAGGCGCAAATGGTGGCATTGATGACGCTGGCCGAGGGCACGAGCGTGGTGACCGAGACGGTGTTTGAAAGCCGGTTTATGCATGTCGAGGAATTGCGGCGAATGGGGGCCTCCATCCGGGTGGAAGGCAATCGGCTGATTGTGACGGGACGGTCGAACTTGACGGGTGCGCCGGTCATGGCGTCGGACCTTCGAGCGAGCGCCGGGCTGATTCTTGCCGGCCTGGCAGCCGAGGGTGTCACAGAGGTGCAACGGGTGTATCACCTCGATCGGGGGTATGAGCGGCTCGAAGAAAAACTGCGAGCTTTGGGCGCCACCATCGAACGCCGGAAATCGGCTGGGGTTGTCCGTTAAGGAATGCGAATGCTCACCATTGCGCTCTCGAAAGGGAAATTGATCGAATCCGCGTTGGACTTGTTCCGGCGGGCCGGGTACAACGTGGCCGGGTTGTCGGGGGAGAGCCGGCGTCTGGTGTTTACCTGCCCCGAAATCGGGGTGACGTTCCTGATCGTCCGGCCCAGCGACGTGCCTACCTATGTGGAATATGGGGGGGCGGACGCCGGCATTGTGGGCAAAGACGTGTTGATGGAACAAGACAGCGACGTGTATGAGCCATTGGATTTGGGGTTCGGAGCGTGTAGAATCTCGGTCGCTGCGCTCAAGGGAGAAGGGCTGCGCGATCGGCTGTCGTCCAAAATCCGCATCGCCACGAAATATCCCAAGATCACCGAGCGGTTTTTCAATGAACGCGGCATCCCGGTCGAGATCATCAAGCTTTACGGTTCGATCGAGTTAGCCCCTGTCGTGGGATTGGCCGATCGCATCGTCGATCTGGTCGAAACCGGCAGCACGCTCAAGGCCCACGATCTGGTCGAAGTGGAAGTGATCGCCCAATCGACGGCGCGCTTCATCGTCAATCGGGCGAGTCTCAGACTGAAACACGAACCGCTCATGGAGTTGATCCGCAGACTCCGGGCGGCGCTGGAGCCCCGAGCCTCGACGCTCGGAAACGGTCGCCCCTCGACCGCCCGCAGGGGCAAGAAAAAGGCGGCGCGCGCATGAAGATCGTCACCCAGGCAGATCGGAGCTTTCTTTCCAGTCTCAAGAAGACCGTGTCTCGCGGGCAAACAGCCGGGGCCGCGGTGGAAAAACCCATTCGCGCCATTCTGCAGGCCGTCGAACGCGGCGGCGACAAAGCGGTGCTGCGGTACACCAAGCAGTTCGACAAGGTGGCGCTGAAACCCGACGCCTTGCGTGTGACGCCGGAAGAAATCAAAAACGCCTACTTTCATATCCGCAAAGATGAAGGCGATGCCCTCAGGCTCGCCGCGCAACGGATCACCGCCTTTCACGAACGTCAGCGGACGAAGACCTGGATGTATCAAGACGGCGACGCCACGTTGGGGCAAGCCGTCATGCCGCTCGACGCGGTCGGCGTGTATGTGCCGGGCGGGAAGGCCGTGTATCCCTCGTCGGTCTTGATGTGCGCGGTTCCGGCCAAAGTGGCCGGGGTGCAACGGGTCGTGATGGTGACCCCGCCGCAGAAAGGCCCCATCAATCCGTATCTGCTCGTCGCAGCCGACATCGCCGGGGTGACAGAGATTTATCGCGCCGGCGGCGTGCAAGCCGTCGCGGCGCTGGCCTATGGGACGAAGACCATCGCCAAGGTCGATAAGATCGTCGGCCCGGGCAACATCTACGTGGCGACCGCCAAGCGGTTGCTCTATGGGATCGTCGGCCTCGATATGATCGCGGGGCCCAGCGAGTTGTTGGTCGTGGCCGACGAGCAAGCCAATCCCGCCCATGTCGCCGCCGATCTGCTCTGTGAAGCCGAACACGACGAAGATGCGCAGGTTTTTCTGGTGACCACCTCGGAACGGTTGGCGAAAGACGTCTCGAAGCTGATCGAGCAGCAACTGAAAGGGCTCCAGCGTGAGAAGATCGCTTCGAAGGCGATCGCACGCCATGCCGTCGCGTTCGTTGTGGGGACGATCGACGAAGCGATCGACGTGGCCAATCAGATCGCCGCCGAACATTTGACGCTCTCGGTGGACAATCCGTTCGATTATTTGGAGCAGATCCGGCACGCCGGCGCCTTGTTCTTGGGCCGCTACACACCGCCGTCTGTTGCCGATTACATCGCCGGGCCCAATCACGTGTTGCCCACGGGCGGGAGCGCGCGGTTCTTTTCCCCGCTATCCGTGAACGACTATGTGAAGGTCAGCAATATCGTTCATTACACCAAGCACGAGCTGGCGAAGGTTAAAGATCCGCTGATCAGGCTGGCTCATATCGAAGGGTTCGACGCGCATGCGAAGTCGGCCCAGAGCAGGTTCTCATGAAGAAAAACGGCTCGACGCCGCGGCAGGCCAGTGTGCAACGCGCCACGAAAGAAACCGACATCCGTGTCGAGTGGACGCTGGATGGGTCGGGGCAGGGGAAGATCGACACCGGCATCCGGTTCTTCGATCACATGCTGGAGCTACTGGCCAAGCACGGGTTCTTCGATCTGACGGTCCAGGCCAAGGGCGATCTCGACATCGACGAACATCATACGGTCGAAGATGTCGGCATCGTCATGGGGAAAGCCCTGCATCAGGCACTGGGCGAAAAAGCCGGGATCAAACGGTTCGGCTTTGCCTCTGCTCCGCTCGATGAAACCCTGGCGCAGGTTACAGTCGATCTCAGCGGCCGGCCGTTCCTCGTGTATAACGTGAATCTGCCGGACCGGAAAATCAAAGCGTTCGACCTGGGCTTGTTTGAAGACTTCTTTCAGGCCTTTGTCACCCACGGCGGGCTCAATCTGCACGTCAATCTGATGTACGGCCGCAACCCCCACCACATCATGGAAGCCATCTTCAAGGCCCTGGCTAAAGCCCTCGATCAGGCGACCATGCCGGAAGAGCGGCTCGCAGGGAAAGTGCTCTCGACGAAGGGGATGCTGTAGTTTTCTTGCCGCAGGTCGGTAAATCTGCCGTTGTAAACGGGGCAGGCTTCTGAGAGAGGAGTCTGTCCCGTTTCCGTTTTATCAGGCAGCCAGCAGCGAGCCATAGGCACAGAGGGCTTCTATCGCCAGAGATTGCCAGTAGCAGTCTCGGGCCGGTTGCGGTATTGTTACCCTCCCACAAAGTTAGGCAGATTCAATGATTGCCATTATCGATTACGGCATGGGTAATCTCCGCAGCGTCTCCAAGGCGTTCGAGGCCGTGGGCCATCAGGCGGTGGTGACGCGCGATGTCAGGGTGATCGGCAATGCGAGCCACGTGGTCCTGCCGGGGGTTGGGGCCTTCGGCGACTGTATGGCGAACATCAACCGGTATGGATTGGTAGAACCGATCCACGCGGCAATCCGATCGGGCAAGCCGTTTTTGGGGATTTGTCTGGGGCTGCAAGTCCTGTTTTCCGAGAGCGAAGAGTTCGGGCCGCATAAGGGACTCGACATCATTCCCGGCAAGGTCCGACGATTTGCCGCAGGCCCGGCATTGAAAGTGCCGCATATCGGCTGGAACCAGGTCCACCTTCAGCGCACCTGTCCGCTGTTCGACGGGATCGCCGATGGAGCCGAGTGGTACTTCGTGCACTCCTATTTCGTCGAGCCCAGTGACAAGCGCGTAGCCGCGACGACGACGACCTACGGAATCTCCTTCGTGTCGAGCGTATGGAAGGACAATATCGTCGCCTGCCAGTTTCACCCGGAGAAAAGCCAGGGGGTGGGGCTGCGGTTGATCAAGAATTTTGGAGCATGGAAATGAACAGGAGGGGTCGAACGACGTGGAGGATCCTTGCGGCGGGACTCCTGGTTGTCCTGGCGGCCGGCTGTAGCGGCTGGAAAGTCACGACGGAGTCGTCGGACATGTTGCCGCGGTATACGGTTCGGTCCATAGCGCTGGTGCCGTTCACCTCGATTATCACGCCGCAGGTGCGCGACCAGGGCAATTTCTATTTTTCGACCCCGCAGAGCGTTCGGCAACCGGACATGTCATTAGCGATACCGTCCGATGTGGAACCGCCTCCCAGGCAAGCCGCCTCGGTCCCCGCCGCTGCGGCGGAGCGGGTCACACAATTGTTCTGGAAACGTCTCCAATCGAGGGACGGCCTTCACCTGGTGCCGCTCGGCGATTCAGTCAAAGCCTCGGCGGTCGATGGGGCGGTCGGCAAGGTCAGGCCGGAGGCGGTCGCTGCCGCGGTGGCGAGGACGCTCAAGGCGGATGCGGCATTGATGGGCTATGTGTCAATGTATCAAGAGCGGGTCGGCAGCCGGCTCGGGGCGAACCCGGCCGCGTCTGTCGGCTTCGAGGTCAAGGTTGTGGCGGCGGACGGCCAGGTGTTGTGGGTCGGCCAGTATTATGAGCGGCAACGGCCGTTGACCGAGGATGTCATGGGGTTTGTTCAGCGGCTCGGCATGTTCGTGACGGCGGAAGAACTGGCGGAATACGGCGTCGATGAGATCATGAAAGAGTTTCCGTTCGGCGGAGAAAAAGGGAAGTAACGTGTTGGTGATCCCGGCGATCGACTTGAAGGACGGCCGCTGTGTCCGGTTGCGTCAGGGCGATATGGCGGCGGAAACCGTCTATTCGGAAGATGTGCCGGCGGTCGCACGGACATGGCAGGAGGGCGGGGCGTCTCTGATCCATGTCGTGGATCTCAACGGGGCGATAGATGGGGAACCTCGCAATTTGTCCCAGATCGAAACCGTGTTGAAGACTGTGAAGGTGAAAGTTCAGATCGGCGGCGGGATCAGGACCATCGAGACGGTTCGGCGCTATTTTCAGGCCGGAGTGTCGCGCGTCGTGCTGGGGACGGCCGCGCTGACCGATCGGGCGTTTCTCGAACAGGCGTGCCGGGAGTTCCCCGGGCAAATTCTGCTGGGTCTCGATGCGCGAGACGGGAAGGTTGCGGTGAAGGGCTGGACCTCGGTGTCGGACACGAGGGCCATCGATCTGTTGAAAGAAGTCGGTGGGTTGGCGATCGGGGCGGTCATCTATACGGATATTGCGCGCGATGGGATGTTGAACGGGCCGAACCTGCCGGCGTTGAAGGAAGTCGCGGCTGCATCGTCGTTTCCCGTGATCGCGTCCGGGGGGATCAGCCGGGTCGAGGATCTTCTGGCGGTGCGAGCGCTCGGGCCTCGGATCGAAGGCGCGATCGTCGGGAAGGCGCTGTATGACGGCAAACTGGATTATCGATCCGCGCTCACGGCCCTCGGCGGGCTGTAAGAACCGGGCGGGGGCTCTGAACTGAAACCAGGTCACGGTGTTCCATGCTGACCAAACGCATTATCCCTTGCCTCGACGTGAAGGACGGCCGTGTCGTGAAAGGCGTGAGTTTCCTCAACCTTCGCGACGCGGGCGACCCGGTTGAGGCGGCGGTCGTCTACGATCGCGAAGGGGCGGATGAGCTCTGTTTCCTGGATATCACAGCGTCCCATGAAAACCGCAAGACGATTCTCGACGTTGTCGAACGGACGGCTGCGCGGGTGTTCATGCCGGTAACGGTCGGCGGCGGCGTGCGCACACTCGACGATGTCAGAAATTTGCTGAATGCCGGGGCGGACAAGGTCAGCATCAACACGGCGGCGGTAGAGCGGCCCGAGTTCATCAAAGAGGCGGCCCAGCGATTCGGCACGCAGTGCATCGTCATGGCCATCGATGCGAAGAAGGTCCCGGCCGCTGATCGATGGGAAGTGTTTACGCACGGCGGGCGCAGGCCGACCGGTTTGGACGCGGTGGAGTGGGCAAAGCGGATGGAAGACTACGGAGTCGGCGAGGTGTTGTTGACCAGCATGGATCAGGACGGAAGGCAGAGTGGCTATGATCTGGCGCTCACTGCCGCCGTGTCGGAGCGAGTGTCGATTCCCGTGATCGCGTCCGGCGGGGTCGGCACGCTGGACCATTTATACGATGGGTTCGTGAAGGGGAAGGCGGATGCCGTCTTGGCGGCCTCGATCTTTCACTTTCGGACGTATACGATTCCTCAGGCAAAGACCTATTTGAGAGAACGTGGGATTCCCGTACGATTGGATTCTCTAGAACAGGCCGCGTGAGCAGATGACCCAGGAACCGGCACCCCAGTTCAAATTCGATCAACAAGGTCTGCTCCCGGCCGTCGTGCAGGATTGGCTGGACGGGTCGGTGCTGATGCTGGGCTACATGAATCAAGAGGCGATCGCCAAGACGCTCACAACCAAGCGCGTCCATTTTTGGAGCCGATCGCGCAATCGGCTTTGGGAAAAAGGCGAAACGTCAGGTCACATACTGCACGTCAAAGATCTCTTTGTGGATTGCGATCAGGACACGATCTTGGTGAAAGCTCAAGCGGCCGGACCGACCTGCCATACGGGCGAGCGGGCCTGTTTCTTCTCCAGGCTGGACGAACAGGGTTTGACTACAGGGGAAATGACACAGGATGCAGCGGGAGGGATTCTTGAGTCGGTATTACGGACCATCCGCGCGCGCCGCGCGCACCCGCAAGCCGGGTCCTATACGACAAAGCTGTTCGAGGGCGGCCATGACAAAATTCTGAAGAAAGTGGCGGAAGAGGCGGGCGAGGTGCTGCTGGCCTCGAAAGGCGGTAAGAAAGAAGAAATCGTCTATGAGGTGGCAGATCTGGTATTCCACACTCTGATGGTCCTGGGGTATCACGACCTGGAGCTCCACCAGATCTATCAGGAGCTCGGCAAGCGATTCGGCAAGTCCGGATTGAGGACAGAGAAGTGAGGGGTGAGCGATGAGCACCTGTCTGTTTTGCAAGATCGCCGAAAAAACAATTCCCGCCATGATCGTTTACGAAGACGACCAGACCCTGGCCTTTGACGACATCCATCCACAGGCGCCGGTGCATACACTGGTCATTCCCAAACGGCATGTGATGTCCATTCAAGATCTGGGCGAGTCGGATCAGCCGTTGCTGGCTCGGTTGCTCTTGGCCTGCACAAAAGTTGCGAGAGATAAAGGGCTGGCCGATCCGGGGTTTCGTCTGGTCGCCAATACCGGACGAGACGGAGGCCAAACCGTCTTCCATCTGCATTTCCACGTCATGGGCGGCCGACACATGGGCTGGCCGCCGGGCTGACGCCGATCCTCGGAATTGACAGATTTTCAAACCGTCTGTTAATCTGTCCGGTCAATTTTTCAATCACTTCGTCATTGACTCGTCCGGTTGGGCGCGACGAGGAGGCAGGAGCTCCGACTCTCGTGGGCCATGGGCTGATTTCCGACGACATCATCGATCAAATCAGGGGCCGGATCGACATCACCGACATCGTCGGTCATCACGTCTCTCTGACCAAAGCCGGCCAGAATCTCAAGGGCTTATGCCCGTTTCATCAGGAGAAGACCCCCTCGTTTACCGTCAGCCCGTCCCGGCAGATCTTCCATTGTTTTGGCTGCGGCGCCGGCGGCAACGTCTTCACGTTTCTCACCCGTTTGACCGGGGCCAGTTTCCCGGAAGTGGTGCGCGATCTCGGCCACAAGGTGGGAATCGAAGTGCGTGAAATTGTATCTCCTGCCGGGGCTCAGGGAGGACAAGCCAAGCGAGTCGAGCAACTGAACGAAGCCGCCGCCGCCTGGTTCGCGCACAATCTGCGTGATGCCCGGGTCGGAGCCGGTGGGCGCGACTATCTGGAGAAACGGGGCATTCAGCCGTCCACGATTGATCGATTCGGGATCGGTGTGGCGCCGGCCGAATGGGACGGATTGCTCAAAACACTCACCAAGCAAGGATTTACGCAAGGCGATCTGGCGACGGCCGGCCTGGTGGTGGCGCGGGACAACGGCTCCGGCTTCTACGACCGGTTTCGAGCCCGGGTCATGTTCACGATCACGGATTTGCGGAAACGCGTGGTCGGATTCGGCGGGCGTGTGTTGGGCGACGGTGAACCCAAATATCTGAACTCCCCTGATACGCCCTTGTTTAAGAAAGGGCAAACGCTCTTTGCCTTCGATCAGGCGCGCGAAGCTATCGTGCGGACCAAGACCGTGATCGTCGTCGAGGGCTATTTCGATGCGATCGCGCTCCACCAGGCGGGGCTCACGCACACCGTCGCCACGCTGGGGACGGCGTTGACCTCCGAACATATTCACGCCGTGCGGAGGTTTGCCGATCAGGTGGTGCTCCTGTTCGATCCTGACGCAGCCGGTGTGCGCGCGGCGTTGAGAGGATTGGATCTATTCGTCAACAGCGGATTAGGGGTCAAAGTCGTCACCCTTCCGGCTGGTGAGGACCCTGACACATTTGTGCGGAAGGAAGGGGTCGAGGCGTTCGCCCGGCTGGAAGCAGTCGCTCCGAGCCTCTTGGACTATGCGCTGGAGTACACGGTCAACCAGGCCGAAGCCGGCTCGCTGGAAAGCCGCATTCGAAGCGTCGATGAGGTGCTGCGGATTCTCCAGAAGAGCGAACATCCCATTGAGCGGGAGGAGCGCATGAGGATCGTGGCGGAACGGTTGGGGATCAGCCAGTCCCGACTGATCGAACGGTATCCGGCCCTCGTGGCTCAGCCGAAGCGAAGTGCGGACAGACCGCGCACACTCTCCACGCCGGAGATTCCGCTCAATGTTTTGTTCAAAGGACTGCCCGAAGAGCGGGATCTGCTGTTCTTGCTGTTGCAGGGGAAGCTGTCTCCTGCCGATGTCCGCCGTCTGAAGCCGGAGGCCTTTACCGTCGCGCCAGGCCGCAAGCTGGTCGAGATTGCGCTTGCGCATGTGGATCGGGAGGGGCGCATCAGCCTCCGATCGGTCCTGGATGCGTCGGTGGGGGATCCCGACTGCGGCGCACTGGCGACGGAACTGTCCATGCGCGAGGATCATTTTGACGATGTCCCGGTGCATATCCGGGCCTGCCTGGACAGCCTCGACCGCAAACGGGCGGAGCAGGTGCTGCGGGACCTGATCGGCCGCCTGAAAGCGGCTGAACGCGAAGGGCGTGCGGACGATGTGCGACAATTGAATGTGCAAATCAACGAACTGCGAATCCGGAAAGCCGCCGTGCCGGCTCCCGGGGCGGTGTCCTTAGTGAAGGAGTAGTCATGCCGAAACAAGAATTGCTCGGTGAGGTGAAAAAGCTGATCACGATCGGGAAGGAAAAAGGTTTCCTGACCTACGACGAACTCAACAGCACCTTGCCGGCCGAAGTGGTGTCTTCTGAGCAGTTTGGCAGCATCATGACCATGTTCGGCGAGATGGATATCGAAATTGTCGATGCGCCGGAAGGCGAGCGGCCGCGGAAACGATCCGAGAGCGGTGAGGCCGGCGAGGATGCCGAGGAAGTGGAAGCGGAGTCCGAGGAGGAAAACGACAAACCGATCGATTTGACGCCGGGGGCGTTGAGCCGTACGGACGATCCGGTGCGTCTGTACCTCAAGGAAATGGGCAGCGTGGCGCTGTTGAGCCGCGAGGGCGAGATCGAGATCGCCAAACGGATCGAGGAAGGGAAACACGATATCGCGTGCGTGATTTATGGGATGCCGATGACCATCGAGTTCGTCCTCGCGCTGCGCGATCAGCTGAAAGACGGCACGATCGATGTGCGTGAGATTGTGCCAGTGCAGGAGCAGGAGGAGGAACTCGAAGAAGATCAGCAGCCGGTCGAGCGGGATTACGAGGAGTTGCGCGTCAAGACTCTGGACGCGTTGAACGCGGTGCGGAAAGTGTCGTTGGCTCTCAAGGCGCTGGTGGACAAGGGGAAGCACCTCGGCACCGATCCGGCCAAGCACAAGAAATTCAAGAAACAGTTCGACGCGGTGCGCCAGCAGGTCGTGGACAAGATCGAGTCCGTGAATCTCCACGGGGTGCTCAAGGATCGGATGGTCCAGCGCGTCCGCGAGCTCGCCGTCCAGATTCGGGCGGCGGAACGGGAGGCGGTGAATTGTCAGCGACGGATCGGGGTGGCCGGCGAAGCGGGCGCGGAACTGCTCAAGAAAATGTGCCGCAGCCGTGCGGACTTGCTGGCGGTGAAGCGGAAGACAGGAGTGTCGGAAGAGAACTTGTTGGAAATCAAGAAGGTCTACCAGGCCGCCAAGGCCAAAGTCCGCCAATTGGAGGAAGAAGAGGCGCTGGTTCCGGCGGAAGACATCAAGGATGCCGTCAAGCATCTCGATGTCGCGGAAGAAAAGGTCAAACGCGGCAAGGCCGAACTGGTGGAAGCCAACCTGCGCCTGGTCGTCAGCATCGCCAAGAAGTACACCAATCGGGGGTTGCAGTTCCTGGATCTCATTCAGGAGGGTAACATCGGGTTGATGAAAGCCGTGGACAAGTTCGAGTACAAGCGCGGCTACAAGTTCAGCACCTATGCGACGTGGTGGATTCGGCAGGCGATTACGCGGGCGATCGCCGACCAGGCGCGGACAATCCGGATTCCGGTCCACATGATCGAGACGATCAACAAGCTTATCCGCACGTCGCGCCATCTCGTGCAAAAGCTCGGCCGCGAGCCGTTGCCGGAAGAAATCGCCGAACGGATGGATCTGCCCTTGGATAAGGTGCGGAAGATTCTGAAAATCGCGCGCGAGCCGATTTCCCTCGAAACGCCGATCGGCGAGGAGGAAGACAGCCACCTGGGCGACTTCATCGAAGACAAAAAGGCCGTGTCGCCGTTGGAAGCGGCGATCCGGTACGACCTGCAACGGCAGATCAACAGCGCGCTGGAGACCTTGACGCCGCGCGAGGAAAAAGTCTTGCGCAAACGATTCGGCATCGGAGAGGCCACCGACCATACGCTGGAGGAAGTGGGACAAGACTTCGAAGTGACGCGCGAACGCATCCGGCAAATCGAAGCCAAGGCCTTGCGGAAGTTGCGCCATCCGAGCCGCAGCAAGAAGCTCAGAAGTTTCGTCGAGAGTTTGTAAGTGTCTGCCGGATGGGCTCGATTGACTCCATCCGGAGGGGAGCCTAGAATCCCCGCCTGAGGCCGAGGGGGAGGTCGAGGCTGAGCCCGAACCTGTCCGAACAGGGCCCATAGCTCAGGTGGTTAGAGCGGCTGACTCATAATCAGCTGGTCCTAGGTTCAAGTCCTAGTGGGCCCACCAGACTGTGTCAATCGCCGAAGGGGCCTCACGGCAGAGAAAGGGCACGTTGAGCCACAAACTGTCCCCACTGCTTGAATTACAGAAACTCGATCTCCGTATCATGGAGATCAGTGACACCCGCAGAAAAATCCCCGACCTGTTGCACACGGCTGAAGCGCCCCTGCGCGACACCTCGAACCTGTTGAACGAGACGAAGATCACCGTCGAGGCCGCGGTCAAAGAGCGGCGTTCGCACGAAAAAGATTTGGAGGCCCACGAGGCCCAGACCGAGAAAATGAAGTCGCACGCGGCGAGCTTGAAGACCAACAAGGAGTATCAGGCGCATCTCTTCGAGCTCGATCTGGCGAATAAAAAGCGGGGGGATTTTGAGGAGAAGATTCTCGTCTGCATGGACAAGATCGACCAATTGCAGCGAACGGTGAAAGAGGCCGAAGGAAAGAAGAAGGCGCTGGAGGCGGCGTTCGCGCAGGAAAAGAAAGTCTTGGACGAGCAGGATCGCACGCTGGCCGCGGAGCTGTCCCAAGTCGAAGCGCTCTACCGAGCCGCCGCGGCGCGAGTGGAGAAAAGTCTCCTCGGCCGGTACATGCAGATCAAGGCCTCGCGGAAGGATCAACCGCTGGCGGCGGTGCGCGACGGCATTTGCACCGGCTGCCGCTTGCAGATCCCGCCGCAACTGATCGCGCAGGTCAAACGGTCGGACGACCTGCATGTCTGTCCCTATTGCCGCCGGATGTTGTATTGGGAGGGCGAACCGGTGACGGAAGCGCCTTCCGTATCAGGGGCCAAGCCTTCGGACCTCGAAGTCGGCGAATCGGTCTAGTCCGCCAATACGGCCTGCGTGGTCTTGAAGTGAAGTTTGGCCACGGTGCCCAGCCGGTCCCGCCCGTGTTTTTTGACGATCATCTTCGCCGCAAGCTCCACCGATGGGGACGCGCCTTTCGGCAACGTCGTGCTTACTTCATTGGAAAGGCGTTTGAGGCGAATCAGAAACTCGGCTCGTGCCAGGATCGACGCGGCCGCCACGGCCAGGTCCGACTCCGCTTTCGTCCGCTGCTCCAGCACGATCTTCCGCCCTTTATCTTGCAAGGCATTCAGGATTAACCGCTCGTCTCCGAATTGATCGGAGACGGCCCGCTCGCAGGTCACCCGTTCCAATAAATTTTCCAGTGCTTTGGCGTGGCCCCAGGCGAGGAGGCGGTTCAGATTCTTGATCTTCGCGTAGAGCTCGTTGTATTTCTGCGGGCCGATCGCGATGACGCTGTGGGGACAAATGGTCTTGATGTCCGGCGCCATTTCGAGAATCCGTCCGTCGGAAATCTTCTTGCTGTCGCGGACCTCCATCAGTCGTAATTCACCCTGCGTGGTGGCGTCCACAAAGACGGCCGCGATGACGAGCGGGCCGAAATAATCGCCCTTGCCGGATTCGTCGATGCCGATGCGTTCTATGGGCTTGATAGACCGATCAGCCGTCATAAGGGGCTCCTGCTGGAAAACATGACGAAGGGCGCGGTAATCTACTCAATCGGATGCGCAGGGTCAAATTGGCGGTGACGGCATCGGGTAACGGCTTGGAGGATCGGTGATGGCGATACGACAACAAGGGGGGCGTGTTCTTGGGATAGTGAGTCTGTTGATCGTGGGTCTCGGTGTGGCCGGTTGCGAAACCAATCCGTACACAGGCCGGTCGCAATTGCTGATCACGTCGGTCGATCAAGAAGTGCAAATGGGCGAGCAGGCGTACGATCAGATCAAGCGCGACCCGAAAATGAAGCCGTCTCAAGACCCCCGCGAGATCGAGCCGGTGAAACGGGTGGCAGCGAGGATTATCGAGGCGGCGAAGCGATCGAAATATGGTGAAATGGCCAAGCAGTTTCAGTGGGACGTGACCGTCATCAAGGATGATAAGACCGCAAACGCCTTCGCGTTGCCCGGCGGCAAGATGGCCGTGTACACCGGCATTTTCCCCGTGGCGAAAACGGAGGCGGGTCTGGCGGCCGTGATGGGCCATGAAGTGGTGCATGCCCTGGCCCGGCATGGGGCGGAGCGGATGAGCCAGGGGCAGTTGACCAATGCGGCCTTGCAAGTCGCCGGCGCGGTGCTCGGCGCCGGCGGGGGCAATCCCGTGCTGAGTCAAACGACGATGGCCGCGCTCGGCGTCGGAGCACAGGTTGGGGTGTTGCTGCCGTTCAGCCGGAAACATGAATCCGAGGCCGATTACGTCGGGATACTGATGGCGGCTGATGCCGGCTATGATCCCCGTGAGTCGATCGCGCTGTGGGAACGGATGGCCCAGTTGTCGGGCGGTGGTGGGCCGGCGGAGTTTCTCTCGACGCATCCCGGTCATGATACGAGGATTCAACAGCTTAAAGAGTGGATGCCTGAAGTGATGGCAATCTACGAGAAAAGAACGCCGGTTCCGGCCGCGTTGTTGCCGGCAGTGGGCGGCCGGTAGCAGAATGCTGAAAAAGTCCGCCAGCATCGTTCTCGCGTCGCTCAGAAGCTCAACGTACAGAACGGAGTAGGCCTCGCCTCTTCGCTCGCTGCGGCCTTGCCTGCGGATCGGCGCGTCTTGGCGCGCCGGGGCTGGGCGGGTGAGATGAGAGGCCTTCTTGAGCATCCTGCGGGCTCTGATGTGCCATTCAGTGACTCTTCGTAGGCTGGAATTTCTACCTGGGCGAAATTGTGTTTCCGCAGCCCGGTAGGGCAGTGTTCATGTGTCCGGCCGCGCGCGAGTCCCCCCCCCATATGGTTGGGTTCCCCCTCTGCTTTTGCGGGACTGGTCTGCTCCGCCATCATGTGCGACAGTGCCCACTACATGTGGATGGGGGGCGTAGATGGAAGATCGGTATAGCTCAAGAGTTCCCATCGAATGTGCCGCGGTCTTTGCCGGGGAATCAGTGATTGGCGAAGGCCGTGTGCTCGACCTGTCGTTGCCCGGCTGTCTGATGGAAAGTCCGGAGGCAGCCAGGCCAGGCGACTACGTCCGGCTCAAACTCTGTCTCCCGGACGGGCAACCGGCTGTGGACGTGCCGCTGGCTGTGGTACGGTGGGTGAAGGGCAATCGGCTTGGCGTCGAGTTTATTCGCTCGTCAGAAGAGGACGCGGTCAGGCTGGAGCGATTTGTCCGACGCCATCGACGGGGCACGGTCGCCAAAAAATGGAAAGACAAGATTGAGATACTGGCGGCGGCGGGAGATTAGGAAATAGAGCGACGTCTGCTTGTCACGGCCTACCAGTCTTCATTATACTCAACCTGCGCAGGTGTGAAGGCCGGGTGATCGCCCGGTGCTACGGCATCGGGAGGAAAGTCCGGACTCCATGGGCAGGGCGCTGGGTAACTCCCAGGCGGAGCGATCCGACACCGGCACCACAGAAATCAAACCGCCGATGGCCGACGCGACGGGATCCCATCTGGTCGCTGTGGCTCAGGTAAGGGTGAAACGGTGGGGTAAGAGCCCACCGCGGTGGTGGTGACATCACCGGCACGGTAAGCGTCGCCCGGTGCAAGGCCAAATAGGAAGACACTTGCAGGACACCGTGCGTGCCCTGCAAACCGACTGGCCCGGTCGAGGTCTTCGGGTAGGCTGCTTGAGGTTCGAGGCAACTCGAGTCCCAGAGAAATGATCATCTCCGCCGGAGAGTCCATCTCCGGCGAGAACAGAATCCGGCTTATAGGCCTTCACACCTGCGCTTTTTTCTTCGGCAACAGGGCCTCTGTCTCACGGACATTCGTCGCGTTGGCGGCACCTCGTGATGGAGGGATTGACCTATTGACCCTGCCTGACCGGGATGGTAGGATCTCCAATCTTTCCCATTGATTTTTCAAAAATTTTTGCATGCATGATTGTAGGGTTGTCAGCCCTTCGCGCGGAGCGGAAAGGTCGGCACTTGAGGGTCAACGACAGCCTGATCCTCACTCTCGTGGATGGAGGAAACCGTTATGAAACTCTCCGGCGCTGAGATCTTCATCGAATGCCTCAAGCGGGAAGGGGTGAAGACCGTCTTTGCGCTTCCCGGCGGCGTGGTCTTGAAGATTTTCGACATGCTGCATCAGCAGAAGGACCTCGAAGTCATTTTGACCCGCCATGAGCAGGGTGCGGGACATATGGCGGAAGGCTACGCCAAGGCCACCGGCAAGGCTGGCGTGTGCCTGGTGACGTCGGGGCCGGGAATGACCAACGTGATCACGGCCTTGGCCGATGCCTACATGGATTCCGTCCCGGTGGTGTGCTTCAGCGGTCAGGTACCGACCCATCTCATCGGCAATGATGCCTTTCAGGAAGCGGACAATGTCGGCTTGAGCCGGCCCTGTACCAAGTACAACTTTCTGGTCAAAGACGTGAACGATCTCGCCGCCACCATCAAGGAAGCGTTTTATATTGCCACGACAGGACGGCCCGGGCCGGTGCTGGTCGATATTCCCAAGGACGTCTCCCAGAACGTGGCGGAATTCGCGTACCCCAATTCCGTCTCGATCCGTGGCTACAATCCGACGTACGACGGCAACAAGTGGCAGATCAAGCAGGCCGCCGAAGCGATTGCCAAGGCGAAGAAGCCGATTCTCTACGTGGGTGGCGGCGTCGTGTTTTCCGGTGCCTCCCAGGAATTGCTCGACTTGGCCGAGATGACGCAGATTCCCGTCGATATGACCTTGATGGGGCTCGGCGTGTTTCCGGGAGAACATCCGCTGTCGCTCGGAATGCTCGGCATGCACGGAACCTATCAGGCCAATATGGCGATGCATTACTCCGATCTCGTGATCGCCGTCGGTGCGCGCTTCGACGACCGGGTGACCGGCAAAGTCTCGGAGTTTTGCCCGCATGCCAAGATCATCCACATCGACATTGACCCGACCTCGATCCGGAAAAATATCCATGTCGACGTGCCGATCGTCGGTGATTGCAAGACCGTGCTGCGCGAGTTGAATCAAATCCTGCGCGCCACCGTGAACGGCGATCAGAAAGATCTCCGGAAGCCCTGGTGGGATCAGATTCAGCAATGGCGGCAGGCCCATCCGTTGACCTATCAACAGGAGCAGGACGGGCCGATCAAGCCCCAGCACGTCGTGAAGCGGTTGTACGAACTTACCAGGGACCGTGACCCGATCGTCTCGACGGATGTGGGGCAGCACCAGATGTGGGCGGCGCAATACTTCAAGTTGGCGCAGCCGAACCGCTGGTTGACCTCCGGCGGGCTCGGCACGATGGGGTTCGGATTTCCGGCCGCCATGGGCGCGCAAGCCGCGTTTCGCGATCGGCTCGTCCTCTGCATCGCAGGAGACGGCAGCGTGCAGATGAACATGCAGGAGATGGCGACGGCGGTGGTGAGCAAATTGCCGGTGAAGATCATCATTCTGAACAACGGGTTCCATGGCATGGTGCGGCAATGGCAGGACCTTTTTTACAATGGGCGATATGCGTCGAGCGATTTGGGAACGACGCCGGATTTTGTGAAGCTGGCGGAAGCCTACGGGGCAGTCGGTTTGCGGGCGAACAAGGTGGCGAAGCTTGATGAGGTGTTGAAACAAGCCCTGGCGACCGAGGGGCCCGTGATCGTCGATGTCCCCACGTATCCCTATGAAAATTGCTATCCGATGATTCCGGCCGGCGGCTGCAACCACGAGATGATTCTTGAAGATCCGCCGGAGCTGAAGCAGAAGCAAGCCGGTGAAAGAAAAGTTACGCCGGAAGATAAAGACACGGTACTCACAGCCTAAGTTAGGAGCTG
Organism: Nitrospira sp.; assembly: GCA_015903945.1. Taxonomy (GTDB): domain Bacteria; phylum Nitrospirota; class Nitrospiria; order Nitrospirales; family Nitrospiraceae; genus Nitrospira_D. The sequence continues at coordinate 49,453 of JABMDL010000018.1, read as the reverse complement.
TCAGCCATCAGCTGAAAGCCCGTATGGAACACATTATTTCGGTGACGGTGGAAAACAAGTTCGGCGTGTTGTCGCGCGTGGCCGGGCTGTTCAGCGGGCGCGGGTTCAATATCGAAAGCCTGTCGGTCGCGCCCACGCTCGATCCATCCATGTCGCAGATGACGATCGTGACCTCCGGCGACGAGCGGATTATCGAGCAGATCGTCAAACAGCTCAACAAGTTGATCGACGTGATCAAGGTCGTCGACCTGAACGAGACGGAGTTCGTATCGCGGGAGACGGCGATCATCAAGGTACATACGAAGGATGCGGATCGTGCGGAGGCGCTGCGCATTGTGGATATCTTCCGGGCGAACGTCATCGATTCCACCCCGAGTACCTATACGATCGAAGTATCCGGCGATCCCAAGAAGATCGAGGCGATCATCAACTTGCTGCAACCGCTGGGGATTAAGGATCTGGTGCGCACGGGTCGGGTTGCTGTGGCGCGGGAGCCGATCCGCCAGGCTGTCACCCAAACTAAAAAAGTCGCTCGAGAATAGCCCGCTTCCGCAGCACACGTACACCGGCTTCTGTCGGACAATCGATTCATGTGAAGGAGCTCAGGATGAAGATTTACTACGATAAGGATGCGGACATTCAACACATTCGCGGCAAGAAGGTGGCCGTCATCGGTTACGGCAGCCAGGGGCATGCCCATGCGCTGAACATGAAAGAGAGCGGCGTGAGCGTCGTGATCGGGTTGCGCGAGGGCACGTCGTGGAAAAAAGCGGAGCAAAGCGGCCTGAAAGTCATGCCGGTGGCTGATGCGGTCAGGTCGTCCGATGTCATCATGATTCTGGCGCCCGATGAGGCGCAGGCGTCCATCTATCGGCAGGATATCGCGCCCCATCTCAAGGCCGGCTCCTACTTGGCGTTCGGCCACGGCTTCAACATTCATTTCGGCCAAATCGTGCCGCCGGCGGCGGTGAATGTGTTTATGGTGGCTCCCAAGGGGCCCGGTCATCTGGTCCGTTCCGAATACACAAAGGGCAGCGGAGTGCCCTGTCTGCTTGCCATTCATCAAGATCCCAGCGGGACGACCAGACAGGTGGGATTGGCGTATGCAAGCGCCATCGGCGGCGGGCGGGCCGGCGTCATTGAGACCAATTTTCGTGAAGAAACCGAGACCGATTTATTCGGAGAACAGGCGGTCTTGTGCGGAGGTCTGACCTCGTTGATTCAGGCAGGGTATGAAACGCTGGTCGAAGCAGGGTATTCGCCGGAAATGGCGTATTTCGAATGTCTGCACGAAGTGAAACTGATCGTCGATTTGATCTATCAAGGCGGCATCGCCAACATGCGGTACTCGATCAGTACGACCGCCAAGTACGGTGATGTCACGCGAGGGCCGCGAGTGGTCACGGAAGAGACCAAACGGGAAATGAAGAAGATTCTCGATGAGATTCAGACCGGCCGGTTTGCCAAGGAATGGGTGCTGGAGAACCAAGCCAATCGCCCCGTCTACAATGCCCTGTTGGCCAAAGGCGAAGCGCACCCCATCGAGGCCGTCGGGGCGAAGTTGCGGGCGATGATGCCCTGGCTGAAGAAAGACCAGCTGGTCGACAAGACCAAGAACTAAGGAAAAGCTGTCACCTGCCCGCCATGAGTCGGTATAATGATCTTGGACGTGATGGCCGGACGAGGGTGGCCGTCGTGTGTGGAGAGAAGGCGACGCGATGATCGATCGGGCAGTTGGTATTCCGTTCGCCAAGGAAGGACTTCCGTTCATTGCCATTCCTGCCGGCGTGACGGTCTTGGCCGGATGGCTGGGGTGGATAGCCGTGGCGGTGGGGGCGGGGATCCTCACGGCGTTTGTCGCGTGGTTTTTCCGTAATCCGGCCAGAGTCATTCCCAAGGACCCGCATCTCGTTGTGGCACCCGGCGACGGCAAGGTCATCGCCATCGAAGAAGAATTCGAACCGCGCTATCTGAAGGATCGGGCCGTGCGCGTCACGATTTTCTTGAACGTGTTCAATGTGCACATCAACCGCATGCCCTGCGACGGGACGGTGGAAAATGTGCAGTACCAGCCCGGGGCCTTCATGGTCGCCAGTAAGCCGGAAGCGACGCTGCGGAATGAGCAGAACGCCCTCATGATCAAAACGGTTGAAGGGGTGAAAGTGTTGTGCGTCCAGGTCGCGGGGCTGATCGCCCGGCGGATCGTCTGCTGGGCGTCACCGATGGATCCGGCGAGACGGGGAGAACGGTACGGCTTGATCCGCTTCGGGTCTCGGATGGACACCTTTCTTCCCATCGGTACCACCCTGAAGGTCGCCGTCGGCGATCATGTCAAGGGCGGGGAAAGCATTCTGGGAGAACTTCGATGAAAACAGGGGGATTCAGGAATTCGTTCGGCAAGGACAGCAAACGCCGCAAAGCGGCCATGCACCTCATCCCGAACCTCTTCACGACCGGCAATTTGTTCTGCGGGGTCTATGCCATCCTCGCCGTCTTCAACGCCGACTATCTGGCGGCGGCCATCGCGATTTTCATCGCCATGGTGTTCGACGTGTTGGACGGGAAGTCGGCCCGGCTGACCAACAGCACGAGCCATTTCGGGTTGGAGTACGATTCCCTTTCCGATGTCGTGTCCTTCGGCGTCGCATCGGGGCTCCTCATGTATTCATGGGCGTTGAGCGGGCTGGGCACGTTCGGCGTGGCGGTCATGTTCGCGTATGTGGCGATGGGCGCGGTGCGGCTCGCCCGGTTCAACTCGACTGTGGCGCTGTCCGACGGCAAGTACTTTACCGGTTTGGCCATTCCTGCCGCGGCCGGTGTCGTCGCCTCGATGGTGGTGTTCGATCACTATGTGCTTCACATGGGGGCAGAGACGAAGCCGCTCGCCGTGTTGCTCATCACCCTCGCGCTGTCGTTCCTGATGGTCAGCACGATCAAGTATCGCAGCTTCAAGGACCTCAAGTTCAAAGGCCCCCAACAGGTCACCTATCTGGTCTGGGGGATTCTGGGGCTGATGCTGGTAGCAGCCTGGCCCCAAGGTATGTTATTTGTGATCTTCGCCGGGTATGCGTTGTTGGGTCCGATGGAGCGCATGTTCTGGCTGGTGGCGCGGGCTATGGGGAAGAAGGTCGCCGTGAAATCCGAGGCGCCCTCGCCTGAGCCCAAGCCGTAGCGGCACGCAAGACGTGAGCGGCTGTGACGAGGAGTAGTAGGCAACCTGTTTAGACTGAGAGAATTGGCGGTTGGTGCGAGCCAATCTAAACGTTGCCGAACTCGCCTCCGAGCCTGAATCCGTGAAACCAGAGTAGCGGATTCCGCCTGGCCCCCGTACGGGCCGAACGAAGGGTTCCGGACAGCGCGTGCTGGTTCGGGCCGAAGCAGGGTGGTACCACGGAGCTTTTTAAGCCTCCGTCCCTGGGCTTGAGGGATGGAGGCTTTTTCTATTTTTAAGGATGAGAGAGGTGGGCCATGACACGCATGATTCGGATTTTCGATACGACGTTGCGGGACGGCGAGCAATCGCCCGGGGCCAGCATGAACGTGGAGGAAAAGGTCATGGTGGCCAAGCAGCTGGCCCGCCTCGGCGTCGATATCATTGAAGCGGGGTTCGCATACAGTTCTCCCGGGGATTTCGAAGCGGTGAGACGGATTGCGCAGGAGGTGGAAGGGCCGACGATCTGCAGTCTCGCGCGGGCCCGTCCCGAAGACATCGATCGGGCGTGGGAGGCGTTGAAAGGAGCGCCGAAGGTCCGTATCCACACGTTCCTCTCGACGTCCGACATCCATTTGAAACATCAATTCCGGATGACCCGTGAGGAGGCCAAGCAGCGCGCGGTCGACATGGTTCAGCGGGCCAGAGGCTACGTCGATGACGTCGAGTTTTCTCCGATGGACGCCAGCCGTTCCGATCCGGCCTATCTGCACGAGGTCATTGAAGCGGTCATCGCGGCCGGGGCGGGCACCGTCAACATTCCCGACACGGTGGGCTACGCGGTGCCCCAGGAATTCGGCGCCTTGATCAAGGGGATCTGCGAGAAGGTGCCCAACGCCGGGCGGGCGGTGATCTCGGTCCATTGCCACAACGATTTGGGGGTGGCGGTCGCCAACAGCCTGGCGGCCATTCTCAACGGGGCGGGCCAGGTTGAATGCACGATTAACGGCATCGGCGAGCGGGCCGGCAACACCTCGTTGGAAGAAATCGTCATGGGGCTCCGGACCAGGAAAGATTTTTATCAGGCCGACACGCAGGTCAAGACAGAAGAAATCGCCAAGACCAGCCGGTTGGTCAGCAAGGTCACCGGAATGGTGGTCCAGCCCAACAAAGCCATCGTGGGGGCGAATGCCTTCGCGCACACGTCCGGGATTCACCAGGACGGCCTGCTGAAAGACAAGACCACCTATGAAATCATGCGGCCGGAGTCGGTCGGCCTGGTGGAGAGCAAGATGGTCATGGGCAAGCTCTCCGGGCGGCATGCCTTTCGGCAGCGGCTGGAGGAGCTGGGATACAAGCTCAGCGAAGCAGAGATCAACCATGCCTTCGAGCGGTTCAAGAAGCTGGCCGACCAAAAAAAAGAGATGTACGAGGAAGACCTCGAAGTCATCGTATCGGAAGAATTGGCGAAGATGGCGGAGAGCATCGTGCTGAAGTCGTTCCATGTCGAGAGCGGCACCGATCGGATCCCCACCGCGACCGTGGAGCTGGAGATCGACGGGAAACCGGTGAAGCAATCGGGGACGGGTGACGGGCCTGTCGATGCCGTGTATCGGACCATCGCGGCCATGACGCACACCAAGAGCACGCTGCTGATGTTCGGCGTCAATGCGATTACCGGCGGGACCGACGCGCAGGGTGAGGTGTCGGTGCGTGTCCAGGAAAACGGGCGGACCGTCTCGGGCCACGGGGCCGATACCGACATCATCGCGGCGGCGGCGAAAGCCTATCTCAACGCCCTGAATCGGCTGGCCTACATGGCGTCCAGAGAGGCCGGCGGCGCGCAGACGGTCCGCTTGATTTGATCGTTCCTGCCAGGCTAGAGTGACCGTCTTTGGGCCGCACGGCCCAACGCGGCTCTCCCATGTTGAAGCGCACCCTTGCAGACTGCCGGGAGTTTGTCGCCGGGGACCACACGGTCCTGCGGGAGCTGATACATCCCGCCAAAGATGCGGCGGCCCTCGGGTACAGTCTGGCCCATGGGACGCTCGCGGCGGGAAAACGGTCGAAACGGCACGTGCTGACCTCGTCCGAAGTGTACTACTTCATTGCGGGGCAGGGCCGCATGACCATCGACGCGGAGACCTGTCCGGTGGAAGCAGGCTCCATGGTGTACGTGCCTCCGGGCGGCATGCAGTACTTGGAGAATACCGGAACGTCGGACATCGAGTTTTTATGCCTGGTCGATCCTGCCTGGCGGATTGAAGATGAAACGGTGGTGGAATGAGCATTCGGAAGATCGTGCGATGAGGAAGGAGCGCAGAGCGTGAACGCGAAAATTGCGGTATTGGCCGGAGACGGGGTGGGGCGCGAGATCGTGCCCGAAGCGGTGAAGATTCTCAAGGCGATCGGGGAGACCTATCACCATTCGTTTCACTTCACGTCCGCCGATATCGGCGGACAGGCGATCGACAAGGCCGGGGTTCCGTTACCTAACGACACACTGGCGCTTGCGAAGCAAAGCGATGCGGTGTTGCTCGGGGCCGTCGGCGGCCCCAAATGGGAGGGGCTGGACTACAGTCTCAGGCCGGAGCGCGCCTTGCTCGGCATTCGGGAGGCCTTGGGGCTGTATGCAAATCTCCGTCCGGCCAAGGTCTATGCCAATCTCATCGATGCCTCGACGTTGAAGCGCGAGGTCATCGAAGGCATCGACATCCTCGTCGTTCGGGAACTGACCGGCGGGATCTATTTCGGCAAACCCAAGGGGATTGAACAATTGCCGAACGGTGACGAGCGGGGCGTCAACACGGAAGTTTACACGACGGAGGAAGTGCGGCGCATCGCGAAGGTCGCTTTCGAGGCGGCGAGGAAACGGCGGAAGAAAGTCACGTCGGTGGACAAGGCCAACGTGCTGGAATCGTCCGAACTGTGGCGGAAGGTCGTCATCGAGGTCCATAAAGATTACCCCGACATCGAGTTGAGCCATATCTATGTCGACAATGCCGCGATGCAATTGGTGCGCAACCCGCGGCAGTTCGACGTGCTCCTGTGCAACAACATGTTCGGCGACATCCTCAGCGACGAGGCCGCGATGCTGACCGGGTCGATCGGGATGCTGCCGTCCGCGAGCGTCGGGGCCAAGGTCGGGCTGTTCGAGCCGATTCACGGCAGCGCGCCGGACATCGCCGGAAAGAACATCGCCAATCCCATTGCGACGATCGCCTCGGCGGCGATGATGTTGTCCTATGCGTTTCAACTGGACAAAGAGGCGGAGGCCATCGACCGCGCCATCGTGAAAACGCTCGACCTCGGCTATCGGACCAAGGATATCCAAAGTCCCGGCGCCCGGATCGTCGGGACGGCCGAAATGGGCGATGCGATTCTCCGGAACTTGACCTAGTCCGTCTGTGCTGACATGGTTGCGGTACATCGCGCATGGACAATTCACACCCTGGCCGGAACCGGCGAGCCCGGTTACTCAGGCGACGGAGGCGCGTGCCGTCGTGCGGCGCTCAATGAACCAAAAGGGCTGACGGTTGATGCCTCCGGCAATCCGGTGATTGCCGATTCAGAAAATCATGTCATTCGACGGCTCGACCGGGCCACCGGTATCATCACGACCGTGGCCGGTCAGGCTGACGAGCCGGGTCCGCCGGCCGGTGTCGTTCCGGACGTGGCCGGGCGGCCCTCGACGGATGAAGACCCCTTTGCCGAGACGGCATCCACCACGATGCAGGGATACAAGCAGCAAGCGGATTTGAGCGGGACCGTTCGCTATGTTGTCAATAAGGCGGCGGCGCCGAAGCGGTTCAGCGGGGACGGCGGGCCGGCCGTCCACGCGCGCCTGAACTTCCCCACGGCGGTCGTCGTGGACCGGCGGGGCCATCTGTATATCGCCGACACGATGAACCATCGGGTTCGTCTGGTGGAAGCCGGAACCGGGATCATCACCACCATCGCCGGGGTCGGCCAGCCCCGGTACGGGGGCGACGGAGGGCCGGCCATTGCGGCGGGGCTCAACGAACCGGCGGCGTTGGCGCTGAACGACAGGGGCACGTTGTATATCGCAGACCAGAGTAACAATCGCGTGCGGGCCATCGATCTGGCGACGGGACAGATCCGCACGGTCGCCGGCACCGGGGCGGCGGTTTATAATGGAGATGGCATTCCGGCGACCGAGGCGGCGTTGGCCGGACCAAGCGGGTTGGCCTGCGGGGAGGATGGGACATTGTTTATCGCCGACACGTTCAATGGACGGATCCGGGCGATCGATCCGGTCACGGGCCTGATCCGGACAGTGGCGGGGGACGGCGGCGAGTACCGGTATCAGAGCGAGACCGAGGCGCCGTCAGCCAGTCTTTCCAGGCCATCCGGGATTGCCATCGACCGGGCGGGCAATCTGTGGCTCACCGATTCCGACAATCATCTGGTGCGCCGATGGGACCGGATCACCGGCCTGATCGAGCGAGTCGCCGGAGGGGGGACCACCGGGGCAGGCGGCGACGGCGGGTTTGCGGTTCAGGCCGGTCTCAACTATCCCTTCGGGATCGCCGTGGACGGGGACGGGCGGATTCTCGTCGCGGATACATTCAATCATCGGATTCGGGCAATCACACCGTAACAAGGAGACAGGCAGGGGGCGATGCTGAAAAAGAAATCCACATATGTGATGGCGATTCTCGGCGCCACGGGCGCCGTCGGGAAGGAGACGCTGGAGATCCTGGAGGAGCGGAAATTTCCCTTGGCGTCGCTGCGTCTCTTTGCCTCCAAACGGTCGGCCGGCGGAACGATGTCGTGCCAGGGCAAAGAATGGCCGATCGAGGAGCTGACGCCCGACTCGTCGTTTGCCGGTGTCGATTTCGCGTTGATCTCGGCGACGGATGCGATCAGCCGGGACTATGGGCAGAAGCTCGGCGCGGCCGGCGTCGTCGTGATCGACGACAGCGGCGTCTGGCGGATGGACCAGGAGGTGCCGCTGGTGGTGCCGGAAGTGAACGCCCAGGCGTTGCGGTCCATGCCGCGCGGGATCGTCGCGATCCCCAACTGCACCACGACGCCCCTGGTCATGGCGCTCAAACCGTTGCATGATGCGGTCGGGGTCAAACGCGTGGTGGTCACGACGTTTCAGTCCGTATCGGGCACCGGCGCGGCGGCGATGGATGAGCTGATGGATCAGACGAAAGATCTGATGGCGTTCCGCGATGTGAAGACGGAGGTCTATCCCTACCAGATCGCGTTCAATCTGCTCCCGCACATCGGCTCGTTCAACGACGGCGGCGACTGTTCGGAGGAAGTGAAAATCGTCAAGGAGACCAGGAAGATTCTCGGCGCGCCGGCGCTGCGCGTGACGGCGACGACCGTCCGCGTCCCGGTCTTGCGCTGCCACTCCGAAGCGATCAACGTCGAACTGGAGAAGCCCCTGCCTCCCAACGAGGCGCGGGCGGCGCTGGCCGCCATGCCCGGCGTCATCGTGTACGACGATCCGGGGAAGAAACTCTATCCGATGCCGCTGGACGCGACGGGAAAGGACGAGGTCTACATCGGCCGCGTGCGGGAAGATGCCTCGATCACGAACGGCCTCAACCTCTGGGTCGTATCCGACAATCTCCGCAAAGGGGCGGCGCTGAATGCGATTCAGATTGCCGAATGCCTCATAAAGGATTGATGGTGGAATGGACGGCGATCGGCAAGGTGCTGATCGGAATCGGGGTCGCGATTGCGGTGGTCGGGGTGCTTCTGGTCGCCGCAGACCGGATCCCCGGCTTGGGCGGCGCCGTCAGTTGGCTGGGTAAATTGCCCGGCGACCTCTCGTACAAACGCGACAACGTCAGCTTCTATTTTCCCATTGCCACCAGTATCGTCCTCAGCATCGTCCTCAGTCTGCTATTCTATATCCTAGGATGGTTCTTCCGCCGATAATGCGACAGATCTGCATCGGTCTCATGGGGATCGCCCTGGGGCTGGGCTGCGTGGTGGCAGCCCCGGTCCATGCCCCCCCGTCGATCCGGGTCCTGCTGGCGTCCGATGTGCAACGGCTGGAGATACGCACCGATAACGTCATCTGGGTCGCGGACGAGCGGGATCAGGCCCGTCCCTATTGGGCGAAGCTTCGCCTCGAAGTGCGAGGACAAGCGATTCTATTGAACGGGTCCCGTATCGACGGCGGGCAGGTCACGTTGCGGGCCGGAGAACAGGATCTGAAACTCTGGCTGCCACAGCCGAACGGCAACGGCAACGGCGTGCCGCCGCTCTCCGGTGGGGACAAACCCACCCTGCAAGTCAGCGGATTGGTGCAGCTGGTGCTTCGGGGAAACGGCGTGCTGGTGATCAACCACGTCGATCTGGAAGAATACGTCAAAGGGGTCGTGCCGTCGGAGGTCAATTCCGCCTGGCATCCCGAAATGCTCAAGGCGCAGGCGGTCGCGGCCAGGACCTACGCGCTGTACCAACATATGCTTGCCGATGCACGAGACTATGACGTGGTCGCGAGCATTCAGGATCAAGTCTACCGGGGACGTCACGGGGTCGATGCGCGGGTGGAACAGGCGGTGGAGTCGACGAGAGGCCTGGTGGTGACCTATCAGAATGCGCCGATCTATGCGGCGTTTTCCTCGACCGCGGCGGGGCTTACCGAAGACGCCGTGGTGGTCTGGTCGAAAGACCTGCCGTATCTGAAGGGGGTCGAGTGCCCGTTCGATCTCGAATCGCCCTATTATCAGTGGAAAGCCTCCTTCAAACTCGAGACGCTGGAGAAGAATCTCCGGCAACTGGGATTTCCCGTCGGCACGATCGCGACACTGACGCCGCTGTCGCAGAGCCGCGCGGGCCGGGTGGCCACGCTGCGCATCCTGCATTCCAAGGGAGAGCTCATCCTCCGGGGGGAAGAGCTGCGCAAGGCGGTGGGCTATACGGTCATCCCCAGCACGCAATTCACCATCGACTCGATCGGCGAGGAGGTCATGCTCTCCGGATACGGCGCCGGCCATGCGGTCGGATTATGCCAATGGGGCGCCAAGGAACTGGCCCAGCTGGGGTACTCCTACGCCAGCATCCTTCGGTATTATTATCCGGGGACGGAACTGCAAGACGCTTCGTTGACGCAGACCCCGCCGGTTGCTCCGGTCATCTCCACGCCCGTGTTCTAATGGAACTCTCCGCGTTCGACTTTCCGTTCGACCCGTCCCTGGTGGCGTCGCAGCCCCTGCTTCCGCGCGATCGAGCGCGGCTGCTGGTGCTGGATCGAGGCACCAACCGGCTCGGCCATCGGCAGGTTGCGGACCTGCCGTCCCTGCTGGAGCCGGGCGATCTCTTGGTCGTGAACGACACCAAGGTGCTGGCGGCGCGGGTCATGGGGACCAAGCAGCCGGCCGGCACACCGGTCGAGGTGCTGTTCGTCAAAGATCTCGGCAAGGGGCTCTGGGAGATCATGGTCAAAGGCATGTTTCGCCCCGGCCAGGTCATCGACTTCGACGGCTCCTGCCGGGCGACGATTGTGTCGCGGGACGCCACCGGCACGATCGCCAAGATGGAGAGCGCGCGTCCCGTCGAGCAGTTCCTCCGCGAGAGCGGGCAGATGCCCCTGCCGCCCTACATCAAGCGGAAGCCCACCCGGGAGGATCACGGGTGGTATCAAACGGCGTTTGCGAAGCACGAGGGTGCGATCGCCGCGCCGACCGCGGGGCTGCACTTTACCCCGGAGCTGCTCGCGCGATTGGCTGAACAATCCATCGGGGTGGCGGCGATTACGCTGCATGTCGGGCCCGGTACGTTCAAGCCGGTGGTGGCGGAGCGCATCGAAGACCATCAGATGGGAGCGGAACGGTTCGAGGTCGGAGCCGACGCCGCCGCGGCGATTGCGCGGACGAAACAGGCCGGCCGGCGGGTCGTGGCCGTCGGGACGACGGTCGTGCGCACGTTGGAGACGGTGGCGCAGGGACAGGGGCGGATCGTGCCGGGCGGCGGCGAGAGCCGGCTGTTCATTACACCGGGCTTTCAGTTCCAAGCCGTCGATGCACTCATGACGAACTTCCACCTGCCCCGGACCACCCTCTTGATGCTGGTGTCGGCCTTCGCGGGGATCGACACGGTTCGCAGGATGTACGACGAGGCAGTCAAGGAACGGTATCGCTTTTACAGCTACGGCGATGCGATGCTGATCCTCTGAGGGGCGATTGATACAGTCAGTTATCACGAGCCGGCGTTGGCGAGACAACAGTGTTTGTAGGTGTTGCCGCTGCCGCAGGGACAGGGGGCGTTCCGGCTAAGGCCGCCGGCTGGACGGGGAGCCAGGCTGAGCAGCGCCCGAGGGTCCTGGTGAAAGAGGTCCCGCATGAGCGCATACAGGGCCGGGTCTCGCCGTTCCAGGGACGCGGGCGAGGTAAAGAAATATTCGGCCAGCACGGCGAAGAATTCGTGCTCGTTCGTGTAGGCATAGGCGTCCAGCCTGGCCCGTTGCCGTGACGGATGGGCGAGTTCCTGCGCCACAAACCGCATCCACTGCCGCACCGCCATCCAGGGGACTTCCGGCGGGATTCCATATTCACCTGCCTCCCGCTCGACCAGGTGCGCGAACTCGTGCACCCCCACGTGATGATGCCCGGACGGATGATCGAATCCCGCCAGCAACGCCGGCTTCGAGAGAATCATCACCCCGCTCAAATGGTGCAGGCCCGCCATTCCCACAATCGTCTCCTCCTTGCGCCCGGTGGTGTGGTAGGCGTCGTCGAAGGCGTCCGGATAGATCAGCACCTCATGCAGCCGGTGGTACGACCAGTCCTCAAATCCGAAGATCGGAATCACCGCGCTCGCGGCGACCAGGACACGGACCGTATCGTCCACCTCCGTGCGGATCCCCGTGATCCGGACCTCACTCAGGAAGATCTGCACCAGTTGCCGGAACCGCGCCTGGCCCGTCCTGTCCAGCGCCCGGAAGAACGCCACGTGCGTCTGCAGAATCGACTCCCACGCTGCCGGAAACGGCTGCCGCATTACGGCCAGCCGACGGAGACAGCGTCGGCGCACCCACCAGTAGGCGAGAGGACTCAGCCACACGAGAACCCACAGCACCGGAAAGAGCCAGCCCAACCATGCGGCGGCGAGCGCCGCCAGCCCGGCGGCCGCCAGCGCCTCCCGGCGATTGCGGGTATTCAGTTCCGGCGTGACCAGCATCAGTCCGTGCTCCTGAGGAAAATCCCCGCGCGTGCGACGATTCTACTCCGATGAGACACGCATCGGCCATGCGTGAACCCTCTCACGTCTCAGCACTTCCCAGCCGCCTTCAGCGTGTCGGGGAGTCTGCCCTTCACCCGTCCTTAGCCAGTGTGCAGTCCGCACGTGACCGATCACGTGACTCATGCGTGACCAACAAAGGCCTAGCTTGACTCTATGTCAGATATGACATACAGTGCCGTAGGGAGACGGGTGACTTGGTGAAGAAATCTCGTGGAGGGAAGCCGCTTGTCTGGTTGAGAGGCGAGATCAAGACACCGCCGTTCTCCCAAGCAGCGCGCCTCGAAGCGGGATATCTTCTTCGCTTGTTGCAGGAGGGAGAGTTGCTCGGCCTCCCGCATTCACGACCGATGCCGGTCATTGGGGCTCGGTGCCATGAGTTGAGGATCAACGATGAAGGGGGCACATTTCGTATCTTGTATAGGGCTGATGTGGATGTCGTCGTCATTCTGGATGTGTTTCGCAAGAAGACGGAGCAAACGCCACGATCAGTCATTGAGACCTGCAAGCGGCGACTTCGAGACTATGATGATCTGACCGGAAGGTAGGAAGATGACAATGAGAAAGACAAAGCGGGCAAAGTTGGAAACAGCCGGGTGGGCGGTCGGGTCGGTCACGGAATTCCTGGGTCTTTCGCATGCGGAGGCGGCCTTAATTGAAATGAAATTGGGGCTCAGCCGCAGCTTACGCGAGCGGCGACAGAAATGTGGCCTGTCCCAAGTCCAGCTGGCCGGGCGGCTTCGGTCCAGCCAATCCCGCGTCGCCAAAATGGAAGCTGGTGACCCCTCTGTTTCGATGGATCTCTTGGTGAACTCGCTCTTACTCCTCGGCGCCACAGCCACGGACCTGGCCAAAGCCATTCGAGGCGGGGAGAAGGGCAAAGGTCGCCACGCCGCCTAAGTCGCGTCCATCCGCTCTTTTCCGCAGCTCTGCCCGTCCCGCCATATCCACCAGATAGACCAGACAGACAATCTTTTCGCTCCTCTCGCTCGTCCCGCCTCCATACCAGACCCACCCACCCGAGAGACAACGGAGGTCCCTTCAGCCGCTTCGATCCCCCGGCGAATCTCTATGGGAGGGGGGGATTGAGGGAGGGAGATGACCGCCACGGGCTTGTTCGCGTCGTAGCATATATGCTATGTTCACAAAAAAAGAATGGCAGAACCATTGAACAGCGTGCCGTCAAATAGACTGGTCTATGACGGCGCGGTGTTCCGAATCGAGTTCTACGTCGCTCCGGGCGGGGCTGCGCCGGCAGAAGCATGGCTCGAACAGCTGCCTCTTGGTGCTCAGCAGAAATTTGCTGCGTTGTTTGCCCGCATGGGGGACACGGGGAAGATATGGAATGAACGCAAGTTCAAGCATTTGACCGAAACAGACCAGATCTTTGAGTTCAAGGTCGAGGCCGATCGAATCCTGTGTTTTTTCTTCATCGGTCGACGCCTGATTTTGACGCATGGATTCAGGAAGGCCGGCGACAAAACGCCCAAACGAGAAATCGACCGAGCCGAAGCGTACAAGAAAGATTGTGAAGGGAGAATGAAGCATGACCGCTAAAGGTGCGCGAGCGGGCAAGGGGTGGCTGGAGAGAAAACTGGCAAATCCAAGGTTCCGCAAAGGATTTGAAGAGGAAGTGCAGAAGTTGGCAATCGGTGAGCAGCTCTCTCGGCTGCGCCAAGAGGCGGGACTCACTCAGGCACAAGTGGCGCAGCGAGCGAAGACCACGGCCTCTGCCATCAGCCGGTACGAAAACGCGGCATACGATCGCTACGAACTTCGCACCCTTCAGAGAATCGTCCGTGCCTGCGGGGGGCGACTCGATATTATTCTGGAGCCTGGACCGAAAGCTCACCGGGCTGCATAGGTCACGAACCAAATCAGCTGGTGCGGCCTCTACGGGTCTGAACCAGATAGACCAAACAGACAATCTTTTCGCTCCTCTCGCCCGTCCCGCCATATCCACCAGATAGACCAAACCGACCAAACAGACGAGACAGACCAGCATTTCCCGCCCGTCCCGCAATCACGCGAGTCTCGCCTTTCCCGCTTCGACGCCCCAGCCAAGCCGGATAGACCAGCCTGACCTTTTCCGCTCGTCCCGCTCCTACGCACCAGACCGACCAGACAGACCGTCTTGCCGCCCGTGACCTTCCTTGTTATACTCCTCGATTTCGATGGAGAATAGCGCGCCGGCGGACACCCCAAACACGGCGGCAGTCGTAATCCCCAAGCTATCCAACAGACACGCATGGGCCGCCGCCTGCTCTTGCACATCGGCATGGATGGGCGATGGTGTCCGCGGCATGGATGGGCGATGGTGTCCGGAGATAGCCAAACCGGGAGACAGCGACCACACGAAATCCGGCAGGAGCCAGCGTATCGCCAAACTCCGCCATTTGCGGATAGCCACCACCGGCTCCATGGATCGCGAGCACGGCCGGGCCCGATCCGACCTCCGAATACTCGATGGGGCCGCAGGCCGTGGTCGCAATGTGGCTGTCTCTGACCAGCCGTGCGGTGACCTCAGCACGATCGGACTCATATCGCGCATACACCCATCCTGCCAGAGCCAGCAGGGTGACGACACATCCAACGACGTAGTTCATGGCCTGGGAGAATGCCGCACCATTCAAACGTGGGAAGTGCCCCCGTCAGCACAAGCGCGGAAGCTCCGAACCGCAACAGTCCCGGCCGGATGAAGAAGACAGGCTATTCTATGTTGTCGAAGCGTGGCGGTCTACGGCGTGGGGAGCAGGGTATTGAAATCGTGAGCAGCGAGGGGAGTGGAGCACGCACCCCGCCGCTGGGTCGGGAAATGGGTCCTCACAGCGTGATGCTGGTCGGATATCGTCCCGAAGGTGTCAGAACAAGATTCCCGAGCCGTTGCTGGGTTCTGCCATAAGCCATTAGCCTTATGCCATCAGCTCTTTCCCCTCGCTCAGTCCTCGATACTCAGTCCTTCCCAAAGCGGGGCGTGATTTCTTTTCTGGAAACGAGTATGCTTCAACAGACACACCATGGCGCCATCCATCACACACCGTGCGATACCGACACCACCGGGGTCCCAGCCGGCACACCAGATCGAAGTGGTCGACGACATCATGGCTGAGGTCCTGCGGAAAAAAACGCCGGCTGAACGGCTGGCGATCGGTTTTGGCCTGTGGCGCTCCGCCCGAACGTTGCTTCGTGGACAATTGAGCTCGCTCCACCCCGAGTGGGATGCGGCGCGCCTCGATCGGGAAGTCGCGCGGAGACTCTCCCATGGAGCTGTATGAGCTCCTCGAACACATTGCCCGCACCTTCGAGCGGCTAGAGATTCCCTACCTGATCACGGGTTCTGTCGCCTCCATGGCGTATGGCGAACCGCGCCTGACAAACGACATCGATCTTGTCGCAGCCGTCGAGGGGAGGCATGTGCCGGCGCGGGGTTTAGCAACTGGTTTCTTCTCAGTGCGCTGTCCTTGATGCATAACTGGTCAGGATAACGATGGCGCATTCGCTCTACGTTCGCCAAGACGACGGATCGAGATTTTCCCCTGTTCCTTTCGTGCCTGTGCAAGGTCATAGGCCGATTGCATCCCGAGCCACATCGATGCGCTACCACCAAAGGCTTTTTCCAACCGCAAGGCCATGTCCGGCGAGACCGCGCTTCTCCCGTGCATGACGTTGTAGAGCTGCTGCCGCGTGACCTTCATGCCCTTGGCGGCTTCTGCGACGCTGAGGCCCAATTCGTCAAGATTGGCTTCGATCAGTGTTCCCGGATGGACCGGATGTTTCATCATCATGGTGTCACCTCTAATGGTAGTCCTCTAAATCCACATCATGGGCCTGTCCTTGCGCAAAGCGAAAGGTCACTCGCCAGTTTGCCCGCACCGTCACGGCCCACCTGCCCCTGCGATCCCCTTTGAGTGGATGCAACCGAAAGGTGGGCTGGTTCATATCCTCAGCACGTTCCGCCGCGTTCAGAGCCGACAGGATCAACCGCAGCCGGTCAAGCTGGTCGGCTTTCAACTTGCGCCCGTCATCTTCCTCAAACAGCAAACGCAAGCCCTTGTGCCGGAATCCCGCGATCATTGATCAGACTGTAAAACGTCAATTGACATCTGTCAACGACAACGTGTCCTTGTCGTAGGTCTCTTGCCAATGGGAGGAAGAGAAGGCATCCGTGTCGGGAAACGGCGTCCGACATGCGCATTGACCCCTTGTGAGAGGCACAAGGTCGTCTGCGCCGTGGGGGTCGTTGTGCAGTCGCCCGGATGTCCGGCCGAGCCCGGGGATTGATCCGTCACGAGGTCTTTGGTACGTTCGTGGCCGGGCCAACCGGCCTGTTCCATTGACTCTTCCTTCCTGAGTGGCTGATTTATTTGTCACGGGCGACGCCGGCACGGGGCACATCGCACCACAGACCGAGAGGAATCTGGCCCGCAGATGACCGTCCCCGCCGAACCGCCCGAGCAGACACCCGTCTCGAATCCCCGCCACTACCGCTACTACGACCTCGTCATGGCGGCCTTCGTGACGGTCCTGCTCTGCTCGAACCTGATCGGGCCGGGCAAGACGTGCCTCCTCTTCGGCCTGACCTTCGGCGCGGGGAACCTCTTCTTCCCGATCTCCTACATCTTCGGCGATGTGCTGACCGAGGTCTATGGCTACGCGCGCACGCGCAAGGTGATCTGGGCGGGCTTCACCGCGATGATCTTCGCGACCGTCATGGGGCTCTTCGTGATCCACATGCCGGGGGATCCGGAGGAGCCCTTCAATGCCGTGATCCAGCCTGCCCTGGAGGTCGTCTTCGAGAGCACGTGGCGGATCGTGGTTGCGTCGATGGTCGGCTTCTGGTGCGGCGACTTCATGAACAGCTATGTCATGGCGAAGATGAAGGTCTGGACCGAGGGGCGTCATCTCTGGACCCGCACGATCGGTTCGACCGCGGCCGGCCAGCTCGTCGACAGCGCCCTCTTCTATCCGATTGCCTTCCTCGGAACCTGGCAGCCCGGGACAATGCTGAAGGTCATCGCCTTCAACTGGGCGTTCAAGGTCTCCGTCGAGATCCTCTTCACGCCGGTGACCTACGCGATCGTCGGCTGGTTGAAACGCCGGGAGCAGGAGGACTGGTACGACCGGCATACGGACTTCACGCCGTTCTCGTTGAAGGACTGAGCGCCGACGCACCGGACGACGGCGCGGCGCGGTCGCACTGAAGCCTCACTATGATTGACGGCTACCGTTGTTGGCGACCGGTCCCGGGGAAATTCCGGCTGATGCATGGTACAGTAATTTGAACGAAAGCCGGAAGGCGCCATCCGGTGTCCTTCACGCTGTCGCGGGGTTTTCACTGAGGTCGGTTCACTTCTTGTATGAAAGGAGCATCCCCATGACACGATCTACCATGCCACGAGCTGCCGTACTCGCGTCCCTGTTCGTCCTCGTCACGGCCACGGCGCTGCCGTTGCAACCGGTATTTGGCGAAGGCGGGGCCAGGCGTGATGTGATCCGTGCTGAGGAGCAGCACCGCCAGGAAGCCGTCACGCTTGCCACAGAGGCGGCGGACCATGGCCGACAGGGTCATGTGGGTGCGCTCCTGACCAGTGCGGAAGCGGCGCTACAGTCTGCCCTGAAGGCCGGCGAGGCTCCGCATGTGGACGCAGGAATCGGGGAACTCAAACAGGCCATTGAGCATGGGAAAGCAGGTCATGCGGACGTGGCGACGAAACACGCCGAACAAGCAGTCACACACCTGTCTGAGAAGTACCGGAGCCGATAGGCTGACACAACAAGGGTAGGAGCCTCTGGTACAGTCCTGGCCGGGCCCAACGGCCTGTTCACGTTCCGATTCCTTCCCGAGTCGCTGACCCCTCGAACACCCCTCACGAAAGACCGGGAGTCGGTGCTGCCGCCCATGCGCTGACAGACGTGATGCCCCCGCTCTGGCGCATGGTTGGCCGCTGACTGCCTCATGGTTGACCTTGCTCCTCCCGGCGCGATTCTTTTACAATGCGTCATTTTGTGAGGAGCCTATGTCCTTCCGATTGACTATTACTGTTGTGTTGTTGATCTTCTGTCTTGCCGTGCCGGCATGGGCCGATTTTCAGGCCGGCCTGACGGCCCATGACCGTGAAGACTACGCCACCGCCATGCGTGAGTGGCAGCCGCTGGCGGAGCAGGGCGATGCCCTGGCGCAGTATCACGTGGGGATGCTGTATCACAAGGGCCGAGGGGTGCCGCAGGACGATGCCCAAGCCCGGAAGTGGTATGCCAAAGCGGCGGCGCAGGGACAGGCCAAGGCGCAGTTCAGCCTGGGCACCTTGTATTTTAATGGAGAAGGCGGTCCGAAGGACTATCAGCAAGCTCTGCGATGGTTCCGTCTAGGGGCAAATCAAAAAGACGCGCTGTGTCAAACGAAACTCGGGATTATGTACGATGACGGGGAAGGCGTGCCGAAAGATAAGGTCCAGGCGTATATGTGGATCAGTCTGGCCGCGACGAACGGCGATAAGTCCGCGCCCGTGCTGCGTGATATCCTGGCCAAAGGGATGACGGAGGCTCAAATTACCAAGGCCAAAAAACTGGCGAGTGAGTGGAAACCGAAAGGCCAGTGAGAGCACGAGAACGGGGTCGGATCTTGAATCGTGCAGGACCGGCTGGAACCACGGTCCGGCGAGGCCGTTCTAGCGAGGTACGACGTGTCGTGTGTGTGAGGGGGTGCCTGTGAGCGTATTTCCCTGTTGTTCTCTTCTGGCCGTGATGCTCATGGTTCCGTCTGCCGTGCTTGGGGGAAGTGTGAGTGGAACCGAAGCGTTATCCGGTGCGGGCCCAGGGCAGGGCCATGACCGTGGCAGCGTGCAAGGTTCCGTGCCTCAGCACGATCTCACGCAACAGCAGACGGAGAGCACGCTTGAACGTCAGAGCCGCCGGATGGAGAGTGGAGAGGTCACGCGAACCCCGCGGCCCGACGAGGTCCAACGCCAAGAGCCCGCTGATGAAATGCAGAAGATGACTCTGTTGCGGCCAAACTGGCAGCAGATCGTCGGCAGGCCTGGGTCGGCGACGGTCTTCCGTCGCTGGTTGGCCAAACAGCCCAAGGCGTATCAGCGCATGATCGAGTCGGCGAGTACTGCCGCGGAACTCAATGAATCCATCGAGGAGTTTCTTGCATCAGATGATGCTCTCGTTGCCGCGCATCTAGAGGAGCTTGATGTCAAACTTGCCGAGATGCGGGCGAGGGCACAGGGACAGGGCCGGCACGGTGACGAGGGACAACGGCTCGAGTAAAAAGAGACGGCTAGGCCGCTTTCTTGTCGAGGGCTTGTTCGTGTTCGAAATCCTGTAATTTCCTTTTCATTTCTCCGCTGCCCGGTACAATGACGTCGTCACGAGAGTCCTGTCCCACTGACTCCGATCTCGAGAACGCGCACCGCTCCTCAGACACGAAACGGCGAGACTGTGGCCACGCTCATTTCAGTCGCATCCGGCAAAGGCGGTGTGGGCAAGAGTGTCGTGGCGTCCAGCCTTGCATTGGCGCTCGCGAAGACGGGGCGCTCGGTCGTGCTGGCCGATCTCGACGTGGGCGGGGCCGATGCCCACATCCTGTTCGGGCACTTGCATCCACCGGTGACGCTGACGGATTTTCTCGCCAAGCGGGTGAGTCGGCTGGAGGACGTCGCCCTCCCCGTCACCTGTCACCCGACTCTCCGCCTGATCGCCGGGACGGGCGAGACCTTGGCGACGGCCAACATGCCCTATGCCCGCAAGAAACGGTTGATGACTCATTTTCAGCGTCTCGATGCCGATGTGGTAGTGATCGACATCGGAGCCGGGACGAGTTTCCACGCCCTCGACTTCTTCCTGATGGCCGACGTCCATCTGGCTGTGACGACGCCGGAACCGACGGCGGTGCTGGATGTGTACCGCTTCATCAAATTGGCGGCGATTCGCCGTGTGTTGAGCAGCGTGCTCGCACGCAGCCCCATGTCGGAGGTGCTCTCCAGCCGGGATTTCACGAGCGTCAAGGAGGTCATGGACGTGGCCGGCGCCACCGATGCCGAGGGTCGTGACGCGGCCGCCGCCGCGTTGCACTCGTTTCGGCCGGGTCTCATCGTCAACCGCACGTCCGGCCGGTCCAGGGTCAACGTCCTGTATCTCCGCAAGATCCTCCAGGACTATGTCGGCGGTGACCTGATGCTGCTTGGTGAAATCCCCGAGGACCCGGCCGTGCCGGAGTCTGTCCGGAACTTTCTCCCCGTCATCGAAGCCGCTCCAGCGTCGCCGGCTGCCAAGAGTCTGCTGGCCGTCTCCGCCGCCGCGGAGCACCTGATCACAGCCTGTGCCAAGGGACGTATCGCGGAGCGGGAAAGCGGAGAAGACACAGAAACAGCCTCACCGCCCTCTCCGACAGACGCGGCGCTGCATGTCTTCACCACGCATGCGTGGAAGCCCCTCAGTGCCCCATCCGGACGTGATGGAAACACGCCTGCCTGCCCGGAGACGGCGTCGAATGCCGGCGAGATCGTCACCTAGTCCCGTGGGTTGCGGCGCGTCAGCAGGTTGCGGAAAAACTGTTTTGATTAGGTCGAAATACGCGACTATGAAGAGTCTCGGCCTGACGCAGGAAAGCCCGCAGGATGATCAAAAAGGCCGACCAGCAAGGCCGCAGGGAGCGAAGGGGCGAGGCGTACTCTGTTCTGTACGTTGAGCCCCTGAGCGATGCGAGAACGATGCTGGCGGACTTTTTCAGCATCCTGTCAGAGCAGCTCTCGGTGAATCTTGATCGGCACCTTGCTCTTCAGCGCTTCTTGATAGGCCTGGAGGGCTCGCTGCTGTTTCTGTAAGAGCATGTCTTGCAGGACGCGATCCTTGGCCGCGATGGCCATCTTGGGGTCGGACCCCTGCGGCCTCATCATGAGAATCTGTCCTTCCGCGATCTCCGACGGTGTCAGCGTCACGGCGTCGCGCACGACCATGCGCGCTTTTCCCGCCAGGATGTCCTGCATCTGTGTGGCTTCAAAGGCTGCGGGTTTCCAGTGATTGGCCGCGAGCAGGCGCTGATAGAGGTCGGGATCGAACACGCCGTTTTTCTGGAAGTCGGGAATCTGGACGATCATGTCGCGCAGGTCCGTTTCGGAAACGGTGATGCCCATCTCCTTAGCCGCCAGCACCCACAGGCGGTTGTCGACCAGCTGATCGACGACGAGCTCTTTGAAGGTTTCTTCCTTCAAATCGCCGCCGCCTTTTTCTTTATAGCTGCGATACATGAACTCGTAGGCGCGCCGGAAGTCGTCGCGTGAGACGGTCAGGTCGCCGACGTTGGCCACGGCGTTGCTCTGTTGTTCGCCGAAGCCCCACCAGCCCATCGTGATGACGAAGGCGACGGCCAAAATGCCCATAATGGATTTCAGCAGCCATGGATAATCATGGGCCGCGTTGCGCATCAATTTGATCATGTCATCCTCTCCTGTTCAGGAAGCACGGGGAGGATTGTACGTCCGCCCCTCGTTGAAGGCAAGATGGCCGCCGCACGACACGCCGGAAGATCGTCCTGTGCAAAGAACGGTCTTTGTTTGTACCGGCTAAAGGATTTTGTTATATTGCCTATAATTCAAAGGAGATTCCTTGACCGGGGTGGGGCCAACCTCGAAACTGCTGGAACGGACGGTGTATCCGAAGGCCCATGTGCTGAATCGGTTCATTGCGAAGCTGATTGATCTGTTCATCGTCGTCGCCGCAGATGAAATCGCTCCTCCAGTCGGGTTTCTTTCCGGTCTGGCCTACATATTGATTGCGGACGGATTCGCGGGCGGCAAGAGCATCGGCAAACGGGTGGTCGGCCTTCAGACCGTCCGGATGGACAGCCGTGAGGCAGCGGGATTCCGAGAGTCGATCATTCGGAATTTGCCGTTGGGAGGCGCACAGCTTGCCTTCGCCGTGCCCTATGTCGGATGGTTGGCGTCGCTGGCGATTTTGGCATTTGAAGGACTGTTGATCATCGGCAACGAGCAGGGCCGCCGGCTCGGCGATGAAGTGGCCAGGACCCATGTGCTGGATGCCGGCCAGCTGGCGGTCCCGGACTGAGAGCAATAATCGAAGGGCAGCGGCTCGGCGTCGGATCGCCTGGCCATACGAAGGGAGAGAGGTCGTGGGGTTCACGGGAGATGTGTTTGGATGGTTCTCCGATGATCTGGCGATCGACTTAGGCACCGCCACGACGCTGGTCTATGTTCGTGGCAGGGGTATCGTCCTGAACGAGCCGTCGGTGGTGGCGGTCGAAAAGAAAACCGAGAAGGTGCTGGCCGTCGGCACCGATGCGAAGAAGATGCTCGGCAGAACGCCCGGCAACATCGTGGCGGTTCGGCCCATGAAAGAAGGCGTGATCGCCGACTTCGAGATGGCCGAGCAGATGCTGAAGCATTTCATCCGCAAGTCCCATAATCGCAGCGCCTTCGTGCGGCCCCGGATCATTATCGGGGTGCCGTCCCGCATCACCCAGGTCGAACAGCGGGCGGTGCGTGACTCGGCCGAACTGGCCGGCGCACGAGAGGTGTATCTGATCGAGGAGCCGGTTGCCGCGGCCATCGGGTCCGGATTGCCCATCACCGAGCCGTCCGGCAACATGGTCGTCGATGTGGGCGGCGGCACGACGGATATCGCGGTCATTTCGCTCGGCGGCATCGTCTATAGCGAGTCCGTCAAGGTCGCCGGCGACCGGATGGACGAAGCCATCATGAATTACATCAAGAAGAAATACAATTTGCTGATCGGCGAACATATGGCGGAGCGGATCAAGTTCGAAATCGGGTCGGCCTATCCGTTCGAAGAGCGGAAGACCATGATGATCAAGGGCCGTGATCTGATTTCGGGCATCCCGCGTACGCTGGTGATCGACGACGCGGAAGTCCGCGAAGCCCTACAGGAACCCATTGGGACCATCGTGAACGCGATCAAGATCGCTTTGGAAAACACGCCGCCGGAATTGGCGGGCGATATCATCGACCGCGGCATCGTCTTGACCGGCGGCGGGTCCTTGTTGAAGGGCATGGACACGCGGTTCCGCGAAGAAACGAACTTGCCGATTATCACGGTGGACGATCCGCTCACTTCCGTCGTCTTGGGCGTGGGCAAGATTTTGGACGAGCTGGATCTCCTCCGGAAAGTCTCGGTCATGTCGCAGGCCAACAACCTCCGGTAAGGTCCCATCCCTCTCATGCGGATGGTCAATTTTCGCACACCCTATAACGCGGGGCGACTGGCTCTCGCGCTCGCCGTCGTGCTGCTGCTCGGCTTTTTCCTGCTCCCCAACCAGCTCCAAGGTGTGTTTCAGGCGGTCGGCAGTCCGATCGGATGGGTGGTGAGTTGGCCCCTCCGAGCGGTGGCCGGCATTCAAGGGGGTGTCGCGGATTTCTGGAGCAGTTTTGTCGCGCTGCAAGGCGTTCGGGAAGAAAACACGGAGTTGCGGAAAGAGCTGGAACAGCTCAAAGGGCAAAACAGCCAGTTGCGCGAAGCGGCGGCGGCGACGGAACGGCTGACGGCTCTGCTGGAATTCAAGGGCCAAGAGATGTTCCCGATGGTGGCGGCGCGAGTGATCGGCCGCGATACGGGGAACTGGTACCGCGCGATCATCCTCAACAAAGGGGAATCGGACGGATTTCGTCCGGACATGGGTGTGGTCACGCCTGCCGGCGTGGTCGGCCGGATCGTCAAGACCACGGCCGCGACCTCGGTGGTGTTGCTGGTGACGGACCCGAACAATGCGATTGCCGGTTTGGTTCAACGGACCCGGGATGAAGGGGTTATCGAAGGAACCACATCCGGGCTGGCGCGCTTGAAATATATTCCCTTGCTGTCGACGGCGCGACCGGGCGATCGGGTGGTGACGTCCGGACTGGTCGGGGGATTTCCCCGCGGCTTGTCCATCGGGACGATCGCGCGGATCGACAAAGCGGAGGGCGCGTTGTTCCAGTCCGCCGAGCTGACGCCGGAAGTCGATATGAGCCGGGTGGAAGAAGTGCTGGTGATCCAGTCTCCCAATCTTCAGACTGAAAGCGAGCGTTCCGGCAATCCGAAGGTCAAGCGCAAGCCATGAAGACGCTGGTGATGGCAGGACTTATCGCCGGGCTGATTCCGGTGCAATCGGTGCTCTTGCCGCATACGGCTGTCTGGGGGGTGATGCCGGACCTGGGATTGATTGTGGTGTGCCTGGCGGGCCTCTTTGGCGGTGAACTTGAAGGGCTGCTGGTTGGGCTGGCCGTGGGCTGGGTCATGGGTCTCTTTTCCGCGGCCGATCTGACCGCCGGCATGGTCACGAAGGGAACCGTCGGATACATCGCGGGTGTCGCCGGCCGCCATATTGTGTATGTATCCCCGGGTGTGCTGGTGCTGGGACTCCTCGCCGCCTCCTGTGTGTCCGGACTGCTCACCGCGTTGGTGCTGACACTCAACGACCAGCAGAGCCTGTGGTGGGCGCTCAAGACGGTGGTGCTGCCCCAGGCGGTACTCGACGGCGCAGTGGGCGGCGCGCTCTATTGGCTGGCGTGGAGCCGTCTGAACATGGAACGGTTTGTATCGGAATACCGGACGTAGGTAATCGGATGGCGGCGGGGAATTACGCAGAAACCGAATTCGGCGATTTCCATCGCCGGCTCATGATTCTCCGCGTGGGACTCTTGCTCGTGGTGGCCCTCCTCGGCCTGCGCCTCTGGCATTTGCAAGTCCGAGAGGGGCCCTACTATCGGGACCTCTCGGAAAACAACCGGACCAGGCAGGTCTTGCTCGAACCGGCCCGAGGGCTGATCTATGACCGTCACGGCGTGCTCCTGGCGAACAATGTGCCGAGCTTCAGCCTCTATGTGACCTTGGAGGAGGTGAAGGATCGTGAGCTGTTGATCGGACGACTGACCGAGTTGCTCGGCCTGGACCCGGCGCTCATCAGGAAAAAACTGACGGCCAAAGGCGGCAAGTTGCTGCCGCGCAAGGTGAAGGATCGCATGACCTTGCGCGATGCCGTGCTGATCGAATCCCACCGTCTGGAGCTTCCCGGCGTCATGGTCCAGGTGGAGTCGCAGCGGAACTACCCCGGCGGAGTCATCGCGGCCCATCTCCTGGGCTATGTCGGGGAAGTCTCCGCCGAGCAATTGGAGAAGCCGGAGTTTGCCGGTCTCCACCAGGGCAGCGTGGTCGGCCAATATGGAGTGGAAAAATCCTTCGACCGTCACGTGCGCGGCCAGGCCGGCCAAAAAAATGTCGAAGTGGATGCCCATGGCAACGAAAAGCAGGAGGTCGTCATCGAGCAGCCGCAGGCCGGGAACGACCTGTATCTCACGATCGATGTGCGACTGCAGAAGGTGGCGGAGGATTTGCTGGGCCCGGAGTACGGCGCCATCGTGGCGTTGGATCCGACCAACGGCGATATTCTGGCCATGGCCAGCCGGCCGGGATTCGATCCGAACGTCCTCTCGCGGGAACTCACGCCCAAGCAATGGGTCGAGATCGTGCAGGACGAAGGCCGTCCCTTGAACAATCGCGCCTCTCAAGGACAGTATCCTCCCGGCTCCACCTTTAAGGTGCCCATGGCGATTGCCGCGCTGGAAACGAAAACGATGGCGCCGTCCAGCACCGTGTCGTGCACCGGCGGGTACCAGTTCGGCAATCGGCTCTACCATGACTGGAAAGCGAGCGGACATGGCGCCGTGGCGCTTCACGATGCGCTGGTTCATTCGTGCGACGTGTATTTCTATACGGTCGGACAACGGATGGGCATCGATACGATGGCCGAGTATGGCAAGGAGTTCGGACTCGGGCAAAGCACGGGGGTGGAACTGCCGTCTGAGCGAACGGGGATCATGCCGTCGACCGCCTGGAAGGAAAAGGCGAAAAACGCGCCATGGTTACCCGGTGAAACCATTTCGGCGGCGATCGGACAAGGGTATGTGACGGTCACGCCGCTGCAAATGGCGAGTTTGATCGGCACGGTCGCCAACAACGGTGTGAATTACCGGCCGCGGCTCGTGCGCGCGGTGATGGACCGGACGATCGGCAATTTGCAAGAACTGCCGGCGGTGCCGCGCGGCAAGGTCAAGGCAAAGCCGGAGACCTTCCGCCTTGTGAAAGAAGCCCTGGCCGAGGTCGTGACGAAAGGCACGGCGACCAGAGCGAAATCGTCCCTCGTGACCATCGGCGGGAAGACGGGCACCGCGCAGGTGGCGGCGCTCCGCACGGGACCGGAAGAAAATATCCCCAAGAAGTTCCGCGATCATGCCTGGTTTGTCGCCTTCGCGCCGGTCGAATCCCCGAAGATTGCGGTCGCGGTGCTGGCCGAGCACATGGGACATGGAGGAGCCGCGGCGGCTCCGCTGGCGAAGGAACTCATCGAGACCTACATCAAGCTGACATCACCGGCGCCGGCCGTGACCGCTGACGACTCCACGGCAAAGCCGGCTCGACGAGCCCCGGAGCCATTATGATCGATCGGTTGACGGAGGCCCGCGGGTTCGACAATTTCGACCTCCGCTATGTGGGACTCATCCTGGCCATCCTCGGCCTCGGCGTGCTCTCCATTCACAGCGTGACCCACGACCAGCAGGGCGGCATCGCGCCGTATTATCTCAAGCAGCTGATCTGGATCGGCTTAGGGGCGGCGGCCTTCCTGGTCATGTGGGTCTGGGACTATCACAGTCTCGCGCGGCTGGCCTATCCCGCCTACGCGCTCGTGCTGCTGATGCTGCTCTTTGTGCTGTTCGAAGGGCGGGCGAGTAAAGGCGCGCAACGGTGGATTGCGCTGGGACCGTTTACGTTTCAACCCTCCGAATTCGCCAAGCTCGTGCTGATCCTGGTGCTGGCCCATTATTATTCGAAAGCGCCGCGCGTGGGGTGGCTCCAGCGTGTGATCCTGCCGGGTTTGTTAATGTTGCCGGGACTTCTGCTGATTCTGAAGCAGCCGGATTTGGGCAGCGGCCTGAGCTTCGTCGCGGTCTATGCCGCGATGTTGTTGATGGTCGGGGTGCGGTCTCAGGCGCTGGGGGTCATGCTGCTCTTTTCCGTCATGCTGTTTCCCTTCGCGTGGGAAGGGGTGTGGGGGTCCTTGCATGATTACCAGCGACAGCGCATTATGGCGTTCGTCAATCCGGACTATGATCCGGGAGGCAAAGGGTATCACGCGCTGCAGTCGAAAATTGCGATCGGGTCCGGCGAATTGACCGGGAAGGGGCTGTTCGGCGGCACGCAAAGCCAGCTGAAGTTTTTACCGGAAGGCCATACGGACTTCGTCTTTGCGGTGTTTGCGGAAGAGTGGGGCTTTCTCGGCGTCCTCGTGCTGCTGGTGCTGTTTGTCGCCCTGATTTGGTTGTCGCTGGAAATTGCGTCCAAGGCGAAAGATCAGTTGGGAGCATTGCTGGCAGTGGGGATCGTCTCGATGCTCTGTTTCTGTGTCGTGGTGAATATCGGGATGACGGCGGGGATGTTCCCGATTGTCGGCATCCCCTTGCCGCTGGTGAGTTATGGCGGGAGCGCCACGATTATGACCATGGCGTCGCTGGGATTGCTGTTGAATGTGAAACGAAGACGGTTGAGTTTGTTCTATTGAACGTGTCACTGTGGACGCGCGGCCGTTCGGCGGCGCGTCGGTGATGAGATGATTGGTATGAATTTGTCGAGAGCCGGTGAGATGGTGAAGGGAATGATGATCAGCGGAGGACTCGGGCGGGTGCCTGCGTCCGCCGCGTCCCTCATGCGGCGGCTCTCCAGCACAAGGAGTGGGTATGGGGACAGAGATTGCAATTACGGTCGCGCGGGAAGAAACCCGCGTGGCGGTTCTTGATGGGAGTGTGGTTACCGATTTGTTCGGCGACCGTGCCAAGCACAAGGACTATGTCGGAAATATTTATAAAGGTCGGGTCGCCAAGATTCTTCCCGGCATGCAGGCCGCATTTGTGGATATCGGCTTGGAGAAGGCAGCCTTCATGCACGTGTCCGATCTTTCGGTGGATGCGGAGCCGGGGGATATGTTGGTCGAGGCCGAGGAGGATGACAAGGACTCGGATGTGCTCCGTCCGAAACGGCAGAGCGCAAAACCGATCGAACAGCTCTTAACTGAAGGTCAAGAGCTGATGGTCCAGATCTCGAAGGGACCGATCGGCACCAAGGGGTCGCGGGTCACGACCTACGTGTCATTGCCCGGCCGGTACCTGGTGTTCATGCCGAATGTCGATCATATCGGCGTGTCGAGGCGGATTCCGCGTGATGAGGAGCGGGCGCGGCTGAAGGACGTCATGCGGCGCGTCCGCCGTCCCGGCTTCGGCTACATCGTCCGGACGGTCAGCGAAGGCGTCAAGGAGGAGGAACTCAAGTCCGACGTCGACTTTCTGCACGTCCTCTGGCAGGACATTCTGACCAAGCGGGATCAGCTGGGTGCGCCGGCGCTGCTGCACAGCGACTTGAGCCTCAGCTTCCGCGTGGTGCGGGACCTGTTCAGCAAGAAAGTGGACCGGCTCTGGATCGATGCCCGGCAGGAATACGACGCCATTCGTAATTTCGTGCAGCGGTTTTCCCCCGAACAAACCTCGCGGATCCATTTCTACGACAAGGAGGAGTCGCTGTTCGATCACTTGGGGGTGGAGCAGGAGATTACCCGGGCGATGAGCCGCAAGGTCTGGCTCAAGTCGGGCGGATATTTGGTGATCGATCATACGGAAGCGATGACGGTGATCGACGTCAATACCGGCCGGTTCGTCGGGAAACGGGACCAGGAAGAGACGATCCTCCGGAACAATTTGGAGGCGGCCAAAGAAGTCGCGTATCAGCTGAAACTGCGGGGCATCGGCGGCATCATCATCGTCGATTTTATCGACATGGAGCGGGAGAAGAACCGCGACAAGGTCTACCATGCCCTAATGGATGCCATGGCCTCCGACAAGGCGCGCACGCGGATCTCCAGAATTTCGGATCTCGGATTGATCGAAATATCGCGGGAGCGCGTGCGCGAGGACTTGCTGCGCTCATTGTCCGAACCCTGCCGGTACTGCGAAGGACGTGGCTATACAAAGTCCCCGACCACCGTGGCCTATGAAATCTTCCGGGAGATCCGCCGCATCGAACCGTCCGAGGACCAGCACCGAATTGTTGTCGGAGCCCATCCGACGGTGGCCGAGTTGCTGCAAGATGAAGAGCGCCATGGGGTGGAAAACTTGGAACAGGAGTATTCGGCCAAGATCGTGATCATGCCGGATAACCAGTTGCACCTCGAGCAGTACGATCTGGTCATGATGTAATCGACAGTGTGATGGATCAAGGCTCGCTCGTCTCCTGGCTGACACTGCAAGCGATTGACGGTGTGGGCGACCGCACGCTGCTCAAGTTGGTGCAGGCGTTCGGCTCGCCGGATGCCGTGCTGTCGGCGGAACTGGATGATCTGATCCAGACCGGGTGCAGTTCCGAGCTGGCCGAATCGATCCGGCGCGGACTTCCGGCCCTTGTCCGTCACCAGATCGAGAAACAAATCAGAACCGCCGAGCATCTCAAGATCCGCGTCCTCACCGTCTTCGACCGGTCCTATCCCGCACGGCTCAGAACCATTCCCGACCCGCCGCCGTTGCTGTATGTGAGCGGGACCTTGTCGGCTCAGGACGACGTCGCGGTGGCGATCGTGGGAGGCCGGCGCGCGACGCCGTCCGGCCGGGTCGTGACCGAAGAGATCGCCAAAGATCTTGC
Organism: Nitrospira sp.; assembly: GCA_015903945.1. GTDB lineage: Bacteria > Nitrospirota > Nitrospiria > Nitrospirales > Nitrospiraceae > Nitrospira_D. Next base: position 19,380 of record JABMDL010000018.1, on the reverse strand, counting down.
CGGCACAGGCGTGACGATCGTGAGCGGTCTGGCGCGTGGCATCGATGCGGCGGCGCACCGCGGTGCGCTGGCGGGCAAGGGGCGCACGATCGCGGTACTGGGATGCGGCATCGATCGGACGTATCCGCCGGAGCATCAGGCATTGCGGCGCAGCATCGAAGCGCACGGCGCGGTTCTCTCCGAGCTGCCGATCGGCTCGTCTCCGCTGAGCCATCACTTTCCACGGAGGAACCGCATTATCAGCGGGCTCTCGTTGGGCGTGCTCGTGAGCGAAGCCGCAAAGGACAGTGGATCGCTGATTACGGCCAAGTTGGCGTTGGAGCAGGGCCGTGAGGTATTTGCCGTCCCGGGCTCCGTGAAAGAAGACGCCTGCCGGGGATCGAACAGTCTCATCAAAGAAGGGGCGACCTTGATTGAGCGGGCGCAAGACATTCTCGACGACATTCTGCCTCAGATCGACGCACGGCTCCGGGCCGCGTTGCGCGTCGAGGCTGCGTCGGCACTCCCGCATGCCCCGTTGAGCAGCGAGGACGGTCCGGTGTACGAGGCGTTATCGTATGAGGCGCGGTCCGTCGATATGGTGATCGAAGCGACGGGGCTGAGCGCTGCCAAAGTGGCTGCCAGCTTGCTGTCTCTGGAATTGTCAGGGCGTGTGCGCCAACTGCCGGGCCAACAGTACATCCGCCTCTGACCCTGCGCCTCTGCCGATCTTGAATGTGCAGCTTCCGCCGTTCTAGTTGCATCAACCCGAGATATTTGATACGGATGGGGCGACCTTTTATGTGTGAATGGAGTTGTCATGGCAAAGTCTCTGATCATCGTTGAGTCGCCGACCAAGGCGAAAACCGTCACCAAATATCTGGGGCGCGGCTATACGGTCATGGCCTCGGTCGGCCACGTCAAGGATCTGCCGACCAGCAAGCTGGGCGTCGATCTCGAACACGATTTCGCACCGCAGTACGTGACGATCAAGGGCAAGTCGAAGGTGCTGGCCGATATCAAGAAGAAGGCCGAAGAGGTGGATAAGGTCTTCCTGGCGCCGGACCCCGATCGAGAAGGGGAGGCCATCGCCTGGCACATCGAACAGGAATTGCTGGGGAAGTCGAAAAAGAAAAAGAAGGACGGGAAAATTTTCCGGGTCCGGTTCAACGAGATCACCGAGTCGGCGATCAAGCGCGCGCTGCAGTCGCCGGAGCAAATCAACATGAAGCTGGTCAACGCCCAGCAGGCGCGCCGTGTGTTGGATCGCATCGTCGGCTATCAAGGCAGCCAGCTGCTCTGGAACAAAGTGCGGCGCGGGCTCAGTATGGGGCGCGTGCAATCTGTCGCCATGCGGTTGATCTGCGAGCGGGAGGCGGAACGGGAAGCCTTCAGGGCGGAGGAGTACTGGTCGATTACGGCGCTGCTGGCCGGCGCCGCTCCGCCGTCGTTCGAAGCCAAGCTCCACAGTATGAACGGGGAGGAGGCGTCGATCGAAAACGCCGAGCAGGCCGGGCGCGTGGTGGAGGCCATTGACGGCAAGCCGTTCGTCGTGCAGTCGGTCGAGCGTCGGGAGAAGAAACGAAACCCCGTCGCGCCGTTCATTACCAGCCGTTTGCAGCAGGAGGCCGCCCGCAAACTGCATTTCTCGCCGAAGAAGACGATGACGCTGGCGCAGCAGCTCTACGAAGGTATCGAAATCGGCGCCGAAGGGGCAACCGGCCTCATTACCTATATGAGAACCGACTCGCCCCGCATCTCCAACGAGGCGATGGCCGAAGCGCGGGACGTCATCCAGTCGCGATTCGGGGCCGAGTATCTGCCGGCGACGCCGAACGTGTACAAGACGCAGAAGGCCGCGCAGGAGGCGCATGAAGCGGTCCGTCCGACGGCGGCGGCGCGCGACCCCGAATCGATCCGCCAGTATTTGGATCCGGATCAATACAATCTGTACAAACTGATTTGGAACCGCTTCATCGCGTCGCAGATGGTGCCGGCGATCTTAGACGTGACGCGTATCGATTCGTCGCCGGTCGGAACAAAGGATACATACATCTTCCGGTCCACGGGCACGGTGGTGAAGTTCCCGGGCCATACGATTGTCTACCTGGAGGGAGTCGATAAGGAGTTGCCGTCGCAGAAGCCGAAAGCCGATCAGGAGGAGGACGACAGCGAACGGCAACTGCCGGCCCTCTCCGAGGGCGAGCAACTGCGGCTGGTTGAGCAAGAGGGGCAAACGGTCGAGGGCCTGACCTCGAAGCAACACTTCACGCAGCCGCCGCCCCGGTACAACGAGGCGTTGCTGATCAAGGAGCTGGAGGAAAAGGGCATCGGCCGCCCATCGACCTACGCGGCGATCATTTCGACGATCCAAGATCGCAAATATGTGGAAAAGACCGAAGGACGGTTGGTTCCGACGGAAACCGGCCGGACGGTCAATGACTTCCTGATGAAGGGGTTCCCCGAACTCATCAATGTCGATTTCACCTCGCAGTTGGAAGAGCAGCTCGATGAAGTGGAAGAGGGGACCAAGCCCTGGGTCACGGCGGTGCGCGACTTCTATACGCCGTTTACCAGAGAACTGGAGCGGGCCAAGACGATTCCCGGCCCCAAGGATATCGTCGAGCCGCCCACGGACATCCCTTGCGAGAAGTGCGGCAAGATGATGGAGATCAAATGGGGGCGAAACGGAAAATTCCTCGCGTGCCCCGGCTACAAAGATGATCCACCCTGCAAGAACACGCAGAACTTTGAAAAACTGCCGGACGGCACGATCAAGATTGTGCCTAAGCTGGAGTTGACGACGGATCAAAAGTGCGACAAGTGTGCAAGCCCGATGGTGGTCAAGACCGGACGATTCGGCAAGTTCATCGCCTGTTCCGCCTATCCGCAATGCAAGACCACCAAACCGCTGGCCCTCGGGGTGAAGTGCCCACAGCCGGATTGCGGCGGCGATCTGGTGCAGAAACGGACGCGCAAGGGCCGCTCATTCTTCGCGTGCAGCAACTATCCCAAGTGTGAGTATGCGCTGTGGGATCGCCCGGTGCCGAAAACCTGCCCCACCTGCCACGCGCCGTTCCTCGTCGAAAAAGTCAGCAAGCAGGACGGCCGGAGTGTCCAGTGCCGCAATCAAGACTGCGGCTACCGCGAAGCGGGATGAGCGGCCGGCGGCTAGTTCCCCTCTGTTTTTTTCTCTCGCTGTTTCGTCAGGGCCACTCGCAGCTTCTCTTCCTGTTCCGTACTGAGAGATGTTTTAAGGATGGTCCCCTCATATCGTGAGAAGTTGGCCAGCAGCTTGTCCTGGTCTACGCTCCGGATCAACAAGAAAATCGCCGATGTTCCGCGTGTGATCGTGCTGCCCAATGCCCTGATGAAATTGTCGGGGATCCCATAGTCGCTCAAGAGTCCATACTCACTGGCGGCGGTGGTGATGGCTTCAGCCCCAGCGCCCCCGGCGAGACTCCCGATCAGACCTGCCAGCGGATTCATGAAGAGCAGACCTATCAGTCCTCCCCACAACATTCCCAGCGACACACCGTGTGCCGTCGCCCCCCCGAACACGTCGACGCACTGCTTCAGGTGGACCTTGCCATCCATGTCGCGGACGACAATGACCGCGTCTTCCAGGTCCAGCACATAGTGCGGTTCCATTGCCCGTAGTTCGTTCAGCACCCGGTCGGCCGTGATGGAATCTTTAAACGCGATACAGACAAGTTCGCTCATGATTCATCTCCTTCGACGGTGCTGGTGCAAACATCCTTCGATGTGATGGGGGATTACCCGAACGGGACCTGTCCTAGTTAACAGTAAGATGGTGTTCAGAGCAAGATGGCTGTCGAACGATACCTGACGGAGCAGAGGGTCCTTCGTTCCTCGCCCCTTGTTTTCAGATCCCTTTCCCCTTTATTGTCACCTGTTTCCATTGACGTGATAGGGGTCTGTCTCTTCGATTATTGAGGAATTACGCCAATTATGTTGCAAACCGTTGCGCTGAGTTGCCTGCGCGGGGATCGGCGGCTCTTCTCTGATTTGAACATCACCGTTCAGCCGGGGACGCTCTTGGCGGTGGTGGGGGAGAACGGCAGCGGGAAGACCAGTCTGCTGCGCATGCTGACCAGTTTGTTGTCGCCCGAGGAAGGGGCAATCCTGTGGCAAGGACAGGACATTCGTGAACAGCGGGAACAGTACTGTGCCCAGCTGACGTATATTGGACATTTGAACGGAATCAAGGACGATTTGACGGCGATGGAGAATCTGTCTCTGTCCGCATCTTTGGTCGGCGATCACTGCGATGGGCCGGCGGCGCATGCCGCGTTGGAAGCGGTGGGCCTCAGGCGGCAGGCACACCAGTTGCCGACGAAAGTACTCTCGCAGGGGCAGAAGCGCCGGGTGGCGCTGGCTCGTCTGTGGTTGTCCGCCCGTACGCTCTGGCTGTTGGATGAGCCATTTACATCGCTGGATACGGCGGCGACCGGTTTAGTGACCGAGCAATTGCACGCGCATCTGAAGCGGGGAGGCATCGCCGTCGTGGTTACGCACCAGGAGGTTGGGTTGCCGTCCGGTCTCGTCCAGCGTCTGAGGATGAACGGATGAACCGGCCCAGCCTGTGGGAAGCGTTGCGCGGAGTGGTGCGCCGGGATCTGTTGCTGGCGATGCGGCGTCGCTCAGATGTCGTGATGTCGGTGTTTTTCCTGGTGATTGTCGCGAGCCTGTTCCCATTGGGGGTCGGTCCTGAGCCGGCGGTGTTGCGGACGATCGGCGCCGGGGTCCTCTGGGTGGCAGCCTTGCTGGCCTGCCTCTTGTCGCTCGGGCGTGTCTTTACGGCGGATTATTTGGACGGTGTGCTGGAGCAGATGGTGCTGATTGCTCAGCCGTTGCCGGTGCTGGTTGTCGGCAAGGTCTTTGCGCACTGGATTGTCTCCGGCCTGCCGGTCGTCCTGCTGTCGCCGCTGCTCGGGCTGCAATTCGGCTTGGATGGAGAGGCCCTGGGAGTGTTGGTCTTGTCGCTCTTGCTTGGGACGCCGACGTTGAGTATGATTGGAGCCATCGGTGCCGCGCTGGTGCTTGGCGTGCGCGGAAGCGGGCTTTTGGTCGCCCTCTTAGTGCTTCCCCTGTATGTTCCGGTGCTGATCTTTGGGGCCGGTGCCGTCACAAGCAGCATGGCGGGGATCGGCGGCGAGGCTAACTTGTCGCTGCTGGGGGCCTGTCTTGTGTTATCGCTGTTTTTTTCGCCCTGGGCCACTGCGGCGGCATTGCGTATCGCGTTGGAATAGAAGGATGACACAATCGTGAACTGGTCGAAGTACTCGGCGCCACTGGCGTTTTATCCCTTGGCGGGGAAAATGATTCCCTGGTTTTCCGCCGTGGCCGCTCTGGCGATTGCCGTCGGGCTGTATATTGGTCTGCTCGTCGCCCCGACGGATTTTCAGCAAGGCGATTCCTATCGCATCATTTTCGTCCATGTGCCGGCGGCGTGGATGTCCATGTTTCTGTACGTCGTGATGGCCATCTGGGCCGGGGTAGGGATGGGGCTGAATGCGCGTCTCTCGTTTATGATGGCACAGGCCATTGCGCCGACCGGGGCGATGTTTACATTCCTGGCGCTGCTGACCGGTGCGATGTGGGGCAAACCGACGTGGGGGGCCTGGTGGGTGTGGGATGCCCGGCTGACCTCGGAATTGATCCTCTTGTTTCAATATGCCGGGGTCATGCTGTTGCGGACATCGATCGACGACCTGCGCCGGGCGGACCGGGCCAGCGGGGTCCTGGCGTTGGTGGGGGTGGTGAACATTCCCATCATTTATTTTTCAGTAAAATGGTGGAATACGTTGCACCAGGGTGCGTCCGTCAGCATGACGGCGGCGCCAAAGATGGCGACGATCATGCTCACGGCCATGCTCTTGATGACGTTCGGGTTCTGGATGTACAGCATTGCCGTGATTCTGTCCCGCGTGCGCTGCGTGATCCTCGAGCGCGAGAGCCAGCCGGCTTGGGGCAATCCGTCCGCCGCGCCGGAAGTGGCGGAGGCGCGCTGATGTATTGGGGAAGTGTGAGTGAGTTTCTTGCGATGGGGGGCTACGGCCTCTATGTGTGGACCTCGTTCATCGCCACGGCGCTGGGCATCACCTGGGAAGTCCTGGCTCTGTGGCGCCGTCGGGCTGCCGCTCTCGCGGACAGCCGCGGCATTGTGAGGAGCATAGAATGACCTCTCGCCAAAAACGGTTTGCGTTTATCGGGCTGGGCCTGGTCGTGCTGGGTGTGGCGACGGTGCTGGTGTTGAATGCATTTCAGAAAAATCTTGTGTTCTTTTTCACGCCCACTATGGTGGCGAACGGCGAGGCGCCGAAAGGCCAAAGCTTCAGGATCGGAGGGATGGTCGAAGACGGCAGCCTCAAGCGAGAGAACGATGGGCTCACCGTTCACTTCGTGGTGACGGATACGGCGAAGAGTGTGCCCGTGACCTATAAGGGAATCTTGCCGGACCTGTTCAAAGAAGGGAAAGGCGCCGTGGCGCAGGGCCAGTTGGCGGCCGACGGTACTTTCGTCGCCAGTGAGGTGCTGGCGAAACATGATGAAAACTACATGCCGCCGGAAGCGGCCGAAGCGATGGCCAAGGCCAAGAAGGCTAAAGCCTCGGGAGCTCAGAGCAGCAACACGTTGGTTATCCAAACACAGTAGGACACCACCCTCATGATTCCTGAAATCGGTCATTTTGCGTTGATTCTCGCGCTCTGCGTCGCGCTGGTGCAGGGGATTCTCCCGATCTACGGCGCGGCCGTCGGTAACTCCGCGCTGATGGCCGTGGCGAAGCCGGCCGCGCGTACCCAATTCCTGTTGGTCCTCACCGCGTTCGGCTGCCTGGCCTACGCCTTCGCCGACAAGGATTTTTCCGTGTTGTATGTCGCGGCGACCTCGAACTCGCAATTGCCCCTCCACTATCGTCTGGCTGCCATCTGGGGAGCACATGAAGGGTCGCTGCTGTTGTGGACGTTCATTTTGACGATTTGGATGTTCGCGGTGACGCTGTTTTCTACGCATCTGCCGGATACCATGCGGTCACGCATCCTTGGTGTGATGGGACTGGTGAGTGTGGGGTTTCTCCTGTTCATGCTGAGCGTGTCCAATCCGTTCGAGCGGCTGATCCCGGCCGCACCCGAGGGGCGCGATTTGAATCCCTTGTTGCAGGACCCCGGAATGGTGATCCATCCGCCGATGCTTTACATGGGCTACGTCGGATTCTCCGTGGCCTTTGCCTTCGCGCTGGCCGCACTCTTGGGGGGCAATCTCGATGCGGCCTGGGCCCGCTGGTCCCGGCCATGGACCACGGTCGCCTGGTGCTTTTTGACGGTCGGTATCGCGATGGGAAGCGGCTGGGCCTACTACGAACTCGGATGGGGTGGCTGGTGGTTTTGGGACCCGGTTGAAAATGCCTCATTCATGCCGTGGTTAGCCGGAACAGCGTTGGTGCATTCATTGGCCGTGACCGACAAGCGGGGCGGGTTCAAGGTGTGGACGGTCCTGCTTGCCATCATGGCATTTTCATTGAGCCTCCTGGGGACGTTTCTCGTCCGTTCCGGTGTCTTGACCTCCGTGCATGCGTTTGCCACCGATCCAAAGCGAGGCATGTTCATCCTGGCGTTCTTGGCCGTCGTGATCGGGGGGTCGCTCTTGCTGTACGCCTGGCGCGCTCCCCGAGTGGGATTAGGCGGCAGCTTCTCTGTCCTCTCCCGCGAGGGCCTGTTGTTGGCCAACAACGTCTTGCTGGTGGCGGCGATGGGGTCGGTGTTGTTAGGCACCTTGTATCCCTTGTTTCTGGACGCGCTGGATCTGGGGAAGATTTCCGTCGGCCCGCCGTATTTCGATTCGGTATTCGTTCCGCTGATGACACCGGCGCTCTTTTTGATCGGAGTCGGCCCCCTTGCGCAATGGAAGCAGGCAGCCTTACCCGATTTGGCCAAGCGGTTGCGCTGGGCGTTCGGGGTGAGTATTGCGACAGCCGTGGCGCTGCCGTTTGCGTTGGGTACCTGGACGCCGTTGCTCAGCCTGGGGCTGCTCCTGGCGGTCTGGATTTTCTCGACAGCCGTGGTCGGTGTGCGTGAGCGTGTCGGACATGTGGCCGGCGATGGCTATGTGGCGCGACTCGCGGGAGTGCCGCGTTCCTACTGGGGGATGCTCTTGGCCCATTGCGGGATTGCCGTGTTTATTGTCGGCGTCACGATGGTCAAAGGATTTGAAACGGAACAGGACGTCCGCATGAATGTGGGTGAAACCGCGACCATTGGCGGTTACACGTTCCGATTCGACGGTGTGCAGGACGTCATGGGCCCCAACTATACGGCAGCGCGCGGGACGTTCCACATCATCAAGGATGGCCGTGAGACGGCGGTGATGTATCCGGAGAAGCGGCGCTATACGGCTCAAAATCAAGTCATGACGGAGGCGGCGATCGATACCGGGTTCTTGCGGGATCTCTATGTGTCTCTGGGTGAACCGCTCGATGACGGCGCCTGGAGCGTGCGGTTGTATCACAAGCCCTTCATAGATTGGATTTGGGGCGGCTGTTTGCTCATGGCCTTGGGCGGCGTCGTCGCCGTCAGCGATCGCCGGTACCGCCCGGCCTGGAGGCGTGAACCGCAGACAGTGCCCGCCGGAGCCCGGCTCGCCAGCCGGCAAATCGCATGACTCGATTTTTTCTTCCCCTCGCCATCTTCGGGATTATGGTGGGCTTTCTTGCGGTCGGGCTGACGCTCAACCCGCGGGAGATCCCCTCTCCGCTGGTTGGCAAGGAAGCGCCGGCGTTTTCTCGCCAGCAACTCCACGAGCAGGACAAAGTCTTTGCACGGAAGGATCTGGCGGGACAGGTCTGGTTGCTCAACTTTTGGGCCTCCTGGTGCAGCGGCTGCAAAATCGAACATCCTGTGCTCATGGAGTTGGCAAAATCCGGAGCGGTTCCGATCTATGGGATGGATTACAAGGATCAGCGGGACGAAGCGCTGGCCTGGCTGAATCGGTGGGGGAATCCCTACCAGATCGTCGGCGTCGATCTGGAGGGGCGCGTCGGCATCGATTATGGCGTCTATGGTGTGCCGGAAACCTACGTCATCGACAAGCAAGGGGTCATTCGCTACAAGCAGATCGGGCCCGTGACCGAAGAGGCCTTGGCGAAAACCATTCTGCCCTTGGTGAAGGAACTACAAGCGAAATGATCTGGTTGGCGCTCATTGCACTGTTGTTGTTCACCCCGTCTGCGTGGGCCGGGGAGGCAAGGCCGTTAGGGGACGATCCCGCCGTCGAGGAACGGTTGAAACACCTGGCCGTCGAATTGCGGTGTTTGGTTTGTCAGAACCAAACCTTGGCCGATTCGAATGCCCCGCTGGCGGAGGATCTGCGCCGTGAAGTCCGTGAGATGATCGTCAAGAACATGAGTGATAAAGAGATCATCGATTTTCTCGTGTCGCGGTATGGGGATTTCGTCTTGTACCGTCCGCCCTTAAAGTCGACGACCACGCTCCTGTGGGTTGGGCCGTTCGTGCTGCTGGTTGGGGGCGGGATCGCCCTCGTGGTGGCATTGAAGCGTCGAGGGAGGAAGGTGGCGGACGCGGCGATTACGGAAGAAGAACATCGGCGGGTTGAACAGTTGCTCTCGGAAGGAGTCAAACGATCATGACCGTCACATTTTGGTTCATCGTCGCAGCGATGACGATCATTGTCCTCGGCATTCTGTTGTACCCGCTGTTGAAGAAGACTGCTGGCGCGGGAGCCGAACGGGAAAAGAGGTTGCCTGTCTATCGGCAGCAATTTTCGGAATTGGAACAAGACCGGAGTAGCGGTTTGCTCACGGATGAGCAGTATCGGATGGCCCGCCAGGAACTGGAGCGCCGCCTGTTGGAGGAAACAAGTGCGGCGGAACCGGCCTCGGCGACGTCCGGACAATTGGTCAATGTGAAGTTTGTCGCACTGGCGTTGGTAATGCTCATTCCCTCCGCCAGCGGTGTGCTGTACTGGACGCTGGGTAACCCGATGGCCATGACGCACCCGGCGGCGTTGCCGATGGCATCGCAGGGCGGAGCCGCCGATGAGCGCCAAATGATGGAGGGGCTCAATACCCTCATGGAGCGGCTCAAGAAGAAGCTGGAGCAGAACCCCAATGATGCATCAGGCTGGGCCATGCTGGCGCGCTCCTACATGGCCATGGAACAGTATGGCGAGGCCGTTCCGACTTTTGAGAAGGCGTTCAAGCTGAACCCCAACGATGCGGACATGCTTGCCGATTATGCCGATGCACTTGGGATTCACCAGGGACGCAAGCTCGAAGGCAAGCCGGAGACCTTGATCGAAAAGGCGTTGAAGGTTGACCCCAATCACGTGAAGGCTCTGATGCTGGCAGGCACCATAGCGTACAATCGAAAGGACTTCGCTCTCGCCGTCAAAGATTGGGAGCGGGCGCGCACAAGCTTGCCGCCGGATTCTGATCCGGAATTTTCGGAGCAAATCACGGCCGCAATCGGCGATGCAAAACAGCGGATGGGTGGTGCGCCGTTGATGGCGGCAACAAACGCTTCTCGTGCGTCATCGGCGATGCCGGCTGATCATCCTCCGGTCAAAAAAGCCGGTGCGTCGCGGGCGATTACGGGCAAAGTGGTGTTGGGGCCGGGCATGGCCGGCAAGGCACTCCCAGATACGCTGTTTGTCTTTGCGAAGGATGTCGCCGGTCCCCCAATGCCGGTGTCGATTGTGCGGGCCTCGAAGAAGGATTTGCCCTTCACCTTTCGGCTTGATGACTCGACAAGTCCTATGCCGTCTCGAAAGCTGTCGGACATCGAAACCGTGGTCATCGTGGCTCGGTTGTCCAAGTCCGGACAAGCGATGCCTGGAAGCGGTGATCTGGAAGGGATGAGTCAGCCGATTAAGCCGGGGACCGAAAATATTACTGTTGTAATTGACCGAGAGCGCCCATAGAGACGGTGTAGTCCGTTAAACTTATCGGTGAGTTGCATGGCGCTCGTTGGGATATTTTGCTCGAAAATATCTTGACATGGTGATGGGCCTCAGTTATATTCCGGCCCCAGTGTTATGATTTCTTTAAGTACCATATAATAGAAAACCCTAAGCAAATCATCATGAGCTCAGTCATCGAAAAGCATTTTGGCAAGGTTGGTAGGGACAGTGCACACTGCCCATCAAACGGAAGGAGTATTGCCGTGACCGTAAAGCATGTGGCGAAGTATGCCATGGTTGTCTGCGGCCTAATGCTGGCCGCACCTGTGCAGGCGCAGTATCCGAGTGTCCCGAAGGAGACCTTTGAGGCGCTGAAGATTGAGCGGTCCGCGACGCCCAAGGAGTTTCATGAGGCGTTGACCACGCGCTACAAGGATCCAGGAAAGGGGGCGGGGAAGGGGCAGTACGGCCAGTATTGGGAGCCGATTGCCATGACCAAGTACTTCGATCCTGCGACCTTCTACAAGCCCCCGCAATCGGTCAAGGAAGTTGCGACACGTGAGCAGTGCGTGAAATGCCATACCGATGAGTCGCCGGGGTGGGTGGCACAGTGGAAGCGGAGCGTTCACTCCAATCTGGATCAGATTCGCAAGCTGACCCCGAAGGACGACACATTCTATAAGAAAGCCAAGTTGGAAGAAATCGAAGGCAACCTGCGCTCGCTGGGGAAACTCGGGCCCAAAGAGAACTTAAAGGAAGTGAGCTGCATCGACTGCCACGTGGACATCAACACGAAGAAGGCGGCGGATCATCGGGTTGACCTCAAGATGCCGACATCCGATATGTGCGGCAACTGCCATTTGATGGAATACGCCGAGCGCGAGTCCGAGCGCGACACCATCTTATGGCCGAAGAACCAGTGGCCACGGGGTCGTCCGTCGCACGTGCTGGATTGGCGCGCCAACGTCGAGACCGATATCTGGGCGGGCATGTCGCAGCGTGAGATTGCTGAAGGCTGCTCCATGTGCCATACGAATCAGAACAAGTGCGATAACTGCCATACCCGGCACGAATTCTCGGTGGCCGACTCGCGCAAACCGGAAGCCTGCGGCACCTGCCATAGCGGCGCCGATCACATCAACTGGGAGGCCTACAACGGCTCCCAACATGGATTGGGCTATCAGGCCTCGAAGAGCAGATGGAATTGGAATTTACAGCTCAAGGACATGGTGGTGAAGGGCGGGCAGAAGTTCCCGACCTGCCAGAGCTGTCATTTCGAGTACCAAGGGAAATTCAGCCACAACACGGTGCGTAAGGTTCGCTGGGCGAATTATCCCTTCGTGCCAGGGATTCGCGAGGCTGTATTTGACGCCTGGGGTATGCAACGGTACGAGGCGTGGGTCAAGACCTGCACCACGTGCCATTCCGAGACCTTCGCCCGCGCCTACTTGGAGTTTATCGATAACGGCACGAGCCACGGCCTGGATAAATACGATGAGGCGCACAACGTCGTGCATAAACAGTTCGAGGCGCGCCTCCTGACCGGGCAGAGGACCAACCGGCCGGCCCCGCCGGCCCCGGCGAAGGCGCTGTTCGACCAGTTCTGGCAGATCTACTGGTCCAAGAACAACAGCCCGACCGCCATCGAGCTCAAGCTCTTCGAGATGGCGGAAGACCATCTGGTGCAATTGCACGTGGCTCTGGCGCACCAATATCCGGGGTTCACCTATACGGTCGGCTGGGCCGCGATGAACCGGGCCTATGTCGAAATCATGGACGAGGACACCAAGCTCAAGGACAAGATGCTCCTGATGGAGCGGGTGGCCAAGCTCGAAGAAAAGAGCAAGACGAGCCGGCTCCTGGACTTCGACAGCACCGACGGCAAGCTGACGCTGGGCAGTCTGGGCGGCGGCATGCTGCTGACCGGAACGCTCGCCCTCGCCGGATGGAGCAGACGTAAGAAGAACCAGAAGTAACAGTGAGTGCCGCACAGACGATGGAATCAGCGCTGACGCGGCCAAGCAGTAAAATCCTCCCGTCACTAGGAGTCATTCTGGTGGCGGGAGGTTTTTTATTGCTTATTTGGTTTGCATTTTTATGGTTCGATCCGGGTCCATCACCGTATAAATATCAATTGGTCGAAGAGGGCGGGGTAGAAAAGTTTCCCAAATTAGAATTAGGGGCTTGGCCGGATCTTAATCTCACAAAGCAAGAGATCCACGTCGAGGGAATGGAAGAAGCGATAGCCGCTGCCTATATTGCGCGCCGAGGAAATTCTAAGCCCGTGATGATCGGATGGGAAAATCACGTTGGCGAACCAATGATCTTTCTTGATAGTAAGCTCTCTGAGCTGTCTATCTTGGCACCGGCCATCTCCAAACATATGCCCAAGGATGCGGCTATTCTGGCCTGGTGGGACACCTCGCGTCAGATCCAGCTTCTCACCGGATTAGATCCGGTCTTCACGTCCCAGCATAGTGAGCCTCTCATTATGCCACCAGTCTGGAAGGCTCGAACGGAGGCGATCAAGAAGTATGAAAGCGACTTCTGGGGGGCTCCGCCTAGCGAGGAAGAGCAGCGGAAGTTCCAACGATTTGCTGATGCGTTGTCGTCAGAGCCAACAGAGGGCGTAGCAATGCTCCGTGAATTGGCAGGAGGCCGCGAAGGGTATATCGTGGTTCACATCGCAGACATCTATAAACTTGGACTGATTCGTCCTGATCGTATTGGTGTTTCCTATAAGGACTTCCCTGTGAAAGGGAGCGGCGATGTGCATGGACTCAACGCGATGGTGAAGCGTTGGGAAGAGGACAACAAATTTACCGCCCATACGGTACATGGATTCTCGGGGAATATCATGCGCGCCTACTTCCTCACAGATGATAAAAGCACGAAAACCCTGCTCGCACAAATGCTGCCCATGACGACCTCTCTCATTCTCGATTTCGAACCCCTCCAGATGGTCTATAAAGAGGGAGGCTATTTGGTGTATAAGATTCCTTCGAAAGAGCCCTCGAAAAATTGATGCCCTGGGTGTCAAAAATGAGAATGGCGTTATTGTAAATCTTGCATGGTCACGATAAAATAAAATTCAGATGATTTGTCAGCGTGCTAACAAATCGTTTTTATAGGAGAAAGGAGCTACCGTGAATCATCGTCTGACAATTGCACTTGCCGCTACGGCGTTATTCGCCGTCTTTGTCGGAACTGCTTCTGCTGAAGGAACCTTTGAAGGCAGGAAGAAATGCTATAACTGCCACAAGGGCGAAGGGGAATCATGGGACAAGAGCCTTCATGCCAAGGCGATGGAGTCACTCAAGCCCACAAGAGGCAAGAAAAAAGACGAGGCCATGGTCAAGGCCAAGCTTGACCCGAAGAAGGATTACACCAAAGACAAAGATTGCGTGGGTTGCCACGTGACCGGCTGGGGGAAAGAGGGCGGGTACACGGTTGAGGACCCGGACAAGTTTCTCGTTGGTGTCGGCTGCGAGTCCTGCCACGGAGCAGGGAGCGATTATCGTAAGATCCACCGAAAAGCCGGTGAAGCGTTTGAAAAGTCTAAAAAGGAAACTCCTCGTGAGTCCTTGGCTGAAGCCGGACAGGACTTTGAATTTGTCGAAAAGTGCAGCGCTTGTCACCTGAACTATGAAGGGTCGCCATGGAAGGGTGCAAAGAAGCCCTACACGCCCTTTACCCCAACCGTCGATAAGAAGTATTCATTTGATTTTGATAAGTACGTGAGAGACGACAAGGCAATGCACGCGCATTTCAAGCTGGCGGGGACATTCACTGGTCCTCCGATGCCGAAGTTCCACGAGGAATTCCAGAAAAATGCAAAGCCACCGGTAAAGTCGGACAAGGCTGAGGAGGAGTAATGTCAGGGAAGGCCGGTACGTTTATTGTCGGAGCGGTGGTCGGCATTCTGCTGATCGCGGTGGTGTTTGGTGGAGAAGCAGCGGTTTCAAGAACCGAATTCTGCATCAGCTGCCATTCAGAAATTTATCCCTATGAGGAGCTGAAGAAGTCCTCGCATTGGGGCGCGCTCGGCGCGGATCCTGGCTGCAAGGATTGCCACGTGCCTCAAGGGTTCTGGAATTTCCACAAAGCCATCTATACGCACGTGGTCGATGGGGTACCCTTCCTCATTAAGGAATTTACCACCGACTACTCGACGGTGGAAAAATTCAATGAGCATCGTCCGGAGGCCGCATTCAGAGCCAGAATGAAACTGAAGGAGTGGGATAGCCTCACGTGCAGGGCCTGCCACAAGAACGTGAAGGCCCCAGGCGCGTCAGCCAAGGCTGCACATGCAAAAATGCAGACGGAAGGCGCCACGTGCATCGATTGCCACCAAAATCTGGTGCATAAGAAAGTTCCGGAGCACGATCTGAACGCCAGCTTGGCGCAGGGTCAACCGGTGGCGAAGGTCGAAAAGAAGAAGAAGGATGATGACGAGGAGGAAGACGAGAAGGATTAACCTCGACTTCGTCTTAGTGTCTCCGTAAGAATGAACCGCCTTGCATCTAGTTGATCAGATGCAAGGCGGTTCTATTTTGTGCGGGTGTGAGAGGAAGCGGAGTGACGAGTGGGGTGCTCAAAATTCCGTTCAACAAGGCCCTATCGAACAATCGATCGCTCTGCAGCGACACAGTCTATGGTATAGTCCTCAACCATTGTGAGAGGTTCACTGTATGAACGGCTCGACGCGCAGTTGCTCCCCCTCCGTTGTTGTGATCATTTTCCTGGGAATCATCCTTGCGCTGCTTCCGTTGGCGAGCCGAGGTTACGCGCAATCGGAGGAAGACCAGCCTACATGGCTTGACGCACTCAAGAGCCTGTCGAGCGAGCAGATGCTCGCCGACGTGCGCACGTTAAGCAGCCCGGCGTTCAACGGACGGCAAGCCGGATCCCCCAATGACCTGCAATCCGCACAATGGGTTGCACAGGAACTGACTTCGGCAGGGGTACAACTGCCGCGCATTGACAACAAGGGGATCGCTGTTCCATCTCCCGGGGCCGGGAAGGAAGAGCCAGTTGGCATCATGGCCTCAATGGTCTCCACGCCACTGATTGGACCAGACCCGGTTGTTCGCACCGGCGCAGCGGACCAGTTGGTCACAGCGCAGCTGAGTAAGGACTACCTCCCGGTCTTTGACTCACCCTCTGCCGATCTTCAGGGTCAGGTCGTCTTTGTCGGTTACGGCATTGTCGATCCCGCTCAGGGAATTGACGATTACGCCGGCGTCGATGTGAAGGGCCGCATCGTGCTCTTCCTGCGTGGCAAGCCGGACCACTACCCAGGCCCTATTAGCCACGCCGACAAGGTCCGCTTCGCGCGAGATCGAGGAGCCTTAGCCTATCTGACTGCCACAGGGCCGATTATCAGCCCCTATGAAATTCGCCGCGGTGCCACGGGAAGACCCAGCGCATTGTATGGGCAGCTTCCCCCTGACCAAGCTCTGCCCGGTGCATGGATCAGCACGAAATTGGCTGAGACCCTCTTCGCCGGGAACGGTGAGGAAGGCAATTCTGACGGCCTTCGCGCATGCCAAGAACAACTGAATAACGCCCCATCAGCGCAATCGCGCCTCACCAATCACTATGCCTCTCTCCATTGGAAAACCACGTTAGCCGATGGCGTGCTGACGAATGTGGTGGGGATGATTCCTGGGACAGGGCCGGATGCCATCATCATCGGCGCCCATCGAGACCATTTCGGACGTACAGCGGGCCTCTGGTTTCCTGGTGCTGACGACAATGCATCAGGAACGGCCGTCATGCTGGAGGTTGCACGGGTTCTTGGAAAAAGCGGCTTGCATCCTCAACGGTCGATCCTCTTTCTATCATTCAGCGGACAGGAGAGAGATGTGCTTGGGGCACGCCTCTATACCTCGAGACCCGTGCTCCCCCTCGGCTCAACGAAGGCCATGGTCAACATCGACCATGTCGGAGCGGGAGACGGAGTGTTAATCCTCCGCGTCGCAGAGTTGAAGAAATCCACGTTAAAGGAAGCAGGGTGGGCAACGGGTTTGGTCAGCAAGCTCGACTACTACGGATTCTTGTCCGGCGGCGACGACGGACCGTTCAAAGAGGCAGGCATTCCAACTGTCAGCATCGCAAGCGGTGGGGTCCACCCGCATCTGCATCAGCCCACCGACACCGCCGACACGATCAATCCGGAAATTTTGCGGAACATCTCACGGTATGTCCTCGCGCTCACCTGGCAGCTGGCGAATTCTCAATAGGAGATACGCGAGGCTCATCCGTTCTCTTCACGCGGCGTTCAGATCGTGTTCCAAAACCTTCTTCTGCACGCTCAAATCAATGGCGCATATGAGCCCTTGAGGAATCCGGGAGCAGACGGAACGACCGCAGCATTTTCCCGCCCTGGGCGCCATACGGCACGAGACCGTACACATACTGATCGGTCGCAAGATAGACGAACTCGTTAGGGGCAGGTTGCTGTCGGAGGGTCACTCTCAACCCTTCCTTCACGCCCGTCAGTCGAACCGAAGAAATCTCGCTGCCGGGAGGCAGCAGCCCGGATGAGTCGAGCCACTCGCGCAGCGAGGGGCTCGGCGATCGCTCGAACACGCTGATCGTCAATTCCGGAGGTTCATGGTCTGCAACCTGACCTGTCGCGACGTCTTTCCGTTGAAGGTGCACGCGGTGGACTGCCGCCGGCTGCGTGGTTGCCTGATGTGGGTCATCCATGAGAAGCACATATTCGGTTGGATAATATTTGACGGTAAAGCCATGGGTACGGTCAGTGTGCTTCTCCCGGCTTTCCGTTCGGACCACAGGCGACGACTCCGTCGACTTGCCGACTTGCCGCACCGTGCTGTCGCAACCGGCCAAGACAAGACCCGCGACAATCATCATTGAAAACCAACCGACTCGAAACAGGATCGGTGTACCGTTCGGCATCTGATGTACCCCTCGTGCTTCCTTCTCCTGTGTGTGAAACCGACGAATCATCACGACGATCCACCAATCGGCTATCAGAGGGTGGTGCACAGCTGATTCGACGAATTCCCGCGCGCGTCATCTTGCACGGACGTAGCCGAGGTTGTCAATGTATCGGGTGCGCTAACGGCACTATCGAGCCAGGCCCTTTCGGGGATGCCGCGAGCACTTCGGACACTCAAAACCGGGAGCCATTAGCTCTGGGTCAGGGATCCGAGGCAGGTTTGCGATGTGGAGACGCGTCGGTAGCACGACCGGAAGTGCTTGAGGAGCAGTCCCGCCTCTTGACACCTTGTAATTTGCTATGTTACATCGCCTTGCTTAGCTTGAAAGAAAAGTGGCATAGTAGACAACTTTTCCCGGCCTGTGCTTGCGCCTGGACGGTCTCTAGCTGCTCCCATTGAGGTGGAAGGTTTAGTGTATTTTCGATATGATAACTCAGAGAAAACACAACTGACGTGTCGCCATCAGGCGGGACGCCGTTCACAGACCAGACTCACTATTTAGAACAATAAGGAGGCGTGAATGACGGGAAGGAATTTCGGTCTGGCATTCGTAGTGATGGGGAGTGCGCTGATTCTGTCCGGAGGCATGGCGTTCGCTGACGATGATCCCCCCTTGCCCCCGGTTCCAGCCGAGTATGCAGACAAAAAAATGCCGGCTGGCGGGTGGACGGATCCGAAGGCGATCGAAGAAGGCGAGCAGATTTACAAGGGCGACGTGAATCCGAACGTCAACTGTGGCAGCTGCCATGGCAAGGACGGGCAACCGGTCAAGAAAGGTGCGCGGGACATGCGTGATCCGAAAAATATCTGCCGGTGGTCCGACGCGTACTGGTTCTGGCGGATATCAGAAGGGATCCCGAAGACGAAAATGAAAGGGTTCAAGAACGCCCTGACGGAGGAGCAGATCTGGCATGTGATGGCGTTTGAGAACATGTTCTCGAACGGGGGCAAGCCGCACGACCACTCGTGTTACAAACCGTAAGCAGGCGAATAACGACAATGCCCTGGACCGGGGCTGCAACCATTCGGTTCATCCCGCGTCGTATGAGAGAAAACACTATCGGGGCAGTCCAAAATATAAGGAGGCACAATGTCTATTAGTCTATCGCGTTGTGTGCGCACGGCTGGATTAGTCGGCGCATTTATCATGACTCCCTATCTCGGCATCCATGCAGGCGTCGTGTCGGCTGAGACCATTAAAGCCCAACTAGCGTTTGCGCCCAATGTTCCCCCTCCCATCACGCGAACCCAGCCCGCCACGGTCCTCGTCAACTTGACATCGGACGAGTGGCTCGGTCCGCTGAGCGACGATAACAACTATGAGTTCTGGGGTTTTAATAAGCACGTGCCAGGGCCCATGATCCGCGTCATGGTGGGCGATACGGTTGAAATTCGCATGAAGAACGACAAGAACAGCAAGGAATCCCACAATATCGACTTCCATGCGATCACGGGGCCAGGCGGCGGGGCGAGCCTGCTCAATAGCGAGCCA
>JABMDL010000093.1 GCA_015903945.1 Nitrospira sp. | reverse complement strand
CATAGACACGGGGTTCATTGTGTTTAACGATTGGACCTACCCGAACTTCATTGCCTTGCTCCGGAAACTCGGCGTGGAATCGGAACCAAGCGACATGAGTTTCGGTGTGAAGTGCGAGCGAACCGGCCTTGAGTACAATGGGACGTCGCTGAACAGGCTGTTCGCCCAGCGGCGGAACCTGCTTCGCCCCTCGTTTTACCGGATGATACGGGACATCCTGCGTTTCAACCGTGAGTCGCTGGAACTGCTGACACGGCCCGAGCCAGGCCCTTCACTCGGCTCCTATCTGGAGACTCATCGATATTCAAGGCAGTTCATCGACCACTACATTATCCCCATGGGAGCCGCCATTTGGTCGGCTGGTCACGAGAGTATGTGGAAGTTTCCGGCCCGGTACCTCGTCCAGTTTTTCAAAAACCATGGCATGCTTTCGGTGGATGAGCGGCCGACGTGGCGGGTTATCAAAGGCGGGTCGCAACGGTATACCGAAAAACTCGTCGCGCCGTTCCGTAATCGGATTCACCTCAACTCCCCTGTCGAATCGGTGGGTCGTTTCCCGGATTACATAGAGATCCGCAGCAAGATAGACGGGCGAGACGGTCGGGTGTTGCGTTTTGACCATGTGATCATCGCCACGCACAGCGATCAGGCGCTCTCCATGCTTGCCGATCCCACGCCGACGGAAAAAGAAGTGCTGGGGAGCATTCACTATCAGGAGAACGACGCAGTGTTGCACACCGACACGTCGATGTTACCCAAACGGAGACTCGCCCGGGCGGCATGGAATTACCATCTGCTTGAGGCCCAGCCTGATCGCGCGGTGCTGACCTACCACATGAACAAGCTGCAGAACCTGACCGCGCCCTGCGAGTTTTGCGTGACGCTCAATCACACGCACGCCATCAATCCCGCCACGATCCTGCGGCGCATCACGTATCATCATCCTGTGTACTCACCGGAAGCAGTTGCCGCACAGAAGCGCCATGGCGAGATCAACGGCGTCAATCGGACGTCCTATTGCGGTGCCTACTGGGGTTTTGGGTTTCACGAGGATGGAGTGAACAGTGCTCTGGCCGTCTGTCAGCCATTCGGGAAGGATCTCTCGTCATGAAGAGCGCGATTTATACGGGACACGTTCGGCACCGGCGGTTCAGCCCGGTTCTGCACGCGTTCACCTACCGGTTGTTCATGATGTATGTGGATCTGGACGAACTGCCGACCGTCTTTGAGGATCGCTGGTTCTGGTCGGTTGACCGCACCAACCTCGCTTCGTTTCAGCGTGTGGACCATGTCGGCGATCCATGCCTTCCCTTGGATGAATCGATCCGCCAGCTCGTGGAGGAGAGAACAGGCAGTCGACCGGCTGGACCGATCCGCCTTCTGACTCACTTCCGCTACTTCGGGTACGTCTTCAATCCCGTCAGCTTCTATTTTTGCTATGACCGATTCGATCGTGGGGTCGATGCTATCGTCGCGGAAATCACAAACACCCCGTGGGGGGAACGTCACTGTTACGTCCTGGGCCCCAAAGACAATCGTGCCGGCGGCAGAAAGAAGCACTACCGGCTCGACAAGGTGTTCCACATATCGCCCTTTATCGACATGGACGTGGTCTACGACTGGCGCTTCACCGAGCCGGCAACGCAACTCGCCATCCATATGGAAAATCTTCGCGACGGGCGGCCTTTCTTCGACGCGACGATGAGGCTGGAGCGTCGTGAGCTATCGAGTACATCCCTGGCGCACGTGCTTGTGCGGTACCCCCTGATGACGGCCAAGGTCATCGGTGCCATCCATTGGCAGGCCTTGAGACTCTGGGCCAAGCGCGTTCCTCTCTATGCCCACCCCAGGAAACGGAGGGAGCCGTCGCCTGCGGCGACGAGTCAGACACCATCATGAGCAACGAGACGATTACATCCGGCCTTGCGCACAACGATCGGCTCAGCAGCCATGAGGGGCTCTCATCGGGCGTAAGCCGGCTCTCTCGGCTTGCCCGCCGGCTCATCTTTTTCAAGCTCAACAAGTTGCAGCATGGCGCCATCACGCTCCTGGAGGGCAAGGAACGGTATTTTTTTGGTCAGCTGACTTCACAGTGCCCACTCCAGGCGACCGTCACCATTCATGATCCCCACACCTATATCGACGTTGCGTTGGGTGGCACCGTCGGAGTTGGCGATGCGTACCGTCGGGGGCGCTGGAACTGTGATGACCTCACGACGTTGGTGCGTATCTTTGTGTTGAATCGATCGCTTCTGAACAACATCGAAGGCGGCCTCGCACTGGCGTCCAAGCCGGTGCTCAAGACGCTCCACTGGCTCAATCGTAATACGAAAGCCGGCAGTGCGAAGAACATTGCCGCCCATTACGATCTAGGCAATGAGTTCTTCCGGCTCATGCTTGACGAGACGATGATGTATTCCTGCGCCTACTTTGAGCGGCCGGAGTCCACCCTCGCAGAGGCCTCACGCGCGAAGAACGATCGCATCTGCCGCAAGCTGAAGCTGTCGGTGAACGACCATCTGCTCGAAATCGGTACCGGGTGGGGTGGATTCGCCGTCCATGCGGCGTACCACTACGGATGCCGTGTGACGACCACAACAATCTCGCGGCAGCAGTATGACATGGCCTTGCAGCGAGTTCAGGACGCCGGCTTGAGTGATCACGTCACGGTGTTGCTCACGGATTATCGGGATTTGCCGAAGCTGGGCCTGCAATTCGACAAGCTCGTCTCAATCGAAATGATCGAGGCCGTCGGGTATCAGTTTTACAAAGCGTTTTTCGATGTCTGCAGTCGGATGTTGAAGTCTTCCGGGCTGGCCCTCATTCAGGGCATCACGATCGACGAACGATTCTACGAGCAGGCGAAGCGATCCGTGGACTTTATTCAACGCTTCATCTTCCCAGGCAGCTGCATCCCCTCCGTGAGCGCTCTGATGCAGGAATCGGCGAAAGCCGGCGATCTGGGGCTGATTCATCTCGAAGATATCGGAATGCACTACGCGACCACGCTGCAGGCTTGGAGGAGGAACGTGGCCGCGAAGCTTCCGGATATCAAAGCGCTAGGGTATCAGTCGGAATTCCTGCGTCTCTGGGACTTTTATCTCTGTTATTGTGAAGGCGGGTTCCGGGAACGGTCTCTCAGTGTCGTCCATCTCCTCTACGCCAAGTCGGGGTGGCGGCCCGACAGTGTCCACATATGATTGGGTAAGTTGTGTGTTATGGCCCACATCGAATTCTGTGCACCGACATTGGAAGAAGCAGTGGGATCGTGACATGAAACACACCTCTCCTCAGGTGCTCATTATCGGTGCCGGTCTTGCCGGATTGGCCTGTGCACGTCGTCTGGCAAACGCCGGTCTTGCGTGCACGGTTCTTGAAGCGTCCGATGGTATCGGGGGGCGTGTCCGCACGGATCGCGTCGAGGGATTTCAACTTGATCGTGGGTTTCAGGTCTTTCTCAGCGGGTATCCGGAGGCACGCAAGACGCTGAACTATGCCGAGCTGAATCTCATGCCTTTTCGCCCGGGTGCGCTTGTCCGTTATGCCGGCCGCGTTCATGTGATGAGCGATCCCTTTCGCCGGCCGCAAGATCTTCCACAGATGTTGCTCGGCCCAGTCGGCTCGCTCGCCGACAAGTTCCGGATGTTGCGTATGCGACGGGACGCCTTGCAGCACCGGCTCTGTGCTGTAATGAAAGACTCGAGACGGCCGACTCGCGATGTGTTGCAGGCCTATGACTTTTCGAACGCCATGGTGAGTCATTTCCTCAGACCGTTTCTCAGCGGCGTATTCTTGGAGGCAGAATTGAGCACGCCGTGCTGGATTTTTGAGCTGGTCTGGGCGGCTTTCTGCCGAGGAGCAACCGCTGTACCGCGGGACGGCATGGGTGCCATTGCGCAACAACTGGCATCTTCCTTGCCGCCAGGAACAATCCGTTTGAACCACGCGGTACAAGAGATTCAAGGATCGAGTGTGCTGCTGGAGTCCGGGGAACGTCTCTCGACCCACGTGCTGGTGATCGCGACAGATGACGTGACTGCGTCCCGCTTGCGAGGGGGGTACGTACCAAGAGCCTCAGCTCGTGGCTCGATGACGCTCTATTTCGATGCCCCGGTTGCTCCACGCGGCCCCTGGTTGATGTTGAATGGGGAAGGCGATGGGGTTGTCCGGACCGTCTGTGTCCTGAGTGAAGCGGCGCCTTCGTACGCGCCGCCTGGGCGGGCCTTGATCTCAGTGACGGCTACTGGACAGGATGATACGCACGAGGATGTTTCACAAGCGGTACGGCTGTACCTTCGATCCTGGTTCGGCTCGCAAGTCGACGGATGGCGTCATTTGCGGACTGATCGTATTCACCGCGCACTGCCTCCCATAGACGTGCTTTCACCTGATAACTGCACCGCTTCACCGCGCGTGACGGAGCAACTGTACCTGTGTGGCGATTACCGGGAAAGCGGGACGCTGGATGGGGCGCTCTTATCGGGACGGAAAGCTGCTGAGTCGATCCTGTCTGACTATGCGCTGTTGTGAACGGGAAAAGTTCATGAAGAATTCTTCACGAGCATCTAATGTAGCCTTCATGGGTCGAGAGTACGATTCCTTAGTAGGAGTGAAAGGGGGTGACGATCTATGACGACTATGTTCCTTGCAGTGGTTGCATTCAGTGTCGTCGCTGGGATGATGCACAGAGATATGTGGAGTGTCAGGAGGGTCAGACTCAGACAGACGGTCCGTAGCCATCGCGTGGTGGGTGTGCTCGCGGTTCTGACGATGCTTTTGCCCGGTGTAGCCGGTGCCCATGGCAATGTTTCGATCGAGGAGGATGCGTGTGTTCAACGGGTGGGAGGGAATCTTGTTCATTTCAACGCCTACCAGCCACAGAATGAAGCGAAGGCCCAGTACTGTACCGACATTCCCGGTGAAGGCGAGACCTTCCTTGTCGTGGATCTGCTTGATCCCGGGTTACGCAACATGCCGGTGGGAGTCCGCGTTGTCAGAGGCCTCAACGAGACCGCAGAAGATGAGACAGTAGCCTACTGGCCTCCGGCGACCCACCTGGATGGAGTGGTGCGTGGGGAAGCCAAGTTGGCCAAAGGGCTCTATAAGGTCATTATCACGCCGGAAGGATTGAGCCCGTCGTCCTATCTGTTGCGAGTCCAGCAATTCAATTATGGGAAGATGGCCCGCAACGCGATTGGGCCGCTGACCGTCCTGTTGCTTCTCGCGTTGATCGGGTACGAGCTCTCGAAATCGAAACGGCTGAGGAACTGGAGGGTCCCCGGCCATTCATGAAATTTACGGCAATGCGGAGGGTGAATCTAACAAGGAGGTCGCATCATGGCAGCCACAAGTGACAAGGGGTATGACATTTCGCAGTGGTATGACTCAAGGCCGGTGAAGATCGGGTGGTTGGCGATGCTGGGGATCGGGGTGTTCTGGGTGCTGTACCAGCGGGCG